>JAHFUP010000014.1 GCA_023265025.1 Acidimicrobiia bacterium | reverse complement strand
TCCCGGCTCTCGAAGCGCTCCCTCACCTACACAGCGCTACCACCCCACCCCAACCCCGCGCCAGTCCGGGTACAAACCCGCAGGTCACAGCCTCGCCGCTCCGACTTCCGCGCAGCCCTGCTACCGGCCGCACCGATTGGGAGTCGAGCCAGGATCCGGCGGCTGCTGATGCGCATTGATCCGAGCCACCAATGACGATGGCTTCCCCGAAACGATTGTGAAAATCGTGCGTGGCGTCATCATCGAACAGCTACTCAGATGTCCGGGTCCGACGTTGGCAGCGAGCGAATCTTCAAACTGCTCGGCCTCACGAATGCACCAACGTCTCCACGATGTATTTGCGCGACCTGCTGACGACTCTCCTCCCCGTACGCCGGCACTGGTGCGGCGACATCTCAACGAGGAGGAAGAGTGAGCAGAGGGTACGACAACCTTCATCCGGTCTTCGCTGAGCGCCTTCAACGACTCAACGAAGCATGCGGGACTTCAATTCTCTCCGGCTGGCGGAGCTCCGAGCGCCAGAAGGAGCTCTACGACGGCTACATCAACGGGCTGCCTGGGTTCAACCCTGCCAACCGGCCCGGCTCGTCAAACCACGAGGCATGCCCCTTCGCCGAGCCCATGGCGCTGGCGGCCGACCTGGAGGGCGACCTGGCCCAGGCCAACGCTCGCGCTGGCGAGTTCGGCCTCCACTTCCCCATAGCGAACGTCGAGCCCTGGCACTGCCAGCCCATTGAGGTGGCCTACGCGTACTACACGGGGATCCCCGAGGAATGGGGCGCCGGCGTGGGCCGCGGGGTGCTTGAGGTGGGCGCCCAAGGCCAGGGTGTCGTCGAGTGCCAGCAGCGGCTCAACACGCACGGGTTCGAGTGCGTCGTCGACGGCGACTTCGGCCCGACCACGCGGGCGCGGGTCGTCGACTTCCAGCGGGCGAGGGGTCTGGAGGCCGACGGGATCGTCGGCCCGGCGACCTGGGAGGCCCTCGACGTCCAGCCGCCCGAGCCGCTGCCCGCACCGGTGCCCGGCCCGACGGTGACCACGGGTCGCCGGCCAGCATCGGAGCTTCGCCTGTCCTCACAGGGAGCGGCGCTCATCGCCGAGCTCGAGGGCAAGAGCAACGTCCTCTACGACGACCCTGCCGGGCACTGCACGGTCGGCATCGGCCACCTGGTGCATGAAGGACCGACGTGCGGCGCTGAAACCGAGGCGCCGTTCGTCAACGGGCTTTCGGACGAGGAGTGCTACCGGCTGTTCATCGACGCGGACGTTCCCCGCTACGAGCAGCCGGTCCGGGACTTGGTCTCGGTGCCCCTCAAGCAGTCGGAGTTCGACGCGCTGGTTTCATTTACCTACAACGTCGGCGCGGGAGCGCTGGAGGGGAGCACCCTCCGGCGCCTGCTGAACGAAGGCGACTACGACGGGGCGGCCAACGAGTTCGCCAGCTGGTGCAAGGCCGGCGGAGAGGTGCTCGAGGGCCTTGTGCGGCGGCGGGAGCGGGAGGCGGCGTACTTCCGCTCCGAATGGGGCGGCGCAGCCCCACCGCCCCCACTGGCGGCCGATCACCCCACGTGGCCGGGGAAGTCCTTCCAGGAGGGAGACGCCTCATACGACGTCCGTGTCTGGCAGGCGCAGATGAAGCATCGCGGTTGGCCCATCGAGGCCGACGGCGACTTCGGACCTCAGACCCGTGCCATCACCATCCAGTTCCAGGAGGAAAAGGGCCTGCCCGTCGACGGCGTTGTCGGTGAGAAGACCTGGGACGCGGCCTGGACGGCTGCGCTCTGATCGGCACCTTCCGTCCGGCATCAAGAGCCTCATGGCAGGAGCGGCCCGACACGCGGGCCGCTCCTGCCCATATCTGAACCGCGCAAAGGAGAGAGTCGTGTTTGGTTCGTCCGTGCTAGGTGTGGTCATTGGGCTGATCTTCGTCTACTTCATGCTCAGCATGATCGTCTCGAAGGTGAACGAGACCGTCTCGGCCAGGCTGGCCTGGCGATCGCGTGACCTCGAGCAGTGGCTGCGAAGGACGCTGGATCCGCCTGACCCGGATGCCCGGCCGCCGGTCAGCTCGGAGAGGTTCAAGCAGAGCAGCCTGATCACCTCGATCACGCCTGAGGGCTCCCGCCGGAGCCTGCCCTCCTACGTCTCGCCGCGCACGTTCAGCCTCGCCATCCTCGACCTCCTCGCCCCCGATGACGATCAGGTGACGAGCGTCGAGCAGGTCAGGCGGGCGGTGGCCGCACTGCCGGAGCACCATCCCGCCAAGGCGCCACTCACTCGTCTTGCCATCGAGGCCGGAGACGACCTGGCCGCCCTCCGGGTTGGCATCGAAGGGTGGTTCAACGACTCGATGGCGAGGGTGTCCGGCTGGTACAAGCGACGGGTGCAGCGCTGGGTGCTCATCTACGCCGCGGTCATCGTCATCGGGCTGAACGTGGACACCATCCTGATCGCCCGGACTCTCTGGGCACAGGACGCCGTGCGTGAGGCGGTGGTGGCCAATGTCGCCAGCCGAGGTGCGGCTGATCGCGCGCAGGTCGATGGCCCCCAGGACGTGTCGAACCAGGTGGCGACGGTACGAGGCCTCGAGCTGCCGATCGGCTGGGCGCCCGAGAAGGTCGACGGGAAGCGAAATCCCGACCCCCGTCGCTGGCCCGGGCTCCACGCCGACCTGCTGTTGAAGCTGCTCGGTCTCGGCATCACCGTGGGCGCGTTGTCCCTTGGCGCTCCGTTCTGGTTCGATGTGCTCAACAAGGTCTCACGGCTCCGGGCCTCGGGAGAGCGGCCGTCCACCGCTCCCTCGCAGCCGGCCGACCCGTCCGGTCAACCCGTCATCGTGGTCCAGAGCCCGGCCCCTCCCGGCCCGGGACGCCCCGAGGGAGAGGTTGACCCGCCCACGTCGACTCCGGTCGCAGGCCGGAGTGATGACGCGGCTCTCGTGTCGACGTCGGCCCGGTAGGACATCCCCAGCTACTTCGTCCTGAAGCGCAGCGAAGGGCGGCATCACGAGCCTGCAGCCTCGTCTGCCGCGCAGCTTGCGGGCCGGCAGCCCACGTGAAGGCCCTCGACGGTGCCTGCAGGCCTCTACATCAGCCCGGCCACGAAATACACCGACGAACGAACGTGTCGAACGGCGGCGGAACCGGTGCCGAGGAGCGCCCGTGCGTACCCTCCCCGGACGCCAGGTCGAGCGGCGTTCGGGCGCCGGACCGGCGGTCGTGTCGCTTCAGCTGCGCGCGTTTCGAGCCGGCATGGCGCCGATGCCGAACCAGCAGAGCGGCTTGATCCCGTCGGGCTCGACGACCGCCAGCTGCGCCCAAGACTGCGGGTTGCGGGCGTTCAGGCGGATGTCCAGGAAAGCCCGGCGAGCTCTGTCCTCGGAGGAGAACGTACCCGTCAGGTCTGCGAGTCCGCCTCGCGGGACGTTGGATCCGCCGGCGAACAGCAGATAGCACCGAGGCGCATCCTCGGTGCTATCTGCCCGCGCGAGGCCGGCGGTCTTGGCCAACATGTGACCCACTACGCGGCGCCGTGGGTCGTGAACAAGGTCCCGCCGGGCGGCCACAAGCTCCGAAATGAAGGAACGCATCGCGCTTCCTCCTGGTCAGCCGGCATCGCAGTTGGCAGGCGCCGGCGCGGGGATGTGAAAGTCGGTGTGGGAGATGCCGGTCGGGAACATGTAGGTGACCGCCATCTCCAACGGCGAAGCCAGTTCGTTCAAAGCGAGGTGGACCTCTTGGCCGCCCACGTACGACTCGCCCGCATTGAAGGTGCGGCGCTGGCATGCGACGTCGACGACCGTCAGCGTTCCGGAGACCACGATCACCGCATGCAGGCCGGTGTGTGTATGCCAGCCCGAGGACTGCCCAGGCGCATACGTCGCCACCCGCGCCTGCACGTCAGCGGGGCCGCCGATGGTCACACCGGAAGAGGAAGGGCGCCCGGCTCGTTCGGCGAGGCTCAGCGAAGCGACCGCACTGCATGCAAGACCTGTAGCCATGGCCAGGACCGGAATCCACCGGTGGGGCGAACGGACTCGGTGGTGGGAGTCGTCGATCGCCGCGGACGCGCCGTCGGCGGCTGCGCCCCGATCCAGTGCATCCACCCGTCTGTCGTGTGTAGTCAGCATCGCCGTTCCTCCGTCTCGTTGTTGACTAGGAGGGCTGGCAACGGCTCGTGAATACGACGAGCAGGCGGACGCGAGGTCCGGCACGTACGATGAGCGCAGTGAGGCGGGATGAGGCGGGGGACCGGGATCTGGTGGAGGCCGCCCGCAAAGGCGACCAGTCAGCGTGGGACGAGATTGTCGACAGGTACGGCAGCCGTGTGTGGGCGGTAGCGCGGGCGCATCGCCTGAGCTCGGCCGACGCCGAGGACGTGTTCCAGGTGACGTTCCTACGCTTGGTCACCCACATCGACACCATCCGGGAACCGAACCGGGTCGGGGCGTGGCTGGCGACCACCGCACGCTTCGAATGCCTCACCGTGCTCCGCAGGAGGGGCCGGGCCGTCCCCTCAAGCAACGACGAGGTGTTGGACGCCCCGGACCCGCTGCTCCCATCAGCTGACTCGAGGCTGCTGGCCGACGAGCGGAGCGCCGAGCTCCACGCCGCCCTGGCCCGGCTGTCAGAGCCCTGCCAGCGGCTGTTGCGCCTACTGATGGCCGACCCCGAGCCGTCGTACGAGGAGGTCGGCCGTGCGCTCGAGATGCCGATTGGCAGCATCGGCCCGACTCGTGGGCGCTGCCTGAAGCACCTTCGGCGCGAGCTGGGAGGTATCTGAAGTGAAACTCGGGCGTCTGAGGAGTGAGGTGATGGGCCTTGGATGATGGAACCAACGCACCAGGCGTCGCCGGCGGAGACGACTTTGACGACGACCTACTGGGTGAGTTCCGCGCCCTTGCCGCTCGACTCGACCCCATCCCTCCGGACGCGATCGCGGCGGCGCGCTCGGCGATCGCGTGGAGGACCGTGGATGCCGAACTGGCCGAGATCATCGGCGACCCGGCGGACGACAAGAAGCTCGCCGGTGTCCGGAGCCCCCAAGCGCCAGAGCTGTTGACCTTCGAGGCACCGAGCCTCACGGTGGAGGTGGAGGTGCTGGAGCGGGGGACGGTCCGTAGCCTTCTCGGCCAGCTGGTCCCCCCGACCCCCGGGGAGGTCCAGGTGCGCCACGGCGCCGGCACGACCACGGTGGCCGCAGACGAAGTTGGGCGGTTCAGGGTGGACGACGTGGCGCCCGGGCCCGTGAGCCTCAGATGCGCGGCGGAGGCCCGGGTCGTCGAGACAGACTGGTTCCTGGCCTGACGGCGAGCGAGTCCGCCTCTCCGGCCCGGGCGGCCTCACCCTGAGCCGAAACAGACGAAACCGGCGGAGGCGGCGATCGCACGGGGATCGGCCCGGCCGATCATCTCGCCCTGCGCCCGACAGAGGGCGACGGCCGGGGAGTCGCCCTTCCTCAGGTGCCGGTGCACGCCGAGCATCAGGTTGGCCGTCTGCTCGTCGGGCACGTCGACGACACTGGCCACGAGGGTGCGGGTGCCGAGGCCGAGCAGGGCCGCAGCCAAGCCCATGACCTCGTCGCCGGGGCGTACGCCCGAGACGCCGGACTGGCACGCGGACAGCAGCAGCACCCGCGGGGGGCGTCGGAGGCTTTCGAGGTCGTAGACGGTGAGGGGCCCGTCGGCCAGCACCAGGCACGAGAAGAGCGGGTTGTCGGAGCGGAAGCGACCGTGGGCCGCGACGTGAGCGAGGTCGGCGCCGTCGAGGGCGTCGAGCACCGCCTTGACCTCGGCCGATTTCCCCACCAGCCGCACCGCCCCCTTGTACTGCCGCCCGAGGGCGGCGACCTCAGCGCCGGCGTGGGGAAGGTCGGGCCCGGCAACGAGGACGACGGCCGACCTGTCCTTCACCGCGGGCGCCCGGTCCTCGGCCGCCGCCCGCCAGAGGGCCGCGCCGGGACTGACCACCACAGGACGCCCAAGGCAGGAGGGCAGCAGCGACCACGGCGTGGCGTGCAGGCGGCCGGGCGGGACGATGACCAGAGGCCGGTCGCCGACGTCGGCCGTCAGCGGCTCGAGCAGCATCCGGTCGAGTCGCATGGCGGCATGCCCCACGGCGGAGAGGGCCACGTCGAGCGACGCCTGGCCGCCACGGGTGCGGGCCAGACGGCGGAGCGCGAAATGCATGGCGTCGAGCTCGTCGCTCACCTCCCGGGCCGCGCCGAGTCCCCGCAACACTGCTGCCTTGTCCCTCGTGACGACCACTGCGTGCAACCGGCCGTCCAGCTCGAACATCTCGATGAGCGCCTGATCCTGCAGCACTGCGACCAGGTCCGCCGTAGCGGGGGCGGTGGCGCTGGCGGCCCCTCCACCGGGCGCCCGTCGTGCTCGCTGTCGGACCGCTTCCTCCAGCTCGCTTTGACGCCGCAGGAGGGCACCGTCGCTCCGTCCGGCCAGTATCGCCTGCTCCCGCTCCCTGACGACGTTGCGAAGCTCCGCGGTCCGTGCCGCCAGCGCCGCGTCGTCGGGCGGGCGCACGAGGCGCGGGCGAAGGGCGCCGGCGCGCCACCGCTCCGCCCACTCGAGCACCCGCTCCGCATGGCCGTCCTCGACGGCCAGACGCAGGCCCAGGGTCGCCAAGTCGGCGCCGTGGGCCGAGAGGTGGGCCCGAAGCTCGGTCGCTCCTAGCGCGGCCCGGTGCTCTTCCAGGACGTCCATGCCCGATCTGAGGGCGGCGATCGCCTGGCCGCGGTGGCCCCGACTCAGGCACAGCAGGGCTTGGGCGTGCCACGCGCGGGACCGAAGCTCCACCGGGCCGCGATGACGGGCACGGCTGGCAGCAGCCAGCTCGCGGCCGGCCACGTCTGACCGCCCGAGGTCCAGGGCGATGCGGGCGGCCAGGACCCGGGCGTCGAGCGCGGCGATGGCCCAGCCCGTGCCCGCCAGCGCCGCCCCGGCGTCGAGTGCAGACCTGAGAGCCCTCGCCGATCGGTCCCCGCCCGCCCACGAGGCCCGCAGGGCGGCGTAGCGCGCCAGCGCCGCCCAACCCAGACGGCCTTGACGGGCGAACGCCCGGCGGGCCTGTTCAGCGGCAGCTCGGGCGGTGGCGACGTCGCCGTCGACCAGCGCGGCCTGCGACAACATGAGGCGCGCCTCGGGCAGGCGCAGAGCCATCCGGTCCCGGGCCAGCTCGGCGACGACCTGTTGTGCTGCCTCCCGGGCCTCGGCGACCAGCCGGGCCGAGAGGAGGAGCTCACCCCGGTCGAGCAGCAGCTCCGACCGCTCGACCCCGGCCGCCACGTACCGGTGCTCTGCTGCGTCGTACCACTCCAGCGCCCGTACGACATCGCCTCTCCGGGCCGAGAGGTAGCCCAGGTTGTGGGCCACGAGGCCGGCCCCGAGCTCGAACTCAAGCTCCGTGCAGAGATCGAGAGCCCGCACAAGGTCGGCCTCTGCGGCGCGGAACTCTCCGCGGTTGGTCAGCAGGACGCCCCTGTTGCACAGGGCACGCGTCTCCCACAGCCGGTCCTTGGACCGCCGGAACACCGTCAGGGCCCGCCGGTAGCCGTCGAGCGCCTCGTCGAACCGCGCCAGGTGCTGGAGGATCAGGGCCCGCTGCATCTGGAGGCGGGCGGCGTCGGGCCCACGCAGCACGGTCGCGGCCAAGTCGGCCTGGCGCAACGCAGGACCACCCTTGCCGAGGTGGGCCAGGACGAGGGCCAGGCTCATACGGGCCTCGGCCTCGCGAACCGGGAGGCCTCCGGCCGCAGCCAGGCGAATGGCCTCCCGAAGGTGGCGCGCCGCGCCGTCGAGCTCGTTGCGCTCCTTGTCGACAAGCCCCAGGGCCCGCTCGGCCATCGAACCGGCTTCCGGATCTCCCTCGCCGCGGGCCCGCCGCCGCGCCGCAAGGGCCAGGGCGCGGGCCTGTCCCGGCTGAGCCTGCACCAAGCGGATGGCCTCTGCGGCATCAACGGTGCACTGACCGACGATGTCGGTACCTCGCTGCGCTCCCGAGCCCACGCTGCCGCCCCTTGCCAAACCGGTCCGAATGGAACAAGGTATGCCCCGCAAGGGAAGTTTCGAGTATCAAAACGGCAGTGCGGGCGTTCCTAGGGTCAACCCTACGGAAAGGACAATCCCATGGCGGGCACTTCGACTCCTTCCAGCTCGACCGAACCGCGCGGCTACCGCCAGAACGAGGCTCTGGTCGGTGCGAGGGACGTTCAGCGCGTCGCCGACACGCTCTCGACCATGAACCTCGGGAAGGTCTCGACGTCCCGCGATCCCGAAGGGCTCGGGTTGGTGCGGGTCTCCTGGGAGGCTCCCCGTGACGCCGGCGAGGTGGTCGACGCGGTGCGGGCGGCCGCACGCGACGACCTTCAGGGGACGCCGACGATCAGCCCCAACCACATCTTCGCTCCGGACGTCGACCCCAAGACCACCCAGCGGATGGACCCCATCCTCGGGCAGCCGGTCGACATGGGCGGCCCGGCCGAGCCTCCGAAGGTCACGAAGAAGACTCTCAGGGCCCGCACGATGGCCGACCGGGCAGGCACCGGCGTGACGGTGGGCGTCATCGACACCGGCGCCATCGCCCACCCGTGGCTGGCCGGATCGTTCCTCGCCGCGCCAGACGATTTCGACCCGGTGGACACCGACGACAACGGCGAGCTCGACGTGCAGGCGGGCCACGGCACCTTCGTCGCCGGCATCATCCTCCAGCACGCCCCCGGGGCCACCGTCCGCATCGAGCGGGTCCTCGACCGCCGCGGCGAGGCCGAGGTGCTGTCGGTCGCCAATGCCATCGTGCGCCTGGGGCGGGCGGGCGTCGACATCATCAACCTGTCGCTCGGCGGCTACACCCGGTTCAACAACGAGCCGAAGCCTCTCCAAGCCGCGCTGGCCACCCTCAAGCCCGAGGTCGTCGTGGTCGCCGCAGCCGGAAATCACAACCCCAAGAAGAGCAGCGGCCTTGCGGCCTCCCGGAAGTTCTGGCCTGCCGCCTTCCCGACCGTCGTCGGCGTCGCCGCCCTCGACGGCACCGGGGGCAGCAGGCCGAAGCGGGCTGCGTTCAGCAACTTCGGCGAGTGGGTTGACATCTCCGCCATCGGCGTGGGCCAGGTCAGCACCCACGTGACCTTCGAGGACAAGCGCGGGCACAAGTTCGGGGGGTTCGCCGAGTGGAACGGCACGTCGTTCGCCGCCCCGGCCGTGGCCGGGGCCATCGCGGCGCGGATGACCGACCTCAACGGGGATCGGGTCCGCACCGCGCAGCAGGCCAAGAGCGACCTGCTCGACAGGGAGGCCGGCGGCAAGGTCGTCTCCTTCAAGGGCATTACTGATCTCAGCGATGCGCCGGTCGGGCGCTTCCTGCTCCTGAAGTCGCCCTTCGTCACCTAACTCGGATTCTCGAACTTGCCAGGTCCGGGCTGGCGCAGGCCATCGACCCCGAGGCGGTGCGCGTCGTCTTCGAGACGCCCCGCCGTGCTATACCCATTGGCCCGCCGAAGCCCGACTGCCGTCACCCCGCAGAGGAGCCTGACATGACGTTTGCACCCGTCGCACCGACGATCGCCGTTCCACCGGTGAAGATCGCCTCCGACACCTACGTGATCCAGCAGGTGCAGCCGGCGCTCGGGCAGCCGCTGTTCGTCTACATCAACTCGATGGTGATCCTCGGAGAAGAGCCGGTCATCGTCGACACCGGCACGCCCGCCAACCGCAAGCAGTGGCTGGAGGACGTGTTCTCCCTGGTCGAGCCGGAGGACGTCCGCTGGGTCTTCCTGTCCCACGACGATGTCGACCACACTGGGAACCTCGATCAGGTCATGACGGCCTGTCCCAACGCCAAGCTGGTGTGCAACTGGGCGATGGTCGAGCGCCATACGAACTGCTTCGACTTCCCGATCGATCGGTGCCGGTGGGTCATGCACGACGAGTCGTTCAGCGTCGGGGACCGCACACTGCACGCGGTCCGGCCACCCGTGTACGACTCGCCGACGACGCGGGGGCTCTTCGATCCGACGACCGGCGTCTACTGGGGGGTGGACTCCTTCGCCACGCCCCTGCCCGACCCACACATGCCGATCGCCGACCTCGATCCCGAGTTCTGGCGATTCGGGATGACGCTGTTTGCCTTCGGGGCGGTCAGTCCGTGGCTGGCGATGGTCGACCACGACAAGTTCGGCCGTCTCGTCGACACGGTGCAGGGGCTCGACATCACCACGATCGCTTCCTGTCACTCTCCTGTCCTGGAGGGCCCGCTCATCCCGCAGGCGTTCGACCAGATCCGTGCGTTCCCGTCGATCTCCCCGCCGCCCCTGCCCGACCAATCGGTGCTCGACCAGATCATCGCCGCCACCGCCGTACCTGAGGCCTGAGTCCAGGACGGGGCCGCCTGGACGAGAGCTATCCTCCGTCGACTGAAGCCGCGTCGCCGATCTCGAAGGGGTAGGGGCGGCCGGGGGGGTGTGGTGTGGTTCACGCGTTGGTGGCGGGCTGGTCGCCGCATGCGTCGGTGTCGTGACCACCACGGGCCAGCGTCTGGCCGAGCTCGAGCCCACGCACTTCTGGTTCGCCGGGCGGGACGAGTTGATAGGCAACCTCCTCGCCCGGTTCGGCGCAATCGGCCCCGTGCTCGACATCGGCTGCGGCTCCGGGTCGTTCGCGCGCCGGCTCCAACGGCAGGGCGTCGGGGTGGTCGCTCTCGACCATGAGCTCCACCGCGGTGAGCCACCCCGGGTCCCGGGCATCGCCGGTGACGCGCTCAGGCTCCCCTTCCGTAGTGGGTCGGCGGCAACGGTCCTGCTGCGTGACGTACTCGAGCACGTCGACGACGGCAAGTCTCTCGACGAATGCGCCCGCGTGCTCGGGCGCGGGGGGTTGCTGGTGGCGATGGTGCCGGCATGGCCCGCCCTCTGGAGCTGCCGCGACGAGCGGGCCGGCCACCGCCGCCGGTATACGCGATCGACGCTTTTGCGCCCCCTCCGGGCCCGCGGCTTCGACGTCCTCGAGGTTCGTGGCTATCAGTTCGCCCTCCTCCCGCTCCTTGTCACGAGCCGGATCGCGGCCCGGCGCCGAGGTCTGGCGCAGCTGCGCACCGAGGATCACCCGCCTGGGCCGGTCAACGCCCTGTTCGCCCGGATCAACCGGGCCGAGGCGTCGCTGGCCCGCATCCGGTGGCCCCGGCCCCCGGTTGGCTCGACCCTCGTCGCCGTCGCCCGCCGTCGGTGAGCGTCGCCGGGGAACGTCACAACATGCGGCAGCGGCGATACTTCACCGGGCGCGAGCTGCCGCGCATGGAACTGGACCGGTCGGCGACCCCGTACACGCTCCGCCAGGTCGACGCGGTCACCGCGGCCTGCGGCGCCGCTCCCGGCGACCGGGTGCTCGACGTCGGCTCGGGTCTCGGCCGCTACACCATCGCCCTGGCCAGGCGGGGTCTGACCGTGGAGGCCATGGATCTTACGACGGGTCTCGTCGACCGCCTTCGGCAGGCCGAGCCCGGCATCCCGGCCCACGTCGGCGACCTGGCCAGCCCGCCGGCGGAGCTCCACGGACGCTTCGACGTGGTGGTGGGGTTCTTCATGCTCCACCACGTCGCCGACCTCCCCGCCGCCTTCCGAGGCGTTCGAGACCTGCTCCGACCGGGCGGTCGGGCGGCCTTCCTCGAACCGAATCCGCTCTTTCCCGGCTACTACGTCCAGATCACGTGCACCCCGGGGATGACGTGGCGGGGCGACGGGGGAATCGTCCGCATGCGGCCCCGCCGGCTCGCCGCGGCGGCGCAGGCCGCAGGGCTGGTGGGGTTCGTGACGGAGCGGTTCGGCGCCTTCCCGCCCGTTCTCGCCAACCAGCCCGTGGGTGCAGGGGTGGAGCGGGCGCTGGAAGCGGTCCCGGGTTGGCGGGCGATGCGGGCGTTCCAGTTGTTCTCCATGCGAGCGCCGTGAACGCGGGGGTCCTCGCGCTCGGCGCCGGCCTGCTCGCGATCACCGCGGCGGCGGTGGTCGCGGTCCGACGCATCCCGGTCACCGTCGACGAAGCGTGGTTCCTCCAGGTCATCGTCCGCCAGAGCCGGGGTGAGGTGCTCTACCGGGACGTCTTCTACGGCGCGGGGCCGCTGCCGGTCTGGATAGGCGGCCTCGCGGTGCGCGGGAGGCGCCGGCCGATGCTCGTCCTACGAGTCGTCGGCATCCTCTACTTCATGGGCCTCCTCCTGGCCGGTTCCTGGGTCCTCGCCTCGGCGCACGCTCCGGCGCCCGCGTTCGCCGTTCTGTGGATCGGCTCGCTCGCCTTCGTGCCGCCCACCAGCACGGTGGACAGCCACTACACACGCGTCGCCCTCCTGACCGCGGTGCTCGCCACCGGCATCGTCATGCACATCGGCAGCTCCGGTGCCGAGGTCGCGTTCGTCCTCGCCGGCGCAGCCGCCGGCCTCTCCTTCTCGGCCAAGCAGACCATCGGCATCGCGGCCACAGTGGCGTTGGGCGCGTCGGCGATCGTCGTCGGCGGATTCCAGGCGGCCGTTTGGTATGTGCTGGGCGCGGTGGTTGCCGCCGGCGTCTGCCTGGTGCCGCTCGCCCGTGTCCAAGCGCTCGGCTGGTACGTCCGCCGGTCGTTCCGCAACAAGACGGTCTACCTGGCTGTCGGCAGGGTTGGCTTCAGGGACGGCCTGCGGGAGGCGCTGAGGCGGACGTTCTCGTCCCGCGCCCAGCAGGCTGTCTACGGATCCGTCGCGGTTGCCGCGTACCTTGTGTTCCCGGCGGTCCTGGTCGCCTGTGCCATCGCGCTGCGGAACGTCGTGGTGGACGACCCTTCCGGGAGCGCCCGCCTGTCCGACATGGCCACGCTGGCCCTCGGTGCGGTGGTCTGCTCGGCTGCGGTCCCGCGCCTCGACTTCACCCATGTCCGGGGTCTGTTCCCTGTCGCGCTCCTGACCGTCGCCCTCGCCGTCGGCGCCCACCCGGCGTCGATGCACTTTGTGCCCGACGGCGCCCGCCTCACCGCGACGGCCGGTCTCCTTCTCGTGACCGCGCTCGCAGCGGCCATCTCCGCCCGTCGCGTGCAGTTGTCGCAGTGGTCCAACGGTCCCGTGGACCACACGACCCCGTACTTCGAAGGCCTGCCTGTCCTGCACGGCACCACGCCGTCGGGCCCGGCCGACGGTGCGGCGCTACGGGAACGAACCGGCGGGCGGGTGTTCCTGCTCCGGCCGGACGCGTCCTTCTGGTACCTGGCCAGCGGGCTGGAGAACCCGACGCCCTATGACTACCCGTTCGCTTCGGTGTTCGGACCGCGGGGCCAGCAGGAGGTGATCGAGGGGATTCGCGCCGGTCGTATCGCCTGGGTCTGCTCGCCCGGCCCCACGGACGGTCGCCAGCGGCCGGCCCAGCTCGAGGAGTTCGTGGCCCGGTCGATGGTCGCCGTAGAGCAGACGTCCGCCGGCGTCCTCTACCGCTTGGCGGCAGATCCGACGGCCGGCTCCTCGGGACCGGACGCGCGGAGGTCATAGGCGCGGAGGCCGATGAGGCGGCGCACCTCGTAGACCTGCCTGATGTTCAGGACGGCGGTCGCCACCGCGATGGCGCCGGCGGCCCCGGGCGCGCCCCAGCGGGGGACGGCGAGGACGGTCAGCGTCACCGCCACGAACGCACCGAGCGCCACGTTTGCTACTCGGGCGCCGACATGCCCTGTCATCACCATCATGAGCCCGCACGGTCCCGTCCCCGAGCTCACCACCTGACCGACGACGAGGAGCACGAGCGTCGTGTACCCGGCACCGAAACCGGCCCCGAAGCCGGTCAACGCCCATCGCCCGCCGACAAGGGTGACCGCGCCCAGGCCGACGCCCGCGACCAGAAGGGCCCACGTGGCCCGGGCGTAGGTTCGCTGGAGCTCGCCCCATTCGCCTCGGGCGGACAACCGGGCGAACATCGGCCCCAGGATCGATGCCGCCGCTTCCAGCGGCAGGGCGACCAGCAACGCCACGCGGGCGGCGGCGCCGAACAGTGCCACCTCGTTGGCGCCCCGCCAGCGGGCGACGACGAAGTAGCCGGTCGACGCGATCAGGAAGAACAGGGCGCGCTCGAGCCACATGGGCAGGCTGAATCGCAGCCAGGGCCCGGGAGTGAACGCCGCCGGCGCTCGGAACGGCCCAGCCCGGACGTACAGCGTCGCCAGCGACGCCACGGAGGTCAGGACCTGGCCGAGGGATCCGGCGATCGCCCCCGCCACCGGCGAGTCCCACCCGGCGGCGTGCATGCCGACGAGCGCGGGGATGGCGACGAGCGGAGGCACCACCTGTTCGAGGACTGCGGCCGACCGGGCGCCGTCGAGGCCGGTCAGGCCGGCGCGAGCGACGGCGCCGGCCGACCCCACCAACACCACGAGCGCGGCGAGGCGCGATGCGTCGCCCACCTCCGGCTGCCGAAGCCAAACCGCGAGCTGGCCGGCGCCGACGAGGAGGGCGGCGGCCAGAACCAGGCCTGCCGCGGCCGACGCGCCGCAGGAGAACAGAAGCACGCCACGGACAAGGGATCGCTCGCCGCGGCCCACGTGGTGGGCCGTGAATCGCGCCGCCGCCGCCTCCAGTCCGAGCGAGGCGACCACGAGGGCGCCGCCGCTCAACGAAAGGGTCAACACGTACAGGCCGAGGCCGAGCGGCCCGAAGAGCCGGCTCACCACCACGGCGACGGCGAGGCGGAGCACGACCCCGGCTACCCGCGCCGCGGCCGTCACGCTCCACTGGGTGAGCACGCGCCGGGACGCGCCCGCTGGGAGACCCCGCGAGTGCAGCCGTCGCATCGGAGAAGCTTGGCCGATGTCGTGCGGAACCTGCGCCATGTGATAGCTCTCCCCGGTGCACGCCCGGCAGAGAGCCGTCCTGTTCGCCGTCTTCGCCGTCACCGGCTTCTCGGCGCTGACCCTGCAAGTGGTGTGGCAACGGGTCATCTCGCTCCACGCCGGAGTGGACCTCTTCTCCTTCACGACGGTGGTCGCCGCCTTCCTCGCCGGCCTCGGGTTGGGCAGTCTCCTGGGCGGCGTGCTCGCCGATCGGTTGGGCCCGCGCCGGTCGCTGCTGGCCTTCGCCGCCTCCAACGCCGGCATCGGGATCTTCGCCTGGTTCAGCCTGTGGCTCTTCTACGACGTCTACCGCTCGGCCGTCACGCACCTGCAGGGGACCCTCGCCGCCTTCGGCTTCCACTTCGCCCTGCTGATCGTGCCCACGACGCTGATGGGCCTGTCGCTGCCGCTCGTCTCCCGGGGCCTCGTCGACCGGATCGACGACGCCGGCCCCCTGGTCGGACGGCTGTACGCAGCCAACACCCTCGGTGCCGGCGTGGGGGCCGGCGTATCCGGGTGGATCCTCATCGGCAGCCTCGGTTTCGTCGGGGTGGTCCGCTTCGCCGGGGTGCTCAACCTGCTCGCCGCGGTGTCCGTCGTGGCCTTGTGGAGGACGGCCGCCCGCGCCACGGCGCCGGCACCCGAGCCCGTCGCCGACGAGCCCGTGGCCGCGGCGGCCCTGAGTCGGTCCTGGACGTGGTTCGGTGTCTACGGCCTGACGGGGGCGGTCGCGCTGGGCCTGGAGATCGTCTTCTTCCGCCTGGTCGACGCCCTCATGCGATCGAACTCCTACACCTTCGGGCACGTGCTCGCCCTCTACCTGATCGTGTTCGGGACCGGCGCCGCGGTCGCGTCACGGTTCGTCGGCCGGGTCAAGCGGCCGGACCGGTGGTTCCTGGGCATCCAGTTCTCGATCGGCGTGCTGGCCCTCCTGGGCCCCCTCGTGCTGGTCGAGCTGCCCAAGCGCCTGGGCGTGTACGGCCCGTTCAAGGCCCACTTCGCCATCGACGGCTACAACGTCGGGGGCTACCGGTTCGATTCGCTGGAGGAGATCCTGCGGGTCGTGTTCGTGCACCTCGCCGGGCCGTTGCTGCTCATGGGACTGCCGGTGCTGGCCATGGGGGCGTCGTTCCCGTTCGTCCAGCGACTGGTAGCCGAGCGGGTGGACACTCTGGGCCGGCGCACCGGCCTGCTCCTGCTGGCCAATATCGCCGGCAACGTCACCGGCACCCTCCTCGTCGGCTTCGTGCTCATCGACGCCCTCGGCACGTCTGGCACCCTCCGCCTCCTGGCCGGCGTGCTCCTGATCCCAGGCGTGGCCGCGGCGGCGATGGCGCCCCGGGCACGGCGCCCCGCCTTCGCGGCCGGGGCCGTCGCCCTCCTGCTGGGCCTGGTCGCGATCTTCCCGTCGAACTTCGGGCTCTGGGCCTATTTCCACAGCGCCGAGGCCGGCGACTTCGCCCTCGCCGAGGACCGGGCCTGCGTGAACGCGCTCAAGAAGGTGGAGGGCGAGGACTTCCTGTTCATCAATGCCACCTCCCAGAACGGCTATCCGTTCGACGACTTCCACGTGCTCGTCGGCCTGCTACCCGCGCTCGTGCATCCCGACCCGCAGCAGGGGATGGCGGTCGGTCTCGGTATCGGGGCCACGCCCTACGGGATGTCCCGCGATCCGCGGCTCGACCACGTCGACGTGGTCGAGATCTGTGGCGGCGAGGTCGACCTGCTCCACGTCCTCGCCCGGCGCGGCGCCACGGAGATGGACCGCTTGCTCACCGACCCCCGGGTCGACATCCACGTGGGTGACGGCCGGAAGTTCCTCCTCTCCTCCGATGAACGCTTCGACGTGCTGACCGTCGACGTGGTCCGCCCCCAGTCGGCCTTCAGCGGGAACCTCTACTCGGTCGAGTTCTACGATCTACTGCGGAGCCGCCTCGCCTCCGGAGGCCTCGTCGCCCAGTGGATCGCCACGCCACGGGTGCTCAACAGCGCCACCGAGGTCTTCCCCCACGTCCTGCGCCTGTCGGTGGCGAGCTATGACGGGTCGCAGTTCATGATTGCCAGCCAGCAGCCCATCGTGTTCGACCGGGCGGCAATCCTGGAGCGCTTCCGGGCCCTCGACCCGAACAAAGCCTTCTCGCCGGCCCAGGTGGCGTCGATCACCACCTTCCTGATGACCGTGGACCCCGGCGAGGTCTCGGTGGTCAAACGGATCGACGAGGGCGGCCTCAACCGGGACCTCGCGCCCCGCGACGAGTACTTCCTGAACAACCCCCCGAGCGTCGAACTGCGGGGCTGAGCCGGTAGGGTCGGCGGCATGCGCGTCGTGATTCTCGGGGCTGGTTTCGGTGGGCTGGAGCTGTCGACGAGGTTGTCCGAGGAGTTCGGGGACGAGGCCGACGTCGTGCTTGTCGACCAGGCGGACGGCTTCGTCTTCGGTTTCTCGAAGCTGGAGGTGATGTTCGGGCGGGCAGTGCCGGACCAGGTCCATCACCCCTACGCCGACGTGGTCAAGCCCGGGGTGCGCTTCGTCCAGTCGACGGTGCGGTCGATCGATCCGGTGAACAAGCGGGTGGAGACCGACGCCGGCGCCTTCGAGGCGGACGTCCTCGTCGTCGCCCTCGGCGCCGACCTGCACCCCGACGCCACGCCCGGCCTGGTGGAGGGCGGGAACGAGTTCTACACGGTGGCCGGCGCCTTCGCCCTCCGCGACGTGCTCGAGTCCTTCGAGGGCGGCCGGGTGATCGTCGGGGTGACCTCGCTCCCGTTCAAGTGCCCGCCGGCGCCGAGTGAGACCGCGCTGCTGATGGACGACTTCCTGACGGCTCGCGGGCGCCGGGAGCAGTCGACCATCTCCCTGGTCATGCCGTTGCCCGTGCCGATCCCGCCGTCGCCGGCGGCGTCGGAGGCGCTGCTCGTGGCCTTCGCCGAGCGGGGCATCGACTGGCTCCCCGGGCGGCTGGTGAGCGGGCTTGACCCGGCCCGGAAGGTCGCCCTCCTGAGCGACGGGAGCGAGCTGCCCTACGACCTCTTCCTCGGCATCCCCGTCCACCGGGTGCCGGCGGTGGTCGAGGCGTCGGGCATGACGGTCGACGGTTGGATCCCGGTCGACCCGCTGACGCTCGAGACGAGCTTCCCCGGGGTGTACGCCGTCGGTGACGTGAGCAGCGTAGGGACGCCGAAGGCCGGCGTCTTCGCCGAAGGACAGGCCGCAGTGGTCGCCGACCGGATCATCGCCCTGATGCGGGGCGACGACGGGTCGGCGCAGTACGGCGGGAACGGCATGTGCTGGCTGGAGTTCGGCCACGACCAGGTGGCGAAGGTCGACGTCACGTTCCTACCGGGCCAGAAGCCGTTCGGTAACCTCGAGGGGCCGGCGTACGAGTTCGTCGCCGACAAGGTCGAGTTCGGCAGCAGCCGCATCCGTCGGTGGTTCGGTCGGACCTGGCCGGCGGGGGTGTCCTGAGGGGGTTGACCGCGGGAGAATACTGAGTATTCTACTCCGTATGGAGATCAGGCGATGAGCGTGCGTCACGCCCTGCTGGCCCTGCTCAGCGAGGGGCCCAAGTACGGGCTCCAGCTGCGGCAGGAGTTCGAGGCCAGGACGGGCGAGGTGTGGCCCCTCAACGTCGGCCAGGTGTACACGACGCTCCAGCGCCTGGAGCGCGACGGGCTGGTCGTGTCGGAGGATGGTGAGGACGGGCCGCAGAAGGGCTACTCGATCACCGCCGACGGCGCCCGGGCGCTGACTGACTGGCTCCAGACTCCGTCCGCCGATGCCCAGCCACCCCGCGATGAGCTGCTGATCAAGGTGCTGGTCGCCGTCCAGGTGCCCGGTGTCGACCTGCACGACGTGATCCAGGTCCACCGCCGCCATCTGATCGAGCTCATGCAGCGCTACACCGCGGTCAAGGCGGACGCGCCCGAGGACGACGTCGCCCTGGCCCTTGTCGTTGATGCCGAGCTGTTCCGCATCGACGCTGCCGTGCGCTGGCTCGACTCCGCCGACGCCCGCCTGCGACGCGCACCCAGAGCGGCGGCGGGACGGCCGGCTGCGCCGGCCCGGAAAGCTCCGGTGGGCCGGCTCGGGGCGGTGTCGCGGTGAACGCCATGCTGGAGTTGCGCGGCGTGTCGAAGGTCTACGGCGGCGGGCCCACGGCCGTGCACGCGCTGCGCGACGTCGGCCTTGCCGTCGCCGCCGGCGAGCTGGTGGCCGTCATGGGGCCGAGCGGCTCGGGGAAGAGCACCCTGCTGACCATCGGCGGCAGCCTGGAGGACGCCACGACCGGCCAGGTGGTGGTCGGCGGCGCGGTACTCCAGGGGATGTCCAAGAAGGAGAAGGCCCGGCTGCGCCGGCGGGCCATCGGCTTCGTCTTCCAGGACTTCAACCTGCTGGCCGGCCTCACCGCGGCGGAAAACGTGTCGATGCCCCTCGAGCTCGACGGCACATCGGCCCGGGCCGCACGCGAGGTGGCCATGACCGCGCTGGCGCAGCTCGGCATCGAGGACCGTGCCGGCCACTTCCCCGACGACCTCTCCGGCGGCGAGCGCCAGCGGGTGGCGATCGCCCGCGCCGTGGTCGGCGAGCGCCGGCTGGTCCTGGCCGACGAGCCGACCGGTGCCTTGGACTCTGTCAACAGCGAGGCGGTGATGCGGCTGCTGCGGGAGATCAGCCGGCGGGGCGCGGCCGTGGTGGTGGTGACCCACGATGCGCAGCTCGCGTCGTGGGCCGACCGGGTCGTGTTCCTGCGAGACGGGCGGTTGGTCGACCAGACCGCCGCCCCTTCCGGGCCCGAGTCCCTCCTCGCCTCGGGCCCACGGCCGCCGGCGTGAGCGGCTCCGGCCCCGGCCGGCGGGCGGTGCTGCGCTGGGCGTGGCGGATGTTCCGGCGGGAGTGGCGCCAGCAGGCGCTCCTGCTGGCGATGGTCACGGTGGCCGTCGCGGTGGCGGTGGCGGGGGCGTCGATGGCCGTCAACGCCGCGTCGAAGGCCGAGGACCAGTTCGGCAACGCCGGCGGCATGGTGCACCTGCAACCCAGGGACGCGGCGTCGGCGACGGCCACTGTCGCCGCCGCCCGGCAGCGCTTCGGCACGGTCGAGGTGATCGGTCACTCGGCCGTGGCCGTGCCCGGCTCCGCGCTACCGCTCGACGTGCGCGCCCAGGACCCGGCCGGCGTCTTCGGCAGCCCGTTGCTCGCCCTGCGTTCGGGGCGGTACCCCGAGCGGGCGGGCGAGGTGGCGCTGACCGACGGGCCGGCGGACCTGCTCGCCGCACGTGTCGGTGATCGTGTCGTCCTCGGCCGCGTGGAACGCACCGTCGTCGGGCGGGTCGAGAACCCCGGCGACCTGAACGACGAGTTCGCCCTCGTCCCCGCCGCCGAGGCGGCCACGGCCGACTCCCTGACGCTGCTGATCAACCCGGACGACCGTGCCGGTCCCGTGGCCGACGGAGCGGGCGGGTCGTCGGGCATCAACTTCGGGATCATGGTCGCCCCGGACGACGAGAAGGTCGTGGTGGCCCTCGTGCTGGTTGCGACCACGCTCGCCATGGCGCTGGTGGGTCTGGTCGCCGCCGCCGGATTCGTCGTCGTGGCCCAGCGCCGGCAGCGCCAGCTGGGCCTGCTGGCCGCCATCGGGGCGACCTCGCGCCACCTTCGCCTGGTGATGCTGGCCAATGGCGCCATCGTCGGGGCCGTCGCCGCGCTGGTGGGCGCCGCCATCGGGATCGCCGGCTGGGTGGTGGCGACGCCGGCGGTCGAGACGGCGGCGGCGCATCGCATCGACCGGCTGGACGTCCCGTGGGCACTGATCGCCGAGTGCCTGGCGATCGCGGTGCTGGCCTGCACGGCGGCCGCCTGGTGGCCGGCGCGGACCATGGCCCGCCTGCCGGTGATGTCGGCGCTGTCCGGGCGCCCGGCCCGCCCGTCGCCCGTGCACCGCTCGCTCGGCGTCGCCCTCGTCCTCGGCGCCGCCGGCGCCGGCGCCATCGTCGCCGCCCGGCCGACCAGTGATCGGGCCCGGCCGTTGGTGCTCATCGCCGGCGTGCTGGCCATGGTGGCCGGCGTGGTCTTCGCCTCGCCGGCGGCCATCCGCGTCTTGCGGGTCCCCGCCGGGCGCCTGCCGTTCGCCGCCCGTCTGGCCCTGCGCGACCTGGTCCGCTACCAGGCCCGTGCCGCCGCGGCCCTTGCCGCCATCACCCTCGTGCTGGGCATCTCCGTCGCCACCGTGGTGGTGGCCAAGGCCGGCGAGTACCGGGGCGACGAGGGCAACTTGTCGAACCACCAGTTGGTCGTCCGGGTCGGCGACCCGCGCACCGCGCCCGACCCGAATCTGAGCCAGGCGGAGCGGGCCCGGCTGGACGCCGCGGCGGCGACGGTCACCGCAGTCATCGGACGGGCGACGGTCTTCACCCTCGACGCGGCCATGCGACCGACGGTCGCCGGCGACGCCCGCGACCGGGAGCCGATCTCGGTGGTCATGCCGGTCGACCAGGGGTTCCGATGGCGAGCCTTCCCCGCCATCGCCACCCCCGAGCTGCTGCGGCGGTACGGGATCGACCCCGCCACAATCGCAAGCGACACCGAACTGCTCACGTCCCTCGACGGTGACGTGATGCTCCTCGACATCGGCACCCGCCCCGACCCGGCGACGGCGCGGAGCCTGGTCCAGCGCGTCGATCTCCCGACCTACTCGGCGGCGCCGAACTCCCTGGTGACCGAGGAGGCCATGGGCCGGCACGGCTGGGTGGCCGCCCGGGCCGGGTGGCTGGTCGAGTCGCCGAGCCCGCTCACCAAGGACCAGGTCGCCAAGGCACGGGCCGCGGCCGCCGCGGGCGGCCTGACCGTCGAGACCCGCTCGGGTCAGGACGGCCTGGCCACGCTGCGCACGGTGGCGACGGGCGTCGGGGGCCTGCTGGCGCTGGCCATCGTGGCCATGACGATTGGCCTCATCCGCAGCGAGGGCGTCCGCGACATGCGCACACTCACCGCCACAGGGGCGAGCGCCGGCGCCCGCCGCACGGTCACCGCCGGCACGGCCGGCGCCCTCGCCGTACTGGGCGTGGTGCTGAGCACAGCCGCGGCCTACGCCGCCCTGCTGGCGGCGTACCACGCCGACCTGTCCGAGCTGGCTCGGCCGCCCGTAGGCCACCTCGCGGCGCTGGCCCTCGGCTTGCCGGCGCTGGCGACCGGCGCGGCGTGGCTCCTCGCCGGGCGGGAGCCGGCGACGTTCGCCCGCCAGGCCCTGGACTGACGCGAGCCCTCCTGCAACGACCACCAGAGCCTCGCCAATGGAGGACTCCTTGTCGGTGCATTTCTGGTCGTGAAATTCGGCCAATTCGGACCGGATCACGACCAGAAACGCACCGGCAGTCGTCCCGCAACGCCGGCATCCCGCTCGCCGGCGTGGCTGCTGCAGTCGCTACGGGTAGGCGCTCCACCGGATCGACGCGCCGATGGCGGCGGCGGCGAGCACGGCGCCGAGGAAGACGAACGGCGCCGTCACCTCCTGGCGCCGCTTCTGGACCGTGACGTCCTTGGGCAGGTCGGCGAAGACCTTGCGCAGCTGCGATGCATCCTGGGCGCTGTAGTGCTCCCCGCCCGTCCGGTCGGCGATGGCCTGGAGCGTCTCGTTGTCGGCCCGGAGCGGCGACCCGCCGCCACCCCCGAACCCGCCACCGCCACCGCCGGCGAAGCCCCCGCCGAACCCTCGTTGTGTGTCGCCGCCGAGTTGCTGCGCCGAGCAGACCAGCTGGGCCGGCCGGGTGGTGCCGAACCCGATCGTGTAGACGCGGACCCGCCGCTCGACTGCGAATGGCACCGCGTCCAGCGGCGTGATCCCCCTCGTGTTGGCCCCGTCGGTCAGCAACACGACGATGTCGGGGACGAAGCCGCCGACGCCGGGCGCCGGAGTCGGGGCGGCGCCGGCGCCAGGGGCCCTCGGGTCGACGACCGCCGCCGCGTCGCCCACCGGCTGCACCTCGGTGTTGACCTCGGCGATGGCGTCGATCGCCTTCAGCATGGCCGCACCGATGGCCGTGCCCCGGGCGGTTGTGAGCCCGTCGATGGCGGCGAGCAGGGTCTTGTGGTCGGTCGTCGGGGGGACGGCGAGCTGGGCGAAGCCCGAGAAGACGACGAGCCCCATCCTGCTGCCGGACGGCTGGTCGTTGACGAAGTCGCGGGCCGCCTGCTGCGCCACCGCCATCCGGTTCGGGTCGACGTCGGACGCGCACATCGACCGCGACACGTCGAGGGCGAGGATGATCGACGTCCGCCCGATGGGCACGTCTCGCACCATCTGCGGCCGGGCCGCGGCGATCGACAGCAGACCGAGGCTCGACAGCAGCATCGCCACCGGGAGGTGCCGGCGCCAGCGCGACCGGCGGGGGAGCACCGAGCGCAGCAGGGCGACACTGGAGTAGCTCACCGCCCGCTTGCGGCGGCGCCGCATGGTCAGCAGGTAGACGCCCAGCACGATCGGGATGGCGAGGGCCAGGAACAGGAACAGCGGCCACGCGAACGTCATGTCAGACCACCCGTCCGAACCACAGGACCGAGAGCAGGGCCCCGGCGAAGAGCAGCACGATGCCGGCGGCCGAGAACAGCCCGGTGACCTCGGTGTGCTCGGAGACGAGCTTGAACCGCAGGTCGATCGTCTTGGAGACCTCGGACAGGGCGGCCGCATCCTCGCCCTGGTGGTACGTCCCGTCGGTGATCTCGGCCACCTGCTCGAGCAGCTCGCTGTCGAGGGCGGTGGCGACGCTGAACCCCTCGATCTGCACGACGGCGCCGGCTTCCGTGCCGATCCCGATGGTGTGGATGCGGACGCCGGCGACGGAGGCCACCTCGGCCACCGAGATCGGGTCGGGCTGATTGGTCTCCTCGCCGTCGGAGAGCAGCAGGATGGTGGCGGAGCCGAAGTAGCCGATGTCGACCTGGGCCGAGTCGCTGGCGAGCGCTTCGGCGTCGATGGTCACCGGCTTGCCGGCGATGGCGCTGAGCGCCGACACCAGCCCCTGGCCGAGCGAGGTACCGCCGGCGACGGAGAGCCGGTCGATGGCCTTCATCACGTCGGCGTGCTCGCTGGTCGGGGTCTGCACGATGACCGCACCGTCGCCGAAGGCGACGACACCGACTTTCACCTCTGGAGGCTGGCGCTCCACGAACGCCTTGGCCGCGGCCCTCGATGCGTCGATGCGCGTCGGCTTGACGTCGTCGGCCTTCATGCTGTTCGACACGTCCATGGCCAGGATGACCGTGCCCTCGCGCCGGGGCGTCGTGACGCTGGTCATCGGGCGGGCCATGCCGACGAGGAGGACGGTCAACGCGAGGGCGAAGAGGGCGAACGGCACGTGGCGGCGGATGCGCATCTTCGACGAGGCCGCGGTGGCCACCAGCCCCTGCTCGGCGAGGGTGGCGGCCCGCGGCGCGCCCCGGCGCCGGGACTTGACGTACGCCCACACCATCGCAGGCACCACCGCCAGCAGCACGAGCATCCAGGGCGAGCGGAACGTCATCAGCGTCGGCGCCGTTTGCGGGATTCGACGATGCGGACGAAGGCGGACACGAGGTCGTCGTCGGTGGTGATGACGTGGAGGTCGACGCCGGACCGCCGCACGGCGTCACGGACGGCGGCCTCCTGGGCGTCGCCCGCCGCCTTGAGCCGGCGCCGGAACTCCGGGTCGCTCGAGTCGACGGTCAGCTGCTCGCCGGTCTCCGCGTCCTGCACGACGATCAGGCCGGCGTCGGGCAGCTCGAACTCCCGACGGTCCACCAGGCGCACGGCGACCAGCTCGTGCCGCTCGGTCAGCCGCAGCAGGGACCGCTCCCACCCCGGCTGGCTGATGAAGTCCGACACGAGCACGACGAGCGAGCGCCGGCGGATCATGCGGGGGGCGACATCGAGCAGCTTGCGGAGGTCGGTGACCGTCCGGTGCGCGCTCACCGGCCGGAGGAGCTCGTCGATCAGGGCCAGGACCTGGTTGCGGCCCTGGCGGGGTGGGATCGTCCGCGTGGTGTCGTTGTCGTAGAGGATGGCACCGACCCGGTTGCCGCCGCGGACGAACAGCTGGGCGATGGTCGCCGCCACCTCGCACAGCACCCGCTCCTTCGTCCGGGAGACGGGGCCGAAGCCCATCGAGGGCGAGCGGTCCAGCAGGAGCCAGGAGGTCAGCTCCCGGTCCTCGGTGTACTCCCGCACGAACATCTCGTCCATGCGGGCCGTGACGTTCCAGTCGATGTGGCGGACGTCGTCGCCCGTCTCGTACTCCCGCACGTCGCGGAAGTCCGTCCCCTGGCCGCGCAGCACCGTGCGGTAGTTCCCCTGGAGCCGTCCGTCGAGGCGCCGGATCACCTGCCAGTCGAGCCGGCGGAGGACCCGGTCGGCGGTCAGCGGGGCGGTGGCGCCCATACCCTGTCGTCACCGGCGCCGGCGGTGGGCCAACTGCGCCCGCCGGCGCTCTGGTCCTGGAGCAGGCCCTGGGGCAGCGGCACGTTGGCCAGGATGGCGCCGAGCACGTCCTCTGGCGTGACGTTGTCGCCGAGCGCCTCGTAGGACAGCACCAGGCGGTGGCGCAGCACATCGGGTGCCACGCTGCGCACGTCGTCGGGAAGCGTGTAGTCACGGCCGCGAATGAGGGCGAGCGCCTGGGCGGCAAGGATCATGTAGATCGACGCCCGAGGGCTGGCGCCGAATGTGACGTAGCGAGCCATGTCGGTCAGGCCCACGGACGGAAGGTCACGAGTGGCGGTGGAGACGCGCACGGCGTACTCGATGAGCGAGGGGTCGACGTAGACATCGCGCGTGGCCTGCTGGAGGGCCAGCAGCTGCGACGCGTCCAGGACGCTCTGGATGGTCTCGAGCCCGGTGACCATACGCTCGACGATCACGAACTCCTCGGTGCTCGTCGGGTAGTCGACCAGCACCTTGAGCATGAACCGGTCGACCTGCGCCTCGGGCAGGGGATAGGTGCCGTCGGACTCGATCGGGTTCTGGGTGGCCATCACGAGGAACGGGTCAGGGAGGCGATGGGTCTGTCGCCCGATGGTGACCTGGCGCTCCTGCATCGCCTCCAGCAGCGCGCTCTGGACCTTGGCCGGCGCCCGGTTGATCTCGTCGGCCAGCACGAGGTTGGCGAAGATGGGCCCGAGCGACACCTGGAACTCGCCGGCCTTCTGGTTGAAGATGCGGGTGCCGACGATGTCGGCCGGCACCAGGTCGGGGGTGAACTGGATGCGCTGGAACTCGACGCCGAGGGCGTCGGCCATGGCCTTGACGGCGAGGGTCTTGGCCAGCCCGGGGACGCCCTCGACGAGGAGGTGACCCTTCGCGAGAAGCGCGACGACCATGCGCTCGAGCAGGACGTCCTGGCCGACGATGATCCGCTTGACCTGGTAGAGGACCTCCTCGAGGGCCGCGTCGGTGGTGGGGCCTGCACTCACCGGCCCGGTGCTCCTGCCGCGCCGCCGGCGGTGCCGATGGGGACGGCGAAGCCGATGCCGATGAACTCGTCGTCGCCGGCCGGGTTGGCCAGGCCGGTGACGATGCCGATCACCTGGCCGGCTGCGTTGAGCAGCGGCCCGCCGGAGTTGCCGGGGTTCACCGCGGCGTCGAATTGGATCATGCCGGTCAATGTCTTTCCGTTGGCGAGTGGGAACGAGCGGTTGAGGCCGGAGATGACGCCGGCGGACAGCGAGGCGACGAGGCCGAGCGGATGCCCCACGGCGAACGTCTCGTCGCCTATCCGGGCGCCGCCGCCCAGGACCGCGGGCACCACGACCTGTGGCAACCGGGCCGGCGTGAGCACGGCGATGTCGTGGTCGGGGTCGGTCGAGCTGATCGTCGCCGGTGACTCGGTGCCATCAAAGAAGGACACCCTGATGCTGCCCGCGTTCTGGACAACGTGGAGCGAGGTGAGTATCTCCCCGTCGGCGTTGACGATGACCCCGGATCCGAGCCCCGATCGGTCACCGGCCGTCCCGACCTGGCGGTCGGTTCGGATGACGACAAGCGGGGGCGTGATCGCGTTGTAGACCGTCACACTGGCCGGCGGCTCGGACTGCAGCGCCTTCACCGCGGCGTCGACCTTGCCGTCGACGATGGCGTTGACGTCGGCCTTGCTCGTCGCCGGCCGGGAGGTGGCCCGACGGTCGACGGCGACGAGGGCGGCGCCGACGAGCACGACGACGGCGGCGGCCAGCCACCACTGTGGCCGGCGGCGGGGCGCGACCGGCGGGGCCGGCGGGTCGGCGGGCGCGGAGTTGTCGCGCAGCTCGGCCGGCTCGCGCGCCACTCGCATAGTGCGACGTTAATAGCGGACGCGGTCATAGCTACAGCGGGCCGCCAACCTGGGAGACCACTGGGAGGCTCCACACCCTTGCCATCCAGGTCGCGCCGGCGCGAACATCACCTGCGGGTCGGCGGTCCGGCCCCGGAAGTGGGGGATCGATGCCACGCACGCTTCGGAAGCGCTTCTGGGTCGAGACGGTGCTCGCGGTGGCGACCGGGTTTCTGGCCCTCCTCACCCTGGTGTCGCGCGAATGGATCGAGGTGGTCTTCGGCGTCGATCCCGACGGCGGATCCGGCGCCCTGGAGTGGACGATCGTGGCCGTCCTGGCCGGCGCGACTGTGGTCGCCGTCGTGCTGGCCCGCACCGAGTTCCGGCGGGCCGCGGTGGAGTTGCGCTGAACGACCCCGAGCGGCCCGGGCCGGAGGACGAGCCGGAGGAGCTCGACCGGGGCACCAAGGTGCCGAACGCCGTCCGGGGCGGTCAGCTCCCTCCGGGCCGGCGCCAGTCGGACGGTCCTGCGCGTCCCCGCCGGCACGTCCCCACCGCCGGCCGGGAGCGTGCGCCGGACGAAGGCCCGTCCGATCCCACGCACACGGAGGAGGACCAGCATGGCGGTTCGTAGCGCGAAGCTCGGCAGGGGTCAGGTCGACGGCGTCTTTGTGAAGGGGGCGCCCCATCCGCGGGTTGACCCGTCGAAGTTGTACGACAAGCAGCCGCGCCCGCTGCGGGAGGTGCCATCGACCCGGAAGCCCCGCCGGCTCCGGGCGCCGAGCGAGCCGGCACGGGTGGCGCGGGCTGACGACCGCCCACCCAAGGGCCGCAAGCCCGTGCGGTTCCACGAGTACGGGACGCCGGGCACGCTGACGAAGAACCTCACCAACGCGGCGGACATGAGCGGCGCGGACTCGGAGCGTGACGTGGTCATGCTCTCCGGCAACTGGTACTGCGACGTCTCCACCGACGGAGGCGGGAGCTGGACCCGTCTCGATCCGACCACGATCTTCCCGGAGACCCTCGCCGGCGGCTTCTGCTGCGACCAGATCGTCATCTACGTGCCCAAGTTCGACCGCTTCGTGTGGTTCCTCCAGTACGGTGCCGACGCCGGCGGCCAGGGGGCGTTCCGGATCGCGTCCGCCTCCTCGGAATCGGTGGGCGACGACCCGACGGCGTGGACGTACTGGGACTTCGTCGCCGGCGACTTCGGCTACGCCACCAGCGACATGGACTATCCGGACCTGGCGTGCTCGAGCCGGTTCCTCTACGCCAGCACCGACGTGTTCGGTAGCGGGGGCCGGCTCGTGATGCGCATCCCGCTGGACGAGCTGGCCGCCGGCGGGACGATCAATTACCAGTACACCGACCCGGCCAAGTCGACGTCGGCGTGGGGTGCCCACCTCGTCCAGCAGACGCGGTCACAGGCCGTGTGGGTCGGCCAGCCGAACAACTCCACGCTGGAGGTGTTCACCATGCCCGACGGCGGGAGCACCTACTCGTCCTTCACCGTCCCCGTCGCCACCTGGCCGAACGGCAGCCACAGCTCGGTCGGCCCCGACGGGAACGACTGGCTCACCAAGCTGCGCGACTTCCCCAACTTCGCGGTGACGGGCGGCGTCGAGCGACGGGGCGGCAACGTGGTGCTGGCGTGGAGCGCCAGCAGCGGGAAGGGCTCCTCGTCGGGATTCGACTTCCCCAACACCCACGGGCGGGTGGCCGAGATCGACATGGGCACCAGGTCCGTCGTCAGCGAGATGCAGGTGTGGAACCCCGACTACGCCTTCGCGTACCCGGCGCTGGCCGCGAACTCGAAGAACGAGGTCGGCATCATCCTGGGCTGGGGCGGGGCCGCCAACCACGCCAACTGCGCCATGGGGATCATCGGCGACTTCGTCGTGTGGTTCCGCGACGACAGCACGCGGACGGTGCAGCGGTTCGGCGACTACCTGACCACCCGGCCGGCGCAGCGCAACGGCAACCTTTTCGCCGGCTTCGGCTACTTCGTGACCGAGGTGGCGGGCCAGCCGAGCAAGTGCACGTACAACCCCATCTACGTCAGGTACGGCCGGTAGCTCGTCAGCCGCCATGATGGCGCGGTGGCGCGCATCGTCGTGGTGGGTGGTGGGATCGGCGGGCTGGCGACCGCCTTGTTCCTGGCCCCGCGGGGCCACGACGTCACCATCCTCGACCGGGACCCCGCCGACCTGCCGTCGGGCCCGGACGACGCCTGGGCCCGGTGGCCCCGGCGGGGTGTGCCGCAGCTCCGGCACATCCACCTGTTCAACGCCCGGGGCCGGAACGTCCTGCGGGAGGAGGCGCCGGCGGTGCTTGACGCACTGCACGCCGCCGGCGCCGGCCGCATACAGCTCGGTGGCCCCGACGACGAAGAGCTCGTGCGGCTGACCTGCCGGCGCACCACCTACGAGATGGTGCTGCGGCGGGCGGTGCTGGAGGACAGCCGGGTGCGGTTCGTGGGTGACACGACGGTGGCGGGGTTGGTGGCCGACGGGGCCCGGGTGACCGGGGTGCGCACCGCCGACGGCGTCGAGTGGGCGGCCGACCTTGTGGTCGATGCGTCCGGGCGCCGGTCGCAGGCCGGGCTGTGGATGGCTGCGCTCGGGCTGCCGGCGCCCGAGCGGGACGAGGACACCGAGGGCTCGGTCGCCTATACCCGCTGGTACCAGCTCCGGGTGGAGCCCGAGTCGGCGCTGGTCCGGGCCGACCTCGGGTACGCCGCCGGCGTGGTCGCGCCGGCGGACGGCGGGATGTTCTGCGTCACGTTCGGGTGCCTGCCCGGCGACCCCGTCATGGCCCGGCTACGGGACTCGGCCGCCTTCGACGCCGCGGTGGCCGCCACGCCGGCGCTGGCGGTGTGGACCGACCCCGACCGGGCGACGTGTGTGACCGGCGTGCTGTCGATGGCGGACCGCAACAACCGGATGGTCCGACTGGCGCCCGGGCTCGCCGGCATCGTCCTGCTCGGCGACGCCGCCATGTGCACGAACCCCGGTTACGGCCGGGGCGTCGGCCTGGCGCTGTTCCATGCCCGGGCGCTCGCCGGGGTACTGGCCGGCGTCGGCGAGGATCCCGCGGCGGTCACGCCGGCGTTCGAGGACGTGACCCGGACCGAGCTGGAGCCCTGGTACCACGCCGCGGTGGCCGGCGACCGGGTGCGCCGGACCATCGGGCGCCGGCTGGTGGCGGGGGAGCGGTGGGAGTCGATCGGCGCCGCCGGCGACGACCCTGAGGTGCGCTTCGCCCGGGGGGCGCCCCACGCTACCGAGCGCGACCCGGTCGTGCGCCGGGCCATGCACCGGTCCTTCCAGCTGCTCGACCCGCCGGCGTCGTACTGGGGCAACGAGGACATACGGGCCCGGGTCGACGCCGTGTGGCGCGAGCTGGAGTCCGATCCGCCGCCGCCGGCCGGCCCCGACCACGAGACCATGGGCCGGTTGCTGGCCGACTGAGCCCGCTTCGAATTGGCTGCCAATTCGGTCAGACGCCGGCCCGCGTGCCGATGCCGTCGTAGACGTCGACGTGGCGGGCGGCGGCCGCCTGCCAGGTGAACCGCCCGGCCACCCGGGCGCCCGCGGCGCGGAGGCGCTCCCGCAGGCCGGCGTCGTCCACCAGCGACCGCATGGCCGTGGCCAGGGCGCCGGCGTTGCCCGGCGGCACCAGCAGGGCGTCGACGCCGTCGGTCAGGTACTCCCGGAACACCGGGATGTCGGAGGTGACGACCGGCAGGCGGGCGCTCATCGCTTCGAGCACGGCGAGGCCCCACCCCTCCTTGATCGACGGGAAGGCCAGGGCGTCGGCCGCGCCGTACCAGGCGGGCAGCTCGTCGTCGGCGACGGTGCCGAGGAGGACGACGTCGCGGTCGAGCTCCAGGCCAAGGCCGGGCAGGCTGTCCAGCGCCGCCTTCCGGTATTCGGCGTAGTCCTGGAACGAGTGCCCGCCGACCACCGCCAGCACCGGGCTCGGCGACACGTCGGCCTTGAGTCGCCCCAAGGCCTCGAAGAGGTGGACGCTTCCCTTCCGGGGCTCGATGCCGCCGACGGCGAGGAACAGGAAGCGGTCCTCGGCGCCGACCCGGGCGCGCAGGGCCTGCCGGCGCTCCGACGAGATGGCCCCGAACCGCAGCCGGTCGACGCCGTTGTAGACGACGCCGGCGTCGACGCCGTACTCGTCCTTCAGCAGTGTGCGCCAGTGGCGGCTCACGACCAGGACGACGTCGGGCTCCAGGATGGCCTGGCGCTGGCAGTCGACGAGGGCCTGGGTGGTGAAGTCGTCGACGTGGTGGACGGTACGGACGACGGGGATGCGGGCGCCGGCGTCGCGGACCCGGGCCGCGGCGCGCGCCGCGATGCAGTCCTGGGCGTGGAAGATGTCGAACCGGTCGGTCAGCGTGGTCAGCCCGTCGGCCAGTGCGTCGACCGACCGGAAGACCCGCTCGTCGAGGGTGTCGGCCCACGGCGGCGCCGGCACGATGATCGTCGGCGCTGCCACCGGCCGGAAGAACCCCGTGTCGGGGTCGCCTAGGGCGACGACCGTCACGTCGAACCGGGCGGTGTGCAGCGCCTCCGCCAGCGCCAGCGTGTGCACCACGCCGCCCCGGGGCCTGGTGGAGTAGGTGACCAGCGCGACCCGGGGTGCAGTCGTCACGGCCTCCCGGTGACCCTCGCCGGCTCCCGGAGGGCGATGGCGGCTGCGGCCAGCGACGCTCGCGCCGCGGTTTCGGTGACGATGCACCCGGCCTCCCGGAGCTTGGCCCGCTGGCCCTCGAAGCCCTGCGGGTCGCCCTCGGTGCCCAGGACGTAGGCCACGACCCTCGGGCCGGCGCCGCCGGCGATGATGTCGGCGCAGACCGGTGCGAGCTCGCCGGCGGGGTCGGGGTGGGAGCCGTGGCCGAGGACGACGTCGAGCAGCACGACCGCAGTCTCCGTCGACCGGCCCTCCTCCCGCAGCAGCTCGACGCGGGCCTCGGGGTCGATCATCGGGTGGGGCCGGCCCTTGGTGTACTCCTCCTCGCCGAGGTCGAGGCAGACGTGGCTGCCGGCCGGCGCCGGCACGCAGTACTGCTTGTCGAGGGGGGTGTTGGACCAGATCGGCCCGAGCAGCCGGGACATGATCACCAGCGATTCGTAGCAGAGGGTCCCGCCCGAGAACAGTCCCCGCACCAGCCGGCGTGCGTCGGCCAGGCCGGCGCAGGCGTTCTCGACCTCGGCGGCCAGGCCTTCCGACGGGTCCGGTGCGGTGATGCCCACCGCGGCCAGGGCCCGCACCGCGCCCTCCTCCAGGGTGGTCAGCACCTCCACCCCCTTGGGCAAATCCATGGGCTCCTCGAGGCCGACCATCGACGCGATCAGCGGTGTGCCGCCGGCCAGGCCGACGATGTCGCGGGCCACCCGGGGCGACGGCGGCTTGGAGACAAACAGGATGGCGTCGGTGCCGGGGTCGTCGCGCATGGCGGCGATGGCCAGCTTGGCCATCCGGCCGTCGACCTTCTCGTTGAGGTCCCGCCCACCGAGGCCGATGACGTGCGACACGCCGGCTCCCCACCGGTCGAGGAGGGCCATGGCCTCCTGCGCGCCGGTGCCGGCGGCGGCGATGACGCCCACCCGGCCCCGCTTCACCACGTTGGCGAACCCGAGGCCGATGCCGCCCAGCATGGCCGTGCCGGCGCCGGGGCCCATGAGCAGCCGGCCGACCTCGCCAGCGCGGTCCTTCAGGGCGATCTCTTCCTCGACGGACACGTTGTCGCTGAACAGCAGCACGTGCAGGCCGGCGGACAGCGCCTTGTGCGCCTCCAGCGCCGCGTAGTCGCCCGGGACCGACACGATGGCGACGTTGGTGCCCGGCTGGAGGTCGATGGCCTCGCCGATCGTCCGGGCCTTGCGCTCCGCATGATCGGTGGCGCCGCCGCCGCGAGTGGCGAACAGCGCCTGCTCGCAGGCCTCGATCGCTTCCTCGACGATGTTGTCGTCGGCGGCCCGCACGGCGATGAACAGGTCGTTGGCCGAGGTCTTCCCGACCTCGAAGCCCTTCTCCAGCAGCGTCTCGACGTTGGCCGGCGTGGCCATGGCCGCCGCCGCCCACTCCACCCCGTCGACCTCGAACATCGTTCGCGTGCCCGACAGCTGGAGGACCGAGTCCAGGTACGTGTCGGCGAAGACCTTGACGCGGGCGCTCATCCGGCTGCGACCAGCGGGCGGACGCGGACGATGCGGGTGCCGGCTTGGCCTTCCAGCTCGGAGATGGCGCCCTCCAGGGACGCGTAGACGAGCTGGGGCGTGGTCACCACCGCGATCTCGCCACCCCGGCGCAGGAACTGGATGGCGGCACGGATCTTCGGCCCCATGCTGCCCTCGGGGAACTCGCCGGACTCCAGGTACTGCTCGGCCTCGGTGACCGCCATCTCCTTGATGGGCATCTGCGCCGGCGTGCCGTAGTGGAGGAGGACCGACTCGACCCCGGTCACCAGGACGAGCGCCTCGGCGGCCAGGGCGGTCGCCAGCTGCTGGGCGGCGTAGTCCTTGTCGATGACGGCGTCGACGCCCTGGTAGCCGCTCTTGCCCCGCACGACCGGCACCCCGCCGCCGCCGGCGGCGACCACCACCATGTTCTGCTCCAGGAGTGCCCGGATGGCGGCCGTCTCCAGGATGGTGACCGGCTGGGGCGACGGCACCACCCGGCGGTAGCCCCGGTTCGAGTCCTCCTTGACGACCCATCCCCGTTCGGCAGCGAGGGTCTCGGCCTGGTCCTTGGAGAAGAAGGGACCGATCGGCTTGGTCGGGTTCTGGAAGGCGGGGTCATCGGGGCTGACCGAGACGTGGGTGACCACGGCGACCGCGCCCCGCATCCAGGACGGGTGGCCGACGTCGCCGACCTTGCGCAGGGCCAGGCAGATGGTGCTGCCGAGCTGCCCCTCGGTCATCGCCCCCAGGGCGAACAGGGGCTGCGCCGGCACGATCGCCTGGCCCTCTTCCTGCTGGATGGCCAGGTTGCCGACCTGGGGGCCGTTGCCGTGGACCAGCACCACCCGCCACCCGGTGCGGAGCAATGAGCACACCGACCTGGCCATCATGGTGGCGTTGAACTCGATCTCCTCGGCGGTGCCGGCCTGTCCCTCGCGGGTCAGGGCGTTCCCCCCGAGGGCGACGACGGCGGTCTTGGCCATGTGGGAGCTCCTCGAAGAACACGATGCGAAATGTTTATTCATTATAGTGTAGGATGGTGACCATGACCAGTGGCTCGACGTTCCCGGTCGGCCCGTTCCGCGACCCCGAGGTGCCTTCCGAGTTGCTGGCCCGCTGGTTCCATGCCGAGGAGCGGCTGTACCCCGTGGCCATGGTCCTCCCCGAGCGCTACGAGACCGTCGTCCGCCTCGTCGGCCGCATCGCTGAGCAGCTCCGCGCCTCCTGCGCCGACCTGCCCAGCCTGGTGGCGGCCGACGCCGGGGGCCGGGCGATGGCAGAGCGGGTGGCGTCGTTCGACCCGGCCACCTCGGATGACATCGACCTGAACATGATCGCCGGCGCCGCCTTCTCCATCCGCTACCGCGAGCTGGCCGCCAACCGGAGTTCGTAGTTGACATCGCCGTCCGCGCCCATGTTGTCTAGAGCACAAACGTTTCCTATAGGACACATCCGCACCGTCAAGTAGGAGTCTCGTTGTCGACCGACTCGCTCGTCGGCCCTCCGGCCACCCTCGCCCATCTCGTGACCGAGCTCCAGAGCAAGGGGCTCCGGGTCGAAGCCGCCATGGAGGCCCGCCACGGCGGCGCCGGCCCCAGTGACTCCGGAATGCTCTGGATCGAAGGCGTGGCCGTCACCGTCCCGGTCGACGCCGCCTTCGCCAAGTCGTCGCCGTACTCGCTGCGGGCCGAGGACGACGGCTTCGGCATCTACCTCGACGGCGAGCGCCTGGCCGCCGCCGCCGGCGCCCCCCGTCCCCGCTACTACGACCTTCAGACCGCCGACGGCATCCCGTACTGGAAGATCGCCCTCCTCCACCTGGACTCGCTGGCCAGCACCGTCGTGCAGACCTGCGCCTACTGGGGCAACTCCGACCAGTGCCAGTTCTGCGGCATCGGGCTGTCGTTGAGCGCCAAGCGCACGACGGCCAAGAAGCGCCCCGACCAGCTGGCCGAGGTGGCGGTGGCGGCCAAGGAGCTCGACGGGGCGGTCGACGCCACCCTGACGACGGGCAGCACCTACGGCGCCGACAAAGGGGCCTTGTACGTTGCGCGCTGCGGCCAGGCGGTGAAGGAGGCCGCCGGCCTGCCCGTCGAGGTCCAGTTCGAGCCGCCCGACGACCTCGACGTCATCGACCAGGTCCACGCCATGGGCATCGACTCCGTCGGCATCCACGTGGAGACGTTCGACCCCGCGGTGTTGGCCCGCATCGCCCCGGCCAAAGCCCGGACCGGCATCGAGGGGTACTTCGGGGCGTGGGAGCGGGCGGTGTCGCTGTTCGGCGTCGGTCAGGTGTCGACCTACGTGATCCTCGGGATGGGGGAGGACCCGCAGCTGACCGTCGACGGCTGCAAGCGGGCCATCGACATGGGCGTCTACCCCTTCGTCGTGCCGCTGCGCCCGATCGCCGGCAGCCTGATGGAGGATCTCCCGCCGCCGTCGGCGGAATACACCGAGGCTGTCTATCGCCAGGTCGTTCCGTATTTGACGGCTCGTGGGCTCAGCGCCGAGGGCGCCACCGCCGGCTGCGCCCGCTGCCAGGCATGCTCGGCCATGAGCATGGTGGAGCGGGCGGTGGCGTTGTCGAAGGCTCCGGGATGAGCGATCTGCGCACGGGTCGCCGGCTGCGGGTGGAGTGCCGGCCGGCGCTCACTGCGGAGGAGCTGGACACGCACTACCGCATCCGCCACGAGGTATTCGTCACCGAGCAGCAACTCTTCTCCGGCACCGACCGCGACGCCTACGACACCGACCCCGACGTCGTCCACGTCCTCGCGTTCATGAACGGCGAGGCGGTGGGCACGGTCCGGCTCTTTCCACTCGACCGGGCCGACCGCCTGTGGCAGGGCGACCGCCTCGCCGTCCTCCGATCCGCCCGCATCCACGGCCTCGGCCGCCCCCTCGTGCGGTTCGCGGTGAAGACGGCAGGGGAGCGCGACGGGCGGGTCATGGTCGCCCACATCCAGCTCCAGAACGTCGCCCTGTTCGAGCGCCTCGGCTGGCACAAGCACGGCGACGTCGAGGTCTACGTCGGCGTCCACCACCAGCCCATGGCCATCGACCTCCAGGCCGCCCGCCGGTAAAGGGAAGTGGGCACGGTTTTGCAGTCCAGGACTGTAAAAGTGTGCCCACTTCGCCTCAGAGGCCGGTCACCGACTCGGTCGTGAGGTCGATCACCACTTCACGCCGGCCGCCGGCCGCCACCGCCACCTCGCCGGAGTCGTCGAGGGTGCCGACGACCGCGGCGTGGATGCCCCGGGCAAGAAACGGGCCGGCGCAGTCGTCTTCCCTACCGGGCGGGACGCACAGGAGGAAGGCGAAGCACGGGAAGGCGACGAGCCAGTCGGCCATGGCCACGCCGGCCGGCGTCGGCACGGCGTCCAGGTCGACGGTGGCACCGAGGCGGTGGCACTCCAGCAGCATGGCCAGCGAACCGATGACGCCGGCCATGCTGACGTCCTTGGCCGCCACGCAGGAGCCGTCGCCAGCGACGGCGGCGAGCGTCCGCACGTCGCCGGCCAGACGCCCGCCCCGCTCGTCGAACGAGGCGAAGAACCCGAAGTCGGGCCGCATGGCGCCCTCGGTGACGCACGCGAGCACGAGCGACTGGCCCGGCACTGCGTTCCGCACCGACAGCACGGACGACGCTCGCCCCAAGCCGAAGGCGGAGATCGCCGGCGGGCCGTCGTGGCGGGTCAAGTGCCCGCCCACCACCGGCACGTCGTACAACCGAGCCGCGTGGCGCATCCCCTCCAACGCAAGGCGGGCCACGTCGTCGGAGGCGACGATCGTATCGACGATGGCCAGCGGCACCGCCCCCATGGCGGCCAGATCGTTCACGTTGGCCAGCACTGCGGCCACGCCGGCGCCGAAGGGGTCGCGAGCGACGAACGCCGGCAGGATGGCCTCGCCGCCGACCACCAACGAGCCTTCGCCGCCGGAGATGACGGCCCCGTCGTCGCCCGGCCCGCCCATCCAGTCGCCGGCACCGAAAACCTCCCGCACCAACGCGATCGGCGCCTTGTTCCGCATGCCCGGGTTGGCCCGCAGTACCCCGACGAGCTCCCCGAGATCCATGGCAGCGCCCCCTCGACCTGTTTGCACTAAAGTAGACAGCCCTCTACTATAGGGTGCGTGGGCCAGCCCTTCCCCCTCGACCTTCCGGAGCGCCCGTCGAAGCCCCGCCGGGTGGGGATCACCCACGTCCTCGACAAGGGCCTACCCGCCGGCGAGCTGGCCGGCGTGCTCGAGACGTGCGGGAAGTACATCGACATCTGGAAGTTCGGCTGGGGCACGGCCTACCTCGATCCCGGCGTGGAGTCGAAGCTCGACGCGTTGGCCGAGCGGGGCATCCTGGCCTGCGTCGGCGGCACGCTGCTGGAGGTGGCGTGGGTCCAGCGCCGCGTCGACGAGTTCCTGGCGTGGGCCGCCGGCGTCGGCTTCCCGTGCGTGGAGGTCTCGCGCGGGGCGGCGCCCATGCGCCCCGACGAGAAGTACGACCTCATCCGCCTGGCCACGCGACGGTTCACCGTCCTTTCCGAGGTCGGCGCCAAGAGCGCGGCTGACAGGATGCCGTGCACCGACTGGGCCGACGAGGTCGCCGGCGACCTGGCCGCCGGCGCCCGATGGGTGCTGACCGAGGGCCGGGAGAGCGGCACGGTCGGGATCTACGACGCCGCCGGCACCGTCCGGGAGGACGTCATCGCCGCGGTGATCGGCGCCGGCGGCACCGACCGGGTCGTGTTCGAGGCGCCCCGCAAGGACCAGCAGGCATGGTTCATCGAGCACTGCGGCCCCAACGTGAACCTGGCCAACATCCCCATCGCCGACGTGCTCGGCCTGGAGACGCTCCGCCTCGGGCTGCGGGCCGACACCATGCGGCAGGTCTCGGACACCGCCCGCCGGCAATGAGCAACGTCGTCCCCGGCCAGTACCGGCGGGTGTCGGTGGCGACGGTCGGCGTGCCCCTCACCGTCGAGGCGCTGACCGCCCACTTCCTCGGTCGGGAGGCGTACCGCCACACCCGCTTCATCGTGGCCCGCGCCGGCGGACAGACGGCGCTCGTCAAGGTCACGAAGGGCAACACCCAGCTGTTCGAGCCGATCACCGGCGTCGAGCTGCTCGCCGGCCCCGACGAGACAGCCTGGGTCGACGCACCCGACGTCGACACCGGCATCCCCTCCGCCCTCGGCCGGGTGGCCGGCGAGCGGGCGCCCGGCACGAGGTGCGTCGTCGTCGAGGGCCGCTACCACCACGTGAGCTTCATCCTCGACCCGGCGCCCATCCGCATCCGGGTGGGCGACGTCGTCCCGCCCCGGCCGGCGAAGCTGTTCGACCAGGCCAGCCGGGTGCTGGAGCTGGCCGAGGACCTACCGCCGATCGAGCTGGTCGCCGACGTGGTGGATCTCGTCGACCTCGCCCAGGGCCACCCCGCCCAGCACTACCTCCTGCCGTGCCGGGGGTCGGGGTTCACCCTCGACGGGCCGGGCTCGATCGCCTTCCTCGACGAGCGGCCGCCGCACGACGACTGGACCCTCATCGGTTGCGAGCGGTCGCGAGGCATCCACGCGTGGTTCTACGGTCAGTGCCCCGACGAGGCGGTCGAGCTGTGCCCCCGGGTGCTGTTCCCGGCCGACGGCCGGCCGCTCCTGACCAAGTGCTGCCTGCTGGAGGACACCAACGCGGATGACGGCGCGACCGTCGCCGTGCCCTGGGGGGCGTCGCTGGAGCAGGTGAAGGAGGCCCTCGCCGGCATCGCCAAGGCTGCGGATCGGGCATGGGCGCCCGCATAGCCGAGTCCGAGCTCTACGCCCACCTGTGGGGCACCGACGAGCTCCGGGCCATCTTCGACGAGCGGGCCCGGCTCCAGTCCTGGCTCGACATCCTCGCCGCCCTGGCCCGGGCCCAGGCCACGCTCGGGATCATCCCGCCCGAGTCGGCCGAGGCGATCACCAAGGCGGCCGATGTCGAACTGCTGGATCTGGCCTTCGTGGCCGAGGAGACCCGGCGGACGTCGCACTCCACCCTCGGGCTCATCCACGGTTTGCAGCAGGTGCTGCCGGCGCCGGCGTCGGAGCACGTCTACCTCGGCGCCACCGTGCAGGACGTCACCGACACGTGGGCGGCCGTCGCCCTGCGTGAGGTCGGTCGGGTGGTGTGGCGGGACCTGCGGGCCACCGAGGGCCTTGTGGTCGACCTGGCCGAGCGCCACCGCGACACGGTCATGGTCGGTCGCACCCATGGCCAGCCCGGCGCGCCGATCACCTTCGGGTTCAAGGCCGCGTCGTGGGCCGACGAGCTCCGCCGGCACCTCGACCGCCTCCAGGAGGGCCGGCCCCGCTGGCTCGTCGCCCAGCTCGGTGGGGCGGTGGGCGTGCTCGGGTTCTTCGGCGCCGCCGGGCCGGCGCTGCGCTCGGCGTTCTGCGCCGAGCTGGGCCTGTCCGATCCCGGCATCTCGTGGCTCACGTCGCGGGACCGCCTGGCTGAGTTCGCCCATGTCCTGGCCATGGTGTGCGGGACGCTGGCCCGGATCGGCAACGAGGTCCTGGAGCTCCAGCGCCCGGAGATCGGCGAGCTCCGGGAGCCGACCACCGGCGACGCGGTCGGCAGCATCACCATGCCCCACAAGCGCAACCCCGAGCGCAGCGAGCACCTCGACACCCTCGCCCGCCTCGTGCGGGCCAACGCCGGCGTCCTGCTGGAGGGCATGGTCCAGATCCACGAACGCGACGGTCGGGGGTGGAAGGCCGAGTGGGTGGCGTTGCCGGAGGTGTGCCTGCTGACCGGCGTGGCCCTGCGGACGGCGATCGGGCTCCTGTCGGGCCTGGAGGTCGACGTCGACAGGATGGCCGCCAATGTCGGCTCGACCGCCGGCTCGGAGCGGGTCCTGGCCACGCTCAGCGCGCGGCTCGGGAAGCACGAGGCCCAGGCCCGGATGCACCGGGCGCTCCAGCCGGGGGCCGACCGCCCCGCCGCGCTCGACGAGTCGGGGCTGCTCGACGCCGGCGAGCTGGCCGACGTGCTGGCCAGCCCGGCCATCGAAGGCGCCCAGGCCATGGTCGACGAGGTCGTCGCCCGCTCCCGCGCCGCCCGCCTGGTGGAGGCCGACCGGTGGGCATAGACCTCGACCGGTTCCCGCTGGCCATCCTGCCGACCCCGCTGGTCCGGGCCCACCGGCTGGAGGCGCGGGTCGCCGGGCCCCCGATCTACATCAAGCGTGACGACCTCACCGGCTTCGCCGGCGCCGGCCACAAGGCCCGCCCGCTGGAGTTCATCGTCGGCGCCGCCCTGGCCGAGGGCTGCGACGTCCTCGTCACCGGCGGCGGCCCGGGATCGAACTTCTGCCCCGCCGCGGCCGCCGCGGCCGCGGCCGCCGGCATCGGCTGCGAGCTGGTCATCTACGGCGACGAGCCGACGCACGCCCACCCGAGCCTGGCCTTGGCCCGAGCCTGTGGCGCCAACGTCCGCTGGACGGGTGACCCCGACCGGGCCCGGGTCGACATCGCGGTCGTCCAGGTCGCCATTGACCTGGAGGCCGCCGGCCGGCGGCCGTACGCCGTGCCTCGGGGCGGCGCCGTCGCCGTCGGGACGGTCGGGATGGTCGTTGCCGCCCAGGAGCTCGCCGGCCAGCTCGACGACGCCGGCGTCGAGCCCGAGGTCGTCGTCATCGCCAGCGGCTCCGGGACCACGTGCGCCGGCCTCGCCGTCGGCACGTCGCTGAGTGGTACAGGCTGGCGGGTTCTGGGCGCGTCAGTGAGCCGTCCGCCCGACGACGCGAACGAGGAGATCGCCGCCCTGGCGTCCAGCTGCGCCACCCTCCTCGGTGTCGAATCGGGCCCCTTCGAGCTCGTCGACGCCCGCGGGCCCGGCTTCGCCCGCCCGTCGGACGCGGGGGAGCGGGCCGCAGCCACCGCCCTGCGCACGGAGGGGCTGCTCCTCGATCCCGTCTACACGGCCAAGGCGTTCGCCGTCGTCCTCGACCTCGTCGAGCGCGGCCGGACGGGCCCCATCGTCTTCTGGCACACCGGCGGGATCCTGTCGGCGGCGGCGCACCTGTGAGCGACGTCACCGGCGCCGCGGCGGTCACCGGCGCGCCGGCACGCGAGCTGATCGAGTCGGGGTTCGCCCTCGAGAACGCCGACGCGCCCCTGCTGCACCACGGCCTGAACCTGGCCGACATCGCCCACGTCATCGACCTCCGGGGCCGGCGGGTGGTGCCCGAGGACGCGGCCCGCCAGCTGCTCACCCTCCTGCTGGAGGTCTACGTCACGCCGGCCGACGACTTCCCCTACGACCCGTCCTACGGCGAGGCCTACAACTCCCGGGAGCACTACTTCGCCTCGCGGCTGGGCGACGTCGCCGGCTGGCTGCACGCCGGCCGGCCCCGCCGGGAGGCCACCCGGCTGGCGCTGCGCCTGTTGCTGCGCCGCCAGCTCGTCGAGCTCGTCGAGGACGCCGCCGGCTTCGTCGACAGCGTCGTCGGCCAGGCCGCGGCCCACGCCGAGACGCTCATGCCGGACCAGACGTACCTGCAGCAGGCCCAGCCGTCGACGTTCGGCCACTACGTCCTGTCCTTCGCCTACCCGACGCTGCGCGACGCCCGCCGCCTGCTCGACGGCCTTGCGTGGGTCGACACCAGCCCGGGCGGCGCGGGCTGCGTGAACGGCAGCCGCCTCCTGGAGGACCGGACGGTCATCGCCGGCCTCCTCGGCTTCGACGGCGTGATCGAGCACACCCGCGACGCCATGTGGCAGGTCGACGGTCTCATCAACATCCTGGCCACGACGGCCAGCATGCTCTCGAACCAGAGCAAGCTGGCCGAGGACCTGGAGATCTGGTCGAGCGGCGAGTTCGACTACGTCGACCTGGACAGCGGCTACACCCGGTCCAGCGTGCTCATGCCGCAGAAGCGCAACCCGTACTCGCTGTCGATCGTGCGGGGGGCATCGGGCATCCTGATCGGCCGGCTCAGCGGGTTCCTGGCCGTGGTCAAGAGCCCGTCGGCCCGCAGCGACAACCTGATCTTCGCCTACGGCGAGGTGCCCCGTTCGCTGGACCTGGCGTGCCGGGTGACCCGGCTGATGAGCGGCGTCGTCCGCACGTTGCACGTCAACGCCAGCCGCATGGCCGACGCCCTCACGTCGGGGTTCACCCAGGCCACCGACCTGGCCGAGCACATCGTCACCGTCTGCCGGATCGACTACCGCACCGCCTACCTCATCGTCGGCCGGACGGTGCGGGAGGCGGCGGCCAAGGGGCTGCGGGGCGTGGACATCACCGGGGAGATGCTCGACAACGCGTCGATCGAGTTGGAGGGTCGCCCGCTCGGGCTGGCCGGCCACGACCTGACGCCGGTGCTTGACCCCCGGTTGATCGTGCTGACCCGCTCGGCCCAGGGCGGCGCCGCACCCGAGGCGCTGGCGGCCATGGTCGAGTCGTGCCGGGCCGAGGCCGGCGCCCTGCACGCCGAAGCGGCCAGGTGGAAGGACACCTTCGACGCCGCCGAAGAAGCGCTGCTCGCCGAGGCTCGCGCCATCACCGACGACACACAGGAGGTTGCGTCATGACGGTCATCGCTCTGCCGGGCGAGATCGAGGTGGTCAACCTCGGCCTGCCCCTGTTCGCCGACGCCATCGGCGACCAGGGCCGCCCGGTGGTCCACGTCGACTGGCGCCCGCCGGCCGACGGGGACCTCACGGTCGTCGCCGCCCTCAGTCGCCTCTACGGGAAGCGGGCGGCGGCGATCGACGAGGCCAATGCCGAGGTCGCCCGCCGGCTGGACCAGGGCATCCCTGTGCTCGTCGGCATCGGGGCCGCCGGCGTCGCCCTCCCCGGGGTGGGGGAGCGGACGATCGTCCACTGCGGGCCCAGGATCAACTGGGACCGGGTGTGCGACCCCCTGCGCCGTTCCGTGCGGGCCGCGGTCATGGCCGAGGGATGGGCCGACTCGCCGGATGGGGCGGACGCGCTGCTGACGGCCGGCGAGGTCGAGCTGGAGCCGGCCAACCTCCACCAGGCCGTCGTCCCCATGGCCAGCGCCATCGGTCCGTCCATGCCGGTGTTCGTGGTCGACAACCCCCAGGGCGGCACCTGCGCCTACTCGGCGATCAACCAGGGCCCTGGCGAGGTGCCGTGGTTCGGGCGGGAGACGCCGGCGGCCGTCGAGCGGCTGGTGTTCCTGCGCGAGGTGGCCGGGCCGCTGCTGGCCGAGTGCCTGGCCGGCACCGGGCCGATCGACATCTTCGGGCTGGCCAGCCAGGGCCTGCAGATGGGCGACGACCTCCACATGCGGACCCAGGCCACGACCAACCTGTTCGTGCGGGCCATCCTGCCCCAGCTCCTCGGCCTCGACTCGCCCCGCCGGGCCGAGCTGGGCACGTTCCTCGCCGGCAACCACCTGTTCTTCCTCAACCTGGCCATGGCCGCGGCCAAGTCCCTGACGCTGTGGGCCGAGCAGGTCGAGGGCTCCAGCCTGGTGACGACGATGTCCCGCAACGGCACCGACTACGGGATCCGGCTGTCGGGCTCCGACGAGTGGTTCATCACCGCGTCGCCGCCGGTCGGCAACGCCATGTACTACTCCGGCTTCGGCCCCGACCAGGCCGCCCCCGACATCGGCGACAGCGCGGTGCTGGAGCTGATCGGCCTCGGCGGCTCGGCCGCGGCGGCGTCGCCGGCGGTGGCCGCCTTCGTCGGTGGCACGATGGCCGACGCCATCGCCACCACCGAGGAGGTCGACCGGATCGCGGTGGCCCGCAGCACCCGGCTCAAGCTGCCGACGCTCGACTACCGGGGCACGCCCATGGGCATCGACGTCCGCAAGGTCGTCGAGCTCGGCATCACGCCCAAGGTCAACACCGGCATCCTCCACGCCACCGACGGCACGGGACAGGTGGGCGCCGGCGTTGCCGAGGCGCCGATCGAGTGCTTCCGGGAGGCGCTGCTCGCCCTCGACCGCCGCCTGGCCTGACCGATGCTCGAGCTGGGCGCCGGCGCCGAGGCGGTGCTGGCGGCCGGCGGCCGGGGCTCCGTGACCGCGGTGTTCCGGAACGCGGCCTACCTGCGCCTGCCTGCCGGGCTGTTCGCCCTCACCACCGACGACGTGCCGTCGGGGCCCCTCCACGCCCGGGGCGCGCTCCCCATCCAGCGGCTGGTGGCCGGCGACCCGGTCACCGTGACGGCGTCGCACCTGTACGCCGGCGGTGTGACCGTCGATCTCGCCGGCGCCACCGTGTGGCGGGGACCACTGCCGAGCGCCGGCGAGCTGGCGGCTGGGGCCGGCGTCGCCCTCGAGGTCCTCGTCGGGGCCGGGCCCTCCGCCCTCGCCGACGCGGCCTTCGAGCCCCGCCTCGCCGGGGCGGTGGCCCACCTCGACCGGGGCGACCTGGCCGGCGTGGTCGACGCCCTCGCCGGCCTCGGTCCGGGCCTCACCCCCGCCGGCGACGACACCCTGGCCGGCATCCTCCTGGTGACCCGGGCTCGACTGGGGCCGGCGGCGGAGCCGGCGCTCGTCGAGCAGGCGCAACGGGCCAGGACGAACGACATCGCCGGCGCCTTCATGGCGTGGGCGGCCCGGGGCCAGAGCATCGAGCCGGTCCACCGTTTCCTCACCGCGTCGGCGGGGCAGGATGCCGCCTGTGCGACGGCGGCGCTGGCCGACCTGCTTCGCTTCGGCCACAGTTCGGGCGCCGATCTGGCCTTCGGCCTCCGCCTTGCGATTGCAGCGATCCCATGACCTGGGTCTGACATTGCACGGCCGTGCAATCCACATGCAACGGCTATGGGGCATGCTGGCCACTTCACCCCACCTCGAGACAGTGGAGGCGTCCCTTTGTCCAAGACGACATGCGCCCGACGACCCGCTGAGACGTGCCACTGCCGGTTCGCCCGGCTCGCACCCCGGCACCACGACCTGCTCCTCAATGTCGAGGCCGACGTGGCCACCACGGTCGAGCTACTCGAGCTGGCAACCACCTGGGAGGAGCTGGACTACAGCGACGAGGCGGTGATCCCGCCGTGTGACTGGATGGACTTCGCCGCCGCCCACAACTGGCGTGACCCCGAGCTGGCCGCCCGCCTGTTCAGCCTGGCCATCGACGTCGCCTCCCGCCGGGCCGAGCCGGCGCTGGTCGGCCGGGGGCGCAGATGACCGATCGCAAGCCCGGGTTCCGCCTCGGCATCTACGTCTTCAAGGACGCAGAGATCGTCGACTTCGCCGCTCCCCACGGCGTGTTCTCCGTCGCCCGCCGCTACGACCCCGAGCTCGACGCCTTCCTCATCGCGGACTCGAACCGCCCCGTCCAGGCCCAGGCCGGCTTCACCGTCCTGCCCAACTACAGCTTCGCCGACGAACCGGCCATGGACGCCTTCCTGATCCCCGGCGGCTTCGGTACCCGCCAGGAGGTCTACAACGGCCGCCTGCACGCGTTCATTCGCGCCCTGCCCGACTCGACGCTGCTGACCAGCGTCTGCACCGGCTCATGGGTGTACGGCCACATGGGCCTCCTCGACGGCCTGCCCGCCACCAACCGCAAGGAGCCCGACAAGGTCGAGTCCGGCCCCAACGGCAAGGTCCCCCTGGACCGCCTGGCCGACATCGCCCCGAAGGCCCGCATCAGCCGGGCCCGGGTGGTCGACGCCGGCCGCATCATCACTGCCGGCGGCATCACCTCCGGCATGGAGATGGGCTTCCACCTGCTCCGGCGGGCGGGGTGGGAGGAGGGCGTGATCGCCGAGGTGGCCCGGGTCATGGAGTACTCGGCGGCCTACGAGGCCTACCGCGACGACCGCGAGATGGCCGGCTAGGCGTCGGCTAGGCGTTCACCGGCTCGAGCTCCGGCTCGGGCACCGTGCCCGCGCTGGAGCGGTTCCAGTCCTCGAATGTCTGGAGGTAGATCATCGACCGGACGACCCAGACGAAGTACAGGGCGGCAGGGACGGCCAGCCAGTCGATCACGAGGCCGTGGGTGTCGACCGCGTACCGGCCCGAGGCTGCGTACACCACGAAGGCGATGTGCATCAGCCCGCACGTCGGGAAGACGAACGTCAGCGACAGGCCGGAGACCGACCACCCGCCGAGGGGCCCGTGGTTGCGGAGCTGGGTGCGCAGCAGGTAGTAGCCGATGAGGAAGTACACGGCGAGGAGGAGGACGTTCGGCGTCATTTTGGGACCGAACTCGGCGCCGTGACGCAGGATGGCGCCGGCGGCCCCCACCAGAAGCACCACGTAGGCCACGCTCACCGCCGGCAGGGCGGCCACCCAGCGAGGGGTGTGGGAGATGAACCGGTCGCCCCGGCCGCCGGTCAGCGCCTCGACCCGCAGCAGGAACCAGATGACGCCGGCGGGAAGCCCGACGATGACGGCGAAGAGGTCGAGGGGACCCCCGGCCCGGCCGGCCAGGGCGACGTGCAGCCCGTGCTCGAAGTGGTGGGGCCCGCAGGTGAAGGCCATGGCGATCCACGCCAGCCCGAAATGGGAGAAGCCCCGCTGGTCCCAGCCCCGGCGCAGGTCGATGATCGTCATGACGCCGTAGCTGATGTACACGACGCCCAGCAGGAGGTTGAGGGCGGCGACGGCCACGACTGTCACTGGTCCACCCTCTTCGAGGGACGGCCCAGTGAGTGCTTGCTGGACCGGCCTCCCGGGCCGGTCATGCGTCCACCCTCATGGGCACGCCGATCTGGCGCATGAACTCCCGGATGACCGACGGCTCGCCGGCCGGCACCGGGTCCTCGTCCCGGGGAGCGTCGTCGCCGGCGACGCGGAGGACCACGCCGAACGTGGAGCCGGCGCCGAGCACGCTCGTTACCTCGATGTCGCCCTTCATCGCATCGACGAGCGAGCGGACGATGTAGAGGCCGATGCCGGTGCCGCCGAAGCGGCGGACGTCGGTGGACTCCGCCTGCCAGAACTTCTCGAAGCAGTGGGCCAGCTGGTCGGCGTCCATGCCCACCCCGGCGTCGGCCACCTCGACGCGGACCTGACCGCCGGTCAGCCGGGCCCGGAGCGCGACCGGCTCCCCGCCCGGCGAGTATTTGATGGCGTTGTCGAGCAGGTGGTCGACGACGGTCACCAGGGCCTGGACGTCGGCCCGGACGTCGGGGAGGTCGTCGTCGATCTCCAGGTCGACCCGGCGGCGGGTGGCGGCGGCCAGTGCCTCGGTCCGCTCACGGAGGAGGGGGCGGAGATCGGTGGCCCGCAGCTTGAGGTCGACGCGACCAGCCTCGATGCGGCTGGACAGCAGAAGCCGGTCGATGATCCGCGTCAGCTCCAGGCTGCGACGCTCGATGGCGTCCAGGGCCCGGTCCCGCATGACGGGGTCCGTGTCCGGCTCACTGCGCAGGGCGCTGGCAAAGCCGTTGATCACGGTGAGGGGTGTCCGCAACTCGTGCGAGGCGGTGGCCAGGAACAGGGTCTTGGCCTCGTCGGCCTGCTTGACCTTGGTGATGTCGCGCAGGGAGTGCACGACCTCCTGCGATCCGTCGGCATGTCCGACGGCCACCGCGTTGGCGAGGAGCGGCTGCCGGCGCCCGTCGGCCTCGGCCCGCCAGACCTCCCGTCCCAGGGCGGCGTCGCCGTGGCTGCCGCCGGCGAGCAGGGCGCAGCCTCCGGAGCAGTCCAGGGCCCGCTCGCCGGCCCGCAACCCGAGCACCTGCGAGCAGGAGAGGCCGACGAGGCTGCCCTCCGCCCGTCCGAGGAGCCGCCCGAGTGCCGGGTTGCATTGGGTGAGCCGGCTGCTGGCGTCGGTCACCATGACCCCGTCGGCGATGTGGGCCAGGATGGCGTCGGACCGGCCTTCCACCCGGGCGGAGTGGGCCTGGGCCTGGTGTTGCAGGCCGGCGGTGCGGTCGAGGAGCAGCACGAGCGCGACCAGCACGGCCCCGAGGAGCGCGGCGGCCGAGTTGTCGAGCGCGGACGCCGGGCCCAACTGCTGGGCAGCCAGGGCCAGGGTGAGCGCGCCGGCGGCGAGGAACGAGGCGAACCCCCTCCCGCCGGTGTAGGCCGCGAAGGCCACGACGGCCGCGTAGCCGGGGAGTGCGGCGTTGGCCATCCCCGGGGCGAGGACCTGCACGGCGAACAGCACGAGCAGGTCCCCGACCGGGCCTCCCCACAACCGCAGCCTTTTCGAGTCGCCGTCGGCGGCGAGGAGCACGACACCCGCCCACGGCACCCATGCCAGGCCGATGATCAGGAACAGCCAGGCCCGCCGGCCGGCCATGTCGGGGAGGAAGGAGCCGGCGGCGGCCACGCCGATCGCCACCGCGACCCGGAGGCGGGCCACCATCCGGACCGCCAGCCCATCCGGTTCACCCCGGGCGGTGACGCCGTGACCCATCTGGATTCTCATGCGAACGACCGACCGGCCGTCCCGCCCGTCGCAACCATCATCACGTGTTCGGTGACGTCCACGGGTGTGCCTGTCCTTCGTTCGCCCACCCAGCATCCCGCCTGCGGCCCAAGGCGCCCCCAAAGGGCGCCCAACGAATCCCCAACTCCGCCGGGGAACGCGGTCTACTTCACCTCGAGCTTGAGAGGCACGAGCACCGACGACCGCCCCGGCTCGGCGATGGTGATCGACGCGGCCCACGCCCCGGGCATGCCGAACTTCAACTCGGCGTCGTAGCGGCCGGCGCCGACCTCCTTGGTCACCTTGGTGATGCCGGGGTGCTGCATGTCGGGCATGTCGGCGGCCACGCACACCTTGGCGCCCGTTACCACCCGCCCGTCACGGCGCACGGTGAGCTGTAGGACCGCCCCCTCGGCCTTGGGCGGGTTGGGGTCGGAGTCCCAGGTCACGGTGACGGCGTCGTCGGGCTTGCCTTGCCCGCACGCCCCGGCGGCATCGGATCCGGCCACGGGCGTGGCCGACGTGTCGGGCTTGCGGGGGACCAGCTCCATCGGCACCTCGACGGCGTCCGTCGCGGTCTGGACCATGGCCGTGACCGTCCAGCGTCCGTCGATCGACAGGGGTCGCCCGAATGCGCCCCACCGGCCGTTCTCGGTGCGGGTGAGATCGAGGGTGGCCGGCGCCACGTCGGGGAAGTCCTTGATCTGGAAGCGGAGCGACACCGCCTCGGCGGGCACGGGCTGGCCCGAGTCGTAGTCCGACACGGTGGCGTCGAACCGGTTTGGGCCGGGCAGCCCGGGGCTCACCACCAGCCGCACTCGCACCGAGGTGGCGTAGTCGTTGCCGCTCACGACGACCGTCGCCGGCGCGGTGGATCGGGACGCGGCGGCGAGGATGGCCGACGGCGGCAGCCCGGCGAGGACCGCGGTCGCGCCGAGGACGCCGGCGGCGATGGCCACCTCGCCCCGCACCACGCCCCGGAGCCGGCCCAGGCCGGCGGTGGCGACCGCGGGGACGTGGCGGAAGCGGCTGACCGCGCCCAGGCCGACGAGCCCGGCGAACAGGGCGAGCTTCACCAGGAGGGCAACGCCGAAGTCCGTGCCCGTCAGCCGGTTCCAGGCGCCCACCAGGTTCACCGCGCGCAGGGTCCCGGAGACGGCGACGACGGCCAGCGTCACGCCCGCCACCGACGAGAAGCGACGGGCCAGGCCGCGGCCCTGGCCGGGGTCGCCCCGCTTGATGGCGACCAGCAGCCAGAGCAGGCCACCGACCCACGCCCCGACGGAGACGAGGTGGGCCCAGTGCACGCTCACCGTGAACCAACGGACCGTGGACGAGTCGGCGTGGCCAGCGAGCGTGCGGCCGAGCATCACCGCGGCGGCGCCGGCCCCGACGGCCAGCAGCGCCCGCCGGCTCGGCCTGATGACCGACCAGCCCACGGCCACGCCGGCGAGGGAGACCGCCGCCACCTCGGTGAGCAGCTTGTGGCCGGTCGACGACGAGAGCAGGTTGCCCAGGCTGGTCTCGGCCTTGGCCCGCTGATCGACGATGGTCAGCGCCAGCCCGCCGGCGGCCGCCGACCAGGCGGCGAGGACGGCGCGCCCCGGCACGGTGCGGATGTCGGCGGCGACGAAGACGCCGACGACGGTGGCTCCGAGCATCAGCACCGCCCCGACGTAGAACAGCCAGCGCCCGGCGATCCCGATCGCGGTGGGCGGCGGCGACTTCACCGCGCTGGCCGTGCCGTTCGTGCCGGCGGCGACCGCGGGCACGCCCACCCCGAACGCGACCGAGCCCGCGGTGGTGTGGCCGTCCGAGGCCGAGGTGGTCCGCCAGGTGGTCGTGTAGACGCCCTTCGGCAGCGTCCCGACGCCCACGCTCACCTGGGTCGATTGCCCCGGCACCGGCACCACCGGACCGGTCTCCAGCTGCTTGCCGGTCGAGTCCACGACGTGGATGGTCGTCAGCTTCAGGTCCGGAACCTCGGTGAACGTCAGCAGCACCTGCGCCGGCGAGACGTCGACGCTCTCGCCGTCGGCGGGGATCGACGCCACCAGGAGCGCGTGGGCCTGGGCGGGAGCCGGGCTCCACGCCATGGCGACCAGGACACCCAGCACGCCGGCCAGCGCGGCCCATGACCCGTGCGTCCTACCCCCCAGCAGCATCGGGCGATGGTAGGCGGGGGTGGTCATCGGAGGTATCGCGGCTGCGTCGGGGCTCTGGTGCACGGGGGCGGTGAATGTGTGCGCCCGCAACATACCGGCTGCTCCGGATCTAGGACGACGTGAGCACGACCTCGATATCGTCGACCGACCGCATGGTGTTGGACACGTAGCAGACCGCCGAGGCCCGCTGGAGCAGCGGTTCGAGCTCGTCGTGGGGATGGGTGGAGGTGACCTCGACCCGCACGTGGACGAACCTGGGGCCGTCGTAGGTGCCGACGGCGCGCACGGCCAGGTCGGCGAGCTCGACACCCCGCTTGTGGGCGACGTGGTAGACGGCCAGCGTGAAGCACGAGGCCACCGAGGCCAGGAAGACCTCGGTGGGGTGGGGGCCGGCGTCGGCGCCGCCGGCGGTCGTCGGCTCGTCGACGATCATCACGTGGTCCCGGGCCTGCACCCGGCAGCGGTAGCCGCCCTCCCACGTGGCGTCGACCGAGAGGGTCTTGGGACGGTCAGTGCTCGTGATCGTGCCCGTCATGGTCGTGGCCGGCGGGGCGGGCGTCGAGCTCCTCGGCCCGGTCGAGCAGCTGCTCGGTGCTGACCACGCCGCCGGCGGCCAGCACCCGCTCGAGCGCCAGCAGCCAGCACCGGTAGTAGCTGAACGGCTCGTCGGCCTCACGCTCGGCCTCAGCGACGGCGGCGATGAGTTGGCGGCGGAAGTCCTCCCAGTCGAAGACACCGCCGGCGTGCAGGGCCATGGCCAGGCCGAAGGCCCGGCTCTCCCACGGCGCGGCGAAGACCAGCTCCCCGTTGCTACGGGGTGGGGCGGCGGGACCGTCGACGTCGAGGACAGCGGTCGGGGCCGGCGCGGTCACGGTGCGGCGACCTTGGCCACGCCCACCATCGCGTCGCGTGTGACCAGGGCGGCCAGCTCCTCCTCCGAGAGGTTCTCGGTACCCGCCGGCCGCTCGGGCAGGATCATGTAGCGGACCTCGGAGCTGCTGTCCCAGACGCGGACGTCGACGTTCTCGTCGAGGGTGAGGCCCATCTCGGCCAGCAGGGCGCGGGGCTCGCGCACCATGCGGGCGCGATAGGCGGGGTCCTTGTACCAGGTCGGCGGCAGGCCGAGGACCGGCCACGGGTAGCAGGAGCAGAGCGTGCAGACGACCGCGTTGTGCACCGCCGGCGTGTTCTCCACGACGACGATGTGCTCCCCCTGGGGGCCCTTGAACCCCAGCTCGGCGATGGCGCTGGTGCCCTCGGCGAGCAGGCGGGCCTTGTACTCGGGGTCGACCCACGCCTTGGCCACGACCTTGGCCCCGTTGAGCGGGCCGATGTCGGACTCGTACATGCGGATGTAGGTGTCCATGACCTTGGGGTCGACGAGCTGGCGCTCCAGCAGGATCGACTCCAGGGCCTCGGTGCGCAGGGCGATGGGCAGACGCGTGGTCTCGTGTGTCATGCGGGCTCCAGGTAGTCCTCGTACAGGTCGTAGCGCAGCTCGAACGGCTCCGCCTCCGGGCCCCACAGCTCGTCGGAGGTGAAGGACACGTTGTAGACGTGCTGGGCGTTCTCGCCCAGGAAGTGGGCGTGGGTATCGGGCAGCAGCGCCGCTGGCTGCAGGATCTCGACGATGCCCACCCGCCCGCGGAGGTAGCGGGCCAGGCGGGTGTGGCCGATCGGGTGGATGTCCTTGGCCCGCACCCGGTCGCCCACGGCGAACTTCGGGGGCGTGTCGATCTGGCGTAGCGAGCCGCCGGCGGTGGGCGCGTAGTCGGGCTTGTTCGGCTCGGGCGCCGGCGGCTCCTCGACGTCCTCGCCGGCCAGCGTGCGGGCCCGAGCCTCGACGGCGCCGGGGGCGATGATCGAGCTGTCGGTGAGCAGGTTCTCGGCACAGTTCAGCCACCGGCCGTAGTAACCGTCCGCCAGGTAGTCGAGGGGGTGCTGGCGGTTGAGGGCGTGGCGGAAGGCGTCGAGGTTGGTGCCCGACACCCGCATGGAGAGCAGGGCCATGGCGAAGGCCCGGCGCTCCCACTCCTCGTGGAACGGCGGATCGTCCGGCGGCGTGAGCTGCACCGGCCCGAGGCCCTGCATGCCGCCCATGTCGGCGATGGTGTCCATGGATCACCTCCAGATGAATGTGCTGCGTGAAGAGAGCACTCCCCTCGACCAACATCCTGGCCGAGGGGAGTGCCAGAACGGGAACGGGAAGCTCAGACCGTCCAGGTGTTGATCTGGAAGGCGCCGGCCCGCCACGCGGTGAGGGCGGAGTCGAGCACGTCCAGCGGGTGGAAGGGCTTGACGCCCTCGATGAGGTCGTCCTCGCGGAAGCCGTAGAGGGCGCCCATGGCGAAGCGGCAGGCGTAGATCGTCGCCCCCTCCTTGATGAGGGTCTTGATCTGGTTGTTGATGGCCATGTGGCCGGGGAAGGCCTCCTGGCCGACAGCGGGGAAGCCGCGGGTGCCGGAGGCGAGGAGCACGCCCGGCCCGTACAGGATGATGCTGACGTCGAAGCCCTTGCGCACGAGGCGGGTCGAGGTCAGCAGGTTGACGAGCGCCACCGAGCCCTCGTAGGGGACGGTGTGGATGAAGACGAAGGCCTTCTCGCCGGGTTCGGCCTTGAGGTCCGGGAAGATCTTCTCGTCGGTGTTGTACAGGACCTCGCCGTCTGCGGGACGGTCGACGTTCACGGTCTTGGGCATCTACTCTCCTCCGGTTTCGGGAACTGTCTCGGGTGTAGCTCTTGGTGGAACCCGTGGTTCCGGGCCGGTCGGGCCGACCGCGGGAACCCCTCGCACCGCCGGCCGGCTCCAGTGCTGGCGGTGGCTGCCGGGCATCAACTGCATGGTGAAGCTGCGCATCTTCCAGGGCAGCAGCCGGTAGACGGGGGCGAACACGCTCAGCCAGAACCGCTCGGTGAGGCCGTGCGGCTTCGGGGGCGGCTGGCGGCCGTACTTGGTGGCCATCCGGCGCTGGGCGTCCATCATCAGGTAGTGCTCGGAGTTCTGACGCAACCAGCGCGGGAACGAGGTCGCCATGTCAGGACTTCAACGAGTTCAGGCCGTTCTGGGCCGCGACCGCGATGGGCTCATTGAGGGCGCCGATGGGCGGCGAGTAGACGTTCTCCATGTACGCCAGGTCGGTGAGGGTGATGCCGGTCTTCACGCACATGGCGAGGAAGTCGGCCCGCTCCTTGATCCCTTCCTGGCCGACCATCTGGGCGCCGATGAGCTTGAGGCTGCCCGGCTCGGCCAGCAGCTTGACCTTGATCTTCCTCACGCCCGGGTAGTACCGGGCCCGCGAGATCCCTGTGGCCTGGCCGAGCACGAACGGCACCCCCAGGGCGGTGGCCAGCGTCTCGCCGAAGGACACGCCACCGATCATCCACTTGCCCGCCACCATGCCCCACGGAACGTACACCGGCTGGTAGGCCCGTTTCCCGCCGGCGGCGTTCGTGCCCGCGACCTTGCCCTGGGCGTAGGCGTGGCTGCCGGAGAGGCCCTGGATCGGGACGTTGCTGACGCCGTGGGGGATCTCGATGCAGTCGCCGGCGGCGAAGATGCCGGGGACCGACGTAGCCATCCGCTCGTCGACGACGATGCCGCCGGTGGAGCCGGTCTTGAGCCCGGCGCGGGCGGCCAGCGTGGTGTTGGGCTGCTTCTTGGTGCAGACCACCACCAGGTCGGCGGGCAGCTCGCCCTGATCGGTCTTGACGGCCCGGACCTTGCCGGCGCCGTCGCCGACGAAGGCTTCGAGCTTGGTGTTGAAGTGCATCTTGACGCCCATCTCGGCCCACGACTCCTCGACCGGGGCGGCGATGTCGGGGTCGGTGGCCTCGGCCAGCGCCCACGGGTGGTGGTCGACCAGATGGGTCTCGATGCCGCGGTGGGCCAGGGCGGTGACCATCTCCAGGCCCAGCGGCGACGCCTCGATCACCACCGCGACCTTGGTGTTGTCCAGGACCTTGTCCCACTCGATGGCCTCGCGGATGTTCTTCACGTAGTACAGGCCGTCGAGGTCGGTGCCGGGCACGCCGGGGTCGGCGTAGTTGAAGCCGGTGCCCAGGATCAGGCGGTCCCACGACACGTCGCCCTCGCCTTTGACTGTGACGGTCCGTTTCGCCACGTCGAGGCCGGTGACCGCGGTCTCGTAGTGGATGTCGATGCCGGCCTCCCGGTACGACTCCTTGGTGGCGAGGAAGAGCGACTGGAAGTCGGCGATCTCCTTGCCGTGCACGTAGGGGATGCCGCAGGGGCTGTAGGCCGCGTCCTCGTACTCGGTGTAGACGACGACCTCGGCGCTCTTGTCGGTGCCCTTGGCCGCGCCGGCCGCGCCGATGCCGGCCGCACCACCACCGACGACAACGATCCTCATCGTGACCACCGCCTCCCAGGGCATGGACGATAGATGTACGTCCGTTTACTATACTGAATATCGATTCGACTGCTTGTCAAGGAGACGCACCCGAAATGACCGACCTCGCCCCCGCTGAGACAGCAGTGGATCGGATCGTCAGCTCCATCGGTCCCCGGCTCCGGGAGCTGCGGCTGCAGCAGAGCCTGTCGTTGCAGCAGCTGGCCGAGCGGGCCGGCGTGTCGGCCGCCGCCATCCACAAGATCGAGCGCAACGGGATGGTGCCCACCATCACCACGCTGCTCAAGCTGGCCGACGCCTTCGACCGCCCGGTGGGCTACTTCGTGGACGAGGAGGCCGACGGCGCCGGCCCGGTCGCCTTCACCGCCGCCCCCGACCGGGGTGCGGCGTACACGCCCTACAGCGGCGTGGAGTGCCGGTCCATCTCGGGGTCCTACGCCCGGTTCTTCCTCGACGGCGAGATGACCACGGTGGCGCCCGGCGCCGGCACGGGGGCCGGCGTGGTCCAGCGCCAAGGGGAGGAGCTGGTCTTCGTGCTCGACGGCGCCCTCGACTTCGAGGTCGACGGGCTGGCGTACCGGGTCGGGCCGGGCGACGCCCTCCACTTCCGCACCGACCGGCCCCACCGCTGGCAGAACGATGGGCGGGACCCGGCACGGGCCCTGTGGGTGCGGCTGCGCCCGCTTTAGCTGCGCAGGGGCGCCGTCAAGCGGCCGTGCATGGCGAAGCGGGATCGCATCTCGCGGGGGAGTGAGGCGGCAATCTGCTGGAGGGCGGCCCGAGCCTCGGCGGCCGGTGCCACCTCGGCCAGCAGGAGCGGGGAGCCGGTGCGTTCGGCGACAGTCGCCGCCTCCTCGTGCCGGCGGAGGCGGCCGAGGGCCAGTGCCTCGTACTTTGCCGACCCGCGTTGGCGGGCCATGTCGAGGAGGTGCTCGGCCCGCTCGGGCTCCAGGCGGCCGGCCACGTCGACCAGTCGCAGCTCGGCCCGCCAGCGGAACGGCATCCACGTCCGCAGCAGCGCCTCGGCTTCCCCGATGTGCGTGGCGGCCGTGGCCGGGTCGCCGGCGAGGAGCCGGCACTCAGCCGCGGCCAGCAGGGCGTGGAGCTCCTGCTCGGTCTGCAGTGAGCCGCTTGAGACCTCGCGCGACTGCTCGATCGCGGTGTGGGCCAGGTCCTCGGCCCGGCCGAGGTCCCCGAGCTCCCGCCACACCCAGGACAGGGTGGTGTTGGTGCGGGCCCGGTAGAAGCGGACCTCGTAGCGGTCGAGCAGCGCCAGCTTGCGCTCCAACACCCGGAGGGCGCCCACCATGTCGCCGAGGTTGGCCCGGGCCAGGCCGGCGAAGAACAGCGTGCGGAGCAGGGCCCGGAACGAGCCCGTCTCCTGGCACTGGGTCATGGCCCGGGTCAGGACGTCGCGGGCCTCGTCGAAGCGGTCGCCGTGCTCCAGCAGCGCGCCGAGGCAGCTGAGGGCCGACGCCACCGTCGCCGGCTCGGCCCCGCCGGCCATGGCCTCGCCGTAGGCCGCCGCCGCGCCCGTCATGTCGCCGGCCCAGTGCCGGACCCGACCGACGAGCACCAGCGCGCTGGGCCTGGCGCCGGGCGCGGCGGCGGCCGCTTCGGCCAGGGCGGTCGCCTGCTCGGCCAGGTCGACAGCCTGCTCGACGTCGCGGCCGTAGTAGGCGGTCCAGCCCAGGCGTTCGAGGGCCAGAGCTTCGAGCCGGCCGTCACCCAGGGCCCGGGCCACGGCGAGGGCCCGCTGGTGGTCGGCCCGGGCGCCGGCGTAGTCGCCCAGCTCCTCGCGGACCTGGCCCCGGCGCAGAGAGGTCGCCGCCAGCGTCGCCTCGTCGCCGGCCCGCTCGGCGCCGGTGACCGCGGCGGTGAGCAGGCGCTCGGCGTCGCGATTGGCGAAGCGGCGCTGGGCCCCCTCGGCGGCCACCGCCCAGGCCCGGCAGGCGGCGGCCCAGTCGCCGGCTGCTTCGTGGTGGGCGGCGGCGGTCTCCGGCCGGTCGGCCACCAGCTCGGCGATGCGGCGGTGGCGGCTGACCCGCACCGCCGGCGGCGTGCTGTCGTAGAGGACCTCGTGGATGACCCGGTTGGCGAAGGCCAGCTCGTGGTCCCTCGACGTCAGCAGGCCGGCGTCGAGCGCCCGCTCGGCCAGCCGGGCCGCCCGTTCGGGGTCGGTGCCCTGGACCCGGCCGACCAGGTCGAGGTCGAAGGCGTCGCCCACCACCGCGGCCATGCGCAGGAACTCCTCCACGTCGGCGCCGGCGTTGCGCACCCGCTCGGTCACGACCTCGGCCAGCGAGCGGGCCACCTGGAGGGCGTCGGCGGCCCGGTCGGTCGCCGCCGCCAGCCGGAGCGCCTCGACGGAGAACAGCACGTCGCCGCCGGTGAGCTGGTGGACGGGGCGACCCAGCCGAGGCGTGCCCATGGCCATGGCCAGCTGCTCGACCTCCGTCTCGGTGAACGGGCTGAGGCGTATCTCACGGCCGGCGTGCTCCAGCGTCTCGATGGCCTCCCGACCCTCCTCGGGCCGCACGGTCACGACGATCAGCAGGCGCTCAGCCCGGAGGCGGCCGGCCATGAACCGCAGGGCCTCCAAGGTGGATGCGCCGGCGTGCTCCAGATCCTCGAGCACCAGCACGGTCGGCCGGCGCTGGGCCATGCGGGCGACGACCTCGGTCACCGCCTCCAGCGACCGGCGGTGCTCCAGCTCGGGGCCGGTGCGTTCGTAGTCGACGTCGCCCAGGTCCGCCCGCAGACTGGGCAGCAGCTCCGCGATGGTGCCGGCCCAACTGCCGACGAGGTCGTCGACCACGCCGGCCGGCGCCGGCTCCAGGTAGCCCCGCAGCGCCTCGAGGATGGGTTGGAGGAACAGCGAGCGCTCGGCCTCGTTGCAGCGGGCCCGCATGGCCGTCCCGCCGGTGTCCTCGGCCACGGCGACGAGCTCGGCGGCCAGTCGCGACTTGCCCGACCCGGCGGGGCCGCAAAGGAACACCATCGAGGCCCGCCCGGCGACGGCGTCGTTCCATGCGCTGCGCAGGACGGCCAGCTCGGCGGCGCGGCCGACCAGGGGGGCGGGGCGGGGCCCGTGGCCGGCGCCGAGCGGGTCGTAGCCGGCGGCGGGGTCGGGCTCGGGCCGCCCGGCGACGATGGCTTCGTAGAGGGCGACGGTCTCGCGGGTGGGGCCGGCGCCCAGCTCCTCGCGGAGGCCTTGATCGAGGCGCTTGAAGGCGAGCAGCGCCGCACCCCGGTCGCCGAGGCGGTGGTCGGCCCGCATGAGCGCCCGGTACGCCTCCTCGTCGAAGGGGTCGCTCTCGACCGCGGCGGTGGCCGCCTCGACCGCCGAGCGGGGGTCCTCCAGGGCCAGCGCCGCCGTCCAGAGGCCGCGGCGGGCTCGCCGCCTGAGGCCCTCGACCCGCCGGCGGGGCGCCTCGAGCCATTGGGCGTAGGGGTCGTCCTCCAGGAGGTCGCCGGCATCGAGGAGCTGGAGCGCCTGGCGGGCGGCGGCGCAGGCCGACGCCAGGGCGCCCGTCGCCAGGTGGGCTTCGGCGTCGGCCACCGCCGACTCCGCGTCGCCGAGATCAGTCGACAGGCCGTCGCCCGCGACGAGCCGGTAGCCGGCGGTGCTGCCCTCGATACGGTCACGGCCCACGACCCGGCGCAATCGGCTGGCCAGCGACGCCACGTTCTCCCTCGCCTTGGCCGGCGGGCCGGCGGGCCATAGGTCGTCGATGACGCGGTCGAGGGGGATCAGGTGGCCGGCGTCGATCGCCAGAAGGGCCAGCAGGCTGGCGGCGCGGCCGGCCGGAGGGTCGTCGATCCTCGCCCCGTCGACGTAGACCCGGAGCGGGCCCAACAGCCGGACGCGTACCCGCCGGTGGGGTCCGGCCCGGTCGTCGTTGGGTGTCACGCGGCCTCGTTCTCGTCGACCGAGCAGACTCTACCGGGGCCCGGCCGGGGAGCGACGGCCTACGCTCCGCCCATGACCCTGCGCCTCAACGGCCGGCCCGTCCCGGTCATCGGCACCGCCCGCATCTACGTATGCGGCATCACGCCGTACGGGACGACCCACCTCGGCCACGCCTCCACCTTCGTGTGGATCGACGTGCTGGCCCGTGTGCTCCGCCACACCGGCGTCGAGGTCGAGGTGTGCCGGAACATCACCGACGTCGACGACGACATGTTCGACCAGGCCCGCCGGCAGAACGCCGACTGGCGCACCCTGGCCACCCGCCAGACCTACCGGTTCGAGGAGGACATGCGCGTCCTCCGCGTCGGCCACCCGACCTACGAGCCGCAGGCCCACGTCTACATCGACGAGGTCATCGCCCTGGCCGAGGCCCTGCTGGCCGCCGGCGTGGCCTACGAGCGGGGGGGAGCGGTCTACCAGCGGGGGGCGCCGGTCGCCGAGCGGGCCGGCCTGGACCGTGATGCGGCGCTGGCGCTGCTGGCCGAGCACGGCGGACGGCATGCGACCGACGCCGGCAAGGACGATCCGCTGGACTCGCCGGTGTGGCAGCGGTCGGCCGAGGGCGAGCCGGCGTGGCCCAGCCCGTGGGGCCCGGGGCGCCCGGGCTGGCACTCGGAGTGCGCGGCCATGGCCCTGGCCACCCTCGGCCCCGGCATCGATGTGCACGGCGGCGGGGCCGACCTCGCCTTCCCCCACCACGCCTTCGAGGCGGCCCAGGCCGAGGACGCCACCGGCGTCCGCCCCTTCGCCCGGTCCTGGCTCCACGCCGGCACCGTCACCGTCGGCGGCGAGAAGATGGCCAAGTCGACCGGCAACCTGGTGCTCGTCCACGACCTGCTGGAGGACAACTGGCCGGCGGGCGCGATCCGCCTGCTCCTGATCGACCGCCCCTGGGCCGCCTCGTGGGACTACAGCGCCGGCGCCCTGGCCGACGCCGCCGCCCGCCTCGACCGGCTGTGGTCCCGGGCGGGCACGTCGGCCGCCGACGCCGGCGCCGAGCAGGCCGCGGTCGACGCCCTGCTGGACGACCTCGACGTGCCCCGGGCCCTCGACATCGCCGAGGAGGCCGGCGGCCACACCCTCCGCGCCGTCGGCGCCCTCCTCGGACTGTTCTAACCAGCGATCTGGCTGCAGTTCCCCGCACAGACGCGGTCAACTGCAGCCAGATCGAGGGGGCGCCGATCGAGCCCGGGCCCGGACGCGACTCTGCCGGGCCCGAAGGCCCGGCAGAGGTCGGAACCGGTGTTGCTAGCTACGGACTGCTTCTAGCTGCAGACTGCTTCTAGCTACTGAGTGTTACTTGCGCACCGAAGCGGTGACGGGGACGTCACGGCGGCGGGCCTGACGGACGAAGGCCACGAAGCCAGCGCCGAACAGGGCCAGGCCGAGGGCGCCGAGGCCGACGGTCAGGGCGATGATGCCCGAGGAGGACGGCGAGGAAGCAACCGTGCTACCAGCGGAGGAAACGGCCGGGGTGACAACGGACTGGCCGTTGGCGCCGAGGATCTGGAAGGAAGCACGGGCCGGGGTGCCGTAGGCGTCAACGCCCTTGGCGTCCTTCTGGGTGGCCACGATCACGTAGTAGCCGGGCTGGCCCTCGGGGATGGCGAACGTCGCGGAGATGTTGCCGGCCTTGTCGGGGACGACGCTGGCGAGCTGGGTGCCCTCAGTGCCGTTCCAACGCAGGACGACGGGGTCGGAGGAGGCCACGTTGGCCGAGTTCACCCGGAACGAGGAGCCGGTGACGGTGACGGAGTCGCCAGCCTTGCCAGCGGTGCTGGACAGGTTGAGGGTGGCCAGGTTGGTGCAGGCGAAAGCCGCTGCGCCAGCGATGACGGACGCAGCAGCCGCTGCACCGAATACGGTCGTGACCTTCTTGCGGAGGTTCATTGCAGGTTGCCCACCTTTTCTCGTTGTAGGGGGGCGCCTGGCGCCCCGCTCGTTAGGCCTCATCCAACCAGAACGGCGGAAACGCTGCAATAGGAATGTCCAAGCTATACCGAGCGTGAGAGTAGATGCGTCTTGTGTCTACGCGTAGCGCACCCCCGCTGAACTGGAGATTTGCATTTGGGCTCTACTGAGAGCGTACGAGAACCATGACGATCGAGCCGCGATACGTCGAGTTCCGGCCGGAGGACGCCCAGGACGTCGTGCGGACCATGGCGGCCATGGCGGAGGCGGGCAAGGGGTGGGTGAACTTCGAGCCGGCGGTCAACGTCGACGACGTCCCGCCGGACAGGGGCGCTTTCTCCTTCCTCTCAGGCCGGGGGCCGGTCGTGCCCCTGGGCACCTGGACGCCGGGGACCGTGACCCGCCGGGGCCGGCGCGAGCCGGCGATGCTCGGTCTCCAGCACCCGGCGGGGTCCAGGGCCAAGTCGCTGCTGGCCCAGCTCGGGCACCCGGTCCCCGAAGGATGGCCTGTCGTCCAGGACCACGTCCGCAAAGGGCTGGTCGTGGCCGTGCCGCCTGAGGTCGGCGCCGGCGAAGCCCTGGACTGGCTGCTCCGGGCGGCCCGGCTGCTCTCCACGATCCCTCTCACCGGCGGGTGGCGGGCCGCGCTTTACGCGGGCTGACGCGGGCCCTCACCGAGGGGTGCCACGTCAGGGTCGGTAGACTGGGAACTGTCGTCCTTCAGAGACAAGGGATGGCTCCACCCGACGAGGGGAGCCTTTTCCAATGTCCGACGCCCGGGCGCAGGCTTTGCGTGCGCTGTCGAGTTTTCTGGTCGCCAAGACCTCGCTGGGCGACACCCTCTTGCGCGTGAGTGAGATCACGACGGAGGCGATGCCGGCGGCGGCCATGGCCGGGATCACGATGCTGGCCGAGGACGGCAAGCCGCGGACCAGCGTCTTCACCGACCCCGACGCCCCTGAGATCGACATCGCCCAGTACGAATCCGGACGGGGCCCCTGCTTGGACAGCTGGCGCGAGACGCGCGTCGTGCGCCTTGACACGATGGCCGAGCAAGCCACGACCAGATACCCCGAGTTCGCCAGGGCGGCGCAGGCTCACGGGATCGAGAGCAGCCTTTCCCTCCCCCTGGTCGCGGCTGACCAGGGGCTGGGCGCCCTGAACCTCTATGCCCGGGTGCCCCACGGCTTCGCCGACGCCGACGAGGCCATTGGTGTCGACCTGGCCGCGGCGGCGTCGATCGTCCTGGCCAACGCCAGCGCGTACTGGGAGGCGGCCCAGCTCAGCGAGCAGCTGAGCGAGGCGATGAGGAGCCGGGCGGTGATCGAGCAGGCCAAAGGCATCCTCATGGCCCGGTCGCCGGAGCTCACCGCCGAGGATGCCTTCGGCTTGCTGCGCCAGGCCTCACAACGGGAGAACGTCAAGCTGCGGGAGATCGCCCAGCGCATCGTGGACCGCCGGCCGTCCACACTCCGCGAGCACCACCTCGGATAGCAGTGTCGCACCCGTGTGCGAACATGTGTTCGTGCCAGGCCAGGCCACCATCCTCCACGCCGACCTCGATGCGTTCTACGCGTCGGTCGAGCAGCGCGACGACCCGAAGCTGCGCGGCCGTCCGGTGATCGTCGGGCCCGGCGTGGTCCTGGCCGCCAGCTACGAGGCCAAGGCGTACGGGGTGCGCACGGCCATGGGCGTCACCCAGGCCCGCCGCCTCTGCCCGCAGGCGGTCGTCGTCCCCGCCCGCATCTCGGCCTACTCCGAGGCCAGCAAGGCGGTGTTCAGCGTCTTCGACGACACCAGTCCGCTGGTCGAGGGGCTGTCGATCGACGAGGCGTTTCTCGACGTCGGCGGGCTGCGGCGGGTGTCGGGGCCGCCGGCGGACATCGCCGCCCGGCTCCGGCGGGAGGTGTTGGCCCGGGTCGGCCTGCGGATCACGGTGGGCGTGGCGCGGACCAAGTTCCTGGCCAAGGTGGCCAGCGGCGTCGCCAAGCCCGACGGCCTCCTGGTCGTGCCGCCCGACGGCGAGCTCGAGTTCCTGCATCCGCTGGCCGTGGAGCGGCTGTGGGGCGTGGGCCGGGTGACGTCGGAAAAGCTCCGAGCGCGGGGCATCGCCACCGTGGGCGACGTGGCGTCCCTACCCGAGGCGGCCCTGGTCTCGATGCTCGGTCCGGCGTCGGGTCACCACCTGCACGCCCTGGCCCACAACCGCGACCCCCGGCCGGTGGTGGTGGGCCGCCGGCGCCGTTCGATCGGGTCGCAGAGCGCGCTCGGGCGCTCCCGCCGGTCGGCTGAGTCGCTCGACGCCGTGGTGCTGGGCCTGGTCGACCGGGTCACCCGCCGCATGCGGGCCGCCGGCCGGGTCGGGCGCACGATCACCCTGCGGCTGCGCTTCGACGACTTCACCCGTGCGACCCGGTCGCGCACCCTGCCCCGGGCCACGGCCGACACCCGGCCCATCCTCGCGACGGTGCGCGACCTCCTCGCCGGCGCCATGCCGCTCATCGCCCGACAGGGCATCACCCTGGTCGGCATGGCCGTCGGGAACCTGGACGACGCCCGGGCCGTCCAGCTCCCGCTGCCCTTCGAGCACTCCAACGGCGCCGACCTCGACGCCGCGCTCGACGACATCCGCCGGCGGTTCGGCAACTCGTCCGTGAACCGGGCCGTCCAGCTCGGCCGGCGTCAAGGGATGACGGTGCCGATCCTGCCGGACTGATCCGGGCGCGCCGGCCCGGTGCGACCTATTCTCCCAGCACCCTTTGAGCGGAGGAACACTCATGAAGCGAAGGCTCGTCTCATTCGCCGTCATCTCCTGCTTCGCCGGCCTCCTGGTGGCCGCGGCCGCACCGGCCGGCGCCGGCGACGCCCGCCTCGTCGCCTACATGCTCGGCGCCAACGAGCGGCCCGGGCCGGGGGACCCCGACGGGGTCGGCCGGGCGTACATCACCATCAACGACGCGGCCAACCAGCTGTGCATGACGATCCAGTTCACCGACATCACGCTGCCGGCGACCGGGCTCCACATCCACTTCGCCCCGACGACGGCGCCCGGCCCGATCGTCGTCCCCTTCGCCAACCCGACGACGAACCAGGCCTACCAGTGCGTCACCGTCGAGAACGAGGCGTTGCTCGACAACATCGCCGCCAACCCGGGCCAGTACTACATCAACATCCACACCCAGCCGCTCTACGCCGCCGGCGCGCTGCGGGGGCAGCTGCAACCCGCGTAATACCATTCGGGGAAACCGCTTGACCTTGGAGTCGACTCCAAGGTTTATCCTGGCGGCATGAGCCAGTTGACCGTGTCGAAGCTCGCCGAGCAGGCGGGCACGTCCGCCGACACCGTGCGGTACTACGAGCGCATCGGTCTCCTGCCGGAGACCGAGCGCAGCGCGTCCGGCTACCGGCTCTACGGGGACGAGGCGGTCGAACGCCTGCGTTTCATCAGGCAGGCCCAGCGCTTCGGCCTCAAGCTGGAGGCCATCGCCGAGCTGCTCGACGTCCGCCGGCGGGGCCTCTGCCCGTGCGGCCACACCCGCAAGCTGCTGGAGGAGAAGGTGGCCGAGCTGGACGAGGAGATGTCCTCGCTCGGCCGGCTCCGCGCCGACATCGCGTCGATGCTCGACGACCTCCCGGCCGGCGGCGACTGGGGCTGTAGCACCGACCTCCTCCAGATCGGGCCGCCCAACCCGTTCGGAAATCGATCACCCAGTATCACTGAAAATCAGAAGAAGAAGGAGATGCCATGAGCGACGAGAACTGCAGCTGCGGCTGCGCGACCAAGCCCGACACCGACACCGGCACGGCCGACGACTGCACCTGCGGGTGCGGCGCCGGCGAGCAGGAGCCGGCGAAGAAGTAGCAGCAGCAACAACAGGCCGGCGCCTACGGGCGCCGGCCTGTTGCGTGCGCGTCGAGCCCATAGGAATCGAGCACCGCGTCGGACAGCGCCGGCCAGGCGTCCCGGCACCAGGGCGCGAAGTCCTGCCCACCGACGACGGCCAGCGCCAGCTCCGCGTCCGGGTCGACCCACAGGAACGACCCACTCCGGCCGAAATGGCCGAACGTGGCGGGGGAGTTGTGCGTCCCCGTCCAGTGGGGCGACTTGCCGTCCCGCACCTCGAAGCCGAGGCCCCAGTCGAGCGGGTGCTGGCGCCCGAAGCCGGGCAGCACGCCGCCGAGGCCCGGGAACGCCACCGTCGTCGCCCCCGAAAGCGTCGCCGGCGAGACCAGCGTCGGGGCCAGCAGCTCGCCGGCGAGGCGGACCAGGTCGTCCAGCGGCCCGACGAGGCCGGCGGCGGCCGTCCCCTCCAGGCGGGTGGCCCTCATCCCGAGCGGCGCCAGCACCCCCTCGGCCAGATAGGAGGAGAACGGCATCCCCGCCCGGTCGGCCACCAGCGCGCCCAGCAGTTCGAAGCCCCGGTTGGAGTAGATCCGCTGGCGGCCGGGACGGTCGAGCACCATGTCGCTGTCGAACGCCATGCCCGAGGCGTGGGCCAGCACATGGCGAACCGTGGCGCCCGGCGGCCCCGCGGGATCGTCGAGGGCGAGCGTCTCCTCCTCGACCGCCACCAGCACGGCCAGCGCCGTCACCAGCTTGGTCACCGACGCCCACTCGCCGGCCAGGGTCACGTCACCCCGCACGTCGAGCACGCCCGAGGGGCCGACGACCGCGGCCCGGGCGTCGGGCGCGTCCCAGCCGGCGAGGGCGTCGAGGGCGGTCAGGTCAGACGACCGTGTGGCGGTGGTCGTCGACCCTTGCGGAGATCTCACCCATGAACGAGGGCCGCCCGCCGGTGATGAAGTCGTAGGGGAACCCCCGCTCGATCCGGCTCACGGCGTCGAGGCGCTCGAGCTGCTCGGCGGACAGGGTGACGTCGAGGCAGCCGAGGTTGTCCTTCAGCTGGCTGACCTTGCGGGCGCCGATCACGGGGATCATCGTCGGGGACTGCTGGCGGACCCAGCTGAGGGCCACCTGGGACGCGGACACGCCCAGCTCCTCGGCAACTGTGGCCACCTCCCGGGCGATGGCGAGCTTGCGCTCGTCGAGGCCGCCCCACTGGGCTAAGCGCCCGCCGTCGCCCTTCGGGTCCTTGTTGTACTTGCCGGTGAGCACGCCGGTGCCCAGGGCGCCCCAGGCGGTGAAGGCCAAGTCAAGGTTGCGGGTCATGGGCAGCAGCTCCCGCTCGGCGTTGCGCTCGACCAGGCTGTACTGGCTCTGGATGGCGCTGAACGGAGTCCACCCGCGGAGCTCGGCCATGGTGACGGCCCGGGAGATGACCCACGCCGGCGCGTCGGAGATGCCGATGTACAGGATCTTCCCGGCCCGAACCTGGTCGTCGAGGGCCCGCATCATCTCGTCGATCGGCGTGCACGGGTCCCAGATGTGGGCCCAGTAGATGTCGATGTAGTCCGTGGCGAGGCGCCGCAGGCTGGCGTCCAGCGACTCCACCAGGCTCTTGCGGTGGTTGCCGGCGCCGTTCGGTTCCTGGCTGTCCCGGCTCAGCGTGTACTTGGTGGCGATGACGAACCGCTCGCGGTCGGCGCCCACGAATTGCCCGACGAAGCTCTCGGCCGTGCCGTTGGTGTAGCGGTTGGCGGTGTCGATGAAGTTGCCGCCGGCCTCGGCGAAGGCGTCGAACATGGCCCGGGACTCGTCCTTGTCGGCGCCCCAGCCCCAGTCCGGGCCGAACGTCATGGTGCCCAGGGCCAGCTCGGAGACACGGAGCCCGGTACGGCCCAACAGCTTGTAACGCATGGTCCACCTCCCACGGAGATCTCCGACTCTACGGCGGCCCGTCGCGGCTTCTCGTCGCCACACCGCCGGGCGGTTGGTAGGGTGAGCCAGCCGAAACTTCCCCATGGCGGCGAACGAGGTGAATGTGACGATGTCTTCTAGAGCTGCGGCACTGTCCGCGACCGCCCGGCGCAGGTCCGAAGTGGCCTTCGCCTTCGCGCTGGCCGCGGCCGCCGTGATGGGCGCAGTGCGTCCCGCCGGCGCCCAGATCGTCTCGGGCACCGGCGGCAGCGGTGTGGCCACCGGGACGGCGAACGGCGGCAGCGGCGGCGCGTCGACCGTCACCATCAACCCCACGGCGACGTCGGGCTCCTCGGGCGGCGCCAACGCGCAGTCCGGCAGCACGAACACGGGCGACACCGGCCCGGCCGCCTCGACGGCCGCGGCGCAGCCCGTCGCGCAGTCCGGCAACTCCGGCACCACCGGCGGCACCGGCGGCGCCACTTCGTCTCCGACAGCCACCAACTCGGCGATCCTCGGCTCGGCGACTGCCGTCGGCGGCGCGGTCACCACCGGCGGCACCGGCAGCTCGGGCGGCACCGGGGCGGCGCTCGCCGCCGGCGGTGCCGACTCGGCCGCCAACAGCGGCGCCGGCTCCAACGCCGTCGCCCTCTCCGGCACGACAGGCACGGCCGCCAACGGCATCACCGCCTTCTCGTCGGGTGGCTCCGGCGGTCCGGCCGGCGCCGCGGTTCCCGTGGCCGGCGGTGGCGGCGGGATCCTGAACCTCCTCGCCCTCCTGTCGCCCGGCGGCCTCGCCGCCGCCGGCGGCTCCAGCGTGGGCTCGGCGGCGGCCGGCGGCGGCACCGGCGGCGCGTCGATCCTGTCGGCCATGCCGCTCGCCACGTCGGGGAGCTCCGGCTTCACCACCGCGGCGTCGGGCTCGTCCAACTTCGGCCGCACCGGCCCGGCCACCAGTTCGTCGCTGTCAGGCCCCTTCAGCCTGACCGGTCTCTCGGCCCCCACCGGGCCCTCGGGGTCGTCGAGCTCCGGCTCCACGCCGTCGGCCAACAACACCGCCATCCTCGGCAGCGTGCTGGTGCTCGGGGGCACCGTCATCCTGCCGTAACCCTCCGTCGGGGCGACTTATAGTTCGGCCATGACCAACGTGCTGACAGGGCTCACCGACGGCGACATCACCACGCGCGGGGTGCAGGCCACCCGCATGTTGTCCGACGACACCGACGACTCCACCGACACCGGCGACACCACCGACACGGCCGACGAGGGCGACACCCCCGCCACCGACTCCGACGGGACCGACTCCGACTCGGACAGCACCGACGCCACCGACGTCGACGGCACCGACGCCTAGCTCCGCCGGGCTGGCCCGGTGCGTCGGCGACGTCGCCGCCTTCCTCGACCACCACTGGACCAGGGCGCCGCTGCACCGACCGGCGGCCGATCCCGGCGCGTTCGCCGACCTGTTCTCCGTCGACGACGTCGACGCGATCGTGGCGTCGTCGTCCCCCCGGCTGCCGACGTTCCGGCTGGTCCGTGACGGCAAGCCTCTCGACGTCTCCCGCTACACCCGCTCGGCCAGGATCGGCGGCCAGACGGTGGCCGGCGTCGGCGACCCCGGCCGGATCTTCGAGGAGTTCCGGGCCGGCGCCACCATCGTGTTCCAGGGGCTCCACCGGTCCTGCCCGCCCCTGACCCGCTTCTGCCGGGCGCTGGAGCTGGATCTGTCGCACAGCGTCCAGGCCAACGCCTACGTCACCCCCGCCGGCTCGCGGGGCCTCGGCGTCCACTACGACACCCACGACGTCTTCGTCCTCCAGCTGGCCGGCACCAAGGCGTGGTCGATCCACGAGCCGGTCCTCGTCGACCCGCTGGTGTCCCAGCCGTGGAAGGGCACGGCGGACGACGCCGGCCCGCCAGTGATGACGGTGGAGCTGCAGGCCGGCGACTGCCTCTACGTGCCCCGTGGGTTCCTGCATTCGGCCCGGGCCCAGGACGCGCTCTCCGCCCACCTCACCATCGGCGTCAACACCACCACCTGGCACGACGTCGTGCGGGAGATCGTGGCCGGCGTGGCCGACGAGCCCGAGTTCCGGCGGGCGCTGCCGGCCGGGTACGCGGACGATCCGGCGGCGTTGGCCGCCGGCGTGGAGGAGATCGTCGGCCGGCTGCGGAAGTGGCTCGACATCGTCGACGCCGAAGCGGTCGCCGCCGCTGCCGTCCGGCGCTTCCTCGCCGGCCGGCCGCCTCTCCTCGCCGGCCAGCTCCACCAGCTCGCGATGGTCGACGACCTCCACGACGACTCGATCCTGCGCCGGCGGGACGGCGGGGTCTGCCACCTCGTCGGGGACGGCGAGCGGCTCACCGTCGTCCTCGGCGGCGGCCGGGAGCTCGACATGCCCGCCGCGCTGCAGGTGGCCATGGCCCGCATCGCCGGCGCCGGCGACTTCCGCCCGGCCGACCTCGCCGACCTGCTCGACGGCCCCAGCCGCCTGGTCCTCGCCCGCCGGCTGGTGGTCGAGGGGCTGCTGGAGATCGTCGCCCTTGCCTGACCCGGTCTGTTCGGCCGTCTCGCTCGCCTTCGACGAGCCCCTCTGGGCCACCGCCTCGATGGTCCGGAACTGGGTGCTGATCGAGCATCCCGGGGCGTGGGGCCCGGTGGCACTGAGCCAGAGCGGGCTTCCCGAGCACGTCGTGCACGGGCTGGAGGCCCGTTCCCGCCGGCACTGGTTCCGCGTCCTGCTTATCCGCCGGCCGGTCCGGCCGTCCGACGGCTCCCGGCAGTGCTTCGTCGCCCACTCGGGCCGGCGCCGGCGCTGGATCGAGGAGCGCACGCTGGGCGACCTGGAGGAGCTCCTCGATCTGGACTTCTCGCCCCTCGCCGACGGTGAGACCCTCGGGTTCGGCGCGCTCCGTGAGGCGCCCCTCTACCTGGTGTGCACCAACGGCCGCCACGACCAGTGCTGCGCCAACCTCGGCCGCCCGGTCGCCAGAGCGCTCCACGCGCGGGGTGAGGGTTCGGTCTGGGAGTCGTCCCACTACGGCGGTGACCGGTTCGCCGGCAATCTGGTCTGCCTGCCCCACGGCCTCTACTTCGGCCGGCTCTCGCCGGCGGACGCCGTGGCCGTGGTGGACGGCTACGAGGCCGGCACCGTCGACCTGGAGCACTACCGGGGCCGGGCGGGGGAGCCCTTCGCCGCCCAGGCCGCCGAGCAGTTCCTCCGGGAGAGCGAAGGCCTGCTCGGGGTCGACGACCTGCGGGTGACCGGGTACCAGGGCCACGGCGGCGGGCTCGTCCGGGTGACCTTCGCCGCCCTGGGCGGACGGTCCTACGACGTGGGCGTCCGGGTACGGCCGGCCGCCGACGCGCGTCTCCTGAGCTGCGGCGCCGGCACCGAGGGGCGGCCGCCGACCTACGCCCTGGTCGACGTGAACAGCGGTTGAACGCTTGCCGGCGGCCTTGTGAAATGAATCACATAGTGGGCATTCCGCTGCTAAGGTGCGCGCAGAGCCGCTGAGGACGGGTCCGGACCCGCTCGGGTCGAAGGACCGCCGGCGGCATCGCACCTTTCAGGAAGGGAACCACCAGATGCACAACTCCATCGGCGCGCCCGAGCCCGAGGCGCCTCCACCCCATCCCACCGAGCGGCGAGCGGCGGCATTCTTCGGGCTCGACACGCTCATCCCCGGCTCCAGCCTCTACCTGCTGGCCCAGGGCCTCCAGCGCCGGCACTTCTACGGCCGGGCCGACCTGCTGGGCTTCGCCTGGCAGCGCCTGGTCTTCCGGGCCGGTCCCGCCACCGCCACCGAGGACGCCGCCCTTTCCTTCGTCGCCGGCAAGCACCGTCCCGAATTGCGGGCCCTGGCTCGTGAGATCGCCGACGAGACGATCGTCCCGACGGTGTACCCCGACCTCGCCCAGCTGATCGAGGCCCACCGGGCTGCGGGGGCGCTGACCTTCGTCGCCACCGCGGCGCCGGCCGAGCTGGCCGAGATCGTCGCCCAGGGCCTGGGCATGACCGGCGGCCTCGGCACCACGGCCGAGGTCGACGACGACGAGCGCTACAGCGGCCGGCTCACCGGCACGGTCCTCCAGGGTGCGGCCAAGGCCGGCGCCGTCCGGGACCACGCGGCACGGGCGGGCATCGACCTGTCGGCGTCGGTCGCCTATTCCGACTCCATCAACGACCTGCCCCTGCTGGAGCTGGTCGGCAGCGCGGAGGTCGTCAACCCCGACCGCCAGCTCCGCAAGGTGGCCGAGCGGCGGGGCTGGGCGGTCCACGACGTCCGGCCGGCGACCCGCCGGCCCATGGCGCCGGGGGCCAAGCCGGTGCCCCATCGGGTCGCCGAGCTGGGCCTCTCCTCACCGGTGGAGTCCATCGGCGGTCAGCCGTTGCGCCGGGGCGCCCCCCACCACTTCACCACCGACGACCCGACGGCCCTGCTGCGGGAGCTCGAGGACAGCGGCCGGTTCCGCCGCGACACCCGCCTGGGCGCCATCTTCCACCGGGGCAAGGTGTCGTTGCGGGAGGTCTCGCCCACCCACAGCCTCCACATCACCGTGGGGAAGGGGAACAACGTGTCGGCCCACGTCGACCGGTACTCCCCCCTGGCCCTCAACCAGCCCGAGCACCGGGCGCGCTACGCCCTCCACCGGGTGGCGGCCCACAACGTGGCCGGGATTGCCGGCGGGCTGCTCCGGCTCATCCCCGGCCGGCGGAGGCGCCGGCGCCGGCCGTGCGCCGGCGTTCCGCGTCCCTGAGGTGCACGTTTTTGACGCTCTGAGGGACGCGAAAGCCGGCCAGCACAACAAGGCGGCGGCCGCCAGGCCGGCGCCGTTCCTGCGGTAGGTGCCGGCGCCGGCGACGGTGATGCCGTCCCCGGCGGCGAGGGCCTCGAACCGCACCGGGCCGAGCGTGGAAAGCCCGGCGCCGGCGCCCATCGCCACCCCCGGAGCGCCGGCGACGACGGTGGCCGAGAGGGCGACGAACCGGAAGGCACGCGCCCGAGCGCGGCGGCAGGCGAGAATACGGCGTCCCCACGTCGCTGGCTACGGTCGGATGGAAGGTAGCCGACACTGACATCTATTTCCACGCCCCGAATAGATGCGGTCGTGACCGCGCTCGACGACGCCGTTGCCGACGCCCGCCGGCGCCATGACCGCCTGGGCTGGTTCGCGGCGATGTACCGCCAGACGACGAGCACCGTCCGGGCCCAGGTGGCTGCCGGCGGTTTCGACGACGCCCCCCGTATGGAGGAGTTCGTGACCCGGTTCGCCGGCCGTTACCTCGGCCCGCTCGGCGGCGGCACCGTGCCCCGATGCTGGCAGGTCGCCTTCGACGCCGCCCGCTCCCGCCACCACGTCATCCTCCAGCACCTGCTCCTGGGCATCAACGCCCACATCAACCTCGACCTGGCCGTCGTCGCCGCCGAGGTGTGCCCGGGGGAGCGGATCCCCTTCCTCCACGACGACTTCATGCGCGTCAACGCCGTCCTCGCCGCGCTCATGCCAAAGGTCCGTGGGTGCATCGGTCGGTTCTCGCCGCTGCTCGACGTGATCGATCGCGTCGGCGGCGGCGGCGACGACGAAGTCCTGCGGTTCAGCATCCGGGTGGCGCGCGACGAGGCGTGGCAGCAGGCGGTGACCCTGGCCTCGACCGCGGACGACGCTCGCCGCGCCCAGCTGATCGACTCACTCGACCGCCACGTCGCCGTGCTGGGCAAGCTCGTCGCCCACCCGGGCGGGCTGCTGCAGCGGGCGGTCGACGTCGTGGCCGCGACGGAGTCCGACGATGTCGTCGCCGTCATCGACGCCCTGGGCCGGGTAACGCTCGACTCGCCGTAACGTCGGAGCTATGCCGACCACTCTGGACAAGGCCGCCACCGCCCTGGCCCGCCACCTGGCCGAACTCGGCGGCGAGGAGCGGTCCGGCATCGTGTCGTCCTCCTGGTGGACCGCTACGGTATATCCCATGAACACGACGCCATCCGGCTGGTGGGTGTACGTCCGTATCTCGTCCGACCCCCTCGGTCTCCGGGCAGGCGTCGAGAACCAGCGGGGTGAGTGCATCGCCCTCGCCGAGAGCGAAGGGCTTCCTGTCGCCGGGGTGCTCGAAGACAATGACCGCTCCGCGTACAAGGGCAAGCGGCCCGCCTACCAGCAACTCCTGGCCTATCTCGATGCCGGCGCAGCCGGGGTCATCTGCTGGCACAACGACCGCCTGCACCGCTCCCCGAAGGAGTTGGAGTCCTTCATCGACGTGGTGGAGCGCACCGGGGCCGGCGTCATGATGGTGCAGGGCGGCACCTACGACCTGACCACGCCGACGGGTCGCCTCGGTGCCCGAATCGTCGGAGCCACCGCCAGGTACGAGAGCGAGCACAAGGCTGAGCGCGCCCGCCTTCGCCACAACGCCGCCGCCGCCGCTGGGCGTCCGGCAGGGGGCCAACGTCCGTTCGGCTACTACGTCATGCCCATGATCAACGGTCGTTCTCGGGACACCTTCGAGTGGACCGTGAACGAGTTCGAGGCCGGTCTCATCCGCGAGGCCGCCCGGCGCGTCCTGGAGGACGGGGCCTCCGTGCGCTCGATCGTCACGGACTGGAACGGCAAGGGCATTCCCACGGTGAAGGGCGGGCCATGGAAGGTGCAGGGCGTCAAGAGGGTGCTGACCTCCGCCCGCATCGCCGGGCTGCGCACCCACAACGGCAAGGAGACCCCGGCGGCCTGGGGTCCCATCGTGGACCTCGCCACCCTGGAAGAGTTGCGGGCGGTGCTCAACGACCCCAACCGCACCACCTACGCCGGCCCCAACGCCCGGAGGTACCTCCTGGTCGGGCTGGTGTACTGCGGCACCTGTGGCTCGAAGATGTTCGCCCGCCCCCGGCCCGATGGGACCCGGAGCTACATTTGTGCCGAGAAGGTGGCGGGCCACCAGCAGAAGATCATGGCCGGACCCCTGGAAGACCTCGTGCGCGATGGCGTCATCGAGGCCCTGACCTCGCCCATGGTCCACGACGCCATTGACCAGGAGGTCGAGCAGGGAGAGGACCGCCGTGCCCTCGCCGCCGAGCTTCGGTCCATTGAACAGCGGCTCCTGAACGCCGAGCAGGACCACTACGTCGAGGCCACGATCACCAAGGACGCTTACAAGAGGATCAGGGCGGGGCTGGAAGCCAAGCGGGCCGACCTCATGGGACGCCTGTCAGAGGTACGTGGGCACCGAGTACTGGGAGGCTTGCCGGACACCGCCCACGCCTTGCTGGCCCGCTGGGAGGGCGATGACCTCGCATGGCGCCGGGAGGTCGTGGGCCTCGTGGTCGAGCGCATCACCGTCCACCCTGGTCGCCGGGGATACAACCGCTTCGACCCCACCCGCGTGAAGGTCACGCTTCGCGACGGGACGGAGGATCAGCCGGGCTAGCTGCCGGGCTATGTCGGTGTCGGTGACCACCCAGGTCACGACGCCGCCCTCGTCCGCTTCCCTGACCCCAGGGGGCACGCCGGAGTACGTCCACCCCGTCCGTCATCTCCAGGACACACCGCGCCCGGAACTCCGGCTCGTGAGCCGTCCTCAGGACCGCGAGGGCGTGGCGGTAGCTGGCCAGGTTGTTCTCATCTGAGCGCGCCGCCCTTGCTGCGGCGAATTCCTCGGGGTAGGCGAGCCGGAGAGCGGTGAGGGCACGCGCGTAGGCCCTCGGGAACCGGCCGTGATCGTGGCGCACATCTCCAGTAGTATCCTCGACCGCTCAGTAAAGCAACAATGACAGGGTGAGCATCTGGCGGTCCATCTAGTACATGCTCTCTTGCGTTAATAGGAAATGCGCTCTGGTCTACGACTATAGTCAGCGCCGATATCACCCACGGCTATATCCCCCTGTCTTGGGACCACCACCCCGAACCCGCCGCTAAGTAAATCGGGGGGTGGTGGTCGACAAAAGAGAGAGGGGCCAGGCCCGAAGCCCGACCCCTCGTATCGCCCCCCAAGCGAGGAAGGGACCGTGGGTGAAGGCTAGTACAAGGGTGCTACAGCGGGAGCGGCATGTCGTTCCGCTGGTGCCCATCACGCCCGGCCGCACCTCTCTTGTTACTAGTACGCGCCATCCTCCCGGAAGCTCATGCCCAGACAGCCGCGGCTTCTGGCTCGACCGTTCTACTGGTGAACTCCGGCCAGATCGTTGCAGACGCCTCTCTTGTGCTTACTGTCTCCCCATCAACATCAGGCAGGTGGGCTACGCCATCATGCGCGCTAAACCCCAACGGATGATTCTGCTCACCGGCCTGAGCGACGACTTCGCCACCACTCAGGCCAGGTCAACAAGTTGGTAGAGAAGCTCCGGGCCAAGGGCGTGAGCTACGAGCACACCTGGCACGTCGAGCCGAACCCCGCGGGTACCGGCTACCACGTCCACGCCTACCAGCACGGAGACGACCCGACGCCCTACATCGCCGAGGTCGCCGCCTCGGCGGCGATCGGTTGGACCGACGTGGTGGCGTACACCCACCACACCGGCCCCATCGACTACGGCATGAAGATGGCGGCCGACCCCAGCACGAGCACCGAGTACCTGAGGGTCAACGGCAACCGGCTGGGCCACCATACGCGACGCTTCTACCGGGATGCAGAGGGCAACCCGTGCTCCTTGTCCGTGGCCCCTCGGCAGAAGGAGAACCAAGTGAACGGGCGCCAGGCCCACCGCAGGCAGCGTACGGTGCCCTCGGCTGCCCCGGCTCCTGCCCGCCCTAGGCCCCTCCTAGACCCGATCAGGGACACCCTGCCGGTGCGTCACTACTGCTCTGGGCACCGGCAGCAGAGGTCACCTCGACCACCCCGGAGTATCTGTCGTGCGGCGCGACCTCGCCCACCGTGACCTACACGAGCCGCTCTCCCTCGACGCCGTCGTCGGGGTCGGTCCGGGAGCCAGCCACGCTGCCATCCTGGTGTCGCCGCCGGAGGAGCACACGGGCGTCCTGAACGTGCTCACACGGCGCCCAGCCTTCACGCCCGCTGAGCGCCGAGCCAGTAGGCAACAATCTTGCTGTGCATCAGCTCGACCAGCTCGTCCTCGATGGTCCCCAGACGCTCGTCATGTCTAGTGGCGACAAGATGGTACGGGTCGGCCTGATCGGCCTGGGAATGGCCCTCGAAGGACTCCACATGAGGATGGAAGTAGGACGTCGGCAGCGTGTACGCCTCACCGAGCAGGCCGAAGCACTCGCGACCATCGGGGAGAGCGCCAACGAACACGGCTTCGGGAGGGCTCACTTCATGCCGGCGAAGCCGCTCCTGACTGTCGTGGTTCAGGTCGGTGATCGGATGGACCGGTAGGAACTGGAGCCTCTTCGCCTTCGGCCGCCCTGCGTTCGTCCTCTTATCCATCTGGCACCCGTGAGTGATGAGCAGAGCGGCACCGGAACCCAACGAAGCGACGAAGTCGTCATCGTCGTCGCTGCTAGTGACGGTTAGCCAATGAACATCTTCGAACACGTCGCCTTGGCGGAGCCAGGGCAAGCAGGGCAGCATCGCTCAGCAGACGACCTGCGGGCCTTTCAGACGACGTCTAGATCGCCCTGGTATGGCACCAGCCTGATAGCCGGGTAGCTCTCCTCGACGTCGACGACCTCGACCGGCCGCTCCAAAAGCCGCACTGGGCGCGTCGAACGATGAGGGTACAGTTCGATCCACTCGGCCACCATGCTGGGCCGGTCCAGAAGCGCCGCCGTGCTGCTACTCATCTCTCTGCCTCCACGTCCGTATCTCTACCCTCTTCGACTAGTCCAACGCCAGACTGAACTGTCTGGCACATCGCTTCGCTCTCTCCGGCGAGCGCATCCCAGAAGGCGAACATGTCGGGATCAACCGCCGCCGGGGCGAACTGCCGGTTTGGGAACCAGCGCCAGTCGAAGAAGAGCGCACACTCAGGGTACTCGTGATCCTCGAAGAAGTCCTCCGGGAATGGCGCGAGCTCGTGAGCGTGCATCCGACCGACTCGTCTGGAGAGCCTGTCGGGCGCCTCTCGCTCGTCGATGACACCGAACTCCACTTGAAAGGGTGCATTGCTGACGCGCGACCGTCCATCGACCAACATCGACCAGTCGTCTGGTCTGGCGTGCGGCAACAGGGGGGTGACGAGCCTACGGGCAGAGTGCCGTCGAGCTGCTGCGTACTCACGATCCACCGGCAGCATGAACTGGAAGAGCGCCTGGGCAAGCACCAGGTTTGTTGGCTCCAGCGTCTCAATCGCCAGTTTGAGCGCGTTACGAGCATTGTCCTGACGAGCGTCTGGGCCGATCGTGATCAGCATCGCCCCCAACGACGAGACCTCCAGGACCTCACCTCGGCCGAGTCGTGCTCCGATCAGGTTTTCGGACCAGCGGAACGCCGACACGAGGTCCTGACTCTCCAGCTGCCCCAGTAGGTCACTTCGTCGTTCGAAGAATTTGAGTGACGGGGGCCACGCGACCGTCACGGTGTGACTCCACGCGGGCACGGGGCTGACTGTAGCGTTGTCCAGGACGCTGTCCCCTTCGGCCTACGAGGCCCTCGCAGAAGCAGCTTCCCGGTCGAGAGCAAGGCTTCGTAGTGCACGACCGACTGCGGTGGGGTGCCATATGGCGCCGCCCGTGGCGGTCGGTACGGCCTCGTCCGTCAGGATGCTGGCAATCGCCCGCACACTGGCGCCAGCATCGTGCATCGCCCCGATGCGGTAGAGGGTTGCGTCCGGAAGTAGCCGTGGGCGCCCAAGCCGCGCCCCGGCGGCCTTCTTTGCCCGCAGGGCGCCTTTGGTGCGGTCGGCAATCAGGCGGCGCTCGTACTGGCCGAAGGTGGCGACAATGGCTGCCATCATCTCCCCGGTCGGTGTGCTCATATCCACGGGGGTGTCGAGCGCGATCAGTTCCCAGCCCTCACGTCGAGCTCTTTCCACCAGCCCGGCGAAGTCGAGCAGGCTTCTACTCAGGCGGTCGAGCTTTGCCACCATCACAGTGCTGGCTGCACCAGACCCGAGCGCATCGAGCACCTGTGTAATTCCCGGACGGTCGAGGTTCTTGGCGCTATAGCCCTCGTCGACGATGAAGGTGGGCTCGTCCCACCCGCGCCGGGCACAGTCCGCAAGGATGGCGGCCCTTTGGGCAGCGACTCCCAGGCCCGAATCCGCCTGCTCTTCCGTGCTCACACGAACGTATGCGAGACGGCGGACGGTCTCACCAGCTCGCAAGCCACGGTTCCGCCGGGGTGTCATGAGCCAACTGTACACATATTCGAACCGTTTACGTGTACACGCCCTACTTCGGGACTTACGTGTGCTGGTCGAGTGCCTCGGCACCGGTGAGGAGGTCACGGCGCATGGCTCGGTCCATGGGTTTCTGATCAGATGGTGGCAGGAGTTCCAGTATGCGGCGAAGCCCCGCCGCTAGCCGTCTCGGCATCGTCTGAGAGATCTCGATCGGCAGCAGGAGAGCCACCATTGCAGCGATCTCGGCTTGCCGATCGTCACTGGTCATGCCAGGCCTCCCTCGGGGGTTTAGGTGTCGACAACTTGGGTTGGTTGACGCAGTCGCCGGGTCCGCATGCACACGGCGGGGCCGTTGAACGTTCAACCTTGTGCTAACTCTCTCACGACCGCGCTGGAGCCGATAGCACCGACCGGTTCTATGGCTCCGTTCGTGCCATAGCTTTGCCCTTTCGCCAAGCGGACGGGAGCGCGACGGAGGCCAGCTCCTCACGGTTGCGCTTGAGCCACTGTGCCTGGCCCGCTAAGCCTCCTCGCAGATCGACCCATTTGTCTGGGGTGAGCATGTCCGGCGTGTTCGACGTCATCATCGCCTTGACATGTTCGAGGTTGCCGTAGGTCATAACGAGGCGCTTCCAAAGCTTGTCGTCCAGGCTGGAGACGACGGCAGGTGCGTACTCTCGCCACGCCGAGGTCGGAAGGACGTCGTCAACGTTGGGGTATGGGGCGAACTCCGCAGTCTTGACCAGGGTGTCCATGAAGTATTCGGCGTTGAGCAACTCGCTTTCGATGAGGCGTTTCGCCCGCTGAAACTCGTTCCGGTTGCGAAGACGTTCGTTCCACAGCTGCGTCCCAGCGGTGATGAGGCCACCGACGATCACGCCGATCAGCCCGAAGATCGCCTCGCCCATGCAGCACGAGCCTACGTTGCGAGGTCACCAGGGGTACCTGGGATCATGGCTCATGGCCGACACTGCCAGGGAGATCGCTCAGCAACTCTCCGACTCCATGGAGACCAGGGGACATATCGTGTCCTCCTCCTGGTGGAGCGAGCGGATGCTCGAGTGGGCGATGTCGCACCCGTCGTTCAAGACCCAGCTGTTCCGCTTCGTTGACGTGTTCCCCGCCACGACGGGCGACGAGGACGTCGTCCGCCACCTC
>JAHFUP010000091.1 GCA_023265025.1 Acidimicrobiia bacterium | reverse complement strand
AGAACAATGCGTTTTCTTGCCATACAGAAAAATTCGCGGCCGCCCCACGAATCTCCTGCAAGGAATTACAAGTTTCCTATTTTGCCCGAACCGCCGCTATGTGCGGAACCCGGGACTAGCGGCATGAACTGGTCGTAGTAGGCCTTCGCGGCGTCGACGTCTGAGACGCCGAGACCGAAGTGTTCGATGGGCATCTGCCCCCCTTACTCGGTGGTTGAGAATGAAACGTCCACGAATCCACGACCAGCGCAGTACCGGACAAGCACCTGATGGGGAAGGCCGTCGCCGACCCGTTTCTCGACGTCGCCGAGCGACGCTCTTAGCTCGGTGAAGAGCTGTCCGTACCGGCCGCGCCAGCTCTCGGTCACCGTGCCCACGATGCGCTCGTGGGCGTCGCGGATGCGTTCCCCCACCGTGGTCAGCGTGGCCTCTCGATGGTTGCCCGAGCCGCTGACCGAGACGACGCCATGGCGTTCCAAGCTGGACCTCCCCGATCCGTTGACGCCCAGCACAGTTGGCAACGCCGACACACCGGTGGATCCCGTGGGCATCGTTCGGCAGAGCATCGCAGCGACGGCCATGGCGACGCTCGACTGCTCTTCGTAGTCGATGGTGAACGCCATGAGGGCCTGCGACAGCAAGGCGTGCAGCGGCAGGTCTCGCACGCTGCCGGCGTCGCTTCGGATGACGGGAACCCAATCCGTCCCATGGGCTGGGACCCGTGGTGGACCCGGTTTTGCGCGGACAGCTGCGCCACCGGTGGCTCGGGTATCGGCCGAGCCGTACGTCATCGAGTAGTGCGGGAGTTCCAGGTCGAATTGGGCAACCAGCCCTTCCAGTGCGGAGCGCAACGCCAAGACCCCTGGTTTCTCATCCGACCACGACCGCTCGGTCTCGGCGACAATTGCCGCCCAGCGATCGCGCGCACGTCTCCCTACGTCGGTGAGTCTCACGATCTTGCCGCCCCGTGCTGCAACGTCGAGCTCGAGCCAACCGCGCTTCTCCAAGCCGAACCAGGCCTTCACCGCCCGGCGTGAAATCCGGGCAGCGGCCGGGAGATCCGACAGCGGCACGCCCTCCTCGGGGATCACCCGGAGCAAGTTCGCCCACAGGACGACCGAGAGCTGCTCGCCGGCGTCCTCGCCGGCGACGTGGAAGGCGCGGGCCAGATCCAGAAGGACGTGGGCGAGGGAGACCGGAAGCGATACCTCGACCGGGGTACGGGCCGGCACGGGCTTCGCGTCGCCGGCCTGCATCTCAGCCAGGACCTGCGTGTAGCGCATTCCCGTCTTGCGGGCCTGGCTGCGAACGCCCCGTTTGAAGCTCCCACCACTCGTCATCACAAGCCTCCCTGCCGCATCGTTCGTCCCCCAGCGATCGGATGCGCAGAAAGCCTGTTCTGACTTCGGGATCCTGAGGGACGACTCCCCTTCGCCCGTCGAGGTGCCCGGCTGGGGCGGGAGCCTCTGAGGCTCGGCGTCGGATCAACGCCGTTCGGGAATTGTCATCCGCAGGTGGACGGCTGTCAACCGTCTCTGGACCACTCGATCTGACACACCGTGCCGTGGTGACACGGCCACTGTGCGGATAACGACGGGTGGCGGGCGGTCGTGCACGTGGGGGCGTCGGGTCTGGCGGTCTTCAGCCGGCCGGGCCGCGACATCGCCGGTGCGCTCCCCCGCTTGCAGGCGCTCACCGAGGTCATGCCGGTGGGTACCGTGCTCGACGGCGAGCTGGTGGCCGGCGACGGCCGGGCGTCGAGCTTCTATCGCCTGGCCACCCTGATGGCGACCAGGCCGGACCGCCGGCCTGGGAGGGTGACCTTCGTGGCATTCGACGTGCTGGCGCTCGACGGGCGTCGGACCACGGCCAGGCCGTATCGGGAGCGGCGCCAATTGCTGGAGGGCCTTGAGTGCTTCGGGCCGGCGTGGTGCACCTCACGGTGCTGGACCGGGGTCGATGTGGGCGATCTGCTGGCCGCGTGCGATGGCCTCGACATCGAGGGAGTCGTGGCCAAGCGGCTGGACTCGCCGTACCGACCCGGGCAGCGGTCACGCGACTGGGTCAAGATCAAGACGCCGGCGTGGCGGACGGAGCACGGGCCCTACCGCCACGAGCACGATCGGGGGGCCCGGGCGGCGGGTGGCCAGACAGGGGGCTCTGTTGCCTGGGCGCCAGCGGTGGCCGCCCTCCCGCTGAGCCTGCCCCCCATATCCGCCGGTCCTTCTACCCGACGCAGCGAGCGAGAGCTCAGCCGACGGGGGTGAAGCTGGTCTGACAGCGCGACGTGCCGGCAACGGTCACGTCGATGATGACCCGGTAGCCCGGCGTGGCCGAGCTGATGCGGAAGGCGATGCTGGCGTTGCCGGAGCTGTCCGTCGCCGACTCGTTGGTCGTGTCGGTGGTCTTGTAGTGCGCGGTGGCCGAAGCCGTGGCGCTCGGGTAGTCCGAGCTGATCCGCACCGTCACGGTGGCGTTGCGGGTCGGGGAGGTGTTGGACACCGCGGCGGTGCAGGGTGTGGCGACGGCCACGGTCGAACGCGTCGTTGGCGCGACGGCGGCGGGCGGGGTCGTGGTCCTCGCCAGGGTCGTGGGCGGGGCCGCCGTCGTCGTCGCCTGGCAGTTCCGCCACAGGCCCAGGTTGGCGTCGCGCGCCTCGGCCACGGCGACGCGGAACTACTTCGTCCTCAGGGGCCAGCCGCGATTCGCTAAGGCGAACACCGCGTACGTCGCGACGGAGCGGCTGTTGTGGGACGACAGCCGTCCTGGGGGCGGAATCCTCGGACCGTTCACGGAAGCGCTCCGGCTCACCAGACATGGGGCGACACCCAGCGTCTGGGACCTGCCGGTGGCGTTACACCCGTTTCGGACGGCGGCTCGGCTGACGTACAACTCCGGCTTGTCGAGCTGGTCGATCGAGGGGACCGAGCGATACTGCGAGCCGCTCGAATCGGCCCAGGAGTTCGTGGTCGAGACGAACGGTGGGATCGACCGGTGGATCAAGGAAGTCATCGCGTTGGCGGCACCGACGCCGGGTTGAGGGGTCGAGCGTCAAGTCGAGCAGACGCATGACCAATCCGTTGAATCAGCATCGGTCCGGCGGTCACCACATGTTCCGCCGACGAGGGTGTCTCCGGAGCGGAACGGCACGGGCCTCGCCGGCTGGCGAAGGCTCAGGCCAGCTCGGCGGCCTCAGGAAAGTGGCATGCGACGGGGTGACCCGCCCCCCGGTCGACGAGCGCCGGCTCCTCCTGCGCGCACTGCTCCTGCGCCTTCCAACACCGGGTACGGAACCGACAGCCCGAAGGCGGAGCGCTGGGGCTGGGCAGGTCCCCCTCGAGCAGGATGCGCGTCCGCTGCCGTTCGAGCCGGGGGTCGGGAATCGGCGACGCTGACAGCAACGCCTGGGTGTAGGGATGGGAGGGGCGCAGGAACAGGTCGTCCCGGGTCCCGATCTCAACGATCTTGCCCAGGTACATGACCGCGACCGTGTCGGCCGTATGGCGAACGACGGTGAGGTCGTGGGCAATGAGCAGGTACGACAGCCCGAGCCGGTCCTGCAGGTCCTGGAGGAGGTCGACGATCCCGGCCCGCACGGAGACGTCGAGGGCCGACACGGGTTCGTCCAGCACGACCACCTCGGGGCAGACGGCGAGCGCCCGGGCGATGCCGACCCGCTGGCGCTGGCCGCCCGAGAGCTCACTCGGGTAGCGGTCGGCCAGCACGGGATCGAGGGCGGTCCACGACAACAGCTCGGCCACCCGGGCCGGGCCGCCTGCGCCGTACAGGCCATGGACGCGCAACGGCGCGGCGATGATCGATCCTACGGACATGCGCGGGTTGAGTGAGGCGTACGGATCCTGGAACACGACCTGCATGCGACGACGGAGGTCGCGCATTCCCCCGCCGGTGCGGCCGAGCACCTCCTCGTCGCCCAGCCGTACCGAGCCGGCGTCGGCGGTTAGCAGGTTGAGCAGCAGGCGCGCCGTTGTCGTCTTGCCCGATCCCGACTCACCGACGAGCCCGAGCGTTTCGCCCCGGGCCAGGTCGAACGACACCCCACAGACGGCATGCACCACACCCCGCCGGCGCCCCCAGCGTGCGCCGCCTTCGCCGAAATGCTTTACCAGGCCCCGCACGGCGAGCAGCGGTTCCGGCGCATGGGTGGCCACCGCCTCGGCGAGGGCGCCCGCCTTCGCGCGCGCCGCGCCGGCGGTCACCCACGCTCCGGCGATGGTGGACATCTCGCCCGTCCGGTGACAGGCGCACACGTGGTCCTCGACGGCCAATGGGGCAAGCTCGGGCACGACGGTGGCGCACGGTTCGGGGAGCGCCGAGAACGGGCAACGTGGGTGGAACGCACAGCCCGTCGGTGTTGTGGCCGACGGCGGCGGGACCTCGACCACGGCGTCGGGGCGACCCGCCGTGGGCGGACGGCGCTGGGCCGGCATCATGGCCAGCAGTGCCCGGGTGTAGGGATGGACGGGGTTGTGGAAGATGGTGTCGACGTCGGCGACCTCGACGAAGCGGCCGCAGTACATGATCGCGACCCGATCGGCGATCCCGGCCACCACGCCAAGATCGTGCGTTATGAGCAGGACCGAGGATCGGGTCCGCTCCTTCAGCCGACGGAGGACGTCGAGCACCTGGGCCTGGATGGTGACGTCGAGGGCGGTGGTGGGCTCGTCTGCGATGAGCACGTCGGGGTCGTTGGCCATGGCCATGGCGATCGCGACGCGCTGGCACATCCCGCCGGACAGCTCGTGGGGATAGCAACGGCCCCGGGCTCGGGCGTCCGGGATGCCGACGAGTTCGAGGAGCTCGACAACCCGGACCAGGCAATCAGCCGCGGCCATGGGGCGATGGCAGGTGATGGCCTCGGCGACCTGGTCACCGGCTCGGTGGACGGGGTTGAGGGCGCCGATGGCCTCCTGGGACACCAGGGCCAGACGAGTGCCCCGCAGCCTGTCGAGCTGGCGTTCGGGCAGTCCGCGCAGCTGCGTGTCGCCGAGCGCGACCTCCCCGGTCACCCGGGCCGAGCTGGGCAACAGCCCCATGACCGCCAAGGCGAGCGACGTCTTACCGCACCCCGACTCGCCGACGATGCCCAGCACCTCGTTCTCGGCGATGGCGAAGGACACCCCGCTTACAGCCTGCACGTCGTCGCCATGGCGGGCGGGGAACGCAATGCGCAGGTCCTCGACCGAGAGCGCCGCCGTCATGGGGTCGCCGTCATGGGGATCAGGACGCGGGGTCGAACGCGTCGCGCAGCGCGTTTCCGACGAAGTTCACGGCGAGCACGGTGAGGAGGATGGCCAGACCCGGGAAGTAGACGAGGTAGGCCAGTCGGGTCCCGACGGCCCCCTTGGATTGCGACAGCATGCTCCCCCACGACGCGGCGGGCGGGGTGAGACCGAAGCCCAGGAACGACAGAGCCGACTCGCCCAGGATCGCCCCACCAACAGCGAGGGCGGCGTTTACCGCCAGGACGCCGACGGTGTTGGGCAACAGCTCGAAGGCCATGATGCGCCACGCCCGCGCCCCTGAGGCTCGGGCCGCCTCGACGAACTCGAGGGCTTTCATCCTCCGGAACTCGGCCCGGACGACGCGGGCGATGATGTGCCACGACAGCAGCGACAGGACCGCGATGATGACGGTCATCGATCCGCCCAGGCCCTTCTGAGCGATCATCAGCACGGCCAGGCCGGGGATGATCATGAGCAGATCGGTGATGCGCATGAGGAGCTGGTCGACCACGCCCCCGAACCAACCGGCGACGGCGCCGACAGCGGTGCCGAGGGCGGTCGAGGCGAGGGCCACGCAGAGGCCGATCGTCAGGGACATCCGCCCGCCGTAGAGCACGCGGGTGAATACGTCGCGCCCGAGTTCGTCGGTCCCGAACAGGTGGCACCACGACGGGGATTGGCGGGCCTGGGCCAGCACCTTGGCGGTCAACGTCGGGTTAGGGGGAAAGGGGGCGATGAGGGGGGCCAGGAGGGCGCCGAGCCCGAGGATCACCAGCGCAGCGGCCCCGATGACCCCCAGCCGGTGGCGGGCGTAGCGCCGACCGAACGACGGTCGGGCCGGCAACGAACCGGTGGCCCGGCCCAGCTGGGGCCGCAGGGAGGCGTCGACGGGGGCGACCGTCACAGCCGGACCCGCGGATCGAGCACGACGTGCATCACGTCGGCCACGAGGTTGCAGGCCAGCACGAACGATGCGGCCACGACCAGCCAGGGGAGCAGCACGTTGGTGTCGCCGGTCAGCAGGGCGTTGTATAGAAGCTGGCCCATCCCCGGCCACGAGAAGATCGTCTCGGTGATGATCAGCCCCCCGAACAGCCCACCGATGCCGATGGCTGAGACGGTGGTGAAGGGGATGAGGGCGTTCTGCAGGGCGTGGTGTCGGAGCACCCTGCTGCGCCGCACGCCTTTGGCCCGGGCGGTGCGGATGTAGGGCGCCGACAGGACGTCCAGCATGGACGAGCGCAGGTAGCGGCTCCAGGATGCGACCAGCGGCAGGGACAGCGTCAGCACCGGCAGCACGAGGTGCCGGAGGTAGTCGAAGGCACCGCCGCCGGTCGCGCTGTGCAAGCCCACGGAGTACAGCAGCGGGTGGTCGAGGTGCAGTGCGCGCTTGGGGACGAATACGGCCAGCTCGATGGACATCAGCGCGAACCAGAACGACGGCATGGACAGGGCGACAAATGACAGCCCGGAGAGGCCGTGGTCGAGGGCCGAGTACTGGCGGGACGCTGACGCGACGCCGACGATGACGGACATAGCGAGTGAGAAGGCGATGCCCCAGACGATCAGCTGGACGGTGTTCCACAGCTTGGCCCGAATCTCCCGGCCGACCGATCGATGGGAGACGATGCTCTGGCCCCAATCGCCCCGCACGAACGCGCCGAGCCAGTGCCCGTACTGGGCTACGAGCGGACGGTCCAGGCCGAGGCGCCGCTGCTCCGCGGCGACCAGACGTCCACTGGCCACGGCGTCGCTGTCACCGCCGGTGGCAGACGCAGCGCGGACGCTCGAAAGGGGGTCGGTGGTGGCCCGTACGAGGACGAACATCACCCCGGACGCCACGAGCAGGACCACCAACGACCAGCCGATCCGCCGCACGACGAAGCTGACCACGCCCGACGCTACCGGCCGCCGCTCAGCACTTGCCGGCCCGGCAGTACCACTCGCTCAGGTTGTAGAAGGCCCCGGCCGGGTTGGTCGTCACGCCGCCGACCAGGTGGCGGCAGCGTTCGTTGGCTCGCAGGGCTTCGCCCCGATTGCCGGCCCCGGTGTGGGCCGCCATCAGTAGCACGTACGCCGACTCGCGGAAGGGCTCGATCGCCACCGCCTCCTCAGCCGCGGCCGCAACATGTGCCCACAGGCTCTGGGCGTGCGCCGCTCGGGCCAGGGCCTCCAGCGCCCGCAGCTGCAGGTGACGCAGCTCGTCCTGCCGGCGCTCCACCCAGAGCCCGGTGCCCCCGGGCAGGAACGCCCGGCCGGCAACCGCGGCGGCCGCGTCGCGAGCTTGGCCGACCGGCTCGGGTCCTCGGTGGCCAAGGCTTCGTCGAGGGGATGACGGCCCCCTCGACGTCGACTGTGGCGTGGGGTGGGAGGTGCATCTGGTAGGCCCCGAACGCCCCGGTCAACGCGGTCGTCGGCTCCAACCCGGCCGCCCGCAGGCACGTCCGCAACTTGGAGACGATGCCCCGCAGGAGCTGCTCCGAGGACCGGGGGAGCTTGTCGCCCCACAACACCTTGGCGAGCTCGTGGCGAGGCACCGGCCGGCAGCGCTCGCTCACCAGGTACGCCAGGGCCGGGCGGCCCGGGCGCCGCAGGACGTCCTCTGCCACCTCGACGCCGCAAACCTCCATGCCGATGCAGCCCGCCAGCGTGACCCTGATGGTCATCGCCGCCCACGGTAGTGCCGGTCCGGGCCGGGCCCCGCTGGGCGGGGCGACCGCTCAACACTGGCCGCCGCGGCACCACCACTCGTTGAGGTTGTAGAACGGGTAAGGCACGTTGTTCGACACTGGCCCGGCCAGCCTGGCGGTGCTGTAGACGAGGGTGGCCACCCCCGGCGCGAAGGGAAGGCCCGGAACGAGGTCGGCGGTCAGGCCTTCGGCCACCTTCACCGCGTCGAGTCGCCTGGCATCGTCGATCTCGGCGTCGACCCGGGCCCAGGCCCCGTCGAGCGCAGGGTCGGCGACCCGGGTGATGTTCTGGCCGCTGTTGGCGTTGGCCGCCGACGGGATGCTGCGGGAACAGAGGAACGCGCAGCGACCGGGATCGTCCGACGGGAAGGCGAAGCCCGAGATGTCGGCGTCGTAGGCCCCCTTTGCCTCCCGATCGGCCTGCGCGGCGGGGGCGGCGTCGGCCAGGGACACATCGAATCCCGCCGCCTTCCACTGGCTCTGCAGGATCTGGCGAACGAGTTGGTTCGACTTCGCCGTCGAGCCCAACAGCTCGAACTGGGCCCGCTGGCCGGCTTTGGCCCAGATGCCGTCGGCGCCCTTGGCCCAGCCGTCGGCCGCCATGAGCTGCGTGACCTTGGCCGGGTCGGGTCGGTAGCGGGCGAAGGGTTCCACGTACCACCGTGCCGAAGCCGGGGTGGTCCAGGACTGCACGGCCTTGACATCGGGCTTGATCGGCCCGAGTACCTGGCTCACCACCGCGTCCCTGTCCGCCGAGTAGGCCAGCGCCTGGCGCACGGCGAGGCTGTCGAGGGGCGGCTTCTGCGTGTTGAAGCTGACCCAACTCACCCCGAGGCTGGTGGCGACGTCGAGCCTGGTGTCTGCAAGGGCGTGCAGATCGGCAGCGGTCGCTTCAGGCGGGAGCGCCTGCAGGAGCGACACCTGGCCGGTCTTGTAGGCGGCGAGGGCCGCGGCTGTGTCCGGGATGATCTTCCACATCACGGCGTCGAGGTTCGGCGCCCGGTCCCAGTACCGCGGGTTAGGGACGAGCCTGATCTCCTGGCCGCGGGTCCAGTGGTCGATCATCCACGGTCCGCCCGACCATGAGTAACCATCCTTCATCTCGCCTCCCCGGTCCTTCCCGTCGAGGAGGTGCTTCGGCAGGATGGTGGCGAACAGGGTGCGCCACGCGGCGTAGGGCACCTTGAAGGTGACGACCGCGGTCCTGGGATCGGTGTCGTCGACCGATTCGATCTGGTCGAACCCGGTCCGGTTGGCGATGCCGGCGCCGTTGACGATCTGGTCCCACGAGTACCTGAAGTCCGACGACGTGATCGGTTGGCCATCAGACCACACCGCCTTGGGGTTGATCCGGTAGGTGACCCGTTGGGGCGGGCCCCCGGTCACGACGGGCTCGCCGGCGAGCACCGCGGTGGGTCGGTACTGGCCGTCGATGAAGTCGAGCGCTCTGGGCACCGTCGGGCGACCCATGGCGGTGAACCCCGTCTGGACCGTGCCACAGGGCGCCAGCCAGTCGGCGCAGCCGGGCTCGCCCGCCAGCGCGATGACGAGCGTGCCGCCCTTGGCCGGCTGGTCCGTCGCCGCCGGCGGTGTCAGGTGTTTCGTCGGGCTGGCCGAGCACCCTGCGCCAGCTAGCACCATGGCCACGACCGCAGCCGCCGTGTTCCGCCTGATCGATCTCATCCTGGGCTCCTGGGATTGGTGGGTGGATCCTCGGGGGCGGTCGTCCGCACCAGCATGCGGACGAGCCCGTCGGCGAGCTCGGTGTCGTGCGCGGCGCGGGCGTGGGCCTGCGCGTTGGCGACCAAGGCGTCGTCGGTGTCGCCGGTGGACTCGAAGCCGCAGTCGCATCGGATGACCCTGGGCATGCGCACGCTCCTCGAAACCGCACGCTAGGAAACGGCTCGTCGAATTCGGGTAGAGATCGAGTAGAGGTGGCAGGCCCGTCGCGTCAGCGGCCGAGCCGGCGCTCGGCCTGGTCGGCGAGGCCGTCCATGCCGAGGAGCGCTGCCGTTTCCGCGGCGCTGGCGAGCAGGTCCCTGGCCTTGCCCTCGTCGTCAGGGCGGGCCCGGTCGAGCAGGAGGCGCCCATACCAGTAGCGGGTACGGGCCAGCAGGGGTGGGGCATCGAGGGTGCGCTCGACCGCAAGCGCGGCCTGGTAGTGGGCCACGGCCTCGTCGAAGCGGCCCGTGGTGGCGGCAAGTTGTCCTAGGTAGCGGTCGACCGCGCCCGGGCAGTGAGCGACCGCCCCGGTGGCCACCACCTGGCCGGCGTAGGGGCGGAAGCGTGCGTAGACGGTGGCGGCGCGCTCGGCGTCGCCGTGGGCGGCGGCGACCTCGGCGAGGTAGGCCAGGGTCACCGGCACCAGGCGCGTGACCGGGGCAAAGTCGTCGGCGGCCAGAAGGTCGAACTGCCGCCGGGCCCCGTCCGCGTCGCCCAGCTCGGCGCAGGTGAAGGCGAGCATGGCCCGTAGCACCGCGTGTTCCTCGTACTGCTCGACTGATTGCGCAAGGTCGCCGTGGTAGCGCTCGGGCCGCCCCTGCTCCAGAGCCAGCTTGGCCAGCTGGATCACTAGCGTGTCCTTGCCCAGCGCGCTGGGCCCGGGGACCGCGGCAGCGGCCGACGCCAATGCGGCGACGTCGCCGAAACGCCCGTCGAGCAGGGCGCGCATGGCCCGCCACAGGGCGGTGCGCCAGCGCAGGTAGGCCGACCGCCGCTGCCCCCCGACGCGCTCGTCCTCGGCCGCGTCGATTTCGAACCCGGCACGGTCGCCGAGGACGAGGCGGGCCATGGCCCGCTTGCCATAGGCGTCAGGGGCCCAGTCGCGACCGCCCGCCGGTCCCAATGACACCATCTCGTCGGCGAGGGCGAGTCGCTCACGGGCATCGCCAGCGTCGCCCATCACCGCCATCCGGGCGTTCAGCGCGACCCGCAGCGCGGTCGCATCGCCGCAGCGACGGGCCAGGGATAGCGCCTCGATCGTCGTGGGCTCGTACAGGGAGGGGCCGAGGTTCTGGCCCAAGGCCAGGAGGGCGAGCAACTGGGCCCGCAGGGCGGGCGCGGCGTCCCCGACGGCCAGGAGGGCCTCCTGGCCCAACGTTGCCTGGCCGGAGGTCACCCGCATGGCCAGGATGGCAGCCTGCGCGAGCCGCTCGGGGGAGCCGAGGGCACGCGCCGCCTCGGCCGCCTGGACCAGGAGGCGTTCGGCTTCGTCGGGGTCCCAGACTGCGGCCCACGCCTCGGCCTGCTGGAACAGGAGGTCGAACCGCCGAGCCTGGTCGGGCGGATCGAGGTCCTCGAGCGCGGCGAGGCCGCGCTCGAGGAATCCGACAGCGTCCTCCCATGCCGCCTGGGCCGAGGCCTGGCTGGCCGCGGCCAGGGCATAGTCGGCGGCCTTCGGCGCGTCTTCTGGCCGTGCCATGGCTGCCTCGGCGAAGTGATGAGCCAGGTTGGGCAGCCGGGGAGCGGGGTCCCCCGGCAGTGCGGCCATCGCCGCTCCGACTGCCCCATGCACCCGCGCCCGGCGGGTGGCGCTCAGCCCCGAATAGATGCTGTCGCGTACCAGGGCGTGGGCGAACCGGTGGCGTCCTGGTCCCAGCTCGACGACGAGACGTCCCGCGACCGCCTCCTCCAGGCCGTCGAGGACCCTGTCGGCATCGGCGGAGTCGGCGACCCGCTCCAGGACCTCCAACTCGAATTGCAACCCGACGACCGCGGCCAGGGCGAGGATGCGGTTGGCGGCCGGGGACACGTGGTGGAGGCGTCTGGCGACGACCTCGCGTACGCCGTCGGGGACGCCGGCGAGCTCGACCGCGTCCGGGTCCTGGTAGTAGGTCCAGGGGCCGCCTCGGCGGAAGACGGCCCCCGTCTCGGTCAAGTGCCGGAACAGCTCGCCGACGAAGAACGGGTTGCCTGCGGTGTGGGCGTGGATGGCCCGGGCCATCGCGAGACCCTCCTCGTCGAGGGGCCGGGCCCCAACGGTCTCGACGAAGGTGGCCACGGCCGGTTCGTCGAGGCCGGATAGGCCTAGCCGCTCGACCCCCGGGATGCGGCGGAGGTCGGCGAGGAGGGCGGTCAGCGGGTGGTCGGGGCCGGCGTCGGTATCGCGATACGTCCCGATCACCAGTAGCCGGGCGGCCAGGGCCGAGCGCAGCAGGTGCCCGAGCAGCAGCAGTGTCGGGTTGGCGGCCCAGTGCAGGTCGTCGAGGACGAGCACTACCGGTGCCTCCTCCGATGCGGCGGCCAGCAGGGCCGCGACCGACTCGAAGAGCCGGTGGCGTTCCGACTCCGGGTCAGCCGGCGGCGGTGGCTGCATCTCGGGCAGGCGACGGGCCAGGTCCGGCAGCAATTGGAGCAGCTCCCCGCGGCCGGCGACCTGCGCCGCGAGCTCGGGCAGCGGCAGTGCGGTGACGAGCTGGCCCAGGGCTTCGGCGAACGGCTGGTAGGCCACGGCGACGTCCTCGTCGCATCGCCCGTACAGGACGCGGGCCCCCTGCCCATGGGCGCTGCGAGCCACGGCGGCCACGAGCGCCGTTTTGCCGATGCCCGGCTCCCCTCCGACCAGTACTGCGGCGCGCCCATCGTGGGCGAGGGCCAAGGCGTCGGTCAGGCACCCGACCTCGCGGTCGCGGCCGACGAGGAAGCCTCCGGGCACCTCAGCCAGGGCCGCAGGGAGGGCGAGGCGACTTACGGCAGCGGCCGGCGGCGACAGTGGCTCCGGGTCACCGAGGAGGCTGAGGTAAGCGGCTTCGGTGGCCGGTGATGGGTTGACCCCCAGCTCCTCCGAGAGGGTGCGGCGGCAGCGCTCGTAGTCCCGGAGCGCCTCACCCCGGTTGCCCGCGCCGGCGTGCGCGGCCATCAGGCGGAGATAGGCGGACTCCCGGAAGGGTTCGAGGTCGACCGCCTCCTGGGCGGCATCGGCGGCGGCCGGCCACCGGCCCTGCGCCTCTGCCGCGGCGGCCAACATCTCCAGGGCGCGGACGTGGAGCTCCCGCAGGCCGGCCTGGCGCCGCTCGACCCAGGTCCCCGACGCGCCCGGCAGGAACTGGCGCGAGGCCATTGCCACCACTGCGCCAGCCAGGTCGCAGGCTCGCTGCGGGTCGCCCTGCATGAGCGCGACCTGACCCTTCTCCACCCCAGCCGCGGCCTCCTCGACGTCGACCACGGCATCTGCGGGCAGATGGACCCGGTAGGCCCTGAGCTCGCTCACCAGTGCCTCGGCGGGATCCAATCCAGCCGCGGCCAACAGCGTCCGGGCCTTGGAGGCGATCCCGCGCAGGAGTTGCTCCCACGACCGGGGCAGCTCGTCGCCCCAGACGACTTCGGCCAGTTCGTCGCGGGGCACCGGCCGGTGGCGTTCGCACACCAGGAACGCCAACGCCAGCCAGCCGAGCCGGCCCAGGCCGTCGTCGCGGACCGCGGTCCCGTCGACCTCGATACCAACGCGACCCGCCAGGCTGACCCGTACGGCCATTGCGAGCACGGTAGCTCCGGGAGGCATCGCCGGACCATCGCCGGGATTGGTCAGGGTTGTCAGCGGGAAGCTGATCCGGCGAATGGCATCCCCACCTGCGGGATCTACGCGTTCCCTACAGGCCGACGCTCGGTCAACGCGGCGTCTACGGGCCTTCGACGGCTGCTTCGTAGGTTCGCCCTTGTCATCACAACCGACCGAAAGGCAAGAATCCAATGGGCGCCACGGACAGGACCGCACGGAGCAGCAGGACCGCACGGGGCAACGGGACCGGGCGGAGCAACGGGACCACCAGGGGCAACGACGGCCAGCCCGGGCCACGGACCGCCCTGGTCCTGGCTGGGCTGGCCCTGCCCTTCCTCGCCGGCCTGTACGTGATCGTCCTGGCCTACTGGGCCCACCCTGCGTCGTCGGGCCGGCAGTTGCGGCTCGACCAGTTCCTCGCCGCGGTCGACAAGGGCCGGGTTACGTCGGCCACCATCCTCCCCGGCGACGACCGCATCGTCGGCACCTTCGACGGTGGTCGCTACTGGGTCGACTACGCCGGCGGCCACGAGAGCCTGTTCGCCCGCCTGACCGGGGCGCTGGAGGCGGGCGGGGTGCCCACCACCGTCCGTCGCCAGCCCCTGAAGGCCGTGGTCGGGCCGGTCAGCACCCTGCTGCCTGTGCTCGTCCTCGGCGACCTCATCATGATCGTGACGCTGCTGGCCCGGTCGGGGGGCAATCCCATGACCGGTTTCGGGCGGGCCGGCGCGCGCAAGGTCGGCGGGCCGGATTTGTCGCCGGTGCTGACATTCGCCGACGTTGCCGGCGCAGACGAGGCGGTCGAGGAGCTCCGAGAGATCGTCGACTACCTGGCCGACCCGGCCCGGTTCGCGACGATGGGGGCGTCGGTGCCCAAGGGCGTGCTGCTCTCGGGCCCCCCGGGGTGCGGCAAGACCCGCCTGGCCCGGGCCGTGGCCGGCGAAAGCGGCGTGGCATTCTTTTCCATCTCCGGTTCGGACTTCGTCGAGATGTTCGTGGGGGTCGGGGCGGCCCGCATCCGGGACCTGTTCGCCACCGCCACTGCTGCGGCCCCGGCCATCGTCTTCATCGACGAGATCGACGCCGTGGGCCGGGCCCGGTCGGCCTCGGCGGCCGGCGGCTCCGACGAGCGGGAGGCCACGCTCAACCAGCTCTTGGTGGCCATGGACGGCTTCGCGGCGGGCTCGGGTGTGGTGGTGATGGCGGCCACCAACCGGCCCGACATGCTCGACGCCGCCCTGGTCCGGCCGGGCCGCTTCGACCGCCGCATCACCCTCGACCCCCCCGACCTGGCCGGGCGGGTCGCGGTGCTCGCCCTCCACGCCCAGGGCAAGCCGTTGGCCGAGGATGTCGACCTGGGGTGGGTGGCCCGCCGAACGGTCGGCTACTCGGGGGCGGAGCTGGCCAACGTGGTCAACGAGGCCGCCCTGCTGGCCACGAGGTCGGGGACCCCGACCATCGGCATGACCCAGCTCAGCGAGTCGGTCGAGCGGGTCGTGGCCGGCCCGGAGCGTCGCAACCGGGTGCTGAGCGTCGACGACCGCCACCGCATCGCCACCCACGAGGCAGGCCACGCGGTGTGCGCCGCGGCCCTGCCCGGCGCCGACTCGGTGGCCAAGGTCTCGATCCTGGCCCGGGGCCACAGTGGGGGGTTCACCTGGTACCTCCCCCAGACCGAGCAGGTCCTGGCCACCCGGAGCCAGCTCGACGACCGCCTCGTCGCCCTCCTGGGCGGGCGGGCCGCGGAGGAGCTCGTGTTCGGCGAGCCGTCGTCGGGTTCGGCCGACGACCTGGCCCAGGCAACCGATCTGGCCCGCCGCATGATCGGCGAGCTCGGCATGAGCGACGACCTCGGCCCAGTGGCCTTCACGACCAGCGACGGCGTGGTCCAGGGTTGGTCCTCATCGACGGCCGCCGATGTCGACGCCCAGGTCCGCGCGACGATGGGCGCGGCCATGGCCCGGGCCCTGGACATCGTCGCAGCCAACGGCGATGTCCTGTGCCGGCTGGCCGACGAGCTCGAGGTGTACGAGTGTGTCGAGGGCGAGGCCCTCGACCTGGTGTTGGCCGACGTGACCCCGGCGTCGTGGAAGCCGACCGCCGTGCGGCCCCGGATCGGCGCCCCGCTCGTCCTGGCCGCGTCGTGACCCGATCGGCGGCGGTGACATGGGGGACTTCCGGTGACGAGGTCCGCGTCGAGTACGTGAAGAGCCGGGGGGTCCTGCGATTCCGGACGGGACGAGGGGGTGGCACCCGGGTCGAGGTCGCCGTCGAGGAGTTCTGCCGGGGCCTCGGGATCGACGTCGCCCAGCTCGCACCGACCCGCAACTACCTGCTCTTCGCCGGCGTCGGCGACCACCCCGGCGCGCCTCTTCGACACCTGGTCTCGACGTTCGCGACAGAGGACAAAGCCCGGGCGGCCTTCCGGTCGCTGCGGCTGGCGCACGTCGGGCCCGCCGACTGGGCCGAGCTGGCGTCGGTCGAGCCGTCGGGCGGGCTCCGGCGGCTCTGTTGGTTCGGCGAGGCGTGGGGCCCCGGGGGGCGGGCCCGGAGCGACGTGCTCATTGGTAACCGCGAAGTCGGCCCGGTTCGTCCCGACCGGTCACGGCGTCTCGGGTGGCGAGCCCGGCGGCGAAAGTCGGCCGCCGCCGAGCGGGGAGTCGTCGCTACTGGATGAGATGAAGCGAACTAAACTAAGGCCTTGCCAGCCTGGAGGAGGCGGCCTCCGACCCCGACGGTCCAAACCCGACGCCACGTCGGCGGCGATCGGTGGAAGGGAGCAGGAGAGGCTTGGCCGCACTCGGCGAACACGTCGTCGGCGGGCGGTCCCCGCTCCCTCCGCTCGGGTGCTCCGGAGATTGAGAATCTCACGACCGCCCGCACATCACGACCGACGACGTCCAGCGCCTGTCGCGTCGGTTTGCCGGTTCGGCCAAGCACCCAGCATTCGCGCATGCGGAGCTGCGCCGAGTGTTACCCGAGGAGCCACGCTACGGCCAGATCAGGATCGGGATCGCGAACGAGTTCATAGCCATTGACCCGCGGGTCTACGGCCCACAGCCCACGCTCGACCAAAGCGGTCATCACGTCGATTCCCATGGCGAGCGAGGTGATCCTGTTTCGAGCGAGGACCTCCGGAGGGTTGTAATCCTTCATGTACCTCAGTTGCAGAGGCGTCGGACCGGCGGTGGGTGCAGACGAGCAGTTCAGGTATACGGTGTCGCCGTTGTCGAATTGGAAGGCGGGGAACCACCGCGGCGACCAGTCGTCGATGTCGGTCGCCGGGTAGTTCTCCAGCATCCAGCGGTGGTGCTCCTCGGCCTGCTCAAGTCGGCGGAACAACAATCCGCCGGGCAGGAACTCGGCGCCCGGGACCCGCTGACTCCTCGTGAAGGAGGGATCGAACCCGTCGTGCCAAGCCCATAGGGCCACCGCATCGTCGGGAAATGCGATGCCGAGCGCGGCGACCCGGTCGCGGATCTCGTCGGCGGGCAGACCGGGTTGGAGGACCTCGACGAAGCGGGTGGCTCGCCCGGCGCATGGCCTCCTCGAGCCGGATCAGTGCGGTGCGGGTGTCCTCGGCGGCGCTCATTCGCCGGTGTCGCAAACCCAGTCGGTCCGGGCCGGTTCGGGGGCCACGCGAGGCACGACCAGGAAGGCCGCCGCTCGGCTCCCACCGACGGGCAGACCCCGGTGAATGCACCATAGGCGGTGCCCTCCGCCCCATTCCCTGCCCCGGGGACCGGCTTGATGAGTGGTCCCGTCGGGCTCTCGGACCTCGGCGGCGGTCCTCCCCTGACCGAGGCGTAGTAGGGGTACTCCTGGCACTGCGTCGTGTTGGTGTCATAGCTGACGCAGGGGTCGTACTGGCGGTACCACTGACCCGGGCGGGAGGACGGCTTGCCTGCGGCTTTGAGCTTGCCACTGACGATCGGGTCCCTCTCGGCGCGGCTGGCGTATGTGAGGAGCATCGAGGAGAGGTCCCCTGTGATCGCCCGGCCGTCCGAGAGCACACCCCCGTTGATAGCGGTGTTGGTCACCCTGGCCGCTTCGCCTGCGTCCAGCTCGCCCGGGCTGAAGATGGGGAAGATCGCGCAGGGGTGGAGTTCGCCGATGAACGGGACCACCTCCAGGACCCTCGACTCGGTGCAGGACTTGAGCAGTTGCCTTATCGCCTCCAGTTTCTCCGTTTCGCTTCGGGTGGCGTCACGATAGAGCCTGGTCGTCACCAGGATTGTTGTCGCGACGGCAGCGATCTTGGCCGGGTCGACCTCACGGACCCGGTCCCCGAGCCGTCGCCCGAGCGTCTCAGTCTGGCCTCTGTCGGCATCGGGTGCGCGCAGGTCCTGGGCGACGTCTTTGGCGGCGTCGTACATCTGGTCGAAGCCGCACCGGCCGCTGGACGCGTAGAACGTCCGGCACCTGGCCACGGCGAGGATGGCGACGAACCGCGTCTGGAGGTCGCCGTCGCGCTCGAACACGCCCTGCTGGCCGACGATGTCCCGGACCTTGTCGCGGATCTGGCCGGCGTCGTTATGGCAGTCCCCGTGCCCGGCGATGCACTGACCGAAGAAGCCGTTGTCGTCGCTCAGGCCCGCTGCGTATTGGACGAGCGCGTCGCAATTGCGGACGCAGTTGTAGTCGTTGTCATAGAACACTGGGCTGCTGTTGGCCACGATCCGTCGGGCCTCGGAACCATTGACGCTGTAGTACATCGGCACCACAGGACTGTCCTCGCCCATGTAGTCATCAGGGGTGAAGAGCGTGAACGGTGGCAGTCCTGGGACTCCGTACGCCTCCGCATCAGGTACGAGGGGGTTCGACCCGTTGAGGCATTCGACGAAGTCGTTCACCGAGTCGTTGTCGGAGCCCCACGCGAACTGGGCTCGGCCCGGGCTGGGCGGAGGCGCAGGCCTCCCTCGTCGCCGGTGCGGTGGGGTCGGGCAGCCCGTCGCCGTCGGAGTCCGTCCTGTCGGGCCGCCCGTAGACCTGGATGAAGTACGTCGTGCGGCCCGCGTCGATGAGCACCCGGAAGGCGCGGGCGAAGTCCTGGTTGTCAGCGAAGCGGGCGCGGCGAACCTCGACCCCGTCGGGGGTCCCATCGCCGTCGGTCTGGGCGGTGTCCGGGCTCGGGAATGTGAAGTCGCCGAAGTCGTCGAGTGGGCTGTTGATGCCGAGGCTTGGCAAGAACAGGTTGACCGGGGAGAAGAGCCCGTTGCGCTCCTCGCAGTTTGTGAGGCCATCGCCGTCGGTGTCCGTGCCGTCGTCGATGATGTCACCGGCCAGCCGCTCGTACACCGCCACTAGCTAGCTGGTCGGCCTGATCGATAGAGAAGGCGCTGCCGCCCGTTCCCGAGGCGATCCGCCCGAGGAGGGCGGTGTCCGCGTCGGCGCCCAAGGCAACGGTGTAGATCGACACGCCTGCCGCCGCCGCTAGCGAGGTCTGGTTGTCGTCGTAGGGACTCTGGCCGTCCGTCAGGAGGATGCCGATCCTCAATCGGCCGTTCCCTCCGTTGGCGGCCAAGACATCCGTCGTCCGAGCAACGGCCGCGGTGATGTCGGTCCCGCCGGTGGAGTCGGCGGTGCCGTCGAGGGCAGCCGAGATCCGGTCGCGGTCGGCGGAGAGCGCGACGTCCGTGAGCCCGATCGTCGTGCGCGCCGAGCTGTCGAAGTCGACGACGGCCGCTCGGTCGCCGGGCCTGAGCTTGGCCAGGAAGCGCTTGGACGCCTCGACCCGGAGAGCGCTGGGGTCGTTGTCCGCCATTGAGCCCGACGTATCGATCGTGAACACCACGTCGATCCCTAGGCCGGCGCCGCTGCCTTGCGCCACGCAGCGGACGGGCGTGGTGGAGAACAGGCGCCTGATCCCCTCGGCATCCCAGAAGCCATCCGGAGCGTTCTGCACGACGGCGTACATGGAGAAGTGGGCGACCGCCACCGTGACGGTCTTGGCCGTGGTGTCGACGGTCGTCCGGGCATTGACGGGTACCCAGAGCTGACCCGCCTCGTCGAAGGTGGCGATCCGCAGGCCCTCCTCGACCGTTCCCGCGAGCCGCGCCGGGTCGTATGGCAGCGTGATCTTGGCGCTGCGCACCGCCGCTGGATCGGGCACGCCGATGTCGTAGGCCGGCGAGACGCCAACCCGGGCGATGCCCAGGCTGGCTTGGCGGTCGGGCCGCACCCGGATCTGGTTGCTGGACAGGCCGCCAGCCGAGTCCACCTCCACCACGACGCCCTCCACCCCAGGACCACCCTCGAAGCGCACGAGACCGGCGGGCTCGGGTTCCAACTGGAAGGTCGGAGGGGCCGGGGGCAGCACAACTGACTCGTCCTTCTCGCAGTTCGAGACGACCTCCCAAAAATGCACGTGTCCGTCGCCTGCCCGCCGTCGAGTGAGTCCCGGCCGTCGCCTCCGTTGAGCAGGTCCTCACCGGTGGAGCCCCCGAGCGTGTCGTCGCCGGCACCGCCGAACAGGCGGTCGTCGCCTGCGCTGCCCTGCAGCCGGTCCGCCCCTCCGTCACCGGAGATGCTGTCGTTGCCGTTGCCGCCGTCGGCGGTGTCGTCCCCATCCCCGCCGGCGAGGTCGTCGCGGCCGTTGCCTCCGTCGAGGTAGTCGTTGCCGGCATCACCGACGATCAGGTCGTCGCCATCGTCGCCGAAGAGCCGGTCGGCACCGTCGCCGCCGGTGATCATGTCGTCCCCGCTGCCACCGCAGATGATGTCGTCGCCGCCCCCGCCGTCGATTGTGTCGTTGCCCGGACCGCCGACGATCACATCGTTCCCGGCGGTTCCCGTGAGTAGATCGTCGCCCTGGGTCCCGCGAATAGTGGGCGCTCTACCGTCGCACGATCCGAGCTGGACCTGCAGAAGAGCCGAGACCTGCGGGCCCTGGCCGTTCAACGTGGCGTCTAGCCCGCGCCTAGCCCCAATACCGTTTACTTAAGACTACAGCGGTGTTATTCTCTCCGATGTGCCCCGTGCTGGCTGGGTGAAGCCTGAGACCGATCAGCGGTTGTCGGACCACATCTCGATCGGCGTGC
>JAHFUP010000013.1:37548-80032 GCA_023265025.1 Acidimicrobiia bacterium | reverse complement strand
TCGACGAGACCCAGAAGCTCAACGAGACCGGACGCATGGCCGAGGAGATCCTCGCTGCCGCCCAGCCCCTTTCGGGCCAGGCCCAGCAGATCATCGACACGGCCAAGAGCATCGACGGCACCGTGGACAAGATCAACGGCAACGCCGGCGACATCAACGCCTCGGCGCGCAGCATCGACTCGGTGACCAAGCAGCTGCTTCCGGTGGTGCGCAACATCCACGGTGACGACACGTTCTCGGCCCAGGCCGGTGGCGTCGGCGCCATCAACATGCGGGCGCAGGCGGCATTGCCTGTCGTCGGCGGCATCCAGAGCGACCTCAGCAGGGCGAACATCCTCGGGACCCTGGTCTCCGTGGACCGCCACGCGGTGGCCGTCTGCAACGGCACGGCCCTCAGCGTGACCGGCGTCCACTGCACGCCAGCGGTCGAGGCCACCGGCCCGTAGGCATCCTCTCCGCATCTGGCTGCAGTTGGCCGCGGACACGCGGCCCACTGCAGCCAGTTCGGGGGCCGGCCCATACTGGCGGGCATGCCCGGCCCCGCCGCCACCCGCTGGCGCAAGCTCGTGACCGCCCGCCTGGCGGAGACCGAGAAGCTCCATCCCGGCCGTGGGCCACTGGCGCCGGCGTTCTGGGACAGCCGGGCCAAGCGGTTCGCGTCCCGCATGAGCGTGGCGACCGCGGCCGGCGACCCGTTCTACCGCCGGCTGCGCAAGGCCACCGGGCGGCGCACCACGGTGATCGACGTCGGGTCCGGCCCCGGGCGGTTCACGCTGACCCTCGCCCCGCACGTGGCCGCGGTCACCGCCGTCGACTCGAGCGGCGCCATGCTCGACATCTGCCGGCGGCAGGCCCGGGCCATGGGGCTCACCAATGTGACCTGCGTCCAGGGCCGGTGGGAGGAGGTCGACGTGCCGGCGGCCGACGTCGTGTTCTCGTCCTACGTCGTCACGTTGGTGGCCGACGCCGCCCGGTTCCTCACCAAGATGGACGCATGCGCCACCGAGCGGGCGTACCTCTACCTGGGCGCCTACACCGCCGACGCCATCATGGATCCGCTCTGGCGACACTTCCACGGGACGTCCCGGAAGTCGGGGGCCACGTACCTGGACGCGGCCGACGTCCTCCGCGAGCTGGGCATCGAGCCCGAGGTCGAGGTGGTCGAGGTCCCCGCCCGGGCCCGGTTCAAGACCGTCGCCGCCGCGGCCAAGGACTATCGCGACCAGCTCTGCCTGGCCGACACGCCGGAGGTCCGCAAGGAGCTGCGCGGCCTGCTCGCCGACTGGCTCATCCCCCGGGACGGCGGCCTCGGCGTGCCCCTGAAGACCGTACCGGCGGCGATCATCTCCTGGCCCGCCGGCGGTAGGAGCCGTACCGGATAGGTTCGTTCGGTGCCGGAACCGCTGCGTATCGAGGTCGTCCCCGAGGTCGAGTACGAGCAGGAGATCGCCAAGGCCACCAAGGCCCTGTTCACCCACGACATGATCCAGGTGGACTTCGCCGGTCGCGACCTGTGGATCGTGGCCCATGACGTGGTCGACAAGGGCGTCGAGGCCGGCCAGCGATTCACCGCCACCATCCAGGACATGGACAGCGGCCGGGTGATCCTGGCCGATGGTCGCTTCGACGAGCTCGAGTACTCGACCCTGAACAACGCGGCGTGGCAGCGGCCGCCTACCGACGACGAGTTCGGGTGGGCGGTCGACCTGCTCAAGGAGGACCACATTCTCGGCGTGCTCATCGAGGGTGGAGAACTGGTCCCGTACCGCCCGATGCCGACGCTGGTGAGCTTCCACGACCCCGACGGGAATCTCGACCGGGCGGTGGCCGTCGGCCTGCGGTCGACCGCCGGCGAGCACCGCATCGTCGGCGTTCGCACCGCCGACGGCGAGATCCTCCGGGAGCCGGCCAACGCGCCGGCGCCGTCGACCGAGGAGTGCGGCGCCCCGACTGAGGCCGCGGCGCCGGCCGTACCGGGCGCCGCCCGCCAGGCCCGGGTGCGGGTGTGGCAGGGCGAGATCCTGCTCTGGGAGATGGTCGTCGTCCGGCCGGCGGCCTCGTCGGGGACCAACGGCTCCGGCGTCGAGCTGCGCACCGTCGACTACCTCGGCGCCCGGGTGCTGCAACGGGCGCACCTTCCGATCCTGAACGTCCGCTTCGACGAGACCGGCGGGGCCGAGCGCCATTGGGCCTACGAGGAGGCGGCGTTCGTCGCCGAGGGCGAGGACCCGGTGGCGGGCTTCCGGGTGTGCACCGCGAGGCCCGAGACCATCCTGGAGAGGGGGACCGACGGGGGTGGGTTCCGGGGCGTCGCCCTGTGGGCCGGTGACGACGAGGTCGTGATCTCCAGCCAGCTGGAGGCCGGCCCCTACCGGTACGTCAACGAGTGGCGGCTGGCCGCCGACGGGACGATCCGGCCCCGGCTCGGGTGCTCGGCGGGGACCAACTCGGTGACGTGCCAGCCGCACGTCCACCACGCCTACTGGCGGCTGGACTTCGACATCCTGGCGCCCGGGTCGAACGTGCTGCGCGAGTTCAACGACCCGCCGATACGGGGCGAGACCCGCTGGCACTTCATGCGCTTCGAGGTCAAGCGCCCCAGGGACCCGGCGCACGGCCGGTACTGGCTGGTCCGCCACGACCGTGACGGCCGGGAGTACTCGATCTTGCCGGGGCCCGACGACGGCACCGCAGACGATTTTGGTGCCGGCGACCTCTGGGTGTTGGCCTACAGCCCCGACGAGATGGACGACCACCAGGGCTTCACGGCCGACCCGGCCCTGGCCCGGGCCGGCCTTGACCGGTACGTCTCAGGCGAGGGCATCCACAGCAAGGACGTGGTGGTCTGGTACGGCGTGCACGTCGGACACCCGGGCACCGGCGCCGAGCGGGTGGGGCCCGACCTCGTCCCCGGTCACTGGCACCCCAAGGCCCTGCCCGAGACCAAGCTGCTGGAGGACACCCCGCCGGCGCCTGCGGCGGAGTAGCGCACCCGGACCTCGCGGAGCGCCGGCGTCCAGGACGGGTCGGCGGTCGCCAGCAGCGCCCGGTACTGCAGGTACCGGGACCTGGCGGACATCGGGGCGCCCGGTTGCGCCAGCGGGCGCCACGGTGACCACGACCGGCCGGGACGGAGGCTGTCGCCCGTGCGGACCTCCAGGCTCAGGCTGGTCGGCTCGGGGACGTCCGCTTCCCAGACGGCGTCGTGCCACTCGGCCACCGTGCCGGCGTCGAGCACCCGGGAGGTGAACCGGCCCTGCGGCGCGTACGGCGAGAGGCGCATCCACTCGATGCGCAGTGGCTGCTTTCCGAGGCGCTCGTTGGCGGCCAGCGCCCGCATGTAGCCCGGCATGGGCACCATCAGGTGGGCCAGGCGGGTGGCGTCCACGGAGAAGATGATGTCGAGGATGTTCCAGTCGATGCGGAAGCGGTGCGGTGCGTCGAACAGGTCGGCCGAGAACTGCTTGTCCTCGATGGTGAGCAGGTGGGTCCGGCCGTAGAGCCGCCGGCCCCACTTGGTGCTGAACTTCACCCACGGGACGTCGACGAAGTTGACCCCCAGGCCGGCGTGCTGGTCGGGCCGGGCGGCGAAGACGGCGGAGAACTCCAGGGCGCGAGGGCTGAGGAAGAGCGGCTCGCACCGGAGGCTGGCGCCGTCCAGGCTCAGCATGCCGTCACGGAACGTGCCGGTGCCCCCTTCGACCCAGGGCGTCACCGTCCAGCCCTCGGGGAGGGAGTCGCCGGCGAACTCGCCGGCCAGCTTCGGGGTGAGGATGACCTCGCCGGCGATCGTCCGGGCGACGTAGGCGCCGGCGTCGGTCTGGCCGGCGAAGAAGTCGTCGGGGGAGCTATCGACGACCTCGACCGACGGCACCGCACCGGATTGTGGCACACGCCGTCCGGGCCGTCCGGGCGACTGTAGGTCGCAAACACTCATTGCGGCGGGTTCCGGGCGCGCGCGAGGCTTCTTCCGGAGCCAAAAGGCGGACCGACGCCGCAGCCTGTTCGAACGAAAGGTCGCCGAGGATGGGGAAGTATTTCGGCCGCGAGCCGCGCTATTCCCGCGAAGAGATCGAACAGCAGGCACAGGAGGCAATTGACGCCCGGGTGAGCCTCGGTCGGCCGCCGGCGGAGGACTGGTTGCCCCTGCAGGCCCGGCTGGCCGAGCTCGATCGGGCCATGGCCGCCCGCCCGGTGCTCCCCGCGCAGCCGCCCCTCCGGATCCACGAGGTCCGGGTCACCCCGGCCATGGCGCCGGTGCCGGCGCCGGCCCCGAGGATCCGCCGGCCGGTCGGAGCCCGTACCGACTGAGCCTCGGTGTGTTTCTGGTCGTGATCCGGCGCGAAATGTCGGATTCTGACGACCGAAAACGCACCAGGGATCAAGGTCTTGCATCGAGCCCCACCACGGCTCAAGCTATGGAATGCAAGAGCCGACACGGTTGTTGGAAGATCGCCATGCCTGACACGTACATCACCTACGACCCCGCCGAGTGGCGGCTCGACGCTGCGTGTCGTGACCTGAACACCGCCATCTTCTTCCCCGAGACCGACGAGCAGATCGCAACGGCGAAGGCCGTGTGCGCCGCGTGCCCGGTACGGGAGGCGTGCCTCGACTTCGCCATCATCACCCGCCAGGATGACGGCGTCTGGGGCGGTCTCGACGAGAACGAGCGCCGCCGCGCCCGCCGGCGCCGGCAGGAAGCCGCCCGCAAGGCTGCGTAGGCGCTCCTAGGCTGGTCGGGGCCATGACGGCCGCCGACCCGATCCCGCCCACCATCGAGTGGCGCGACGGTGCCGTCCGCATGATCGACCAGCGGGCATTGCCCGGGCGGTTGGCCTTCCTTGAGGCTCGGACGGTCGAGGAGATCTGCGACGCCATCCGCACGCTGGCCGTGCGGGGGGCGCCGGCCCTCGGCGTGGCCGGCGCCATGGGGATGGCCCTGGCCGCCGTAACCGGGGAGGACGCCGACGGCGCCGCGGCCCGCATCCGGGCCACCCGCCCGACGGCCGTCAACCTGGCCTGGGGCGTCGCCAAGGGCCTGGCCGCGGCCGACCCTGTGGCTGAGGCCGTCCGCCTCTACGCCGACGACATTGCCCGCAACCGCAGGCTCGGCGCCCATGGGGCGCCGCTGGTGCCCCAGGACGGGCGGGTCCTGACCCACTGCAACGCCGGCGCCCTGGCCTGCGCCGGCTATGGCACGGCCCTCGGGGTCGTCCGGGGTGCGGCGGAAGCGGGCCGGCGCCCGTCGGTCTGGGTCGACGAGACCCGCCCCGTGCTCCAGGGTGCCCGGCTGACCGCCTGGGAGCTGGACCGGCTGGGTATCCCGTCCACCCTGGTGGCCGACGTGATGGCCGGCTCGCTCATGGCCGCCGGCGACGTCGACTGCGTCGTTGTCGGTGCCGACCGCATCGCAGCCAACGGCGACGTGGCCAACAAGGTGGGCACCTACGGCCTGGCTGTCCTGGCCCACCACCACGGCATCCCGTTCTACGTCGCCGCCCCCATGTCGACCGTCGACCGGGACTGCCCGACCGGCGCCGGCATCCCGATCGAGCGCCGGTCCGCGGACGAGGTGACGTCCATCGAGGGCCACCGCATCGCCCCCGCCGGCTTCGCAGCCGAGAACCGGGCCTTCGACGTCACGCCGGCGGCCCTCGTGACCGCCATCGTCACCGAGGACGGCGTGCTACGACCGCCCTACCGCTTCGATCTGGCTGCAGTGACGGGTCTATAGACCTGCAGGTGCAGCCAAATCGATCTTGTAGGCGCAGGAGTGGGCGCCGGCGATCATGTGACTGACCCGCTCAATGCGGGCGTCGGGGAGGGCCTGGCGGAGGAAGGCGATCTCGCTGGAACAGGCCTGCCCGTAGCGCTCGGCCACGTCGAGGACGGCGCAGTTGTGCTCGACGATCCGGTACGAGCCGTCGGGGAGGGCCTCCCAGGCCGCGAGGTAGCCATCGTCGTCGAGGATGCTTGCCAGCTCGGCGACCCGGGCGGCGAAGTCGTCGCCCACCGGGGCCAGACGGGCCTGGGCACCCTCCAGCCGGCGCTGGCGCCGGCGGTCGAAGATGTCGTCGACGAGAGCCGGGTCGGCATCGGCCACGTACCCCAGCAGCTCGGTCGTGAGGCCGCCGTAGGCCTTGGGGAACAGGGGCTCGGCGGCCCGGGTGAGCTGGTAGAGGTGGGTGGGGCGGCCGCGGCCCCGGGCCTCGGCCCGGTACGTGACCATGCCGTCGGCGCACAGGCCGTCGAGCTGCTGTCGCACCGCGCTCACCGTGATGCCGAGGGTGGCGGCCAGCTCGTCGGCGGTGGCCTCGCCGGCGTGCTTCAGGGCCGTCATCAGCTCGGTGGCCTGCGTGGGCGCTCGCGCGCTCACGGCAGCAACAGGTGGAGGTCGCCGAACTCGTGCCACAGGTAGCGGCCGGCCAGCGCGGCCTGGTAGGCGTCGTCGAGCATCTGGCGGCCGGCGACCGCCTCCAGCATCAGCAGGTGCGACGCCGCCGGCTCGTGCCAACCGGTCAGCAGGCCGTCGACCACCCGGATGCCCCGCTCGGCGGTGATGATGACCTCGGTCCAGCCCTCGCCGGGGTGGGCGACACCGCTGACGTCGGCGACGGTCTCGAGAGCCCGGACGACCGTCGTGCCGACCGCGATCACCCGGCCGCCGTTGGCCCGGGTGGCATTGACCCGAGCCGCGGTCGTCGCCGGCACCCGGAACGGCTCCGGCGCCGGCAGCTCGCCGGTCTCCAGCGACCCCACGCCGGCGTGGAGGACGATCGGGCTGATCCCGATGCCCCGGGCCACCAGGGCGGTGATCAGCTCGGGGGTGAAGGCCCGGCCGGCGCTGGGCATCTCGGCGCTGCCGGCCTCGTTGGCGTAGACGGTCTGGTGGGCCGACAGCGGCCAGTCGTGGTCGACGTGGCCGTAGCGGATGGGCCGGCCGTGGGCGGCCAGGTACGCCTGCAGCTCCTCCGGCAGGTGGAGGACGGCGACCCAGAGCCGCCCCGAGCGGGGGTAGCGGGCCAGCAGCTCGACCCGCCCGCCGCCGGGCACCGCGAGCGTCTCGCCGGTGACGTCCCCGTGGAACGGCAGGGTTCCGGGCCGCGCCGGCTGGCGCAGCTCGACGACCCAGAGGCCCGCGGGCAGAGGAGTCGAGAGGTGGAGCTCGACCACGCTGCCGTCGGGGCGGACGGCGTCGAGCGACGCCGGCAGGGTGGCCGAGGTGTTGATGACCAGCAGGTCGCCGGCGTGGAGGATGTCGGGGAGCGCCCGGAACCGGGCGTGCTCCGGGGCGACGCCCGGGCGGGAGACGAGCAGGCGGACGTCGTCGCGGGCCAGACCCCGGGCCTCCGGCGGCTCATGCGCCTCGAGGTCCCGGGGGAGCTCGAAGACGATGGGCGGCCGCGTCGTGAGGGTGGCGGTCACGCGGCCCCGTCTCCCGAGGGGCGGGCCTGGTAGCGGCCACTGGGGAGGTTGTCGTCGAGCAGCCGCAGCAGCCCGGGCACGGAGTCCTCGGGCGGCGGCCGGTCGGAGACATCCTCGTCGGGGAAGGCCTCCTGTTGCATCTGGGTGTTCATGTCGCCGGGGTCGACCCACCACACCTTCAGCTCGGGGTGCTCGGCGGCCAGCACCTTGGACAGCTGCTCCAGGGCGGCCTTCGACGACCCGTAGCCACCCCACCCCTCGTAGCCCTCCACGCCGGCGTCGGACGTCACGTTGAGGACGCCGCCCTGCGGCGACTGCGCCAGCAGCGGCAGCGCCCGCTGGATCAGGGCGAGCGGAGCGGTCACGTTGACCCGGTACACGGCCTCGAAGACGTCGAGGGGGTAATCGGCCAGCCGGGGCTGGGGGCTGGGGCCGAGGAGGCTGGCGTTGTTGACCAGCAGGTCGGGGCCGCCCAACGCCTGGGCCGCCTCGACCAGCGCGGCCCGGTGGCCGTCGTCGGCCACGTCGCCGGTCACGGCCACCACCTCGGTGGTGGCTGACAGCTCTTCGGCGACCTTCTGGAGGGCGTCACCCCCCCGGGCGTCGAGGACCAGGTTCCAGCCCCGGTCGGCGAGGGCACGGGCCAGGGCGAGGCCGAGGCCTCGGGACGCTCCGGTGATGATGGCGGTGGGCATGTCGGGTTAGACCCAGGTCCGCCTGTGTTTATTCCCGGCCGGGTACAATTTCGCGTCACAAAGCGTCTCGGGGGGAGGCACCATGCCCAAGTCCAACCGGCTCGTCCGGGTGTTGCTTGTGGCCGGCGGAGCCACTGCACTGCTGCTCGTCACCGCCCTGCCGTCGTGGGCGCCCCACGTCGCCCAGCTGCAGGTGACGCCGGCCCAGGCCAAGCCCGGCCAGGAGGTCTCCGTCTACGGCCCGCGCGGCTACGGCCCGACCAACCCCGTCGAGGTCCGTTGGGGCTCGCCGACCGGGCCGGTCCTCGGGAGCTTCCAGCCCAACACCGAGGCCTACGCCCAGTGGGGGCCCGGGAACGTCACCATCCCCGCCGACGCCAAGGCCGGCACCTACCAGCTCTACGCCACCCAGACCCTGACCCCGGGCGAGACCTACATCCGCGGCATCCCGTCCCAGGCCACCATCCAGGTGGTGAGCGCCAGCGGTGCCGCACCCGTCCTCTCCGGGCCGCCGCCGGCGGCCGCCGCCGACCAGCCCTTCGTGGGCCTGGCCGAGGAGGACGACGTCAGCACCGGCAGCCTGGTCGTCCTGGCCCTCGGCGTGGCCGGCGCCGCCCTGTTCATCGGTGGCGGGGTGGCGATCATGGTGGCCCGCCGGCCCGCCGGCCCCGAGTCCGTGGCGGCCCGCACGTGAGCCGCCGGCGCTGGCTCCTCCCCGCCGTCGGCGTCCTCCTCGCCGGCCAGGCCACCGCCTTCGCCGCCGACCCGCCCCGCCTCACCAGCGCCGGCCACGTCACCGTCGACGACCAGGCGCCCAGCCGCACCTATCTGGCCCCGTACCTCTCGGTCGACCCGGAGAACCCCCGCCAGATCGTGGCCTCCGCGGTCGACGCCCGGGCCCGTACCTGCCACACGTTCCGCTCGACGAACGGCGGCACGACGTGGAAGCGGCTCGAAGCCTCGCCGTCGACGCCCTCGTTCCCGTACTGCTTCTACATCGCCTGGATGGCGGCCGAGACGCCGCTGGCGTGGGGCCGTGACCACAGCCTCTACTACGCCCTCGCCGGCTGGGGCGACGAGGACGGCGGCCAGCGCTTCAACAAGACCGTCCTGCTGGCCAAGTCCGACAACGTGGGCGACAGCTGGACGACGTCCATCGTCCGCAACGCCCGCGTCCTCAAGGACGCCGACGTCGAGAACAACCTCGTCACCGGCCTCGCCGTCGACACCAAGAGCGGCGAGCAGGACATCGTCTACGTCGCCTGGGGCACCCGGTACCCGAACAAGACTGGGGCGGTGGCCGCGGTGCAGGTGGCGGCCTCCCTCGACGGTGGCAAGACCTTCGGCGACCCGGTGAACGTGGCCAGCTCCTACACCAAGACGGTCAAGGACGCGGCCGGCAAGGAGTACCCGATCGCCAACTTCTTCGGCGACCCCCAGATCGCGGTGGGCGGCGACGGCACCGTCTACGCCTCGTACCCTGGGGGCACGCCCGGCGGCTTCGCCACCGCGGCACCGACGCCGATGCTCGTCGGTCGATCGACCGACAGGGGCAAGACGTGGGAGGTCCACGAGGCCACGCCGCCCGGCAACTACCCCGAGGGCGTCCAGATGCTGCGGTGGAGCGCCGAGGGCGGCGCCCAGGGCACGCTCCACTTCGTCTACGAGGACAAGCCCGATCAGCCCGCCGGCCGGGCCGACCGGGACATCTACTACGTCCGCTCCACCGACGGCGCCAACACCTGGTCCCAGCCCAAGAAGCTGAACGACGACGCCGATCCCGGCGCCCTGCACCTCCAGGTGACGCCCAACCTCGACGTGGCGCCCGACGGCCGGGTGACGGCGGCGTGGTGGGACTTCCGGGACGACAAGGGCGCCTTCACCAACGACGTCTACGCCACCTGGTCCACCGACAACGGCGTCACGTGGTCGGCCAACACCAAGGTGACCGACACGCCGATCAACCGCCGGCTCGGTGTGTGGAGCAACGGCTCGGACATGCGGGGGCCGCCGGCCATCGCGTCAGCCGCGGAGTACACCGTCTTCGGCTGGGACGACACCCGCAACGGCACCGAGCTGGCGCCCAGCCAGGACATCTTCGCCCGCGCCGTGCAGTTCAAGGCCCTCGGCGGCGGCAACAGCGACACGGCCCGCAACCTGGCCGCGGCCATGGCCGGCCTGGCCATCGCCGGCGTCCTGCTGCTGGTCGTCGCCCTGGCCGCCCGCCGGCGCCAGGGGCCGGCGCCGGCGATCGTGGAGAAGACGTCCGCCGGCGTGAGCTGACCGTTCTTTGCGACTTCAGCTACCGCTGCGGTAGCTGAAGTCACAAAGATGGGCAAACGATGTCCCTGCTTGCCGCCCTCGCCATCGTCGGCGTCGGCCTGCTGGCCGGAACGATCAACACCATTGTCGGGTCGGGGTCGCTGATCACGTTCCCGACCCTGCTGGCCCTGGGCTACCCGCCGGTCGTGGCCAACGTCTCCAACACCGTCGGCCTGATCGCCGGCTCGATCAGCGGGGCGATCGGCTACCGGCGGGAGCTGGTCGGGCAGTGGCCCCGTCTGCGAACGCTGGGCATGGCGTCGCTGGCCGGGGGGCTCACCGGGGGCATCCTGCTGCTGGCTCTGCCGGCGTCGGTCTTTCGCGACGTCGTGCCGGTGCTCATCCTTGTGGCGTGCGCGCTGGTCGCGCTCCAGCCCCGGCTGGCGGCGCGTGAGCGCCGGCTCCGGGCCCACGGCGGCCTGCCGTTGTTCGCCGGCGTCTTCCTCACCGGCATCTACGGCGGCTATTTCGGGGCGGCCCAGGGCGTCATGCTCATCGCCCTGCTCGGCATCTTCCTCGACGACAAGCTCCAGCGGCTCAACGCGACCAAGAACGTGCTGGCCGCGCTGGTCAACGGCATCGCCGCCGTCCTGTTCATCGTGTTCGCCGACGTCGACTGGGCCGTCGCCGGCCTGCTGGCGGCCGGGGCGATCGCCGGCGGCCAGGTGGGGGCGACCCTCGGCCGGCGGATCCCGCCGAACTGGCTGCGGGCCGCCATCGTCGTCGTGGGTGTGGCCGTCGCCGTCCGCCTGCTCGTGCGATGAGTTCCGGCCGGCCGTAGCGTCGAACCGGCATGACAGGCCCGGGAGGCCGGTCCAGCGAGCACTCACTGGGCCGTCCTCGGAGAGGATGGACCAGTGACCGAGATTGCTGACCGGTACCGTTGGATCGCCCGCCAGTTCACCGACCGGGTGACGGCGGTGCCCGAGACCGCCTGGGACAACCCGGCGCCCCCCGACGGGTGGGTCGCCCGCGACGTCGTACGCCACCTCGTCGAGTGGGTGCCCGCCTTCTTCGCGTCCTACACCGACATCTCTGTGCCGGCGGCTATGTCGGTCGACACCGACCCAGCCGCGGCGTGGGAGGGCCTGTGCGACGCCCTGCAGGCGTTGCTGGACGATCCCGAGGTGGCGGCACGCGAGTACGACACACCCATGGGCCGGATGTCGGTCGAGCAGGCGATCGACATGATCGTCACCAACGACGTGTTCCTCCACACCTGGGATCTGGCCCGGGCCACCGGGCTCGACGAGACGCTCGATCCCGACGAGGTGCACCGGATGCTGGAGGGCATGGAGCCGTGGGACGATGCCCTGCGCCAGAGCGGTCACTACGGTCCCCGGGTCCAGGTGCCCGACGATGCCGACGAGCAGACGAAGCTGATCGCCTTCATCGGCCGGCGGCCGTAGCCCTCACAGGCGCTTGTTGCGGATCTGGCGGTTGACCTTGCGGTCGGCCCGCAGGATCGAGATCAACAGCAGGAGCGCGAAGGCGGCGGCGGTGAGGAAGCACACGATCGCCAGGGTCGGGTAGCCCCACAGCTTGGAGGTGGTCTCGACCTGGATCAGCATGGCCGCCCCGACGATGAGGGCGGCGACGACCAGTCCCATCGTCACGCGGTTGGCCAGCTTCTGGAAGCCCCGCATGAGCTCGGCCTCGTCGAAGGCGTGGACCTCGAGGTGGAAGGTCCCCTCGGCCATGGCGTCCATGACCTTGTTCACCCGACCGGGCAGCTGCTCGACGAAGTCCCGCGCCTCGAGCAGGGCGGTGAAGGCGCTGCCAGACGACGTCCGCATCTGGCTCTCCATGATCGAGCCCGCGTGCCGGCGGATGGCCTCGCTCGGCTCGAAGTCGGGGTCGAGCTGGCGGGCCACCTGATCGAGGTTCAGGAGGGCCTTGCCGAGCATGGACAGCTCCGGGGGCAGACGCAGGTCATGGTCGCCGGAGATGCGCATCAGCTCCATCACCATCGAGCCGGCGTCCAGCTCGCGGAGGCTGACGCCCTGGCTCCGCTCGACCAGATCGGAGGCGCTGGCGCAGAAGGCGGCGCTTTCGAAGTCCTCGAGCGGCCGGCCCAGGGCAATGGCGACGTCGGCCGCCGCCTTGCCGTTGCCGTCGCTGATGGCCAGGAGCAGCTTGACGAGCTGCTTGCGCATCATCGAAGGCACGTGGGCCACCATGCCGAGGTCGACGAGCGCCAGCCGGTTGTCGTCGGTGAGCAGGACGTTGCCGGGGTGGGGGTCGGCGTGGAAGAAGCCCTCGACCAGGATCTGGTCGAGGTAGGCCTGGAAGAGCTGCTCGGCCAGCCGCCGGCCGTCGAGCTCCATCCTGATCAGCGGCCCGAGGTCGGTGACCTTGCCGCCCCTGATGTAGTCCATGGTCAGGACCCTGGCGCTCGTGAAATCGTCGACCGGCTCGGGGATCACCAGGGCGTCGTAGCGGGCGACGATCTTGCCCAGCGTGGTGAGGTTGGCCGCCTCGTGGCGGTAGTCGAGCTCGCCGTTGAGCGACCGGCGGAACTGCTCCAGCAGCTCGCCGAACCCGTAGCGCCGGCCCGCCTCGGTGTGCTTGTCGGCGAACTCCGCCAACTCGGCGAGGGCCTCCATGTCCTCGGCGATGCGCTCCTTGATGCCGGGCCGCTGGACCTTGACCACGACCTCGCGCCCGTCCCGGAGGGTGGCGCGGTGGACCTGCCCGAGGGAAGCGGAGGCGAGGGGCTGAGCCTCGAACGAGGCGAATGCCCGCGACAGCCGAACGCCCAGCTCCTCGGTGACGATGCGCTCGACCTCCTCGAAGCCGAAGGGCTCGACGGCGTCCTGCAATCGGCTGAGGGCCTGGGCGTAGGGCGGCGGGATCAGGTCGGCCCGGGTCGACAGGAGCTGGGCCAGCTTGATGTACGTCGGCCCCATGCGCTCCAGGTCGTCGGTGAGCTCCTCGGCCTTGGGCGGGACCTCGCCCGCCTCGCTGAAGTCGGCCATGTCCCCGAGGCCGGCCTCCTTGACCAGGTCGGAGCGGCCGTACTTCACGAGGAGCCGGGCGATGTCCCGGTAGCGGGCGGCGTGTCGGGGATGGAGCGTAGGCATCGTGTGCTCACCTTGTACCCCCGTGGGGCCGGCGGCAATAGGGGGTCCCGATGCGACGTGAAATCGAGCAGGCCCCGAGGATTGGTAAGAAAGGGTGAATGAACGACGTCGCGCACCAGGTGAACATCGTCCAGCGCCGGGTCAGCGTCCGATTGGTCGAATCCCAGTGGGCCCGGACGCAGACGATGAGCCGCGTCTACGCGGCGGCCGTCGAAGAGGTGTGGAACGCGTGCACCAACCCCGAGCGGATCTCCCGGTGGTTCCTGCCGGTCTCGGGCGACCTCCGGCTCGGCGGCCGGTACCAGCTGGAAGGCAACGCCGGCGGGACGATCGAGAGCTGCGACCCGCCGGTCGCCTTCAGCGCGACGTGGGAGCACGGCGGGGACCTCAGCTGGATCGAGGTGCGGCTGCTGCCCGAGCCCGCCGGCGGGACGCGCTTCGAGCTGGAGCACGTCGCCCACGTGACCGACGCGCGCTGGGCCGAGTTCGGCCCCGGCGCGACTGGGGTCGGCTGGGACCTCGGTCTCCACAGCCTGGCCCGCCACCTCGACGCGGGGGAGGAGGGCGCGCCGACCGATGACGAGGCCTGGCTGGCGTCGGACGAAGGCAAGGAGTTCATGGCGCTCAGCAGCCGGCGCTGGTGCCTGGCCAGCATCGCCGCCGGCACGAACCCGGCCGAGGCCGAGGCTGCGGCCGCCCGGACGACGGCCGCCTACACCGGCGACTGATCGGGCCGTTCGGAGTGCCACCTGGCCGCCGGCGCCGACGTCGTCGTCTTCGACCTGGGCCCGGGCGGGGCGGAGGTGCTCGAGGCCGAGCGGCGCCGGCATCCGTCAACGCCGGTCCTCGTCCGGGTCAGCCTGGAGGGACGGTCGTTTGATGCGCCGGACGGGTGTCCGACCCTTCCGTCGACATCATCGGTCGCCGGCCAGATCGACGTGCTACGGAAGGCGGCGCGGTCCGCCAAGGCGTAGTTCCGCGGCTCAGACCAGCGTGCGGGCCTCGGAGTAGTGACAGGCGGTCGGGTGGCCCTCGCCCCGGTCCACCAGCGCCGGCGGCTCATCGACGCACCGCTGGCGCTCGGCCTCCGACAGCTCGTTGGCGAACTTCGGGCACCGGGTGCGGAAGCGGCAGCCGCTCGGCGGGTTGACCGGGCTCGGCACGTCGCCTGAGACCAGGATCCGGCGCCGGCTGCGCTCGCGGTTCGGGTCGGGGACCGGGACGGCCGAGATCAGCGCCTGGGTGTAGGGGTGGGACGGCCGCTCGAAGAGGTCGTCGGTGGCGGCGGTCTCGACCATCGTCCCCAGGTACATCACCGCCACCCGGTTGGCGATGTGGCGGACGACGCTCAGGTCGTGGGCGATGAAGAGGTAGGTCAGCCCGAGCTGCTTCTGCAGGTCCTCCAGCAGGTTGAGCACCTGGGCGCGGATCGACACGTCGAGGGCCGACACGGGCTCGTCGCAGACGATGAGCTTCGGGTTCAGGGCGATGGCCCGGGCGATGCCCACCCGCTGGCGCTGCCCGCCGGAGAACTCGTGCGGGTAACGCGATGCATGCTCGGGCAGGAGCCCCACCATCTCCAGGAGGTCTTCGACCTTGCCGTCTTCCTCCAGGCCGTGGATGCGGAACGGCTCACGCAGGATGCCGCGCACCGTCATGCGCGGGTTGAGGCTTGCGAACGGGTCCTGGAAGATCATCTGCATCTCCCGGCGCAGCTCGCGGAGGCGGGCCGTGCCGGCGGCGGTGATGTCCTCGCCGTCGAAGCGGACGGTGCCCGACGTCGGCTCGATGAGCCGGAGGACGCAGCGGGCCGTCGTCGACTTGCCGCAGCCCGACTCGCCGACGATGGCGAACGTCTCGCCCGCGGCCAGCTCGAAGGAGATCCCGTCGACCGCCTTCACCGCGCCGACGTCGTGCTTGAACACGATCCCGGACCGGATCGGGTAGTGCTTGACCAGGTTCTCGACCTCGACCAGCGCGGTCATGGTTCCCTTCGAACTGGCTGCACTGACGTGCCAATAGGCACGTCAGTGCAGCCAAATCGGAGGGAGGGTGCACTCATGACGCGGCCGGCGACTGTTGGAGCTCGACCTGGTCGGCGTGGTGGCAGGCGGCCAGGTGGTCGGGGCCGTCCTTGGGCTCGAGCGCCGGCACGTCACGCCGGCAGACGTCGGTGGCGAACGGGCAGCGGGGGTGGAAGGCGCAGCCGGGGGGGACCCGGATCAGGCTCGGCGGCTGGCCGATGATGGGCCGGAGCCGGTCGGTCCGTCGCTGGTCCATGCGGGCCAGGCTGTTCAGGAGCCCGAGCGTGTAGGGGTGGCGGGGCCGGTAGTACACGTCGTCGATGGTGCCCAGCTCGGCCACCTTGCCGGCGTACATCACCAGCACCCGGTCGGCGTGGCCGGCGACCAGGCCGAGGTCGTGGGTGATGAGCACGATGGCCGTGCCCCGGTCGGCCTGGAGCCGGATGAGCAGGTCCATGATCTGGGCCTGCACGGTGACGTCGAGGGCGGTCGTCGGCTCGTCGGCCAGCAGCACGAGGGGGTCGAGGGCCAGGGCCATGGCGATCATGGCCCGCTGGCGCATGCCGCCGGAGAACTGGTGGGGGTACTCCCGTGCCCGCTGGCGCGGGTTGGGGATGCCCACCTCGCCCAGCAGCTCGACCGCCTTGGCCCGGGCCGGGATGCGCCCGATCTTCTCGTGGGCCTGGATGACCTCGGCGATCTGGTGGCCGACGCGGAAGACCGGGTTCAACGCCGTGAGCGGGTCCTGGAAGATCATGGAGATCTCCTTGCCCCGGATGGCGCGCCGCTCCTTCTCGTCGGCCGCGATGAGGTCGCGGCCCTTGAACAGGATCCGGCCGGACTCGTAGCGGGCGGGCGGGACGGGGACGAGACCCATCACCGCCAACGCCGAGACCGACTTGCCGGAGCCCGACTCGCCGACGATCCCGAGCGTCTCACCGGGTGCCACGGACCAGCTCACGCCGTCGACGGCCTTCACCACGCCGGCGTCGGTGTGGAAATGGACGCGCAGGTCCTCGACGGAGAGCAGGGGCTCGGTCAACGAAGGCGCGGGTCCAGCGCGTCGCGCAGGCCGTCGCCGACGAAGATGAAGCCGAGCACGGTGAAGACCACGGCCATGCTCGGGAAGAACCACAGGTAGTCCTTGAACCCGAAGAACTTCTGGCCGGCGGAGATCATGTTGCCCCAGTCCGGCACGTCGGGCTGGACGCCGGCGCCGAGGTAGCTCAGCGCCGCCTCGGCCACGATGGCCGTGGCCACGCTGACCATGGCGTAGACGAGCACGGGCGCCATGCTGTTGGGCAGGACGTGGCGGGTGACGATGCGCCACTTGCCCGCACCGAGCGACCGCGCCGCCTCCACGTACTCGGCCTCCCGGATCGACAGGATGGAGCTTCGGAGCAGGCGGGCGATGGTGGCCCAGCTGAAGATGCCCAGGGAGATCACCACCGGCGTGACGCCGCGGCCCATGACCAGGATGACGACGATGGCCCCGATGATGAGCGGGAAGGCGAAGAACACGTCCGCGGTCCGCATGATGACGGCGTCCCATCCCCGGCCGAGGTACCCGGAGACGGCCCCGAGCGTCACGCCGATGACCAGGGCCAGGATGATGGAGGCGAGGCCGACGGTGACGGCGATGCGGCTGCCGTAGATGACACGGCTGAACTGGTCGCGACCCAGCTCGTCGGTGCCGAACCAGTGGGCCGACGAGGGCTCCTGGAGGGTGTTGGTGAGGTCCTGGGCCTTGGGCGGCCGGGTGGCGATGACGGGAGAGGCGATGGCGGCGAGGAAGACGAGGCCGACCATCACCAGCCCCACCACGGCCAGCTTGTGCCGGAAGAACCGGCGCCGGACGTCGCCGAACTGTGTCTGCTGGCGGATGCCGAGGACTGTCGCCTCGTTCTCGACGTTCCCGAACCCGCCGGCGCCGGCCTCAAGGGTGATCTCGCCGGCGGGCGCCGGCGATTGGGTGGGTGCAACCTCCGTCATGTCACTCCAGCCTGATGCGGGGGTCGAGGAACGCGTACGAGATGTCGACGATGAGGTTGACGACCACGAAGACCGCGACACCGTAGGTCACAACGCCCAGCACGATGGGGTTGTCCTGCTGCTGGATGGCGCCGACCAGGGCCAGTCCGATCCCGTTCCAGTTGAACACCGTCTCGGTGATCAGCGCGCCGCCGAGCAGGGCGCCGAAGGAGATGCCGAGGTACGTCAGCACCGGGATGATCGAGTTGCGCAACGCGTGCTTCATGATGACGACCCGCTTGGAGAGCCCCTTGGCATAGGCGGTGCGGATGTAGTCCGCCCGCAGCACCTCCGACATGGCGCCCCGCATCAGCCGGGCCACCAGGGCGATGTTGACCGCCGCCAAAGTGATCGCCGGCAGGATGATCGACTCCCGGCCGGCCTGCTGGCCCTGCAACGGCAACCAATGGAGGTTGACCGCGAAGACGTTCTGCAGCGCGAGCCCGATGACGAACGTGGGTACGCCGATGGCCACGGTCGTAGAGAGGGTGACCAGCACGTCGAGGAACGAGTACCGGAACACCGCGGCGATGATCCCGGCGATGATGCCCAGGGCGATCTCCAGCACGATGGCGGCCACCGCCAGCTTGGCGGTGTTCCCGATCTTCTCCCTGATGATCGTCGTCACCGGGCGCCGGTAGCTGTACGACTCGCCCAGGTCGCCCTTGAGCAGCCGCCCCACGTAGCCCACGTACTGCTGCGGGAGCGGCTGGTCGAGGTGGTACCGGCGGGCGATGGCGTCGTGGCTGGCCTTGTCGAGCTGATGGCCCTCCCCCTGCGAGGTGGCGATCGGGTCACCGGGAATCACGAACAGGGCGAGGAACAGGATGATGCTGGCGCCGAAGAGCACCAGCACCATCTGCAGGAGGCGCCGGACAACGTATTTGCCCATGGTGGGCTACCTCGGGCCGATGGTGCCCAGGGTGGGGTTCTCGTGGAAGTCGAGGCTGACGCCGGACCACTTCTTGGAGTCGAAGACCCGGTACTGGGTCCGGTAGTAGGTGGGGATGGCCGCTGCGTCCGTGCCGACGGCGAGCTTCTCGGCGTCCTGGATCGCCTTCTTGCGCTCAGAGTCACTCACCGGCGACCGCTCCTTGGTGATCAGGGCGTCGAACGCCTTGTTCGAGTACCCGCCGTCGTTGTCCTCGGCGCCGGTGCCCAGCAGCGGGAAGAGGAAGTTGTCGGCCGTGGGGTAGTCGGCGCTCCAACCGGCGCGGGCGAGGTCGAAGTCACCCTTGTCACGCTGCTGGAGCTGCTCGGCGAACGGCTTGCCGTCGAGGTCGACCACCACGCCGAGGTTCCTCTCCAGCTGGTCCTTCCAGGCCTGGACGAGCGGCTCGTGGCCTCCGTCGTTGTTGTAGGACAACTTCAGGTGGGTGCCCGGCGTGAGACCGCCCTTGGTGGCGAACTCCTTGGCCTTCACCGGGTCGTACTTGCACGTGTCGGCGCAGGTCGAGGCCTGATAGAACTCCCCGAAGGGCGGGGGGATGAGCGCGGTCGCCGACGTCAGCGACCCCTGGTACACACCCTTGTTGATGGCGTCACGGTCGATGGCCAGGGATACGGCCTTGCGGGCATCGGCGTTGGCCAACGGGCCCTTCGCCGAGTTGGGCATGATGTAGTTGATCCCGAACATCTCCTGCTTCAAGAAGTTGCCCTGGGGCTCGTAGGTGCTCTTGGCCTGGGAGAACAGCGCCGGCGGGATGCGGGCGAAGTCGACGTCGCCGGCGGTGAAGGCCCGGTACTCGGCGTCGAGCCGGCCCTGGGCCGGGAAGATGGTGTAGTCGATCCCGTCGAGCTTCGGCTTGTCGCCGAAGAAGCCGTCGTTGCGGACGAGGGAGATCTTCTGGTTGTGCTCCCACTTCGTGCCCGGCTTGATCATGAACTGGCCGTTCCCGACGGGGGCCTCGTTGAAGGTCTGGTTCTTGGCATCGCCGGCCGTCGACGGAACCGGGCTGGTGACCGGGGTCCCCGTCTTCTTGTCGAACTCGCAGTCCGACGCACTCAGCTTCACCACGAACGTGTACGGGTCGGGCGCCGAGAGGCCGGAGAAGGTGGTGGCCGTCGGGGGCGCGGCGTGCAGCTCCTTATAGCCCTGCACGTCGGTGAGGTGGTAGGCGACCTGGGAGGCGGCGGTGCCGATGACGGCGCGGGTCCAGCCGTCGATGAACGACTTGGCCGTCACCTCTTCGCCGTTGGTGAACTTGCTGCCCTTGCGCAGGTTGAAGGTCCACTGGGTGCAGTCGGTGTTGAACGACCACTTCTCGGCCACGCCCGGGCGCATCTTCAGCTCGGCGTTGCCGTCGTAGGTGACCAGGCCGACGAAGAGCCGCTTGTTGACGTTCGTGCCCTCGGACTCCCGTGTGTTGTAGGGGTCGATGGCGGCCGGCTCACCGATGGCGATACGGAAAACGCCACCGGTCTTCCCGGTGGCGGCGGCGGTGGTGTTGGTTTGGCCGCCGGCGTTGTCGTTGTCGTCGTCCGAGCCGCCGCATGCGGCGGCCAAGAGGCTCAGACAGAGGGCTACCGCCGCGAAGCGCCCGCTGTTCCCGGTGTGTCTCACTTGGAACCTCCTTGTCCCACCATCCGATTGTCCTGGGACGCGAGGCCCAGTCGGGCTTGGGAACACGCCCAACTGTACCGGGGTACCCATCCATATCGGAATGTGCCCTCTTGGGTGAAACTTCAATCGCTCACGCGTGGCGCCGGTCACTCCTCGAGAGCCTCTGGGGCCCGGTGTTCGCCGAACCGCTCGGCCGGGACCTTGCCCGAGTACTCCTCGTCGTAGCTCCAGTCCGGCTGCTTCTCCCGGTGGCGCTCGTCCCAGATGGCCCGGTCGGCGTCGATGTCGACCAGCTCGGCGATCAGCTCGGCGTCCACGCCCTCGGCCGTGCCGGAGAGGTGGGCCTCGACGTCTTCGGCGTACTGGTCCAGGAGGCTGGCGAGCACGTTGTGGTGCTGGGTGGCGAGGTAGCACCGGGCGCCGTCGGCAACGGTGGAGACCCGCTTCCTGATGGTCTCCAGGTCGTGCTCGACGGCGTTGGAGTGGCACACCTTGTCCATCAACTCCGCCAGCTGGAGACCGTCCTGCTTGCACGGCGTGCACTGGCCGCAGGACTCCACGGCCAGGAACCGGGACACGCCGGCGGCGACTGCGGTGAGGTCGTCGGCGTCGTCGTACACGATGAAGCCGGCGGAGCCGAGGCCGCTGCCGATGGCCGCCAATCCCTCGTAGCTGACGGGCGTGTCGAGCAGGTTCTCGGGGATGAAGCCCTGCGCGGTACCCGGAAGCACCGCCCGGATGCGCCGGCCGCCGGCGACCCCGCCACCGATCTCCTCGATGACCTCGCGCAGCGGTGTCCCCATCTGCACCTCGGCGACCCCGTGGCGCTGCGTGCTGCCGGTGACCGTGCAGACGATCGTGCCCGGCGATTTCTCAGTGCCCACGGTGCGGAACCAGTCGGCGCCACGGGCGATGATGCGCGGCACGTTGGCCAGCGTCTCGACGTTGTTGGCCAGCGTCGGCGGCGCTGCGCTTCCACCCTCGCCGGCCATCTCCACGTGGGCGGCGAGGCCGCTCCCCGATCTCGCGTCGGAGGCGTCCTCGACCACCTCGACGACCCCGCGACGGAATGGCGGGGCGATACGGGGGAAGGGGTAGCGGCCGTCGAGCGTTTCCAGGAGCGCGGTCTCCTCGCCGTAGAGGTACTCGTTCGGCCCCTCGAAGACCTCCAGCGCCACGTCCTGGGCCCAGCCGGCGGCGACGACCTCGTCGATCGCCTGCTTCAGCCGGGCGACCTCCTCGGCGAACGACCGCTTCAGGGCGAAGATCACCGAGGCGCCGGCCACGGCCCGCGCCGCGATGAGCGCCCCCTCCACCACCTGGTAGGGGTCGTTGCGCAGGATCGTGCGGTCCTTGAACGTCCCCGGCTCGCCCTCGGCGCCGTTGACGACGACGGTGGTGGGCCGCGCCGGCGACGCGTTCTCGACCACCGTCCGCCATTTCGTGCCCGTCGGGAAGCCGGCGCCGCCCCGTCCGCGAAGCCCCGAGGCCTCCAACTCCTCGATGAGGGCGAGAGGTTCCACCTTCCGGGCGACCTCCAGTCCCTTCCCGCCCCCCCGGGCCAGATACTCGTCGAGGTCCGCGATGGCGTGTGGGTACAGAACCCGGTGCACGATGGTCATGTGACGGAGTCTTCCCTCTCAGGTGGCCCGGCGTGAACCTCTGGTGCCCGTCGTGCCGGAAGGCGTGGCCGGCGGAGCGGGTCACCTGCCCCGACTGCCTGGTCGAGCTCGTCGCCGACCCGACGGCCAAGGTGCGCTGCCGGCACTGCGGGAAGGAGTGGCCGGCGACCATGCAGTCGTGCCCGTCCTGCCTGGCCGAGCTGCGGCCGGACCCGACGGCAATGGTCGAGGCCATGGCGCGGACCCTCGCCGACGGCGGGCACCTCCGCCGGCCTCCCGGCGTCGCCGCATTCGCCGGCGGGCCGGGGTGCACGCTCCAGCGGCTGGCGCCACGCGGCCCGATGGTCTTCACGGGGGACAGCGGCCTGGTGGAGGCGTCGGTCGAGGGCTCCGACGGCCGGGCCGCGCCCCCGCTGACCTGCACAGACGACGACTCCGTGCTGTTCCGGCTCCTCGCCTACGAGCCCGCCGAGCGGGCGGTCGTGGCGTTCGGGGCCGACGGGGCCGCCCTGGCCACGTACATCCACACCGGCATCGGGCGGATTGCCACCGGGATCGACGTCCGTGACGAGACCAGCGCACCGGTGGCCCGCCTGGCCAGGCGCCGGGGCTCGTTCGAGCTGGTCGAGACCGGCGGCCGCGTGCTCGGCACCGTGGGCTCGACCGAGGCCGAGTTGGACCGCTGGATCGACGACCAGTGGTGGTTCGCGCCGGCGCCGGCGACCGACCGCCGGCCCCTGCGGCCCCTCGCCCTGGTCGCGCTCGTCCTGGCCGCCAAAGTGCTGTTGGGCCGGCCGGCGCCCGTTCGGATGCGCACCGATCCGGAGCCGGACGACGAAGGGTCATGGTCCGTCGGATGAACCGGAGGCCAGACCGCCACGGGTACGCTCGGGCGGACTTGGCTTCCGAGTTGACGCGACCGATGGATAGCGGACATGCGCTGGAAACGCGCTCCGTGCAGGATGGCCCGGTGGGCGACTTCCTCGACGGCTACCCGCTCGGCACCGGCTGGGACGAGATGTTCGACGGCTCCGGAAATCCCCGCACGCCCTACAAGGCGCTGTACGAGGTCCTCCAGTCGTTGTCGGCCGACGACTTCGAATCGCGGTGCGCAGCCCGCGACCACGCCTTCCGCGACCAGGGCATCACCTTCTCCCACTCCGGCGAGGAGCGGCCCTTCCCGCTGGACCTGGTGCCCCGCATCCTCTCGGCCAACATCTGGCCGACGATCGAGGCCGGCGTCAGCCAGCGGGTGCGGGCGCTGGAGGCGTTCCTCGCCGACGTCTACGGCCTGGGACGGATCGTGGACGACGGCATCGTCCCCCGCCGGCTCCTGACCAGCTGTGCCCACTTCCACCGCACCGCGGCCGGCATCGAGCCGCCGAACGGGGTGCGGGTGCAGGTCGCCGGCATCGACCTCGTGCGGGGCGCCGACGGGGGCTTTCGCGTCCTGGAGGACAACCTTCGGACCCCGTCGGGGATCTCCTACGTCATCGAGAACCGGCGCACGATGGCCCGCGTCTTCCCCGAGCTCTTCGCCAGCCATCGCGTCCGCCCGGTCGACAGCTACCCGGCCCGGCTGCTCGAGGCACTGCGGGCGGCCACGCCGGCCGGCGTGGGAGACCCCACGGTGGTGGTGCTCACGCCGGGCATCTACAACTCGGCCTACTTCGAGCACGCGTTTCTGGCCCGCCAGATGGGCGTCGAGCTGGTCGAGGGGCGCGACCTCGTGTGCCGGGGCAACGTCGTCTACATGCGCAGCACCGACGGCGAGCAGCGCGTCGACGTGGTGTACCGGCGGGTCGACGACGAGTACCTGGATCCGCTGCAGTTCCGGGCCGGCTCCGTCGTGGGCTGCCCCGGCATCGTCAACGCGGCCCGGGCCGGCAACGTCACCATCGCCAACGCGGTGGGCAACGGCGTCGCCGACGACAAGCTCCTCTACACCTACGTGCCCGAGATCATCCGCTACTACCTCGACGAGGACCCGATCCTCGCCAACGTCGACACCTACCGGTTGGAGGATCCCCACCAGCTGAAGGCCGTGCTCGGCCGGCTCCCCGAACTGGTGCTCAAGCCCGTCGCCGGCTCCGGCGGCTACGGGCTCGTCATCGGGCCGGCGGCGGCCCCCGAGGAGCTCGAGCGCATGCGCCACGTCCTCATGGCCGACCCCCGGGGCTGGATCGCCCAGGAGGTCGTGCAGCTGTCGACGTCGCCCACCCAGATCGGCGACCGCCTGCTGCCCCGCCACGTCGACCTGCGGCCCTTCGCGGTCAACGACGGCGAGCGGGTGTGGGTGGTGCCCGGCGGGCTTACCCGGGTGGCGCTGCCCGAGGGAAGCCTGGTCGTCAACTCGAGCCAGGGCGGCGGCTCGAAGGACACGTGGGTGCTGGCCGAGCCCGGCGGCGCCCGGGCCCAGCCCCGCCCCAAGCCGGCGGCGCCCAGGGTGCTGGCGCCGGCGGCGGCCAGCTCGCCGCTGGACCCCGGGCCGGCGGTGGCGCAGGCCGCCCAGCAGCAACAGGCCCGCTCGTGCTGAGCCGGATCGCCGAGTCGCTCTACTGGGTGGGCCGCTACGTCGAGCGGGCGGAGGACACGGCCCGCATCCTCGACGTCCACGTCCACCGCACGCTGGAGGACCCCGCGGTCGAGGAGGACGCCGCCTGCCGCGGCCTGCTGGCGGTCATGGGCTGCAAGGCGCCCGAGGGGGCCCTCGACAGCGCCGACCTCCTGGGGATCCTCGCCTTCGACAGCGCCAGCACCACGTCGATCGCCGGCAGCCTGGTGGCGGCCCGGGAGAATGCCCGCAGCGCCCGCGACTCCATCTCCTCGGAGATGTGGGAGTGCCTGAACGCCACCTACAACGCCCTCCCCGGCGTGGTCGCCCGGGCGTCCGGCGGGTCGCCTCACGCCTTCTTCTCCTACGTGAAGGAGCGGGCCGCCATCCTTGCCGGCCTGGCCGACTCCACGATGAGCCGGGACGACGGCTGGCTGTTCCTGATCCTCGGCCGCAGCCTGGAGCGCGTGGACATGACCGCCCGCCTCCTCTCGGCCAGCTTCGGCGACGGGTCGGGCCAGGCCGAGCTCGTCACCACCCTGCGGTGCTGCTCGGCCCACGAGGCCTTCCTGCGGACGTACCGCCGGCGGGTCGAGCCCGACCTGGTGGCCGAGTTCCTGCTGCTCGACCGGCTGTTCCCCCGCTCGGCCTTCCACGCCCTCGACCAGGCCGAGCGGTGCCTGGCCGAGCTCGACCCCGGCGCCGGCCGGGCCGGCCTCGACGACGAGGCCCGGCGCATCCTCGGCCGGGCGAGAACCGACCTGGAGTTCCGCCGGGTCCAGGAGCTGGTCGCCGACCTGCCCGGGCACCTGGCCTCGCTGCAGACGTGTTGCTCCACCGCCGGCGACGCCCTGGCCCGGCGCTTCTTCCGCCAGAGCGCCCCCCAGGCGTGGAACCTCGAAGTGGCCGGCGGGAGGCAATGAGATGACTTGGCGGGTGGGGATCCGCCACGTCACCGGGTACGAGTACACCCAGCCGGTCACGTCGTCGTACAACGAGGCCCGCATCACGCCGATCTCCAACGACCGCCAGCTCGTGCTCGAGTCGGAGGTAGAGGTCTCCCCGCCGGCGTCGGTGTACCGCTACTGGGACTGGTGGGGCACGCTCGTCCACTCCTTCGACCTCCATGAGCCTCACGACGAGCTCGTCATCACCGGCACGTCGATCGTGGAGACCAGCGGCCCGCCGGCGGCACCGGAGTCGCCGGCGACCTGGGCCGACCTGGCCGACGCCGGCACCCGCGACCGCTACTGGGAGCTGCTGACGCCCAGCACCTACGTCCCCCTCGACGACGGGGTGCGGGAGGCGGCCGCCGACCTCGACCCGGCGCTCGACCCCCGCGAGACCTGCGAGGCCGTCGCCACCCTCGTGCGCGAGCTGCTGACCTACGAGCGGGGCACGACGACGGTGTCCACGACCGCGGCCGACGCCATCCGGATCGGCAGCGGCGTGTGCCAGGACTTTGCCCACGTCGCCCTCGGTCTGCTCCGTTCCCGGGGCATCCCGGCCCGCTACGTCTCCGGGTACCTGCACCCCTCGGCCAAGGCCCAGCCGGGCGAGGTCCTGGCCGGCCAGAGCCACGCGTGGGTGGAGGCGTGGGTGGGTGACTGGATGTCCTTCGACGTCACCAACGGCAGCGAGGTCGGCGAGCGCCACGTCGTCGTCGGCCGGGCCCGGGACTACGCCGACCTCGCCCCGCTCAACGGCATCTTCCACGGCGGCCCGGCGAAGGCCCTGGGCGTGACCGTCGAGCTCACCCGGCTCGCCTGACGTCGTCGCCGAATCCGCTTCGGTGACGTTTCACATCGTCCTGGCGATGCGAAATGTCACCAGGTGATGAGCCTCGGCCCGGGAGCGCGCCGGCGGGTCAGTCGACCGGCTCGCCCATCTCGCGCAGCGCGGTGGCCAGGGCGGCGCGCAGCCGGCGGGCGGTGGCCGGCGCCAAGTGGGCGACGACACCCCGCCCGGCCTGACCGGCCTCCTCGACCGTGAGCTCGACACGGAGACCGCCGCACGGCTCGCAGTCGTCCATCAGCGCCACGGTCCACGAGGCTTGGGCCCGCTCGGGGTCGTCGGCGGGATGGTCGTCGGCGCCGTAGTCGGCCAGCTTCTTCATCCGGTCACCGTACGCGGTACAGCTCGGCCAGCTGGGCGCCGATGGCCGCCAGCTCCTCGCGCAGCTCGGGCGGATCGAGCACCTCGAGCATGCCGCCGAGGCCCGCCGTCTCGCCGGCCAGCGATCGGATGCTGTGGCCGCGCAGCTCGACCTCGACCCGGCCGTCGACACCGGGTGGTCCGATGCGCACCCGGTTGCCGAACATCGTGCGCAACAGCCACACCATGCCGGAGCTCATCAGGCCCCGGGCGACAACGGGCATCCGCCGCTTGTCGACCTCGTCGGTGATCAGCCGCCACGCCTCGGTGAGGTCGAAGCCCTCGGGGCGGACCACGGCCTCGCCCGTGGGCTCTACCGACGACATGCGGTCGACGCGGAACGTGCGCAGGCCGGCGTCGGTCGACGCGACCAGGTACCACCCCGCTCCCTTCGCCGCCACGCCCAGGGGATGGACGACCCGGGTGGTGACCGCGCCGTCCCGGGCGCGGTAGCCGAGGGTGACCTGCCGGGCCTCGATGACGGCGCGCTGGACGGCGTCGAGCAGGGGTGGGGTCCGCCGTGGCCGCGCCGGGCTGTCCCAGCCGGCGGGGTCGATCACGACCGCGGTCGACGCCGCCTCGGCGTGGTCCCGGAACGGCTCGGGCAGCGCACGGACCAGCTTGCGGAGGGCCGCCTTCACCTCCGGCGTCGCCGCCGACGACGGGCCGGCGACCAGGAACAGCGCCCGCGCCTCCGAAGCGGTGAGGCCGCTGAGGTCGGTGCGGCCCCCGCCGGCCAGCTGCCAGCCGCCGTTGCGGCCCTGGCGGGAGTAGATCGGCAGGCCGGCGACACCGAGGGCGTCGAGGTCGCGTCGGGCCGTCCGCTCCGACACCTCCAGCTCCAGGGCGACCTCGGCCGCAGTCACCTGGCCGCGGGCCTGGAGCATGAGGAGGATGGCCACCAGCCGGTCGGCGCGCACGTCCCGATCTTCGCACCCAAGCCGGTCACCAGGTGTCCGGTTCAGAGGCGCACGATGGACGCATGACAACCCACGAGACATCCACCGCCGTCGTCGATCCCCCCATCGGTCCCGAAGACCCCCGGATGGCGTTCGCCAAGGCGGTTGCCCTGGGCACGGCGGTCATCGGCCGCGTCAGCCCCCACCAGCTGGCCAACCCGACGCCGTGCACCGAGTTCGACGTGCGGTCCCTGCTCGACCACCTCGTGTCCGTCCTGCGCCGAGTGGCGGCGCTGGGCCGGGGTGACGACCCGTTCGCCGCCGGCGTGCTGGCTCCGATCGACGGCGACGCCCACTTCGGCCGGTGGCTGTCCGCGGCCCACGACGTCCAGCAGGCGTGGACCGACGACGCCGTGCTGGCCCGTTCGATGCGCCTCCCGTGGGCGGACAGTACGGGCGCGGGAATGCTGGTCAGCTACCTCAACGAGATCACCGTGCACACCTGGGACCTGGCCACGGCCACGGGCCAGCGCCCGGCCTGGGACCCCCGAGGTGGTGAGCCTGGCTTTCGACGGCATCCGCTTCATGCCCGGCGAGAACCGCGCCGCCATGTTCGAGCGCATGCGGCCGTCGATGCCGCCGGAGCTGCGCGACTTCGCCGCCCCGTTCGCCGATGCCGTCCCCGTTCCCGACGGCGCCCCGCTCATCGACCGCCTCGTGGCGTGGAACGGCCGGCGGCCGTGAGCCGGCAGTGGTAGCCACTGGTCCGTGCGCGTCCTGACCGAGCGGGAGCTGAACCGAGCCCTCCTCGCCCGTCAGCTCCTCCTCGGACGCTCCGACGTTGTCATCCCGTCAGCGCTCAATCGCATGGGGTGCCTGCAGGCCCAGTACGCGCCGTCGATGTACGTCGGCCTGTGGTCGCGGGTCGAGGGCTTCGAGCGCGCCGATCTGACCTCGGCGTTGGAGGACCGGATCGTCGTGCAGGGCACCCTCATGCGGGTGACCATCCATCTGGTGTCGGCTGGCGACTACTGGCCAATCGCCGTCGCCGTCCGGGAGGCCCGGCGGGCGCTCTGGCTCCGGGCCACCCGCCACGCGGTCAGCGCCGAGCAGCTGGCGGAGTCGGCCGCCGCCCTGCGGGAGCGGCTGCGCGAGGGCCCAATCAAGCGGACCGAGCTGGACCAGCTGGTCGGCCGGGACCGCAGCATCGGCGTCGGGCTCTGGCTCGACCTCGTCCGCGTCCCGCCGTCGGGGACCTGGGAGCGCCGGCGGGCGGACCTGTACGGCCTGGCCGAGGACTGGGTCGAACCGCCGCCGGCCGACCTCACCGTCGAGGCCGCGACGGAGCATCTCGTCCGCCGGTACCTGCAGGGCTTCGGCCCGGCTACCGCGGCCGACGTGGCCGACTGGGGCGGCCTGCGGCCCGCCGACGTCGTCCCGGTCCTCGAACGACTGGAGCTGCGCCGGTTCGCCGACGAGGAGGGCCGCACCCTCTACGACCTCCCCGACGGCCCGCTCCCTGACCCCTCGACGCCGGCGCCGGTGCGCTTCCTGCCCACCTGGGACGCCAGCCTCCTCGTCCATGCCCGGCGCAAGGGGATCGTCGCCGAGGCCCACCGGCCGCTGATCTTCAACACCAGGACGCCGCACTCGATGTGCACGTTCCTCGTCGACGGCACCGTCGCCGGCACGTGGCGCTACGAGAAGCGACGGGTCGTGACCGCGCCGTTCGAGCCGCTGGCGCCGGCGGTGGCCGCCGAGGTCGAGGCCGAAGCGGCCCGGCTCACCGAGTTCCATGCCTGACGCGCTGTCGGTCGTCCCCCCTCCGAACTGGCTGCAGTGACGTGCCTATAGGCACGTCACTGCAGCCAGTTCGGGTTGGGGGGGCGGCGGGAGGGAGCGGCTCAGGCTCCACTCCCTCCGGCCGCGATGGAGGAGGTCACGGGGCCGCCGAAGACCTCGATCTGGATGTTGTCGGGGTCGCGCAGGGTGATGAGCGCGGTCCCGGTGGTGGACGACTTGACCGGCGAGTGGGTGACGCCGATCTCCTCGAACCGGCGCTTCAGCGCCTCGACCTCCGGCACGCCGCCGACGTTGAAGGCCACGTGGTCCAAGCCCGGCCGGCGCTCGCTGAAAGTCTCGCCCGACTCCTGCTCGTGGGCGGTGAGGGTCAGGGTGACACCGCTGGCGTTGTCCCGCAGGCGGTTGCGGCGGAAGCCGTCGCCCTCGATCTCGGCGGCGAGGTCGAGGCCCAGCACCTGCTGGTACCACTCGGTGCTCGTGCCGAGGTCGGTCACGCTGAGGCTGAGGTGGTGGTAGCCGACTACCTGGGTCATGTCGCTGTCTCCTTGCTCGTTTGGTCGTCCGTGTCTTTGTAGGACCGGCCGTTGCGCAGCCGTTGCGCGTCACCGAGGCCGGCGTTGACGCCGGCCGCTACGAGTCGGCGTTGTTCCGCGCCAGCACCTCGTCGACGACCCGGAGGAGGGCGTCGATGTCGAGCGGCTTGGTGAGATGTGCGGTGGCGCCGGCGGCGAGGACATTGCTCGTCCGATCCCCGGTGGCGTCGGCGCTGACGATGACGACCGGGATCGACATGGTCGGCGGGTCGGCGCGGAGGCGACGGAGCACCTCGTCGCCGCTCATGTCGGGAAGGTGGAGGTCGAGCAGCACCAGGGCCGGACGGTGCTCCCGGACCAGCTCGAGTCCACGCCGACCCTCGCTGACCGACATGACGTCGACATCGCGTCTCGAGAGGATCCGCTCCATCAGCCTCAGGTTGGCGGCATTGTCCTCCACGTGGATCACGAGGTGACGCCGGCCGTCGGCGAGACGTGCCGGGCTGGCGAGCTGGTGCTGCCTCGGGTCACCAGCCGTCGGAGGTGCGGGCCCCTCGGCCTGGGGGAGCTCGATCGTGAATGTGCTGCCATCGCCGAAGACGCTCTCGGCGAAGACGGCTCCGTGCATGGCCTCGGCCAGGCTCCTCGAGTGCGCCAGGCCGATGCCGGTGCCCTCGACCTCCGACTGTGCGGCGTCGAGGCGGTCGAACGGCGTGAACAGCCGGTCCATGTGTTCGGGCCGGATGCCGATACCCGTGTCGACCACGGTGATCCGCAGCCGCGCTCCCCCGATTTTCGCGCCGGCGACCGCGACCGATCCTCCTCGCCGGTTGTACTTGACCGCGTTCGACAGGAGGTTGACGAGCACCTGGCGGGCCCGGAGACGGTCGGCGAGGACGTAGGCGGACATCGCCGGATCGGTGACCACGATGGCGATCTCCCGGTCGGCGGCCGCCGAAGCGACGAGGTCGACCGCCTCCCGGACGAGCTCGGCCACGAGCACCGGCTCGGCTGTCAGCCGGAGGTGCCCCGTCTCGATGCGGGAGATGTCGAGCACCTCGTCGATGAGACCGAGGAGGTGGCGGCCGCCCTTGAGGATGTCCTCGACACACTCGGCCTGGTCCAGCGGCAGCGCCTGCAGCTCCAGGATCTGGGCGAACCCCAGCACCGCGTTGAGTGGGGTACGCAACTCGTGGCTCATGCGGGAGAGGAACTCGCTCTTGGACCGGTTGGCCTTATCGGCCGCCTGCTGGGCGGCCCGCATCGCGGCTTCGGCCTGGCGCCGCGACTCGATGGAGGCCTGGAGCTCGCGGTGGGCCAACACCAGCCGGGCGATGGCGATGAGCAGCGTGCTGGCGGCGAGCAGCTCGGCCAGCGGGAGCACCTCGTACCACGTCGAGTACAGGACGATGCCAAACGAGCTGAGGAGGAAGCAGGCGGGGACGACGATCGGCTGTTCCCGCCACGTTCCCTGGTGGCCGGTGGTCCCCAGCCAGGCCGCGGAGGCGATCAGGAACGCACCCACGAGCCAGGCGCCGTCGAGCGGCGTGCCGGTGGCGTAGGTGTCGGAGGTCACCCGCCACACGTAGATGCTGTCGGCCAGCGAGAACAGGATCAGCCCGGCGCCCAGCGTCCACCACACGCGCCCCGGTCGCCAGCCGGTCATGGCGAACACGGCGACGACCATCATCACCAGGACCAGGTCGCCAATGGGATAGGCGAGATTGGTCGCCACCGTGGCCGCCTCGCCCCGGGAGCCCCGGGAGATCGGTGCGATCACGATCGCCGCCTCCAGGGCGGCCACGCCCAACGCGGCTATGAGCCCGTCCCACCAGATCGCGTGCGACCGGGTGCCAACGCTTTCGACCACGAGCAGGGCGACGCCGACGTACGCCACCGGGTAGAACACGAGGAAGAAGGCGTCGGCGACGGAGGGGTAGGGGACGGGGTCGGAGAACTGGACCGTGGTCGTCCACAGCAGCGATCCCACCGTGAACAACGCCAGGCTGGCCCCGATGGCGGTCCACGCCGGCCGGTGCTCGCGTACCTGCACCGCTCGCAACCAGCAGAGCGCGACGCAACCCGCGTAGGCCAGGTTGGCCACGCCGATGTCGAAGAAGGCGTTCGTGGACTGGCGGCGTCGCAGGACTGTCGAGGCCACGTACCCCAGCACGAGCGCGGCGGTGACGACATCGAGCACGCGTGCGCCCGATCGCTGCGTTCGAAACGATCCCGCATGCGCCGCCACGAGGTTTTGCCTCCGTCACCATCATCGTCCGCGCCGGCGCCGACGGCAAGCCTCGCTCAGGTACGGGTGGCGAGGGCGCGGGCCAGAGGGCCGCGGCTGACGAAACCGTCCCGCAGCTCCGATGTGAGGGCGGCGGCGAGGCGGTCGAAGGCGGCCCGGGCCTGCGGCCCCGGGGCGACCTCGGCCAGCAGGAGGTCGGAGCCGGTGGCCAAGGCGGCGACGGCGGCCTCCTCGCGCCGGCCGAGGTGGCTCAGGGCGAGCGCCTCGTACTTCCGGGAGTGCCGCTGCCGCGAGAGCTCCAGGAGCTCCTCCGCATCCTCGGGCACGAGCCGGCAGCGGACCTCGCGGTAGCGAAGGTCGGCCCGCCATTTGAACGGCAGCCACGTCGACAGCAGGGGGCGCGACTCCTCGACGAACGCGCCGGCGCGGTCGGCGTCACCGGCGAGCAGCGCGCACTCGGCCGCGCCGAGCAGCGCGTGCAACTCCTGCTCCACCTGGAGCGAGCCGGCGATCACCTCCCGCGACTCCTCGACCGCCTGGGCCGCGAGGTCGGCGGCCCGGCCGACGTCGCCTACCTCCCGCCACACCCACGCCAGCAGCGTGTCGGTGCGGGCCCGGTAGAAGCTGACGTCGTACTCCTCCAGCAGCCGGCGCTTGCGCTCCAGCGCCCGGAGCGCGCCGCCGAAGTCGCCGAGGTTCCCACGGGCCAGGCCGGCGAAGAAGAGGGTCCGCAGCAAAGGTCGGAACGCCCCCGTGCGGGTGGACTCGGCCGCGGCCTGGTCCAGGGTGCGCCGGGCCTCGGCGAAGCGGTCGCCGTGCTCGAGCAGAGCGCCCAGGCAGCTCAGGGCCGAGGCCAGGGTCGCGGGGTCCGGCGCCCGGGCCAGCGCCTCCTCGTAGGCGGCGGCCGCGCCCTCGATGTCGCCGGCCCAGTGGCGGATCCGCCCCACGAGCACCAGGGCGCTGGGCAGGGCGGCCGGCGCGGCGGCGGCCGATTCGGCCAGCTCGGCGGCCCGACCGGCGAGCTCGGTGGCGACCGCCGCGTCCCGCCCGTAGTACGCCGTCCAACCGAGCCGCTCCAGGGCCTGGGCCTCCAGGGCGTCGTCGCCGAGGAGCCGACCGAGCTCCAGGGCGGCGGTGTGGTCCTCCTGGGCGCCGGCGTAGTCGGCCAGCTCCTCGCGAAGCTGTCCGCGACGGAGCCGGGCCCTCGCCAGTGCGGTCTTGTCGCCGGCCTGTCCGGCGGCACCCACCGCCTCGGTGAGGAGGCGCTCGCCGTCCCGGATGGCGAAGGCGCGGATGGCCTGCTCGGCGGCGGCCGACCACGCCTCCTGCGCCTGGGCCCAGGCGCCGGCGGCCGCGTGATGGAGAGCCGCCGCTTCGGGGCGGCCGGCGAGACGGGCCGCGGCGCGCCGGTGGTGACTCGTGCGGATGGGCGCAGGCGTGGTGTCGTAGAGGACGTCGCGGAGGATGCTGCCGGCGAACCGGAACCGGGATCCGTCCGTCTCGACGAGCCCGGCCCGCAGGGCCCGGTCGGCCCGTTGCACCGCGTCGCCGATGCGGATGTCGGCCAGGTCGGCGACGAAATCGAGGTCGAAGGTGGTCCCGGTGACCGCCGCGACCCGGAGCAGCTCCTCGACGTCGCTCCCGGCCCGGGCGATCCGCTCCTCGACCACGTGCTGCAGCGTCTCGGGTTGTGGGTCGCCGTCGGCGGCGCCGACGGCCAGGCGTACCGCCTCGACCACGAACTGGGCGTGGCCGCCGGTTCGCTCGTACAGCTCCACGGCGTTCACGTCGCCGGCCCCGTACCGCCGGGCCAGCTGCTCGACCGCGGCCGGCGTCAGCGGTCCCAGCGTGAGCTCCTCGGCGCCGGCGCCGACAAGGTCGAGGACGCGCGCCGCGCTGTCCGAGGCGACGGTGCCCACGACCAGGATCGGCTCGTCGGTGAGGCGTTCCAGCAGGAAGTGCAGGGCCTCCAGGGTCGACACGCCGGCGTGGTGCAGGTCGTCCAGCACGATGAGCACCGGCTGGTCACGTGAGAGCCGTTGCGGGAAGGCGGCGACCGCCTCCAGCGACCGCCGGTGCTCCAGCTCGGGGGCGACCCGCTGGTATGGCGGTACGGGCAGGATCGTCCGCAGCTCGGGCATGAGCTCGGTCAGCGTCCCCGCCCAGTGGCCGGCGACCTCAGCCAGCCGCTCCGGGGTCATCCAGTCGACGAAGCCCCGCAGCGCCTCCAAGACGGGTTGCAGGAACAGGGACCGTTCCGCCTCGTGGCACACAGCCCATAGGACGGCCCCACCCCCGGCCCGGGCCCGGGCGGCCAGCTCGCCCACGAGTCGGGTCTTGCCCGCACCTGCCGCCCCAGCGACCACCACGATGCCCCAGCGCCCGCCGGCGGCGGCGGCCCAGCGTTCGGTGAGCGCGGCCACCTCCGCGTCGCGGCCCACGAGCTCCGAGGCACCCCGCCCGTCCTCGGCCGGCGGCGAACCGGTGCCCGGGGCCACGACGGGCTCGGACCGCAGCACGGCGAGGTAGAGCGCCTCGGTCTCAGGCCCCGGGTCGGCGCCCAACTCCTCGACGAGCGTGTCGCGGACCCGCTCGTACGCGGCGAGGGCGGCGGCCGTGTCGCCGGCCAGGTACAGGGCCTGCATGCGGGCCCGGTGCGCTTCCTCGTCGAGCGGGTCGGTCTCGGTGGCCCGGGTGGCCACGTCGAGCGCGGTCCGGTGCTCGCCCAGCGCCAGCGCCGCCGTCCAGGCCGTGCGCCGGGCCCGTCGCACGAGACGCTCGACCTCCCGGCGGGCGTCCTCCGCCCAGACGGCGTAGGGCTCGTCTTCGAGGAGGCGGCCGTGCTCCACCAGGTTGCGGGCCTGCTCGGCGGCCGCCGCGGCCAGCGCCAGCCGCCCCACCCGAAGCTGCGTCTCCGCCTCCTTCACCAGCCGCTCGGCCTCGTCGACGTCGACCCAGCAGCCGGCCGTCTCCAGGCGGTAGCCGTTGCGCCCGCCGACGATCCGTTCCGCCCCGAGCACCCGCCGGAGCCGGCTCACCAGTGAGGCGACGTTCTGGGCCGCCCCCGCCGGCGCCGCCTCCCCCCACAGCGCTTCGACGATCGCATCGGTCGACACGAACGTCCGGCGCTGGACCGTCAGCAGCTGGATGATCGTGGTCGCCTTGCCGACCGGGAGGGCGAGCCCGTCGTTGGGCGTGCCCCGGGTGACCTGGAACCGGCCGATCAGCCGGATCCGCAGCTCTGGCGTCGCCAGCTGGTCCACCCCGATGTCCGACACCGGACGATGGTGTCACCTCACCCGCGGCGCCGCACGCCTTCAGCCGGCGGCGATCACCTGCGCCGCCGCCCGCCGGCCCGACCGGACCGCGCCCTCCATGTGGCCGGCGCCGGCGGAGTCCGTCTCGGTGCCGGCCCAGAGGAGGCGGCCGCCGAGCTGAGGTTGGGCGAAGAGGGGGTGCCCGTAGGGGACGGGGTCGTCCAGCCAGACGACCTCGTCGTTGGTGTACGGGTCGACCGACCAGTCCCGCTCGTAGTACCGGTCCGGGTCGGCGGCCGGCGGGCCGAACAGGCGGCCCAGCTGGGCGAACACCATCCCGGTGCGGGTCTCGACGTCGAGGTCGCGCACCTCGTGGGCGGGCGACAGGAAGCCCCACAACGCGGGGGTGGACCCGCCGGCGGTGCTGGCGTCGTGGACCTCGAAGAGCGGCCCGACCTGGCTGAAGGCGAGCCCGGAGAGCCCCGCCTCCCGCCAGAAGGCGGACTCGTAGACGGCGATGCACTTCACCGCGGTGGCCATCCAGGTCGGTGTCCCCTCCATCACCCGCACCAGCTCGGTGGGCAGCGCCGGCGTGAAGGTGATGCCCGCCGACGCCAGCCGGGGCGGCACGGCCACGACCGCGAACCGGCACGTGAGCTCGGCCTCCCGACCGGTGCCGGCGCCGGCCAGCGAGACGGTCAGCCCGCCGGCGCCGGCGGTGACGCCCGTCACGTCGGTGCCCAGGGTGAGCGCCCCCTCCGGGAGCCGGGCGGCCAGCCGGTGGCACAGGGCCTGGGTCCCGCCGGCGAAGCGGAGCTCGGCCGGCGCCGGCGGCGGCAGGTCGACGGTCCGGGGCGGGGTGCCGGCGGCGTCCTCGGCGACCGCCAGGCCGTCCCGGTACTGCGGGAACGTCGCCAGCCCGAGGTCGGCGGCCAGCGACCGCATCTCCGGCTGGTTCGACCAGTGCCATGTCGCCCCGAGGTCGAACCAGGCGTCGCCGTCGACGAGTGTCTTGATCCGGCCCCCGATCGAGGGGCGGGCCTCGACGACGGCGACCGAGCGGCCGGCGGCGTGCAGCGCGTCGGCTGTGGTGAGCCCGGCCAGGCCGGCGCCGACCACCACGACATCGATGTCGACCTCGCCGGCGGCCACGGCCGGCAGCTTAGGGCGGCGAACGACTATGCGGCGTCGTCCTCCGGGCCGTGGGCCTCGTCCTCGAACCACTCCATCTGGCACCGGAGGTCGCACCGCTGCACGCCCCTCTGGCCCCGGAGCCGGCGGGCGGCGTCGCCGATCACGACCAGCAGATTGTGGGCCACGACCCGCCCCCAGGCGTACCGGCTGGACCCGTCGGGCAGTATCCGGAGCGGCGACACCTCGTCGACGTGGGCGGAGACCCGGTCGCCGTCGATGACGATGTGGACGCTGTCGGTGGGGGACACCTCCCGGTAGGAGACCTTGCCGAGGTGGAAGATCCCGCCGATCATGCTGTCGCGCCGGTACGTCGGATCGGCCTCGAGTGCCTTCATCAGCTCGAAGGGCGTGTCCGCGCCGTCGGAGCCGGCGGTGGGGATGTCCACTTTGGTGCGCATAGGACCTCTCCTAGGGTGCAGAGTTCTCGTGTCCTTCTGTCTACGGAGCCGATCCGCTGGTCGGACGGCCCGGAAACGGGGCATGAACAGAGAAAGTCTCGACACGAGGAGCACAGGGTGCGATTCAACAGAGGGGCCCAGCTCGACACCTCCCAGGTCTCAGACCGGAGGGGCGCCGGCCCGCTGGCCATCGGCGGCGGCGGCATCATCGGGCTGATCGTCCTGGTGATCACCCTGCTCAACGGTGGTGGGGGAGGGACGGTGCCGGACACCTCGGCCGGCGACCTCAAATCCGACCTTTCCGCCACCTGCCAGACGGGTGAGGACGCCAACCAGCGCAGCGACTGCCGCATCGTCGGCGTCATCAACAGCGTCCAGGCGTACTGGGGCACCCACGAGCCGAACTACCAGAAGGCGTCGACGGTCTTCTTCACCGGCCAGACCAACACCGGCTGCGGGGCCGCGTCCTCCGCCGTCGGACCCTTCTACTGCCCGACCGACCGGAAGGTGTACATCGACCTCGGCTTCTACGAGGACCTCCGGAACCGCTTCGGCGCCCAGGGCGGGCCCTTCGCTGAGGCCTACGTGATCGCCCACGAGTACGGCCACCACATCGAGAACCTGCGAGGCGTGCTGGAGAAGGCCCGCAGCCGGGAGACCGGGCCGCAGAGCGCCGGCGTGCGGGTGGAGCTGCAGGCCGACTGCCTGGCCGGGATGTGGGCCAAGGGCGCGATCGAAACGGGCTTCATCGACGAGATCACCGACGCCGACATCGCCGACGGCTTGAACGCGGCGTCGTCCATCGGCGACGACCGGATCCAGGAGCAGGCCCAGGGCCAGGTGAGCCCGGAGTCGTGGACCCACGGATCCTCCGAGCAGCGCCAGAAGTGGTTCAAGGCCGGCTTCCAGTCGACCACGGCGACCGCGTGCGACACCTTCGCCGTTCGCACGGTGTGACCGGCCGCCCGTAGGTTGGGGGGATGACCGACACCCCCCAGCCGCAACCGAACGTCGTCATCATCGGCGCCGGTCCGGCCGGGCTGACGGCCGCGTACGAGCTGGTCACCAGGTATGGCATCACCTCGACGATCCTCGAATCGGACTCCGTCGTCGGCGGGATCAGCCGCACCGTCGAGCGTGACGGCTGGCGGTTCGACATCGGCGGGCACCGCTTTTTCACCAAGGTGAAGCAGGTCGAGGCCCTCTGGCACGAGATCCTCGACGACGAGGACTTCATGCTCCGCCCCCGCATGAGTCGCATCTTTTACGACGGCAAGTACTACGACTACCCGCTCAAGGCGTCGAATGCGCTCAAGAACCTCGGCATCATCGAGGCGTTCCGCTGCGTGATGTCCTATGTGTGGGCCCGGGTCCGCCCGCCGAAGGACCAGTCGACCCTCGAAGGCTGGATCGTCGCCCGCTTCGGCTGGCGCCTCTACAAGCACTTCTTCAAGACCTACAACGAGAAGCTGTGGGGCGTCCCGGTCAACAAGCTGCCGGCCGACTTCGCCGCCCAGCGCATCAAGAACCTCTCCTTGTCCAGCGCGGTGATGAACGCCCTTCTCCCCAAGCGCAACCAGAAGGAGATCACCTCACTGATCGAGGAGTTCCAGTACCCGAAGTACGGGCCAGGGATGATGTGGGAGCGCTGCACCGAGAAGGTGCTGGCCGCGGGCTGCACGGTCGAGATGGAGACTCGGGTCGTGGGCATCCGCCACGAGGGTGGCCGGGCGGTCGCGGTGGTGGCCGAGAGGAAGGACGGCACCCGCACCGAGTACCCCTGCGACCACGTCATCTCGTCGATGCCGATCTCCCAGCTGCTCAAGGCCTTCGACCCACCGGCGTCGGATGTGGCGTTCAAGGGGGCCGACGACCTGCGCTACCGGGACTTCATCACCGTGGCCCTCGTCGTCCCCGAGAAGTACAGCTTCCCGGACAACTGGATCTACGTCCATGCCCAGGCCGTGCAGGTCGGGCGCATCCAGAATTTCGGCTCCTGGTCGCCGTACCTGATCAAGGAGGGTCGGACCTGCCTGGGCCTGGAGTTCTTTGTGTTCGAGGGCGACTCGACGTGGACCAAGCCCGACGCCGAGCTGATCGAGCAGGGCAAGCGGGAGCTGGGCATCCTCAACCTGGTCGAGCCCGACAAGGTGGAGGCCGGCTACGTCGTGCGGATGCCGAAGGCCTACCCGTTCTACGACGAGCACTACAAAGCCAACGTGGCCAAGATCGTCGCCTGGCTGGACGAGTGCGCGCCCAACGTTCACCCCGTCGGCCGCAACGGCATGCACCGCTACAACAACCAGGACCACTCGATGTATACCGCCATGCTGACCGCCGAGAACATCGCCACCGGCTCGACGCATGACGTGTGGAGCGTCAACGTCGAAGAGGAGTACCACGAGGAGTCCACGCCGGCGGGGGTCGACGCCGGCCGGGGCGCACGGGGGACGGGGCGTGACGCGCCGGTGATCCCCCGGGCCCACTACCCCGACGACCACCCCGTCAACAAGCCGGCCACCCCCTCCTAACCGACCGAACTGGCAGCCAAATCGAGGGGGCCCTGACCGAACTGGCTGCAGTGACGGGTCTATAGGCACGTCAGTGCAGCCAAATCGGGTGGGGGTTAGTCCGCTGACGACGCCGGCCGGAGCGACCGGAGCCGGCGGGCGGCGATGGTCAGGCCGACGATGGCGACCAGGACCAGCCGGCCCACCGCCGGCCAGCCGGCGGGGACGCCCTTGCGGGCCAGGCCGGCGCCGTCCGCGGTCAGGCCGACCAGCACGGACTGGGCCAGCCAGCCGGGTGAGAGCTGGGCGATGCCGGCGAGGGCGGCGCCGAGCAGGCGCTCGATGATGATGACCAGCACCAGCGACCAGACGACGGGCCGTTTGAAGCCGGCGCCGATGGCGATGAACAGCGCCAGGTAGGCGCCGGCGCCGGCCATTGCCGCGAGTGCAGCGGCTAGAGCGCTGGACGGCGCGCCGGCGACGATCGCCGAGGCCGCCGCCGCCGGCACCAGGATGGCGGCGGCGATGGCGCAGCCGCCCAGCCAGCGCCCGACGACGATCGTCGCGTAGCTCACCGGGCTGAGCCAGGTGAAGGCGAAGACCCCGGAGCGGATCTCGGCCCCCAGGAGCGCGTCGCCGACGATCAGGCAGGTGATGGGCAGGACGAGGGTGTGGATCGCAGTCCCGCCCACCCGGGCGAAGGCGACCGCGGCGACATCGTCGGGGATGCGCGCCAGGAGCCCGAAGAGCAGAGCGCCGGCGACCGGCAGGAGCAACAGCAGCCGCTGCGCCGGCACGCACGCCCGCACCGTGTAGCGGACGATCGCCAGCAGCGGGGGCGACGCCGAGCGTCGGGTGCTCACCGCACCAGCTCCCGGAACAGGCTCTCAAGGGAGTCGTCGAGGGGCCGGACCTCACGCAGCCGGACGCCGAGGTCACGGGCGACGGGGGCGACGGCGACGGCGAGGTCGCCGGCCCGGTCGGTGGTGACGACGAGGCCGGCGTCGGTCAGGCTCACGCCGGCGACGGTGTCGATGCGGAGGAGGGCGGCGCCCAGGCGCCGGGGTTCGTCGGCGCGGATCAGGACGTGCCGGGGCCGGTCGTCCATGGCGTCCCGGATGGCCCGGTGGTTGCCGGCCGCGGCCAGGCGGCCGTGGATAAGCACCAGGACCCGGTCGGCCAGGCGCTCGACCTCCGAGAGCACGTGGGAGCTGACGATGACCGTCCGCCCCTCGGCGCCGAGCCGGCGGAAGAGCTCGGTCAGCCGGACCCGCTGGACGGGGTCGGCGCCGTTGAGGGGCTCGTCGAGGACCAGGACCGGCGGGTCGGTGACCAGGGCGGCGGCGACCTTGGCCCGCTGGCGCATGCCCTTGCTGAAGCCGCGCAGCCGGCGGTCGGCCGCGGGCATCATGTCCACCAGCTCGAGGGCCCGCTCGGCCGCCCCCGGGTCCCGCACGCCGTGCAGGTCGGCGACGTAGCGCACCAGCTCCATGGCGGTCAGTTGCGCCGGCACGGCCTCGTCCTCGGGCACGAGGGCGATCCGCCGGTGGACCTCCCGGTCCCGCCGGGGGTCCCGGCCCTCGACCCGGACCGATCCCGAGTTGACCCCGATGAGGCCGGTGACGGCCCGCATGAGGGTGCTCTTGCCGGCGCCGTTCGGGCCGAGCAGGCCGGTGACACCCGGCCCAAAGGAGCACGCCAGCTCGGAGAGCGCGACCTTCTGGCCGAACCACACCGAGGCGTCGGCGACCTCCACGGTGGCGTCGTCGACGAACGCCGGGTCCGTGCTGTGGACGTCGGTCACGCCTCGACCGCCCGGTACCGGGTCAGGATCACCACGAGGCACACGCCGACCACCGCGATGTACAGCGCCAGTGACGCGGCCCCGCCGCCGGCCACGCCCGTCAGCGGTGAGTCCTCGCCGATGCGCCCGAGGAAGACCAGGTCCCGAATCCGGAGCGGGAGGGCGAGGATGTTGATCAGGGCCGCGGCGTGGCCGCCGCCCACTTCCTCGCCCGGGGCCCGCCCGGCCTGCACGAGGATGCCCGAGACCGTCGACGACACGAGGGTGATGCCCAGCATCGTCGCCGCCGCGACCATCCGCCTTCCGCTCAGCGACGACACCGCCACGCCGAGGACCGCATAGAACAGCGCCAGCGCGGCCGCGGCCACCGGTACCTGCCACATGACGGCGGTGTGGCTGGTGAGGTAGTCGAGGGCGCCGTTGCTGACCAGCATCTGGCCGACGTAGAGCACGACCTGGGGCAGGAACGCGAAGGCGAAGACGCAGGTGAAGATGGCGCCCACCTTGGCCAGGGCGTAGTCCCGCCCGGTGAGCGGCCGGGCGAAGATCAGCGGAAGGACCCGCTGGCGCCGGTCTGGGCAGACGATGTCGGGGGCCACCAACGCGACGAAGAGCAGGAGGGCGCTGGAGACGCCGAGGTACTCCCGGTAGGTGATGAACTCGAAGCCCTCGGCCGGCGTGTCACGGGTGAGGTAGCCGACGCCGACGTTGATGACCGCCGGCACCACGGCGATGGCGAGGAGGACGGCGGGCGCCACCTTCTGCCGCCACGGCCGGCGGATGCCGATGGCCCGCCGGAGCGACGTCCGGTAGAGGGCGGCGGTTGCCGCCCGCCGGCCACCCCGCCGGCCCTCGTACGGCCGGTACCCCCGGTCGTAGACCGCGCCGGTGGAAACGGGGTGCGTCACCGGTCCACACTCCCTTCGGGAGTGCGTCCCAGTGATTGCCTATCGGACCGGCCTCCCGGGCCGGTCACGCCGGCGGCGCCCGGTGGACGAAGACCTCGTCGAGCGAGGTCAGCCGGTTGGTGAGCCGGTGGAGGGGAAGGCCCATGTCGGCCACCACGTCGCGGATGGTGTCGAGGTCGGCTTCGCCGGCGATGGTGACCTCCAGCGTGCCGGCGTCGTCGGCGGTCACGGCCAGTCCCCGTGCGGACAGCGCGCCGAGGAGCGCGGTCATGGCCACAGGCCCCACGTCGACGGTGACCGTCCCCGTCTGGTGGAGCAGCGTGTCGGTGGGGGCGTCGGTCACCAGCCGGCCGGCGTCGAGCATGACGACGTGGTCGCAGACGCGGGCGACGTCGTCGAGCAGGTGGGTGGCCAGGACGACGGCGATCCCGAAGCTGCCCAGCCGGTCGACGAG
>JAHFUP010000013.1:0-37448 GCA_023265025.1 Acidimicrobiia bacterium | reverse complement strand
AGACCCGCAAGCAGGCCCATGCCGACGACAAGGGTGAGGCCGACGTTGCGCGTCCGCCACGCCACGAGGGCGGCCACGATGCCGGCCAGCAGCCGGGGTTGCCAGAGATCCAGGTGGCCCTCCGGCCGGACGAGGGCGGGCATGATGATGGCGGCCAGAGCCGCCGGCGGGATCTGGCGGAGGATGCGGGCCAGCGCCGGCGGCACCGTCGCCATGCGGTGGGCGAAGGCGAGGAACGACGCCCGCATGGCGTAGGTGCCGGCGCCGGAGATGACGATGACCGGCCAGATGTCGCTCATGCGGACTATCGCGGTCGGGCATCGAGAAGCGCGCCGGCGGCGATCCCCGCGGCGGCGCCGAGGATCGTCGACAGCGGGCCGGCGCCGGCCTCGGCGGCGGCGACCGCCACCACGCCGCCGGCGACCGCGGCCACGATGGCAGGCCGGTCGACCAGCACCGGCACCAGCAGGACCAGGAAGACGAGCGGGACGGCGAAGTCGAGCGGGACGGAGTCGGGCACCGCCCCGCCCACCACCGCGCCGGCGATCGTCGAGGACACCCATGCGGTCGACAGCAGCGCGCCGGCGCCGAGGTAGAACGCCAGCCGGCGGTCCTCGTTGTCGTCGCGGACCCAGCGGGTGATCGACAGGGCGTAGACCTGGTCGACGAGGAAATAGGCGGCGCCGAGCCGCCGGCGGGTCGACTCGTGGCTCAGGTAGGGCGCCAGCGAGGCCGAGTAGAGGACCATCCGCAGGTTGATCGTCCAAGCGGCCAGGATGGCGACGACGGCCGACCCGCCGTGGGCGAGCACGTCGACGATCGCCAGCTGCGAGGCGCCGGCGAACACGATGGTCGACAGGCCGACCGCCGACCATCCGCCGAAGCCGTGCGCCACCGGGGCCGCGCCGGCCACCAGGCCGAACGGGACGACGCCGAGGAGCATCGGGGCCGCGGCGCCGGCGCCGGCGCGGGCTTCGGTCAGCGGCGGCATCCCAGGGATGATGGCCGGTCCCCGGCCGCTCCGTGGCGGAATTGCGCGGCTACAGGGCCGCCGCCTGGCCGGTCAGCCACTCGCACCATTCGCCGACGCCGGCGCCGGTGCGGGCGCTGGCCTGGATGACCCGGGCCGTCGGGTTCACGGCGTGGAGGTTGGCGAGGAAGAGGTCGAGGTCGAAGTCGAGGTGGGGGAGGAGGTCGATCTTGTTGACGACGACGGCGTCGACGGCCCGGAACATGACCGGGTACTTGAGCGGCTTCTCCTCGCCTTCGGTGACCGCGTAGACCATGGCCTTGGCGTGCTCGCCGACGTTGAACTCCGCCGGGCAGACCAGGTTGCCGACGTTCTCGATGACGAGCAGGTCCAGCTCGGCCAGCGGCAGCCGGGCCAGGCCCGACCGGACCATCACCGCGTCGAGGTGGCACTCACCGCCGAAGCCGGCGCTGGTGTTGACCAGGGCCACCGCGGCCCCGAATCCCTCCAGCCGGTCGGCGTCGATGCTGGTGGCGATGTCGCCCTCCAGGATCCCGATCCGCATGGTGCCGGCCAGCTCGCCCAGGGTGCGCGTCAGGAGCGACGTTTTGCCGGCGCCGGGCGATGACATGAGGTTGACCGTGCGGACGCCGGCGTCGGCGAAGCACTTCCGGTTCTCGTCGGCCACCCGGTCGTTCTCGGAGAAGATGTCCTCCAGGACGGCGACCCGCGACGTCCCGGTGACGGCGTACCCGCGGTGGTCGCCGTGGTGGCCGTCGTCGTGGTCGTCGTCGTACTCGTGGGTGGTGCCGTCGGGATGGCGGTGAAAGCGTCCCATGGGTCAGGCCTCCGAGAGGTCGAGGGATGCGACGAGGAACTCCTCGCCGGAGAGCAGGGTGACGTCGTCGCCGCTGCACTCGGGACACACCATCAGCGCCACGTCGAGCGTGGTCTCCGCTCCGCAGCCGGCGCAGCGGATGACCGCCGGCACCTGCTCGATCTCCAGCTCGCAGCCCTCGAGGTCGGTGCCTTCGGTCAGCATCGTCCAGCAGAAGGACAGCGCGTCGGGGACCACCTGGCGGAGGTGGCCGATGCGCACCACGACGCACGACGCGGTCCGTTCGCCGGCGTGCCGGGTGACGGTGGCGGCGATGGCCTCGCACAGCGACAGCTCGTGCATGGAGGCGACCCTACCCGGGTGCTCCGGCCAGCGGCTCGGGTGACGGTTGACATGTGACGAAATAGTCACATATCATCGAGTCAACGCCGAGACAGGAGAAGTCCGATGGAGAAGGTCTACGAGATGTACATCCGCACCACCCCCGAGCGGCTCTGGGAGGCCATCACCGACCCCGAGACCAGGAGCAAGTACCACTTCGGGACGCGCACGGACTCGGACTGGACCGCCGGCTCGCGCTTCCAGGTCAGCCACCCCAAGGCCGACGGCCTCCTCGGCGAGGGGGAGAACCTCGAGGTCGACCCGCCCCGCCGGCTGGTGCAGACCATGGTCGCCCTGTGGGGTGACGACGTGAAGAGCGAGGGCACGTCCCGGGTCACCTGGGAGATCGAGCCGGTGGAGGACTCGTGTCGCCTCACCGTCACCCACGACCAGCTCCGCGAGGGGGCCAACCCCCAGCTGTACGGCGGCTGGCCCATGATCCTGTCGGGCCTGAAGACGTGGCTGGAGACGGGGCAGTTGCTGACCACGCCCGGCTCTCTCATGTACAGCTGACCTTCGGCCCTACCCCCCCGTCCGGCCCCTGCGGGCAGCCTGGAAGCGTGCAAGGGTAGGTCCAGGCGACCAGAGGAGGAGCACCATGGCAGGCAGGATCGTCGTCGGCGTGGACGGGTCCGACGGGTCGGTGGAGGCGCTGCGCTGGGCCCTCCGGGAAGCGCGGCTGCGGGGCGACAGCGTGGAGGCAATCCATTCCTGGCACTACCCCTACGCGGCGTACACCGAGATCACCGGCATGGCCGCCGGCGTCGTCGACCGGGCCGAGCTGGAGAAGCTCGGCCAGGAGGTGCTGCAGGAGACGGTCGACCGGGTGGCCGACGAGGCGTCGGGGGTCGAGGTGACCCCGGTGCTCGTGCAGGGCGGCGCGGCGGCGGCGCTGCTCGAGGCCGCGGTCGGCGCCGACCTGCTGGTCGTCGGCACCCGAGGCCACGGTGGGTTCACCGGGCTGCTGCTCGGGTCGGTGAGCCAGCACGCCGTCCACCATGCGCCGTGCCCGGTCGTGGTCGTGCCGATGACGCACTGAGCCTCCCCATCAGGCGCCTACGAGGTCCCGACGGTTGAATGCCACGAGCGAGATCGCGCCGGCCGCGGCGGCCAGCACGACATACAGCGCCGCCGTGTCCCACCTCGGGTCGACGGCGGGGACCGGCGCGATGTGGTGGAACAGCGACAGGTCGAGCAGCCAGTGACTGGCGTTCACCAGCGACCCGACGAGCTCGACGAGGAACGACCACGCCACCAGCCCGTAGGTGAGGGCGACAGCCCGGCGCGGCGCCACCGCGTGGGCCAGCGTGCCCAGGGCCAGCACCAGGACGGCCGGCGGCAGGACGTTCATGCCGGCGCTCAGCAGCCGGCCCAGGCCCACGCCGGTGTCCTGGCTGGCGGCCGTCACCCATGACGCGAGGCCGGCCAGCACCGACACCGCGGCCAGCGCGGCGAAGGCGGTGGCGACCCGCCCGAGAAGCCAGCGCGACCGGGACAGCGGCCTGACGAGGAGGTTGTCGAGCTGGCCGTCCGCCTCCTCCTCGCGCGTTGCCGCCACATGGCCGGCGGCCTGGAAGGCCAGGAGGGCGGCGACGATCGTGAACGACAGGCCCAGATACGCCTCGGCGCCTCCCGACCGCCCGCCCAGCCGTTGGATGATCTCGGCGAACCCCTCCGACTCCGTGGCCGCCTCGCCGACCGACTTCGCCACCAGGCCGACGACGGCGGCCATCAGGCCGATGGCCGCGGCCCACCCGACGGCCCGGGGACGGGTGAGGCGGGCCGAGAACCGCCAGGCGCTCTCCAGAAGCCCGGCCCGCAAGGGGCCGGTGTCAGACGCCGGCAGCGCGCCGGTCCCGTAGTCGCGCGCGCCGTTGACCACGATCGCCGCCGCGCTCAGGCCCAGCGTCAGCCCGGCGATGGGGACCAGCGCCAGCGGGCGGCTGCCGGTCAAGGGCCGCAGCGACTCGACCCAGCCGAGCGGGCTGGCCCACCGCAGCCAGCGCAGGCCCGAGCCGCTGTCGGCCACCAGTCGGATGGCATAGGCGACACCGAAGACGCCGCCGGCCATGGCTGCCGCCTGCCGGCGGGTCGTGGCCAGCTGGCTGGTGAGCGACCCGACGGCCAGGAACATCGCCGGCGCGGCGACGAGGGCGACGGCGAAGTACAGGCCGGCGGTGACCCCGAACCCGCCGGTCCCCGTCACGGCCAGGACGCCGGCGGCGGTGACGGCGAACATGGCGACGAGGCCGGCGGCCATCCCGGCCATGGCCGCCACGCCGGCGCCGGCCCGGGTCGTCGGCCCGGCGAGCAGGAGCTCCAGCCGCCCGGAGTCCTCCTCGCCCTGCAACGTGCGGGTGGCGTGGAGCAGGGCCCAGATGGCGCCCACGAGGGGCAGGACGCCGAGGCACCGCCACGCCGTGAACCCCTTCACCGTCGAGATGTCCCGGGTGACGCCGAAGAGGGCCTGGATGCCGGCGTTGCCCCCCAGGGTGCGGACCAGCTGCTGGCGCGCCTCGACGGTGCCGTAGGCGGACTCGAACCCGACCGCGGTCGACGCCACCACCAGGGCGAAGACCGCACCCCAGGCCGCGCCGCCCCGGATGGCGCGCCGGGCGGCGAGGCCGGCGACGACCCGGCCGGTCACTCGCCCCCGCCGTAGTGGGCGAGGAACAGCTCCTCCAGCGAAGGCTCGCGGCTGGTGAGCTGGAGCACGCCCGCCGGCGCCAGCGCGTCCAGCAGCGGCCCGACCGGTCCGGTGATGTGGCAGCGGAGGCGCCGCCCGTCGACCTCGACGTCGGTCACGCCCGCCATCCCGGTGACGTCTGGCGGTGGGTCCCGCAATGTGGCCTGCACGGTCAGGGCGGAAAGGTGGCGGAGCTCGGCGAGCGTCCCTACCTCGACCAGGCGGCCCGCCCGCAGGATCGCCACCCGGTCGCACAGGGCCTCGACCTCGCTGAGGATGTGCGACGACAGGAACACGCTCTGCCCCGCGTCCTTCGCCTCCACGATCGCCCGGCGGAACTCCTGCTCCATGAGCGGGTCGAGGCCGCTGGTCGGCTCGTCGAGGAGCAGCAGGTCGGCTCGCGACGACAGGGCGGCGATCAGGCACAGCTTCTGGCGGTTGCCCTTCGAGTAGGCCCGTACCTTCTTGGACGGGTCGAGGGCGAACCGCTCGACGAGCTCCCGCTGGTACGCCTCGTCGACCTGGCCCTGGACGCGCCCGAGCAGGTGCAGCGTCTCGGCGCCGGTGAGCGACGGCCAGAGCGACGCCTCGCCGGGGACGTATGCCAGGCGCCGGTGGGCCTCGACCGTGTTGCGGTGGGCGTCGATCCCGAAGATCTCGGCCCGGCCGGCCGTCGGCCGCAGGAGCCCGAGGAGGAGCCGGACGGTGACCGTCTTGCCGGCGCCGTTCGGACCGAGGTACCCGACGACCTCTTCCCGTCCGACTTCGAGGTCGAGCGGGTGCAGCGCGTCGAAGCCGCCGAAGCGCTTGGCTAGGCCAGCGGTGCGGATCGCCGGTTCGGTCAACGAACACACGTCCCGGCGGGCACGGGGGCGAGCGTAGGGCGCCGGACGCGGGAAGACCCCGGCGCCATGTGGCGTCCGGGGTCTCCTCGGATCTGGCCGGTGCCCCGGCCGGACCACGCTCAGGCGGCGCGGGCGTGGCGCTGCGCGGTGATCATCAGCACCTTGCGGGTGGCGGCGAGCTCGGCCCGGGCGGCGGCCTCGACCTTGGTGATCACGTGGCCGTAGGCGTCGATGACGTCACGGGTGGGGTCCGGGCAGGCTGTCCGCCACGGGGCCTGCGTCCCGGCGGGCGACGCACCGGCGATGGAGAACGTCGGGCCGTGGCTGCGCTTGGGGGTGGAGTGGCCGGCGTCGGGGTTCGGGTAGGCGGTCTTCCAGGCGGCGTTGGAGCTGCCGGGCATGGCGCCGGCGATGGAGAAGACGGGGCTGCAGTCTCCGTCGTTCTGGGGGAGCGGGTACTGGTTCATGGCTCCTGCTTTCGTTTGTCTAGGTGGCTTGGTGTCATGGTGCGCCTTTGCCGGCGCACGTCCCAGGGTCCGAGGTCACCGCACGCGAGGGCCGAAAGACCCTGCGCGGTCGGGCCGGACGCGGAAGGGCCCCTCGACCGGTGCTGCCGGTCGGGGGCCCTCCCTGGGCCACGTCTTCGCCTTCCGCTCAGCCCGCTCTGCTGACCACGACCTTCAGGGCGCCCGTGTCGGCCGCCCGGGAGAACACGTCGTAGGCCTCCATGAACTGGTCGAGCTCGAAGTGGTGGGTGACGAACTTGCCGGCGTCGACCTGACCGCCGGCGACCAGCTTCAGGAGCGTGGGCGTCGAGTAGGTGTCCACCAATCCGGTCGTGATCGTGATGTCCTTGATCCACAGCTCCTCGAGGTGCAGGGTGGCCGCCTCGCCGTGGACGCCGATGTTGGCTACCCGACCGCCTGGGCGGATCAGCGCGGTGCACAGCTCGAAGGTGGCCGGCACGCCGACCGCCTCGATGGCGACGTCGGCACCCAGGCCGTCCGTGATGCTCTGCACGGCGGCCAGGGCGTCCTCGTGCCCGTTGTTGACCACGACGTCGGCGCCGAAGTGCTTGGCCGCCTCCAGCCGGCTCTGGGCCATGTCGATGGCCACCACGTGGGCCGGGCTGAACAGGCGGGCGCCCATGATGGCCGACAGGCCGATGGGACCGGCGCCGACCACGGCGACGACGTCGCCTGGGCGGATCATGCCGTTCAGGACTCCGACCTCGTAGCCGGTGGGCAGGATGTCGGCCAGCATCAGCAGGTCCTCGTCGGCCACGCCGGCGGGCGCGGCGTGGGTCGAGGTGTCGGCGAAGGGCACCCGTACGTACTCCGCCTGGGTGCCGTCGATCTTGTGGCCGAGGATCCAGCCGCCGCCGCCCAGGCACTGCCCATAGCGGCCCTCGCGGCAGAACCGGCACGACCCGCAGGCGGTGATGCACGACACGAGCACCTTGTCGCCGACCTTGATGTTCTTGACGCCGGCGCCGACCTCGTCGACGGTCCCGACGGCCTCGTGACCCAGGATGCGACCGTCGGTCACGGCGGGGACGTCGCCCTTGAGGATGTGTAGATCGGTGCCGCAGATGGTGACGGCGTCGACGCGGACGATCGCATCCGTGTCGGCCTGGATCACCGGCTTCGGGACCTCCTCCCAAGCCTTCGATCCGGGGCCGTGGTAGACGAGAGCGCGCATGGGATCCTCCTAAGTTGCAATCGATGTCTGCTGTGAGGATGCGGTCGGCGACGGGGGAATCGGCAGGGCCGAAAGACCTATCGCGGTTGTGGACCGTGGACGGCCGACATCACCAGCGTCGCCAGCCGGCCGGCGTCGGGCCCCGGACGCTCGAGCCCGCGCAGCAGGTCGAGCTCGAGGGGGATCAGACGCGAGCGCTGCAGGTCGGCGAGCGTGGCCGGGCCGGAGTCGGCCCGGGTCAGCAGGTCGTCGGCCAGGAATGACATGAGCATCCGCCACGCCGTCGCTTCGGACACGCCGCCGGGTTCGGGAGTCGGATCTTCCGCGGCCCACGTGGCCAACTCCTCACGCGTTCCGTGCGCCAAGGCGTTCACCCAGGCCCACGCCGGCGCCGGTCGGCCCTCGGCCCGCAGAAGGTCCACGATGCGACCGCCCAGGAGCGCCTCGCATTCGAGCGCGAGCTCGTCCGCCCGGGCGGCCATCGAATGCCTACGGCTGTGCCTCCACATGGCGAACCCTCCTCGCCCGCCTCATCATCCGGAGGCGGCGTGTACGAGAACAGAGGCCAAGGTCCCATCCCGATCAGGTCACCCTCCCCTGCGCCGGCCGGGGTCGCCGGGTCGATACTTCCGGGATGGACGTCTCGAACCGCCGACGCAGGACCCTGACCGCCGCCGTCCTTCTCGCCGTGGCCGCCCTCGCCCTCGTCGGGTGCGGTGGCGACGACAAGGCGCTCACCGCCCCGTCGGTGACCGTGCATATGGGCGAGTTCTTCTACCGGCCCGCGGACCTCACCGTCGCCCGCAACTCGGCCCTCACCGTCGTGAACGACGGCGCCGTCGTCCACACGTGGATCGTCAAGGGCGCCGGCGTCGGCACAGCCGGCCTGGCGCCCGGCGCCTCGATCATCGTCGACCTCAAAGGCATCGCCCCGGGCACCTATACGGTGTTCTGCGACCAGCCCGGCCACACCCAGTCGGGCCAGACCGGCACGCTGACGATCACGTAATCGGCACGTAATTCGGGTTCGCCGGCGGAGCTTGCTCCCCGAGGCAGCTTGCGCCCCAGGCGACCGGCGGAGCCGGTCGCCCTCCGCCGTTCCTTTCTCTGCCGGCAGCCGATCGAGGCCGCCTTCAGCGGCGCCGGCGGCCGCCGGGGGACCGATTGCCGTCCGGCCCTCTAGGGGCGAAGGGATGCCGGCGGCGCCGGCGCCACGTGCACCCTTGCGTCGACGATCTCGACGCCGGCCGGCGATACGATCACCGGGTTGAAGTCGAGCTCGGCCACCTCGTGGACGACCGCCGCGAGGCGCGCTACTCGTTGGAGGACGTCCTCGAGGGCGCCGACGGCGACGGGCGGTGCGCCCCGGTAGCCGAACATGAGCGGCGACGCGCGTAGCGAGCGGACCAGTTCGCCGGCATCGGCGTCGGTAAGCGGCAGGATGCGGAACGCCCGGTCGCGGAGCAGCTCGGTGGCCACGCCGCCCATTCCGAACATCACCAGCGGACCGAACAGCGGGTCGAGCACGACGCCGACGATGGTCTCCACACCGGGCCGGGCCATGCGCTGCAGGATCGCGCCGGTCATCGAGGTGCCGACGCGGGCGGCCATCTCGTCGTAGGCGGCAGCCACGTCCTCCGCGGAGCCGAGGTTGAGCCGCACCCCGCCGACGTCGCTCTTGTGCACCACCTGGGCACCGGAGGCCTTCAGGGCGACCGGGAAGCCCAGCCGGTCGGCCTCGGCGGCCGCCGCGGTGGCGGAGGTGACCGACACGGTCTCCAGGACAGGCACCCCGATGGCGGCCATCAGCTCGCCGATCTCGTCGGGGGTCAGCCAGCCGCCCTCCGGGTGGGCGGCCAGAAACGCGTCGACGACCTCCTGGGCGCGCCGCGCGTCGAAGCCCTCGAGGTCGGGGACCGTGCCGGGAGGGCGCCGGCGCCACTCCGCGTAGCCGGCCGCCCGGGCGAGGGCGCGGGCGGCCGGCTCGGGCGATGTGAACGCAGGGACGGCGGCCTCGTCGGGACCGGTGGGGCGGAGCAGCGGCGGGAGGTCGGGCCAGGCCAGGAAGCTGCCGACGATCGGCTTGGCCGCGCCGGCGGCGACCCGGCGCAGGACGGCGGCGATCTCGGGCGGCGGGGCCGCGAACGTGGCCGTGTTGACGACGATGACCGCGTCGACCTCCTCCGCCGCGAGGAGCACCCGCAGCGCCGCCTCGTACCCCGCCGGCGTGGCGCCGGCCACCAGGTCGACCGGGTTGGCCACCGCCCCGTTGGGGTCGACGACCAGCCGGAGTGCAGCCTGGGTGGCGGCCGACAGCTCCGGCACCTCCAGGCCGGCGCCGTCGCAGGCGTCGGTGGCCAGGATGCCGGGACCGCCGGAGTTTCCGACGATGGCCACCCGCCGCCCCGGCGGCAGCGGTTGCGTGGAGAGGAGGACCGCCATGTCGAAGAGCTCATCGAGGGTGTCCACCCGGATGACGCCGGCCTGGCGGAAGAGGGCGTCGACGGCCACGTCCGGCGTGGCCATTGCCGCGGTGTGCGACGACGCGGCCCGCACGCCGGCGGCCGACCGGCCGCTCTTGACCGCCACGATCGGCTTGCGCCGAGACACCCGGCGGGCGATGCGGCTGAACTTGCGGGGGTTCCCGAACGACTCCAGGTAGAGGAGCACCACGTCGGTGCCGGCGTCGTCCTCCAAGTACTGCAGGAGGTCGTTGCCGCTCACGTCGGCCTTGTTGCCGACCGACACGAACGTCGAGACGCCGATGCCGATGCGGGTCGAGCGCTCCAGGATGGCGATGCCCAGGGCGCCGGACTGCGACTGCATGGCGATCCGCCCGGGCGCAGGCGCGTACGGCGAGAACGTGGCGTCGAGGCCGATCGCGGTGTTGACCACGCCGATGCAGTTCGGCCCGACCATCCGCATGCCGTTGCTGCGGGCCAGGTCGCGCAGCTCGCGCTGGGCGGCGGCGCCCTCGGCCCCCACCTCGCCGAAGCCGGCGGACAGCACGACCAGGCCGGTCACCCCCTTCTCGGCGCACTGGCGGATCACCTGCGCCACCGCGCCCGAGGGGACGGCGACCACGGCCAGGTCGACCTCGCCGGGCACGTCCAGCACGCTGGCGTAGGCCTTGACGCTCGCCACGTGCGGTGCGCTGGGGTTGACCGGATAGACGGGGCCGACGAAGCCACCGGCCAGGAGGTTCCGGAACACCTGGTGGCCGATCGTGGTCGGCTTGCGGCTGGCGCCGATGACGGCCACCGAGCGGGGGGAGAGCAGGCGGGCCACCGACAGGGCCTCGGCCCGGTGCTCACGGTGCTCCATAGCCGCGAGCGTGCGATCGCTCGGCTCGATGGTGAGCTCCACCTGGACCACGCCGTCGCCCATGTGGGTGCGCTCGTCGAAGCCGGCGTGGCGGAACACGTCGAGCATCCGACCGTTGTCGGCCAGCGTCTCGGCCAGGAACCGGGTGATCCCGCGCTCGCGGGCGGCGGCGGCCAGGTTTTCGAGCAGGACGGTGCCGATGCCCCGGCCCTGGTGCCGGTCGCCGACGACGAAGGCCACCTCGGCGTCGTCGGAACCGGGGATCCGGTCGTAGCGGGCCACCCCCAGCAGCTCGCCCCGCAGCTCGGCGACGAAGGCCACCCGGTCGACGTGGTCGACCGTGGTGAACCGCTCGACCTCGGCGTCGGTGAGCGCCGGCTTCACCGAGAAGAAGCGGTGGTACACCGCATCGGCGGAGAGGCCGGCGTGGAACCGGACGAGCGCACCGGCGTCGGTGGGCAGGATCGGGCGCACGTGCGCCGTCCCCCCGTCGACGAGCAAGACGTCGGACTGCCACCACGCCGGCGCCGCGCTCATGCGGAGGGGCTGGACGGCGTGAGGTCGTGCGGGGCGCTCCAGGAGTGGAGCGTCTTCATGTAGTTGGCCCGCTCGAAGGCGGACGGGTCGTCGGTGCGGGCCTGGCTGGCGCTGCCGCGCAGCTCGGCCACCGAGGTGTACTCGTGCCGGTCCATCCAGATCCGCAGCTCGTCCTCGACGCTGCCGAAGTGGGAAGGGCCGTTGCGCAGGGCGGCCGAGGTGATCATGGCCACGTCGGCGCCGACCATCAGGGCTTTGACGACGTCGATCCCGCCGCGGATCCCCGAGGTGGCGGCGAGTGAGACCTCGGGCCCGAGCTGGGGGCGGAGGATGGCGATCCAGCGCATGGGCAGGCGGAGCTCCCACGGCTGGCTCAACTCCAGCCGCACGACCACGTCGAGGTTCTCCAGGTCGAGGTCGGGTTGATAGAAGCGGTTGAACAGGACGAGGCCGTCGGCGCCGGCGCCGACCACCTGACGGGCGAAGTTGGCCATGGCCGAGTAGTACGGGCTCAGCTTCACCGCCAGCGGGATGCGGATGGCATCGCGGACGGAGGCGACCAGGTCGAGGTCGCGAGCCTCCATGTCCGCGCCGGTGAGGTCGGGGTCGGCGGCCACGTGGTACAGGTTCAGCTCGAGGGCGTCGGCGCCGGCGTCCTCCATCCGGCGGGCGTAGCGCACCCAGCCGCCCTTGGTGGCGGCGTTGAGGCTGGCGATCACCGGCACCGACGCCTGGGCCTTGATGCGCCGGAGGTTGGCGACGTAGCGGTCGCCGGCGTCGGCCAGCTCGGGGACGGCCGGGAAGTAGTCGAGGGCCTCGGCGAAGTGCTCGGTGCCCGCCTCCAGGGCCCGGTTCATCTCGGTCTCCTCGTGGAGGATCTCCTCCTCGAACAGCGACGGCATCACGATGGCGGCGGCGCCGCCCTCCTCGACGAGCCGGGCGGTCGCCGGGTCGCCGTTCAGGGGCGAAGCCGAGGCCACGATCGGCGACCGCAGGTCGAGGCCGAGGTAGCGGGTGGCGAGGTCGACGCCCGGGACGCTCATTCTCCTACCTCCGGTGGTTGGACGTCCGGCGAGGGGACGATCGGCGGTGACAGGTGGGGGACCGTGCGCAACAGGCCCGCCAGCTGCTCGTAGTACCGCCAGCGCTCGTCGGCGTCGGCCTGCGCCAGCTCGGCCAGCATCGCCGCCCGTTCCGGGTGGGTGCGTTGGAGCACGGCGAACCGGGTCTCTGTCGCCACGAAGTCGCGGATCGGAATCGACGGCTTGTGCGCGTCGAGCTTGAAGGGGTGGCCGTCGGAGATCTCGCTCGGATGGAACCGGTAGAGCGGCCAGTACCCGCTCTTCACCGCGTCCTTCTGGTGGCTCATCGACTGGGACATGTCGATCCCGTGGGCGATGCACGTGCTGTAGGCGATCACCAGCGACGGCCCCGGCCAGGCGTCGGCCTCCAGCAGCGCCTTGGTCGTCTGGAGGTCGTTGGCGCCCATGGCCACCTGGGCCACGTAGACGTTGCCGTAGGCCCGGGCGATGGCGCCGAGGTCCTTCTTCCCCGTCCCCTTGCCGGCGGCGGCGAACTTGGCCACCGCGCCCCGAGGCGTTGACTTCGACGCCTGCCCGCCGGTGTTGGAGTACACCTCGGTGTCGAGCACGAGCACGTTGACGTTGCGGCCCGAGGACAGCACGTGGTCGAGCCCGCCGAAGCCGATGTCGTAGGCCCACCCGTCGCCGCCGATGATCCAGACCCCCTGGCGGACCAGGTTGCCGGCGAGAGCGAGGAGCTGCCGGGCCTCGGGCGAGTCGAGCCTGGACAACTCGGTTCGGAGGAGGGAGACCAGCCGGCGCTGCTCGACCACGGCGGCTTCGGTATCCGGCGCCGGCGCCAGCAGGCCGGCGGCGACGTCCTCGCCGACCACCGGCGCCAGCGCGGCCAGCAGTTGCCGGGCGTGGGCGCCGAGGGTGTCCAGGGCGAGGCGCATGCCGAGGCCGAACTCGGCGTTGTCCTCGAAGAGGGAGTTGTTCCATGCCGGTCCCCGGCCCTCACTGTTCGTCGTCCAGGGTGTCGTCGGCAGGTTGGCCCCGTAGATCGACGAGCAGCCGGTGGCGTTGGCGACGACCATGCGGTCGCCGAACAGCTGGCTGACGAGCTTGAGGTACGGCGTCTCGCCGCAGCCGGAGCATGCGCCGGAGAACTCGAAGAGGGGCTCGAGCACCTGTGAGCCCTTGACCGAGTCGTGGGGGAGCAGGTCGCGGTCGAGCGGGGCGATGGACTGGAACCAGTCCCACCGCCGGCGTTCGAGGTCGCGGTGGTCGGCGACCGGCTCCATGTTGATGGCCTTGTGGCGCAGGTCGGTCTTGCTCTTGGCCGGGCAGATGTCGACGCACACTCCGCAACCCGTGCAGTCATCGGGCGCGACCTGGATGGTCAGGCGGTGACCGGCAAGGTCCTTGGAGCGGAAATCCTTGCTGAGGAAGTCCGCCGGCGCATTCGCCACGGCCTCCGGGGCGAAGACCTTCATGCGGATCGTCGAGTGTGGGCAGACGATGGCGCACTTACCGCAGTCGATGCAGATGTCGGGATCCCAGATCGGGATCTCCGTGGCGATGGCCCGCTTCTCGTACTTCGTCGTCCCAGTGGGGAACGTGCCGTCGACGGGGAGAGCGCTGACAGGGAGCAGGTCGCCGTCGCCGGCCATGAGCAGGCGGGTGACCCGTTGGACGAAGTCGGGCGCGCCGTCGGGGACGGTGGCGGCGATGCTGCGCCGGCTGGTGACCTCGCCGAGGGGCACTCTCACGAGCCGAGCCAGCGAGCGGTCGATGGCGGCGAAGTTGCGGTCGACGATCGACTGGCCCCGCCGGGCATAGGTCTTCTCGACGAAGGCCTTGATGTGGCCGATGGCCTCGTCGGCAGGCAGGACGCGGGACAGCTTGAAGAAGCAGGACTGCATGACCGTGTTGATGCGGCCGCCCATCTCCGCCTCGCGGGCGACGGCGAACGCGTCGATCACCCACATGTCGATGCCCTTGCCGACCAGCTGCTGCTGGACCTCGAGCGGGAGATGGTCCCAGACGGCATCCGCCGCGTAGGGCGCGTTCAGAAGAAAGGTGGCACCGGGCTTGGCCACGTCGAGGACCTTCATCTTCTCGAGGAGTCCGAACTGGTGGCAGGCGACGAAGTCGGCACCGTCGATCAGGTAGGTCGAGCGGATGGGCTCCGGCCCGAACCGGAGATGGGAGACGGTGACCGAGCCCGACTTCTTGGAGTCGTACACGAAGTAGCCCTGAGACCACAGGTCGGTGTTCTCGCCGATGATCTTCACCGATGCCTTGTTGGCGCCGACCGTGCCGTCGGACCCGAGGCCGAAGAAGACGGCCTGCACCTCGCCGGCCGGGCGGGGGTGGCGGAAGCCGGCGTCGACCGTCAGGCTGAGTCGGGTCACGTCGTCGTAGATGCCGACAGTGAAGTGCCGCTTGGGCTGCGGTGTCGCCGCCTCGTCGAGCACCGCCTTCACCATCGCCGGCGTGAACTCCTTGGACGAAAGGCCGTAGCGCCCGCCGATCACCCGCGGTGCCCGCTCGAAGGGCGGCCCGTCGGCGTCCATGGCCTCGGTCAGCGCGGCGACGACGTCGAGGTAGAGCGGTTCGCCCACCGCGCCGGGCTCCTTGGTGCGGTCGAGCACGGCGATGGCGCGGACGGTCGGGGGGAGAGCGCCGACGAGCTGCGCGGCGGGGAAGGGGTTGAACAACCGGACGCGCAGCATGCCAACCTTCTCGCCGGCGGCCACCAGCGCGTCGACCGCCTCCTCGGCCGCGCCGGCGCCCGAGCCCATGAGGACGACGACCCGCTCGGCGTCGAGCGCGCCGTGGTACTCGACGAGGTCGTAGCGCCGGCCGGTGCGGGCCGCCACCTCGTCCATCACGCCGCGGACGATCCCGGGCAGGGCCAGGTAGTACGGGTTGGCCGCCTCCCGGCCCTGGAAGAACACGTCGGGGTTCTGCGCCGTCCCCCGGACGACGGGGGCGTCGGGCGTCAGGCCACGGGCCCGGTGCGCCAGCACGTCGGCGTCACGGATGAGGGCGTGCAGGTCGGCGTCGTCGAGCACCTCGATCTTGTCGACCTCGTGGGAAGTGCGGAAGCCGTCGAAGAAGTGCAGGAACGGGATCCGCGACCGCAGTGTGGCCGCGTGGGCGATGAGGGCGAAGTCGTGCGCCTCCTGCACCGAGCCGGCGGCCAGCATGGCCCAGCCCGTCGTGCGGGCGTGCATGACGTCGCTATGGTCGCCGAAGATCGACAGGGCGTGGGTGGCGATGCTGCGGGCGGCCACGTGGATGACCGCCGGCGTGAGCTCGCCGGCGATCTTGAACATGTTCGGGATCATCAGCAGCAGGCCCTGTGACGCGGTGAACGTCGTGGCCAGGGCGCCCTTCTGAAGGGCGCCGTGCAGCGCGCCGGCGGCGCCCGCCTCGGACTGCATCTCCACGACGTCGGGTACGACGCCCCACAGGTTCGGCTTCTGCGCGGCCGACCAGTCGTCGCAGTGCTCGGCCATGGGCGACGCCGGGGTGATCGGGTAGATGGCGATGACCTCGCTGGCCGCGTACGCCACGCGGGCGGCGGCTTCGTTGCCGTCCATGCACTGCCAGCTCCGGTCCGACACGCCGCACCCTCCGCTGTCTCTCGAGCCCTGTCTCTCGAACCCTCAGGTCATTGGCTTCGGGTCAGACCCTAGGTGGCCGGCCGCTTCTGTCGGTCCAACTGTCCGCCGGGACCGCAGGTCGCCGCCAGGGCCGAATGACCCTCGACGCGGAGGCCCGGCGCTCGGAGGGGCGAGCGGACGGTCCGGCCGCGGGTGGCGGTGCGCCGGGCCGCGCTGGCCGATGAGTGCGGGGCCGCCTGCGGGTTGGACACATCTCAGGCCGGCGTTCATCCGGACCGAGCCGCCGATCACCGACGAGTCGAAGGCGAGTTGGCCGGGAGGTCGATGTCCGACGCCCGGTCGCTCCCGCGGACCGGCGACCCGCACACGAAGCGCGCGGCAACGAGGTCGCCGTGGCCCCACACGGCGTCACCCGGCGAACAGCGTCTCGGCCGGTGCGGCCCCTTCGGGCGGGCCCGGCCCCGCTTCTCCCGCCGGCGCGCACCACCGCCAGGCGCCCGGGCCGCCCTCCAGGCGGTAGCCCCCATAGGTCTTCTGGTGGTGGTGCCACGAGCACAACCGGGCGAGGCGGTCGAGGGTCGTGACCCTCGTCAGTGCCCAGCCGTCGACGTGGTCGATCTCCAGGTGCCGGCGCACCGGGCAGCCCGCCACCACGCAGGTGGGGTCGCGCTGCTCAAGGGCGCTGCGCTGGTGGGCGGTGACCGTGCGCCCGAGGTGGACCACGGCCACCACGTCGACGCCCCGGGTCAACAACAGCTTGACCACCGCGTCGCCGAGCAGGGCCCGGGCGGTGGCCACCGGCACGGGTCCGATGCCGGGGATCTCGCAGGTCTCGCCGGCCTCGGTGTGGCCCCGCGCCAGGGCCGATGCGTCGACCCGGATGGCCACGGTTGCCTTCGGCCCACCGCTGCTCGGCGCCTGGCCCGCCCTACTCCCCGCCGCCCCGCCGTCGTCGGTCTCGCCTGCCACGCCGGCGGCCGGCCCCTGCCCCGCCTGCCCGCCTGCGGTTGCGCGGGCGCCGGCGCCGGCCGACCGGGCCATGGTCTCCAGGGCATCGGCGGCGTAGGCTTCGGCCCGCTCCCGGGACCCCGCAGCGCGGGCGTCGGCGAGGATGGCGGCCCGGAACGGCTCAAGCCCGGCCAGGATGGCCGCCCCGGCCTCGGGGGTGGTGCGCAGGTCCATCCGGAAGGCACCGTCGGGGCCGCTCCAGTGGCGTAGGTACCGGGAGCGGTGCAGGGCGGCGTGGCGGGCCTTCTCATCGGCGGCCGCCGCGGCACGCACCCGCCGGCAGCGCTCGGTGAGCTCGGGCAGGCTCCCGGTGGCCGCCACCTTCACCAGATCGGACTCGGCGGTGGGGTCGGCGGACGCCGCGGAGGCGATCTCGGCGGCCTGGGCCTCGGACAGATCCCCCCGCCGCCAGGCCTGGGACGTCTCGGCCAGCTTCTCCAGGCGGCGGGCCGTCTCGAGGGCCCGCCCCGCGGCCCCCGGCGAGGTCTTGGTCTTCGCCGCCACGTAGTCGGCCGCGCTGCGGTGACCCTCCCGGCGGTGCTGGGAGGTCTCCTCCACCCGGCGGGCCATCAACGTCTTGCCCACCCCGGCCAGACGCTCGGCCTCGGCGAACAGCGACAGCATGCGGGCGGCATCGTCGCCCCGCAGGCACCGGGGCTCGAGGCTCCCCACCAGGTCCCGCAGCCTCGTGACGATCGCCGTCGCTTGCTCGAACATACGTTCGTACTTTAGCAGGGTTTGTGAGACATTTCCATGCATTTCAGGCGAGAGTTCTTCAGTCCCTGCCCTCGTCTCAGGCCGCAGGGCGCCGCGTAGATGTCGACTGTGTCCGAAGAGCAGTCGCTCGTTCTTGCGGCCGTTCGGGATGCCGGCGGTGCGGAGGTCAGGGGGCGAGCGTGATGGTTCGGCCGAGGGTGGCGCTGTACCGGGCCGCGTCGATGACCTCGAGAACCCGGACAGCGCCGGAGGGGTCGACGGGAGGCGGGGCACCGTTCCGGATTGCCGCCACCATGCCCTCGTAGAACCGGCCGTAGTTGCCCGCCTCCGTCGGTACCGGCCACGCGTCCTCGCCGACGCCCATCGTGCCCCACCGGCTCGCCGGCGCCTCGCCCCAGCCGGGCGTCCCGGGCAGCAGGCCGTGGAGCAGCGCATGCTCCTGGGGGTCCATCCCCTTGACGACGTACCCCGCCGCCGAGCCCAGGACCCGGAAGCGGGGGCCGGACGAGGCCGCCACCGAACTGGCCCACAGGTGCGACACCACGCCGCCGGCGTGCTCCAAGGCCATGAAGGCGTCGTCGTCGACGGCGGCGCCCTCCCGGCGGCGGAAGAGCTCGGCGTACACGGACACGGGCGGGCCGAAGAGGACGACGGCCTGGTCGATCAGGTGGCTTCCGAGGTCGGCGAGCAGCCCGCCGGCGTCGGCGGGGTCGGCGTGCTCCCGCCAGGCGTCCGGTCGACGCTCGGGGCGCCAGCGTTCGTACCTCGACTCGAACCGCCACACGCGGCCGAGCTCGCCGTCACCGACCAGGCGCCGGACCGTGAGGAAGTCGCCGTCCCACCGTCGGTTCTGGAACACGCTGAGCAGCAGACCCCGCTGGGTCGCCGCTTCGACGATCCGCCGGCCGTCGGCGGCGGTGGCCGCCAGCGGCTTGTCCACGACCACCGCCATCCCGGCCGCCAGCGCGGCCAACGCCACCTCCACGTGGGTGCGGTTCGGCGTCGTCACCACCACCAGCTCGATGCCGAGGTCGGCCGCCGCGGTCCACAGCGTCGCCGGCGTGTGGAGCACGACGGCCCGAGGGTGGGCGGCGTGCGCAAGCGCCCGCCGCTCGGGGTCGGACGTCACCACCGCGGCCAGCTCCATTCCCGCCGTGGCGTCGATGAACGGCGCGTGGAACACCCGGCCGCCCATGCCGTACCCCACGAGCGCGACTCGCACGGCTCGCATCCGTTACCGGGCGGTTCTCCCCCGTCGGGCGACGGCGTCGATGGCGACGGCGGCCAGGAGGACGAGCGCGGTTACGACCTTCTCGGCTGCTGCGCTGTACCCCTGGAGGCCCATGCCGTTGGCGATGGCGGCGATGACCAGGCCTCCGAGCACGGCGTGGATGGCCTTGCCCCGGCCGCCGAACAGGCTGGCCCCGCCGATGACGGCGGCGGCGACGGCGTAGAGCACGAGCGTGCCGCCGTCGAGCGCGGTGGACACCGAACGGAGTCGGGAGGCGTAGACGATGCCGGCGACGCCGGCGGTGAACGAGCAGAGCGTGAAGGCGACCGTGCGGACGGTGGCCAGCCGGACGCCGGCCCGGCGGGCCGCCTCGGCGTTGCCGCCGATGGCGTACACGTAGCGGCCGAACTTGGTGCGGCCGAGCAGCAGCGTCCACATGGCCAGGACCCCGAGCACGATCAGCACGACCCAGGGCAGTCCCCGGATGGGGACGAGCGTCCCCCGGTCGGCGTTGCAGATCAGGGCGATGGCGACGGCGGCGGCGAGGGCGGCGCCGATCTTGACCAGCGTGAGGCTGCGCGGCGGCGCGACCAGGCCGCTGGCCCGCCGGCCTTCCTCCCGTCGCCACGTCCGTATGCCGAAGGCGGCGACCACCAGGAGCAGCACGATCCAGCTCGCAGTCGGCGTGAGGTTCCCGCTGGCGAGGTCGTTGATGACCTTGTCGTTGATGGGCACCGAGCCGCCGTTGCCGAGGATGAGCAGCATCACGCCCTGCAGGCCGAGGAAGCCGGCGAGGGTGACCACGAAGGACGGCAGCCCCAGCCTGGTGATGATCGTCCCCTGGACGGCGCCGATGAAGGCGCAGACGATGAGGGCGACGAGGATGGCGGCCCACCACGGCCAGCCCGTCGACTGTTTGACCAGCTCGGCGGTGACGATGCCGCCGATGCCGCTCACGAACCCGATCGACAGGTCGATCTCGCCCAGCAGGAGGGCGTACACCTGCGCCATGGCTAGGAGCATGATCGGCGAGCCCTGGATCAGCAGGTTGACCAGGTTCCTCGACGTCAGGAAGTTCGAGTTCAGCCACTGGAAGAGGATCGAGATCAGGATGAGCCCGCCCACCACGGGCAGCACGCCACTCTCGCCGCCTCGCACCCTGGCGAACGACCCTCGGAGGTAGTCGCCGAGGGAGTTGGCGACCAGCGCCGGCGCGACGGCCAGCTCGGCCTCCAGCGCCGCCGATTCCGTCAGCTCCTCCTCGACCGCCGGCGGCAGGCCGTCGACCTTGCTCATGAAGAGACTCCCTTGCCGTCGGGCGGGGTGACGGCCCGCGTGGACACACCCGTGGTCATGAGGTCGACGACGATCTGGCGGTCGAGCTCGGCCGCCGGCCTGACCGCCACCGTGCGACCCAGCCGCAGGACGGCGACCCGGTCGGCCACCTCGAACACGTCGTTCATGTTGTGCGACACGATGATCACGGCCAACCCGCGGTCGGCCAGCCGCCGGACGAGGGCGAGCACCATCGCCGTCTGGGCCACCCCCAGAGCGGCGGTGGGCTCGTCCATGATCACCAGCTTCGAGTTCCAGAGGACCGCCTTGGCGATGGCGACCGACTGGCGCTGACCACCGGAGAGCGACGCCACCGGCTGGCGGATCGACCGCACGGTCGTGACCGCCAGCCCGGTCAGGGTCTCGCCGGCCGCCTTCTCCATGTCCTCCTCGGCCAGGGCGAAATGCTGCACGCGTTCCCGGCCGAGGAACATGTTCTGCACGATGTCCAGGTTGTCGCAGAGGGCCAGGTCCTGGTGGACGGTCTCGATGCCGAGCGAGGACGCGTCGAGCGGGTTCTTGATGTGGACCGGCTTCCCGTCCCAGACGATCTCGCCGTCGTCGGGGCTGTGGATGCCGGAGATGCACTTGATGAGGACGGACTTGCCGGCCCCGTTGTCGCCGATGAGGGCGGTCACCTGGCCGGCGGGGACGTCGAAGGTGACGTCGACCAGGGCCTGCACAGGCCCGAAGTGTTTGGAAATCCCGCGCAGGCTCAGGAGGGCCCCGCCGGCCCCTCCCGCCGGCACACCGGCCGGCGGGAGGGTCGACGTCACCTCGGTGGTCACTAGCCCTGCTTGATGCCGGCGGTGGTGCAGGCCGCGGCGAGGGAGGTGATGCAGAGGTCGGAGACCTTCACCGCACCGTCGGCCACGACCGTCGCCTGCATGTTCTGGGACGTCACCCACACCGGCGTCATCAGCGCCGAGGGGACTGCGCTGTTGTTGGACGGGTCCTGCGTCGTCCCGTTGACCAGCGACGCCGGCGGCGTCTGGCCGGCCCGGAGGTACAGGGCGACGGCGGCCGCGCCCTGAGCCTGGAGGTAGATCGGCTTGTAGACGGTGCCGCACTGGTAGCCCTTGAGGATGTTCTGCAGGCCCGACAGGGACGCGTCCTGACCGGTCGTCGGGAACGTCTTGGCCGGGATGTTCAGCTTCTGCAGCTGGGCGATCACCGCGTTGGCGTTGTCGTCGTTCGGCGTGATCACGGCGTTGATGTTCTTGTGTGCGGTGTACTGCTGGTCGAACGTCGTGGCGGCCACGGCCGGGGTCCACGTGCCGGCGGGCTCGCCGACCTTGACGTAGGTGTTGTTGTCGAACAGCGGCTTCAACACGCCGTTGTAGCCCTGGGCGAACAGGCTGGCGTTGTTGTCAGTGGGGTCGCCGTTCATGACGAGGATGTTCGGCTTCTGGACGTTCCACGCTGCGATGCAGTCGATCTCGCCCTGGCCGATCAGCTGGCCGACCTTGACGTTGTCGAAGCTGACGTAGATGCGTCCCGGGGCGCCGCCCTTCACGAGGCGGTCGTAGTCGATGACCTTCACGCCCTTGGACGTGGCGTTGGCCTCGATGGCGGCGCCGCTGCCGGAGTCCAGCGCGTCGACGAGCAGGACGCTGGCGCCGTCGGTGATGGCGGCCTCGGCCTGGGTCTGCATGGTGCTGGCGCTGCCCTGGGCGTTCTCGATCTTGAAGTCGGACGACGTGAGGCCGGCGGCCTGGAACGCCTTGGTCAGGTAGGGCCGGTCGAACGCCTCGTACCGGGCCGAGGTGGTCGTGTCGGGGAGCAGTACGGCGATCTTGCCCTTGCCCGCTGCCGCCAGCGACTTCAGCTGGGCCATGGCCGAGAAATCGGCGGTGAACGAGCTGGCGGTCACGGCGATGGTCGTCTGGGTGCTGTTGTTGCCGGCGCCGGTTGGCGTGTCCTTCGAGTCGCTGCCGCAGGCCACCAGCGCCATCGCGGCGGCGATGCTCGTCACCACGGACACTGCGTGCCTTGGTGTCACTTTCATGTGCCTTCTCCTGGTCGCAGGAAATCTCCTGAGGTGGTCACCTCACCGAAAGCGTGACGAAAGCGACGTGAACAAGGCATAGAAGTTCGGCGCCGGCCGTGAACGAAACGTGAAAACGGCGTCCGAAATCAGTCACCGACGGGCATCCGATAGCCGGCGCGGGGCTCGGTGACGATCAGGGGCGGGCCGCCCTCGTCCTCCAGCTTGGCCCGGAGCCGGCGCACGTAGACCCGGGTGTACTCCGTTTCGGTCTCGTACCCCGGTCCCCAGACTTTGCGGAGCAACGTGGCGTGGCTCAGCAATCCGCCCGAGGCGAGCGCGAGCTCCCGGAGGAGGGCGAACTCGGTCGGGGTCAGGTGCACGCGCTCGCCGTTCTTGGCCACCAGCTGGGCGTCGAGGTCGATGGAGACGGCGCCGAACACGAGTGGCCGCCCGGCGCCCGCCGCCGGCGCCGCCCGGCTGCGTCGCAGGAGCGCGGTGATCCGGGCCAGCAGCTCGTCGATGCCGAACGGCTTGGTGAGGTAGTCGTCGGCGCCGAGGTTCAGCGCCCTGACCTTGTCCTGCTCGCCCCGCCGTGCGGAGACAACGATGATCCCGACCAGCGACTCGGCCCGGACGTCGCGGCACAGGTCGAAGCCGTCGGCGCCCGGCAGCATGAGGTCGAGGAGCACGACGTCGGCGCCGGTGTCCCGGACCAGCGCGGGAATGCCGGCGCCGGTTCGCGATACGACGACCGTGAAGCCCCGGGCCATGAGGTTGGCCCGGACGAGGTCGACGATGTTTGGGTCATCCTCCACGAGGAGGATGACCGTCGACTGGTCGGTCACACGGCTACGTCTTGTTCGGTCCCGCCGGCGGGCTCGACCGGGATGACGACGGCGACGGTCGTGCCGCGGGTCGCTGGCTCGAGGCCGATGCGCCCGCCGTGGGCCTCGACGATCCCGCGGGCGATAGCCAGGCCGAGACCGAGGCCCTGTGCCGCGGTGGCGCCCCGCTCGTGGGGGAGGAAGACCCGGTCGCCCAGCTCTTCGGGGATGCCGGGCCCGTCGTCGGCCACCCGCACGACGATGGTGCCGTGGCGTTCGTCGTGTCGGGCGTCGACGGCGATCGTCGTGGCGCCCGACGCGTGGCGCACGGCGTTGTCGAGCACGTTGACGAACACCTGCTCCAGCCGGTCGTGATCGGCCCACACCGGCGGCAGCGGAGTGTCACCGCCCACGGCGATCATGGACCTCGGCGCGGCCACGCACCTCCGGGCCGCCTCCAGGACGAGTTCGAGGTCGCACCAGTCGGGTACGAGCCGCATGGTCCCCGAGTCGATGGCGCTGAAGTCGAGAAGGTCGCCGACGAGCCGGCCCATACGGGCCGACTCCGACGCGATCGAGTCGAGGAACCGGCGCTGCGACTGGGCGTCCCACTGCACGTCGGGCTGGCGCAGGGTGGATGCGTAGCCCTGGATGGCGGTGAGAGGCGTGCGGAGCTCGTGGTTCATGCGGGACAGGAACTCCCGCTGCAGCCCCTGCGAGCGCCGCAGGGACGCGGCCTCGGCGTGGGCGCCTTCGAGGGCCTCGCGCTCGATGGCCAGCCGCAGCGAGCGTGCCGCGTCGCCGAGGAGGTCGAAGGCATCCTCCGACGGGCGCCGGCCGCCGTCCCACCAGGCGGTGACCACGGCGAGGCCGGCGGGCGTGTCGAGCGGGACGGCGAGCACGTCGGTGCCGACGAGGCGGACGCCGTGGTCGGCTGCGTCGCCGGCGCGGACCGCGTCGACTGCGGCCTGCTGGTGGTCCCGCGCCAGCTCCGGTGGTGGGACGGCGACGTCGGCCGGCGTCAGCTCGGAGCGCTGGCCGTCGGGCCGGTGCAGGGCGATGGCGTCGGCCCGGAGGCCGCGACAGAGGGCGGTGAGCGCGACCGTCAGCCCGCCCTGCGCCGGCTGGGGCCCGGCGAGGGTGTCGAGGACGCCGCGCAGCGTCTCGAGCACGCGGTTGCGCCGGGTCGCCTCGGTCAGCAGGTGCTCGCGCTCGATGGCGGCAGCCGCATGGCCGGCGTAGAGCCAGACGAGCTCCAGCTGGTCGGCCTGCGGACGCCCGCCGGTGTCGGAGAAGCCGGAGATGGTGCCCAGGACGCCGCCGGAGCCGACCACGGGTACGGACCAGAAGCTCCGCGGCGGCGGCGCTCCGGCGGCCAGGAGCGGTGCCCAGAGCGGGTCCTGGCGGGCATCGTCGACGACGACCGCCTCGCCGGTGGCGGCGGCCATGCCCGGCGGGCCACCGCGGGCGTCGACGGGGAGGGATGCCAGCGCGGCCAGGAGCTCGTCGGGCATGCCAAGGGCGGCCGAGCGGGTCAGCCGCGGCGGCCGGCGCCCGTCGCCGGCGTCGAGGAGGTGGATGCACAGCCGGTCGATGGCGAGGGCCTCGGCCATGGCCGAGACGATGAGCGGCAGGCTGGCCGCCGGCTCGACGTCGGCCAGCTGCTCCACCAGGCTGCGAAGGCGCCGAAGCTGGCGCCGGGCTGCCGAGTCGGTCTCGATGCCGGACATGAGCGCCAGCACGTCGTCCGGATGCACTTCGAGGGACGACACCTCGGCGATGATGCGCCCGTCACGCAGCACGGCGATGCGGTCGGCGAGGCCGAAGACCTGGTCGAGCTGGTGCGACACCAGCAGGATGGAGGTGCCCGCGGCCCGCACCTCCGTCAGGAGCCGCTCGACCACGGCCGTCTCCTGCACGCCGAGGGCGCCGGTCGGCTCGTCGAGCACGAGCACCGCCGGGTTCCGTCGCAGGGCCCGGGCCATGGCCACGAGCTGGCGCTGGCCTCCCGACAGGCCGCCGACGGGCCGGCGCAGGTCCGACGCCGGGATGTGCAGGCGGGCGAACAGGGCGTGGGCCTCCTCCACCATGCCGGCGTCGTCGAGCAGCATGCGCCCGTCGACCTTCTCGTCGCCGAGGAAGAGATTGGCGACGACGCTGAGGTTGTCGCAGAGCGCGAGCTGCTGCCACACCACCTCGACGTCGCGGTGACCGCCGCCGGGGGAGGCCGATGTCGCCGGCCGGCCGTTCACCTCGACGTTGCCGCGGTCGAGGGGGATCGTGCCGGCGACACACTGCACCACCGTCGACTTGCCGGCGCCGTTCTCGCCGACGAGGGCGAGGATCTCCCCCGGCCGCAGCTCGAGGTCGACGCCCCGGAGCACCTGCCGGCGGCCGAAGGCCTTGTGCAGGTCGGTGACCCTGAGGACCGCCGGCGCCCGTACCGCGGTGTCGGTCATTGGGGCGCGCTCCGGCGGCCGGGCATGCGACCAGTGTGCCGCAGGCCGGCGGATTCCGGCGGGACGGTTACTCCTCCGTGAAGGCCTCGTGCCGCTGACGGGACACGGTCACCCCTCGGGCCGCGGGAGAAGCTCGACCTGCATCAGATAGGCGGCCAGGTTCCAGTAGTCGCTGTTGGCGACGATCTTGCCCTCGGCGTCGAGGAGCCCGATCGACGCGCCGGGAAATCGATACGGCTTGCCGGTGGCCGGAAAGCCGCCGGCCGCGCCGGTGTTCGTCCCGAGCATCTCCCACTCGATGGCATAGCGGCGCCCGTCGGCCTGACTGCTCACCGTCGCGAACCGGTAGTCGCCGGAGAAAGCGTCGGTCTGCTCGACGTAGGACCGAACCGCGTCCCGACCGTGGTAGACGGCGCCGCCGGCGTGATCGGCGTAGACCACGTCCTCGGCCATGAACGCCGCCACCTGGCTTCCGTCGTGGCTGTTCCACGCATCGAGGTACTGCTGCACCCAGTCCGCTTCCACGAACACCCTCCCCCGAAGGCTCTCCATCGTCGAGTCGCTCAGGGTATCTGGAACGATGCGGTGTTGGCAGCGTCGGGGGGCGGAGTATCTGGGTAGGGCTGGGCTGAGGTGAGTGCGACCGGTCCCATCATCGCCGAGCGGTACGAGCTCGGGGAGATCCTGGGTCGGGGCGGCATGAGCGAGGTCCGTGCTGGTCGGGACCTGCGGCTGGGCCGGGACGTGGCCGTCAAGCTGCTCACCACGGGCGTATCCGGCACGTCCCGGTCGCGCGAGCGGTTCGAGGCCGAGGCGCGGGCGGTCGCCAGTCTGAGTCATCCCAGTGTCGTGCTGGTGTTCGACAGCGGGGAGCACGACGGCGTCCCGTACATCGTGATGGAACGACTCCCCGGGCGCACCTTGGCCGACGAGATGGCCGGGGGACCGCTCGCTCCCGACCGGGCCCGTCGCGTGGCCGTCGACGTGCTGGCCGCGCTCGGCGCCGCCCACGCCGCCGGCATCGTCCACCGGGACATCAAGCCCGGCAACGTGCTGCTCTGTGCCGACGGAAGTGTGAAGGTGGCGGACTTCGGCATCGCCAAGACCGATGGGTCGATGACCCTGACCGGTCAGGGCATGCTCCTGGGCACGCCGGGGTACCTGGCCCCTGAGCGGGTGACCGGACAGCCGGCGACACCCCGCAGCGACCTGTACTCGGTCGGAGTGCTGCTCTACGAGGCCTTGAGCGGCCGCCCACCGTTCGAGGGCGACTCCCCGGTGGCCCTGATCAAAGCCATCACCGAGAGCGAGCCCGTTCCCCTGGTCGAGCGCCGGCCGGACGCGCCCGCCCGCCTTGCCCAGGCCGTGGCCCGGGCGATGGCGAAGGAGCCGGCGGCCCGGTTCGCTTCCGCGGCCGAGATGTCGTCGGCGCTCGCGGACGAGGCGCCGGCCCCGCCCCCGACGGCAGTGCTCGCCGCCCCCAGTCCGACGCCGGCGCCGGCGCCCACGGCGTCGCTCGAAGCCCTGGAACCGTCGTCCTCGCGCCAGGCCCGTCAGCGACGGTCGATCGTCGCCGGCGCGTGCCTGGTGGTAGCCGTAGTTGTGATCGTCGGCATCGTCGCCCGGACCGGTGACGGTCCGGATGCGGCGCTGCCCGCCAGCGCTACCACCACGACGCCGCCGCCCCAGCCCCTTCCGGCGCGCGCCGGCCCTGTCGCTGCGGGACGGTACCGGACCACGACGCTCCAGCCGTCGGTCCAGTTCACCCTCGACGGCGGCTGGTCGGCCTCGGAGCCCGAGGCCGCCGACGTGCTGGTCCTGAAGCGCACCGGTTCCGAGCAGCCCGGAACCGAGCTCGCCTTCCTCTCGCCACGGCGCGTGTTTCCGCGTGATCGCACGTACCCGACGGCCGCCGACTACGTGGCGCCCGGCGCCGGGGAGCCGGCGCCGGCGAACCTGGTCGAGTGGCTCCAACGGCACCCCCGCCTCCGGGTGTCGAAGCCCACCGACACTCGTGTCGGCGGCGTTCCCGCGGTCCGCGTTGACATCGAAGCGACCTCGCCCTACCCGTCGGAGGTGTGCACGGGCCCGTGCGTGGCGCTCTTCCAGCTCGACGCCGCGCCGGGCAGCTACCGGCTCGTGAAGCTCGACGCCGGCGAGACCATGCGCCTGTACATCGCACAGGTGGGAGGTCGGGCCGTCGCGGTTTCGATCGTGGCGCCGACCGAGGCGCTGGCGGCGGCGGCGCCCGTCGGGGAGTCCGTCGTCAAGACGGTGGGGTTCGAGCGGTGATAGGAGTCACCACTCGTGGCCACCGTTCTCATGCTTGCCAGCTTCGGACTCGAGATTGTCGAATGCGGAGGAGCACTCGCCAAGGCGATCAAGGCGGGTGATGACGTGCATGCCGCGGTGCTCATGAGCCGTCCCGAGAGCCAGTCGCAGATCCGGGAGGCGGCGGGCATCCTGGGGATCGGCGGCGTGGACTTTCTCGGCGTCAAGTACGGCGAGGTGGTCGTTACGCCCGAAGCGAAGGAGCCGATCGTCGAGCTCGTTCGCCGCACGAAGCCCGATGTCGTCATCATGCAGGACCCCGAGCACGCGCAGCACGATCTTGATCCCGACCGTCGGATGATCGCCCTGCTCTACGCCGAGTCGCTGGCCGTGGCCGGTCGGGACTGGCGGATGGCCGAGTGTGGTGGTCACGCGCCTCACCCCGTGCCGACGATCTACTACATGACGCCGTCCCGCCCGAACTGCATCGTCGAGATCAGCGACACCTTCGCCATCAAGCAGAAAGCCTTGGAGGTCCTCGCGTTCCAGCTGGCCTTCAGCGCCGAGTCGATCAAGCGACGGGCCGACGTGGACGCGATCCGTTCCATCGTCGAGAACGTCGACGAGCTTCGCGACGACAACACCCGTCTCGGGCTGGCGCTGCACCAGCAGTTCGACCGGGCGCTGGCGTTGTACCACGGGTTGGCAGGTCATTCCGGAGCGGTCCTCGGAGAGGCCTATCGCCGCGAGGGCGCGTTCGTTCTGGAGCGCCTGACCCCATGACAAATCTGTGTCGGGAGTACGATTGGCCAATGACCGCACAGACCGATGAGGTGTACTGGCGGGGGGTCAACCACCTCGCCCTGATCACGGCCGACATGGACGCCACCGTGCGCTTCTACCACGGCGTGCTCGGCGCCCGGCTGATCATGACCATCGCCACGCCGGCGTTCAAGCACTATTTCTTCGACATCGCCCCCGGCAACTCGCTCGCCTTTTTCGAGTACCTGGGCGAGCCCATCGACAGCTTCGCCAAGCCGGCCGGCGTGCCCTACCCGCAGGCATCCCAGTTCGACCACCTGGCGCTGGCCCTCGCCGACGAGGAGGCGCTGCTGCGGCTGCGCGACCGCCTGAAGAACCACAACTGCGAGGTCACCGACGTCGTCGACCACGGCACCCTGCGGTCGATCTACTTCACCGACCCGAACGGCATCGCCCTCGAGGCGTCGTGGTGGGTCGCCGACCCGACCGGCCGGCCCGTCGACTACGCCGACGAGCGGTTTTTCTCCGACCCCGATCCCGTGGACGCGGTCAAGGAACTGCGCGACACCGGGACGCTGGCATGGACGCCCCGCACCCAGCTCGTCAGCGAGGTCACCAAGGACCTGTACAAGCTCCCTGCCAACGGCTGACGCCGCCGCGGGTAACTAGTTTCCCCCCGGGTTGGGCGGCCCGTCCTCCGAACCCGGTCCGCGTCGCCGGCCGGCCCCGTCGGGCGGTGGCGCGGAGCGAGCGTCGGCCGCGGCGCGCTGGACTTTCGCCAGAGATCGGAGAAGGGTGCGTTGCTCGCCGGCGGTGAGGGCGGCACCGATCACGTCACGTTCCCGGGCGTGCATGGATGGAAGCAGCTCGTCGACGATGGCCCGGGCGTCGGCGGTGATGTCGACGAGGAGCTTGCGGCGATCCTCTGGGTGCGGCAGCCGTCGGACCAGCCCTCGCTTTTCGAGGTTGTCGAGCAGCGAGGTCATCGATCCTGTCGTGACCATGAGGCGCTCGGCGATCACGGTCGGCTCGAGTGGTTGGCCGGCGCCGTCGACGACGGCGAGCACGCCTCGCCCGCTGGGTGAGAGCTGGTACTGGTCCGACGTCTGGCGGTTGTGCAGCCCGAGCAGGAGGTCCCCCGCCCGCACAAGGTTGGCGTAGCACTCGGTGGCGAGAGCGCTGGCGCCGGGGTACTCGTCTTCGAAGTCGTCGCCTACCCGGACGAGCGGTTGAGGACCCGGCGTCGACGATCGGCTCAACCTGCAGTCGCCAGCTCGGGGATGCGCCGCGTCAGCTCGGACCAGCCATCGGGGATAGACGCAGCGACCAGCTGTGTGGCTCCGGCGAACGCCTCCGGCGGCATCACCTTCTGCCAGATGCGGGTCATGTTCTCGCGGTCGTCGTGGCCCATGAGCGGGAACATCCACGCCACCAGCTCCGGGAACCGATCATGGGGAACGGTGCTGGCCATGAGACCAACGGCCTGGCCCTGGTCCGGCACCGAGACCCGCTCGCCGATGAGTCGGTACAGGTGGGTGTCCTCCTTGTCGAGGTGGACGTCGAGGAAGTACTTGAACGCCTTGGTGGCGCGAGCCGTCTCCAGCGGGTCGCGCACCGACACTGCGTTGTTCAACGCTTCGAAGGCGGCATCGAGCGCTCGGTGATCCTTCTCGTAGGCCTCGGCGACCGACGGTGCAACCGCCTCCAGGGCCGGGAACATCGCCAGCTCCTCGCCGTGGGCGTGCCACTCCAGCACCTCGTTGAAGAACCGGAAGCGCTCGACCGTTTCCGTGAGACCCGGCTTCCCACGGGCGGCGTCCAAGGCCGCCGCGTCGATGAGCCTCATGTCTTGGCGAAACGCGTTGTGGATCGCCCGTACTGCATCGATCGGACCGGTCATGATCATCCCCCTGGTTGACGACCCTTGAGAGCTGACCGGATCGGTCGCTCGCCATCAGGTAGCTTGATATCAAGCTACATGATTCCAAACGGAGCGTCAAGCGCGATCGCGGCGCAGCTGGTACGCCTCGGCGTCGCACGCCGCTTCGCTAGCGTGATCGCTTTGGCTGGCCGCTCTCTGGAGGCGACGTGGCTGAGTCGATGATCGAAGCGGACGGGGTCGCGCTCTGCACCGAATGGTTCGGCGATCCTGCCGACCCTCCGATCCTTCTGATCATGGGTCGCGCCGGGTCGATGCTCTGGTGGGAGGAGGGCTTCTGCAGGATGCTCGCCGACGGAGGGCGGTTCGTGGTCCGGTACGACCACCGCGACACTGGCCGATCGGTTACGTACGAGCCCGGCGCCCCGACCTACAACGGCGCCGACCTGGTTGCCGACGCCGCCGGTGTGCTCGACGCCTATGGACTGTCAGCGGCCCACGTCGTCGGCGTCTCGGCCGGCGGGGGCTTCGCGCAGTTCCTCGCGCTCGATTTCGCCGATCGCGTGCTGTCGCTCGTCCTCATCAGTACCTCGCCGGCGACGCCTGGTGAACGCGGGCTCCCGCCGCCGACCGAGGAGTTTCGGCGATTCGCGACGACGGGGGAGGTGGACTGGTCAGACAACGAGTCGGTGATCGAGTATCTGGTCGGCTACGCCTGTGTGCTGAACGGAAATCAGCGCACCTTCGATGAGGCGGCATCCCGTGAGTTCGTCCGGCGCGACGTCGAACGCGCCCGCAACATTGCGGCGCTGCAAAATCACGACCTCATCTCGGACGCCGATCGGTTACGCGAGCCCCTGTCCTCGATCAAGGTTCCCACCCTTGTGATCCACGGCACGGCGGATCCGATGTTCCCGCTCGGGCATGCCGAGGCGCTGGCGAAGGAGATCAACGGTGCAACGCTGCTGCCGCTCGAGGAAGCCGGGCACGGTGTCGATAGAGCGGACTGGTACACCATCGTTCTCGCGATCCTGAAGCACACTGTCCCAACCCGTTCGTGATGGTGGCTCAGCTGAGAGTGGCGTACCAGTCGATGAGACGTATCGGGCCTCGGCTCCCGGAGTGCGCCGCCCTTTTTGAGGACCACGAGAGATGGGAGCGAACGATCAGAGGTCCCGGTCGCCGTTCGCCCGGCCCGCGTCGGGGGGTAGCCGCTCGTCGCCGGGTTCGGGCCGCAGCGAGCGGTCGCGCAACGCGTGCAGCTCCGGGAGGGCGGCCCGATCCTTCGGGCGGTTCGCCCACTCCTTCGAGGCGATGATGTCGTCGAGCCCCGCGACCCGGACCGACAGACCCGAGTAGACGAGCACGTGGGCGCGCGTGGCGAGATCTTCGTATTGCCGACGCACGCCATCACGACCCGGGATGTCGACCAGCACATCCAGGTCACCGGCGTCGGTGCTCCATGTGGAGATCTCCATGGCGTTCAGGGTCGTCGCGTCGATCTGCACCGGTAGCTGCGCGGCCTCGGCGTCCGAGAGTCCTTCGACGCGAAGCCGGGCGTGCAGCTCTCGCATGGCTGAAGCGAGCCGATCCAGATTGTCCCGTGCGCGGCGAACGAGGCAGTCGAGGTCCTTGGTGTCCCGGCTCGCCCCATAGGCACGTGCCGCGACGCCACCGACGATGAGGTAGTCCACGCCATGGCGGTCCAGCGCTGCGACGACTCGCTCGGGCTGAACTCCCCCAAAACTACGAGAGGGGAGGGCCCACGGTGTGCCCGCTCGATCGAGCGTCGTCCAGCTCGGCGAGGAACGACATGACTTTCTCGCGGCTGTCGAGACGCCGGCCGTCCCACGTAATCGAGACGTCGTCAGGAGTGGGCGGTGGCGCGTCGCGCACCGCTTCAGCCAACTCCTCGAACGTGAGGATCGGAGCGGCGTCGTCCACGATTCTCACGGTACCAGTGACCCCAAGGGACCCAGCACGCGGCGGACGACACGAAGGCGTGCTGGTGGCAGAGCGTCGCCCACAGGTCGTGGCTCGCATGCAGCCTCACGTCCGGCTCGGACGCGCGCAGCCCAAGCTCGCACGCGTGTTCCAGCACGGCATCGTGCCGGTGGCGCTGACGCCCGGCCACGTTCGCGAGTTGTTCATGGCTGAGGGGGTTGGCGGCGGTGTTCACCGGCGCCTCTGGGATCGTCACCACTCAGGTCGGGCCGGAGGGCGAGCGACTCGAGCTGCCATGCGACGCGTGGCTGTTCTCGCGCTCTGCCTGAGAGGGCGGCGTCAAACGGCCGCTGGAGTCGGTGACCTTGAGGCAGCGATGGAGGTCGTCGCACTGAGCGAACGACGACCGGGGTCCCACAGGAGGAACGACTGCTACGCCTCCATGTCAGATCCGCGCCCCCCAGGAGTCGGCGACCGGGCGCCAGGCTGCGATGAGGTCGCGAGCGGCCGGAACCACTCCGATGGTGTGGAAGATGTCCTCGACGATCCGAGCAGGGAGCATGCCGGTAATGCTCTCCAAAAGGCCGGCGCGCAGGCGAGCCTCGGCGCCGTCGTAGCGAAGCGGGTCCGCGCAAACCATCGCCGCCAGCCCCATGGTCTGCTCGTCGCCCGGCGCCGCCTCGGCCACGAACCGCTCGAAGTCGACGACGAGGCCGAGCCTGGCGGCGGCGATGGCGGCGCACCCGCGCGCGATTGGGCTGCTAGCGCCCAAGGCCTGACGGACGAGGCCACCGTGCTCTTCCGCCCGTCGCAGGCCGATGGACCTCACCAGCCACCCCACTAACCATGTGGTGCCGCTCCCGGCAAACTCCGTCACAACCGATTGGAAGCGGTCGTCCGGCAGATCATGGATGACGTGGACCAGCTCGGCGCGTGCGGGGTCGGGCTCAGGTAAGGCATCGAGCAGTGCGGCGGCGTCGCAACCTCCGATGCGGCCGAGGGCCTGCGCTGCCGGGCGCCGCATGTCGGTGACTGCGAGGCACTCGGCGATTGCCGGCACGGCGCGCACCACGCCGCGCTCGGCCAAGCCGGCCATCGCAGCTGCCGCATTCCCTGCAGAGGCGCCGAGCCAGTTGTCGATCAGGTCGTCATAGTGGCTGGAATCCGCAGCCCGTAGGTCGGGCGAGGTCTTCGGAAAACCACAGGACGGGTCGGTTCGTTCCCAGTCCAACAGCTCGCGAAGGCATTCACCCGTCAGATCGACACTGCTGCGCCCGCTCGCAAGCTGGTAGGAGGCTGCCGAGCCGGAGACCGCGAACGAAAGTGCCTTCCCGACCTGGTCGTCGCTCCGGAGCACGTGCGCACGCAGTTCGCTCGGGCTCAGGATCTCGCCGAGGTGGCCGAGCGCCACCAGGGCATGGCGCTTTCGCTCCGGCTCCCAGCCGCAGGCCAGCTCCCAGAGCCCGCTCGACGCAGCATGGAGCGGCTGGGAAAAGAGCCGGGACGCTCGAAGAGCCCGGCCCCACCCTGCACCAGAGGCCGGGCACGATCGGATGATCTCCAGCAGGAACGCGCCGGCCGGCTCGGGATCACGGGCAAGGAGCGCGCGAAGCGCCCTCAGGTGCGCACGTGACGCGAAAGGCGCGAGGAGCGCCGCCTCGAATACGTCACGACCCGGTTGCAGGCGTGCGACTGCGGGGAAGAAGACGAGTGGGTCGGCGTTCGTTAGTGCTTCGATGTCGCCCAGGCTTCTCAGGATGAAGTCCGCAAGGGAGCCGACCGGGGTGTCGTCGGTGGGGTCGCTGTCCGGCGCGGACCGCGCCGCTTGACCGGGATGGCCGACGCGCTGGAGCACGAGCTCGACGATCCGCGACGGAGAATTCGATCTGCCGTCGACGAAGACGGTCGACGGGGGAATCTCGGGGAGCTCTGTGTCGTCCAGGGCGACGGGTAGCACGCTCGCCTCGCCTCGCTTCATCGCTCGTCCGAGGGCATGCCGGAGCTCCGGCTTCACCCAGGCCTTTTCTCGGTAGCTCCGCGAGACGAACACCAGGGTGTATGGCGCATCCCCATAGACGCTGCCGAGCTCGCTGAAGAGATCCTTCCCCCAAAGTTCGGCCTGACGGTCGGCATAGTCGAATACTCGGACACCGGCCTGAAGGAGAAGATGCGTGACGTCGTGCACGTAGGCGCTGTCTTCGGAGGCGTAGGAGACGGCGACGTCCCAAGACGCGGTGGGGTGATCGATGTCCACGAGAAAATCGAGGTCCTACCTGAGATCCCCCGCCGACCGCTGTTTCGCCACGTCCGCCCCCCGACTACCGCCAGACCTTCCCAGCCCTCGAACCCCGGCGCAAGTACGGGGCTGGCATTGGAGACAGCTCCGAGGCAAGACGCCGACGAGAGGGCATAAGGCCTGTCGTCGTGGCCGCAATGTTCGTACGAACCTCCCCGGTCATCTGCCGATACGTCGCGTTGTCGGCGCCAAAAGTCTACGTCCGGGTCCGCCGCTAAACCTAACGGGAACTGGGCACGTAGGAACACTCCAGGGCTTGTCGACCGTCACCCAACCGCAGCCAGCTCGGTGGATTGGATGGCGGCGCTGGTCATCCGGTCTTCGTGCACTGCGACCGGTTGCTCGCGGACGGCCGTGCATTGACGGCCGACCTTCTCCAAGACATTAGATTGTTGAGCGCCCGATCCGATTGTGGAACAGGGGTTCAGACCCCCAAAGGCCGGACGCCGCCGACGACCCCGATTCGATTCATTCTGGGCGCGGTGGGGGGTTGATCGGGCGATGCCCGAGAGGTGTGGAGCGCGTGCCCTCTGCGGCTCCTGATGAAACGAGCTGCCGTCGGACGCCCCCTAGCTCGCTCACCTTCGTGTCCAACGATCAGTTTCTGAACGACTGTCCCCAAGCCGAACGACGACCAAGGGCCCCCAGGAGGAACGACGACCAAGGGCCCCCCAGGAGGAACGACGACCGGGGTCCCGCACGAGGAACGACGACCGGGATGGCAGGGACCAAAAGCGGTTCGGTCGCACCGGACGAGCGCACGATTAGCAACATGGCGCCTACGACCCCTTCCAGCCCGTCGCCGGAGCGTCGTCGCAGTAGTAGCGGGCCACATGGGGACACGAGCGCGGATACCGGCCGGATACCGTCAACTGGGACCTCGATGCGAATCGGGCCGATGAGCGATTACAGCGGTCGGCTCGGCGCACGCTCGCCCGTAATTCCCCATACGAGCTGATCCAGGGGATCCGGATCGGGGATTCGGAAGTCAACCCAGTGGAACTGCTTAAGCCACATCGGAACCTCCATGCTGTCCTCGCTCCCGGGAAGGAGCGCGAGCCCCATCGGGACTCCGCGGTGGCGAACTCCATGAGGAAACCCTGAACCTCCATGTCCTGCCATGGGCCCAAACCACCGGGCCCGATGAAGACCGCCACCGACCGCACCGTCTGCATGACCTCGGCCAATGCGTCTTGCCACCTACGAAACGGAGGCATTTCCCACTTGTCGAGCCACGGCAGGAGGCCCCGACGCTTGAGTTCTTCTCCGATGGCCAGCACCGCTGCCTGATCGCCCGAGTGGTAACAGAGGAAGACGTCGTAATCGCTCGTCGCAGACTTGCCCTGCACGACCGACGCCGCTGCATCTCGACGGCGTCGATTGTCCGCGGACCGGTCCATCTCGACGACCCCCGCCTGCGCCTTGGCGCGGAGGCGATCCTCCCAGTCCAACAGCGAGACGGCAAAATCGCAAACGCTGCAGTTGATGGAGTCGTGGCCGCGCGCGCGACGTCGAGACACCGCGATATCGCTGATCGGAGTCGTGCAATTCTCACATACGTAGAGGCGGATACGCGTGACCGATCCAGGGAGCGATCGCCGATCGAGGTGAGTCCGCACGTACCACTCGAATTGGACACGGACCGCATCGCTCGTCTCCGGACCAAAGAAGAGAGACAGCTCACCACGAGCCTCGTCGACCTCAGCGAAGCCAAGCCCACACGAACCACCGACGGTCGCCTCGAATCTGACCGCGTTTCGCCACATCTCCGCACGGCGGAACAGCCCGCTTGCTGACAGGCGCACGACGAGCGTGGCGTACACGTTGACGAGTGCTCCCTCGAACCCCAGCACGACGACCTTCTCCTGAAGGTCGAGCCCCTGGGTCGCCTCCCGCATGAACTCCGAAGGAAACACCAGGCACGGCCCGTCATCGGCCATCTCCCGGAGTGCGATCTCGTGTGAGAGCAGGTCTTCCACCGTGGCTATCAGGAGCCGCTCCTCCTGGGCACGATTCGGCAGACGCATCTCGCTGTCGAGCGCAAAACGCCCCGCACGAGCGGCGTCCTCGCTGATCGATCCGAGGCCGTCGGGTTCCTGTCTGGCGGCGGCCACCAGCGACGCTGCATAGCTGTCGAGCAGCTCCGGGCGCAAAAGTACGAGGTCCCCGAAACTAAGCCGCCGCACGAGGTCGCGCGATTCCAGACGATTAATGGAGGACGAGAATTCGGCCTCGAGGTCGGCACCGGACTTGGTGGCTGCGGCCGCGGCCGCCGGTGGCGCAGTTGACGCATAGTGTCGGAACAGGTCATCGAGCGTCCTCAGCGCAGGACCGTCCTCCTTCTCCCGCACGATGAAGTGGTACATGTGGTCGAAGAGCTCGCCTGACTTAATTCGGGGAAGGTGCTCCCAGGTGATCGATGTCTTGATCAGCTGCAGGAGCTCCTTAACGCCGACGCCTCCTTTCGCACTTGTCGCCACGACGCCCTTGAACCTGTGCTCGCGCACGAGCGCGTCGACTCTTTCGAAGCCGACGCGCGCGCCGCCTCGGTCGACGCGGGCCTCCACCAGGATCTTGGTCAGCTCCGGGCGGTCGCCATGACCGAGCTTGGAGGCCTGGGTCAAGGCGCGGTCCCAGTAGCGGACTCCTGCGAATGGATCGACCTCGCTTCGGGAGTCCAGACCTCCTTACCTACACCGGAAGTAGCTGCACTGTTTCGAAGCTCTTGACGCTGTAGACGAGGACGAGGTCGGTGCCCGGGTAGACCGTCTCCGTCGCGGTGAGGTCGGTGCA
>JAHFUP010000090.1 GCA_023265025.1 Acidimicrobiia bacterium | reverse complement strand
CGAGCGCCGCTACGAGCAGAGCGCGGACCCCTTCGAGTGGAAGTTCACCCGGCGGGACCTCGAGAAGCTGATGCGCCGACTGGCCGACAAGCCCGACTACAAGGCCGCCGCGTGAGGCGCATCGGATACGTGCGCGGAATTACGGTCCAGAGCACTTAGGCAGCCGCTCGCTGTACGGTCAGGTGATCTCGAGCATGCGCTGTAGCGCCACCCTCGCCCACTCTGCCGTCTCCCCGTCGACGGTGATCCGGTTGACCACCTCCCCGTCGACCAGGTTCTCAAGCACCCAAGCCAGGTGGGCGGCGTCGATGCGGAACATGGTCGAGCACGGGCAGATGAGCGGGTCGAGCGAGACCACCGTGCGGTCGGGGTGCTCGGCGGCCAGGCGCTGCACGAGGTGGATCTCCGTAGCCACCGCGATCACCGAGCCTGCGGGCGCCGCCTCGACCACCCGGATGATGTGGTCGGTGGACCCCACCTCGTCGGCCACCTCCACGACCTCGTGGGAGCACTCGGGGTGCACGACGACGATCCCATCCGGGTGTTCGGTCCGGAAGGCCTCTATGTGGGCCACCTTGAAGCGCTGGTGGACCGAGCAGTGGCCCTTCCACAGCAGGAGCGTCGCCTCCTTGACATCGACCTCGTCGAGCCCGCCGAGGTCCCGCTTGGGGTCCCACACCCGCATGTCGCCGGCGCCCAGGCCGAGCTGGAAGCCGGTGTTGCGGCCGAGGTGCTGGTCGGGGAAGAAGAGGAGCTTGTCGCCCCGGGCCAGCGCCCACGTGACCACAGCGCGGGCGTTGGACGAGGTGCAGACAGCGCCCCCATGGCGGCCGACGAACGCTTTCAGGGCCGCCGAGGCGTTCATGTAGGTGATCGGGACGATGCGCTCGATGTCGGTGACGGCGGCGAGGGCGTCCCATGCCTCCTCGACCGAGTCGAGGTCGGCCATGTCGGCCATGGAGCAGCCGGCGTTGAGGTCGGGGAGGATGACGTGGCGGGTGCCGCCGGTGAGGACGTCGGCCGACTCGGCCATGAAGTGGACGCCGCAGAACACGATGTACTCGGCCACCGAGGCGGCGGCCAGGCGGGAGAGGCCGAACGAGTCGCCCCGGGCGTCGGCCCAGCGCATGACCTCCTCACGCTGGTAGTGGTGGCCGAGGATGAGCAGGCGGTCGCCGAGGGTGGCCTTGGCCGCGGCGATCCACGACGACAGCTCCTCCTGCGTGGCCGCGGTGTACCGATCCGGGAGTGCCCCTTGAATCCGCACCATGTGATTTCTCCCTGTGTGGGAGCCCCGAAATCGGCCGGCGGAGACAGCCTGGTCGCCTCACGCGGGGTTGTCGGCCTCGGAGCTTGTGATGTGTCGCCGGATACCAGGCCGGCGTAGGGCCATCTTATGTCCGCCGGACCCGCTCCGCTGGACGTGATCAGGACGTGCCGGCGCCGGCGGCGGCGATGGTCACAGCCACCGCGTCACGGCACTGAACGACGAGTGGCCCACGGTCGACCGTGGGGGCGACGACGATGCTGTCCCGAACAGGGATCGCTCCGAGTTCGTCGCTGATCGAAAGCTTGGCGCTACGAGCCGTCCCGGGTGCGAGACGCAGGACCGTCGTACCGTCCGACCTCGGGATGGCCACGGGCTCCTTGCCGCACACGATCGTGACCGGAGCAGCGAGGAGGGAACCCTCGAGTTGGACAGGTATGTCGGTGGCCGCTATCGCCGCTCCCCGCAGGTCCGCCTGGGAATCACCGGTGATGTAGACCCAGCGCCCCAACACGCCGGTCCAGCGTCCGGCACGGATCGTGTCGACCGCCACCTGGTTGCGCAGTCTGGGTGTCGCGAGGATCCGGTACCCGGTCTGTGCCAGGCCGGCGGCCGTCACCCTTGTCTGACCGCTGTCGAGGATGACCTGGCCCCGGCGCCGGGAGTAGTACTGGAGGGTCGGGTCGGGGCTGGCAGCCTCGAAGGCGATGAGATCGGCGGGAGTTGTGAGTCGCGTCAGTTCGGCGGCCATCGGTATGTTCTCCTCGACCGAGCGAGTTCCGTACGGAAGGGTCGTCAGTAGGGGATTGAGCGCCAGCAGGGCCACGATCCAGACACCGACCATCATCGGTAGACGTCGCCGCTGGCCGAGCTGGCGCCCGGCCCGTGCGAAGGCGCACCCCACCACCGCTGCCGCCACCGGGGATAGCGCGGCCAGGTAGTACGTGTGCTCCACGTAGAGGTTCCAGAAGGTCAGGACCGTCAACACAGGGACGAGGGCGAAGGCGGCCCAGAAGCGGACGGAGCGGGTGCGAACGCCGACCAGTGGCGCCAGGGGCAGGAGCCAGATCGGGAACCCGAGATCGTGGGTCACCCGGCGACCGACGGTTGCCCAGTTCGCCCAGACCAACCGCTGCGGGAGGGTGCCGAAATTCCAGCTGGTCATATGGGAACTTGTGAGCCACACTGTCGCCTCGTTGGCCGCCTTGATGGCGTCGGCGTGGCGCGTCCACGCCATTGCAGCCAAGAAGGGAATGACAACGAGAGCGGCGAGGACGGGGTCGATCCGCTCCCGTACCCAGGAGCGCCAACCCTGCCCTTCTGTGGCCGTGGCATAGGCGAGGAGCGGCAGGATCCAGAATGCCCCCGTCGTCGGCTTGACCAGCATCGCGATCACACCCGCGGCGAGAGCAGCCGCGGCGTAGACGAATCGGCGGCGCTCTCGCCACAACAACCCTGCCCACAGCCATCCAAGGGCTCCCGCCACGGCCAGGTACTCCATCAGTGATGCTCGCGACCACTGGAGTGCGAAGGGCGAGAACAGGTACAAGGCCAGCGTCGCCATGGCCGCCACCCGCCCGCCGACGTGGCGGACGAGCCCCCAAAGCAGCAGGGCACTGAGCAGGAAGCATGCGAAGGCGGTGACCCTCATGGCTGTGTCGGGAGAGAGTCCCCACGACATGACGCCTGCAGCCAGGCTTTGGAACAGCGGAAACTCCATCGGGAACACGAAGGGGGCGCCGAAGATCGGCACCTTCGGGCGTAGGAGATCCACGCCCTCCTCGTGGTACAGCACCGCGGTGTAAGCCGTCTGGGTCTGGCGGTAGGAGTGCTGCTCGAGGAGCGGCTTGGTCATCGTCGGCAGTCGGACGGCCACTGCGACGAGCAGCAGCATCATGACGCCGACAACCTCCCGGCGACGGGACCACCCAGCGGACTTCCCGAAATCGCCGGGTCCATGGTTGGCGGCCCGCGGCACCGACATTCCCTGACGCATGGCCAGACCCACCGCCCCGTGCCTCCTTGCCTGTCCTCGCCGGAAAGCGGGCCCGCCCGGTCAGGATGCTGCAGTCACCGAGAGGTATCGGCGCGCCCGCGGCTCACCTTGACCAGCTGCGCCATCACCTTTCGTTGGCCCGCAGCCTCTCCTTGAGCGCGGCCAGCACGTGCAGGTGGGCCTGATCCTTGGGTCGACTGGCCGCCTCCTTCATCCGGATGAGGTCGTCGAGGCTGACCACCCGCACGATCAGGCCCTCGCCCAGGTCGTAGGCCGTCGCATCCGCGTCGAGGTCACGGAACCCACCGGTACCCGACGGTGTGCCGAGGATGTCGAGGTCGCCGGCGTCGGAGCGGAAGGTGAAGGAGTCGCCGGCGGCGATGGTCCGCCCGTCCAGGATGAAGGGCAGGTCCTCGTCCACGCCGGCGACGCGCAGGCTGGCGTGGAGCTCCTGCAATGCGTCGGCCAGACGATCCATGTTGGCCGGCGTGCGCTCGTAGCAGACGTCCAGGTCGTTGGTGATGATCGACGCGCCGAGCACCGAACTCGCGTAGCCCCCGATGAGGACGTAGCGCACCTCGTGCTCGTTGAAGATCCGCAGTGCACGGAGCGGATCGAACATCAGGCGACCACCGGGCGAGCGTTGGAGAGCCGGTCGAGTGCCCGGCCGTAGTCCGTCGCACCCTCGGCCCGTTCGGCCGGCGTGAGCTCCAGCCAGTGGTCGATGAGGCTCACGTCCACGCCGCCGCCCCGGGTCGGGCCGAGCCGCAACTCGAATCCGCAAGCCGCAAGCAACCGTTCCAGGGTGTCCACCCTCGGCATCTGTAGCCCACGCTCGATGCGGGCGATCGCCGACTGGGGGACGCCGGCCCGGCATGACAATTCCCGCTGTGAGAAGCCGGCCGCCCGCCGGGCCTGGTTCAGGTAGGTCGCCGCGCTCATGGGCAAATGATAGCGAATCCGGTATCGGTAGGATGGGGGGGCCATGATCTCCCGTCCGCCGGCCGGCACCATTCCCGACGCCCCGGGGTCGTACCAGTTCAAGGACGCCGAGGGCCGGGTGATCTACGTCGGCAAGGCCCGCTCGTTGCGGTCGAGGCTGTCGAACTACTTCGGCTCGCCGGCGACGATGGCCCCCCGGACGGCGCAGATGGTGGCCGCCGCCGAGTCGGTGGAGTGGATCCAGGTCCGCAACGACGTCGAAGCCCTCATGCTCGAGTACAGCCTCATCAAGCAGCACCGGCCGAGGTTCAACATCCGGCTGAGAGACGACAAGAGCTACCCGTTCCTGGCCATCACGACTGGGGACGAGTGGCCCCGGGCCATGGTCATGCGGGGCAAGAAGCGCAAGGGCGTCACCTACTTCGGCCCCTACGGGCACGCCTACGCCATCCGGGAGACGCTCGACCTGCTCCTGCGCACCTTCCCCATCCGGACGTGCAGCGACAACAAGTTCGCCCACCACGCGCGCCTCGGCCGCCCCTGCCTGCTGTTCCACATCGAGAAGTGCACCGGCCCGTGCGTCGGGGAGGTGGGCCGGTCGGAGTACGACGGCCTCGTCGACGAGTTGATCGACTTCCTGTGCGGGGAGACCCAGACCGTCGTCCGCCGGCTGGAGAAGCAGATGGCCGAGGCCGCCGACGAGCTGGAGTTCGAGCGCGCCGCCCGGTACCGCGATCGGCTCACCGCCGTCCGCAAGGCCATCGAGAAGCAGGCCGTCGTCACCGAGCGGCCGGAGGACCTCGACGTCATCGGGATCCACGGCGACGACCTCGAGGCCGCGGTCCAGGTGTTTTACGTGCGCAAGGGCCGGGTGATGGGCCGGAAGGGCTTCGTCGTCGACAAGGTGGAGGACGTCACCCCCGAGCAGCTCATCGGCCACGTGCTGGAAGGCCTCTACTACGACGCCGATCCCACCTCGGTTCCCAAGGAGGTGCTCGTCCCGGACATGCCGGACGACCCCGACCTGTACCGGGAGTGGTTGACCGGCCAGCGGGGGTCGAACGTCAACATCCGGGTGCCGCAGCGGGGCGACAAGCGGGCATTGCAGGCCACCGTGACCCAGAACGCCAAGGAGGAGTTCGTCCGCCACCGGCTGAAGCGGGCGTCGGACCACAACGCACGGGCCCGGGCGCTGAACGCCCTGCAGGACGCCCTCGACCTGCCCCACCCCCCATTACGCATCGAGTGCTACGACATGAGCCACATCCAAGGGAGCGACTACGTGGGATCGATGGTCGTCATGGAGGATGGGCTCACCAAGAAGAGCGAGTACCGCCGGTTCAAGATCCGCGAGGTGCCGGGCAATGACGACTTCGCGGCCATGGAGGAGGTGCTCACCCGCCGGCTCACTGCCCTGCTCGTCGAGCGGGAGCGCCCGGTGGGGGACCGGCCCCGGAAGTTCGCCTACCCGCCCAACCTGCTGCTCGTCGACGGGGGGAAGGGTCAGCTCAGTGTGGCCATCAAGGTGGTGGAGAACCTCGGCCTGGAGGACGAGATCTCGGTGGCATCGCTGGCCAAGCGGTTCGAGGAGGTCTTCGTGCCGGGCCAGGCCGACCCCATCCGCATCCCCCGCCAGTCCGAGGCGCTCTACCTGTTGCAGCGCCTGCGGGACGAGGCCCACCGCTTCGCCATCGACTATCACCGCCAGCTTCGGGGCAAGCGGATGATCAAGAGCGGCATCGACGACATCCCGGGGCTCGGGCCGACCCGGAAGAAGCGGCTGGTGAAGGAGCTGGGTGGGGTGGCGGCCGTGAAGTCGGCGTCTCTGGCCGACCTGGTGGCGCTGTCCTGGCTGCCCGACACGGTGGCGATCGCGGTCCATGAGCGCTTCCACGACAGTCGGGGGGCGCTGCCCCCCGACTCCCCCCCGAAGGGCGCCGCCGCCGGGCTGGACGCCCGGCGCGTTCCTTGACGGATTCCGGTCCCTTGGACCGAAATCTGTGGGAGACGCACGCCGGCTGGTGGCAGGAGGCGTTCACCGGCGGGGCCGACGCCGAGTACACCGAGCAGATCATCCCGCTGGCCGCCGAGCACCTGGCCGGCGCCATGTCGGTGCTCGACGTCGGCACCGGCGAGGGGCAGCTGGCCCGGGTCGCGGCCGAGGCCGGGGCACGGGTGGTGGGCGTCGACCCGTCGTGGGGCCAGTTGGTGGAGGCGCAGCGCCGGGCCGGCGGGCCGTTCTACGCCAAGGGCGAGGCGGTGGCGCTGCCGTTTCCTGACGCGGCGTTCGACGCCGCGGTGGCATGCCTGGTGTTCGAGCACATCGAGGGCGTCGACGCCGCCATCGCCGAGGTCGGTCGGGTCCTCCGGCCCGGCGGCCGTTTCCTCTTCTTCCTGAACCACCCGCTGCTCCAGGTCCCGGGGTCGGGCTGGATCGACGACCACATCCTGGACGAGCAGTACTGGCGGATTGGCCCCTACTTGGTGGAGGACATTTCGCTGGAGGAGGTCGACAAGGACGTCTTTTTACCGTTCGTCCACCGGCCGATGTCCCGGTACGTCAACGCCATGGCGTCGGCCGGCCTGTACATCACCCGGATGGAGGAGCCGGCGCCGCCTCCCGGCTTCCTGGCCCGGGCCGAGGAGTACACCGCGGCGACCACGATCCCGCGGCTCCTGTTCCTGCGGGCGGAGACGATGTCCTAGCTCGCCGGTATCCTGTCCGGTATGGGCTTCCCCCCTCGGATCGCGTCCACCGAAGGGAATGCACGATGGTGTCCGATCAGGACCGTCGGGAGTTGTACGAAGCGCTCGAGCGTCGCCTGGGCGGCGGCCCGGCCGCCACGATGATGGAGCTGTTGCCCCCCGTCGGCTGGGCCGACGTCGCCCGCCAGTCCGATCTCGTCGCGATACGGGGCGAGATGGCTCAGATGCGGGGCGAGCTCCAAGGCGAGATGGCTCAGCTGCGGGGCGAGATCGCCGAACTGCGCGGCGAGGTGAGGGCGCAGCTGCCCCGGCTGATCACCGCCAACATCGCCTCGATGATCGGCGTCGCCGGCCTGGTCCTCGCCGCCGCGAAGTTCGCATGAGCGAGCCGCAGGCGAGCGAATCAATGAACACCGCGCCCCGCTCGGCGGGGCGGCCGCCGAAGGCGGCGGCCCGGTGAGTGAATTCCTCATCATCACGGGCGTCTCCGGCGCCGGCGGGTCGACGGCCGCCGACACGTTCGAGGATTTGGGCTGGTTCGTCATCGACAACCTCCCGCCGGCGCTCATCTCCAAGGTCGTCGAGCTGGTGCAGACGCCGGGGTCGACGACCGAGCGGGTGGCCCTGGTCGTGCGGACAGAGCACTACCTCGAGGAGCTGGCCACCGCCCTCGAACAGCTTCGGAAGGGCTCGGCGCGAGTGCGGGTGCTCTTTCTCGAAGCGTCCGACGAGGTCCTGGTCCGCCGGTACGAGAACACCCGCCGGCGCCACCCGATGTCGGGCACCGACCGGGTCTCCGAGGCCATCGAGCGGGAGCGGGCGCTGCTGGAGGAGGTCAAGTCGGAGGCCGACGTGGTGGTGGACACCAGCGATCTCAACGTCCACCAGCTGCGCGACCGGCTGCTCGACCTGTTCGGTCGCGACGCCGAGTCGCAGCTTCAGACGAGCATCGTGTCCTTCGGGTACAAGCACGGCCTTCCGCTCGACGTCGACCTGGTCTTCGACTGCCGGTTCATCCCGAACCCCCACTGGGTCGAGACGCTGCGCCCCCTGACCGGGCTCGACGAGCCGGTACAGGAGTACGTGAAGGCCCAGCCGGAGACCGGGGAGTTCCTGAAGCGCCTCGACAACCTGCTCGAGCTGCTGCTTCCCGCCTTCGTCAAGGAGGGTAAGTCGTACCTCTCCATCGGGGTCGGCTGCACCGGTGGCACCCACCGGTCGGTGTACCTGGCCGAGGAGCTCGGCCGGCTGCTGCGTCAGCGGGGCTTCTTCCCCATGGTCAAGCACCGCGACCTGGGCAAGTAGCAATGGCGAGAGTCGTCGCGCTGGGGGGAGGGCACGGGTTGGCGGCCACCCTGGCCGCGGTGCGGCGGTACGCGGACGACGTCTGCGCCATCGTCTCGGTGGCCGACGACGGCGGTTCCAGTGGCCGCCTCCGGGCCGCGTTCGGCATTCCCCCGCCCGGCGACCTGCGCAAGTGCCTCGTCGCGCTGGCCGACCCGGAGTCGCTGTGGACCTCGGCGTTCGAGCACCGATTCGACGCCGGCGAGCTCGAGGGCCACGCCTTCGGGAACCTGGTGCTCGCCGGCCTGGCCGCGTCGACGGGTGATTTCGAGCAGGCGCTGGCCGAGGCCGGCCGGCTGTTGGGCGCCGTCGGCCGGGTCGTGCCCGCCACCATCGAGCCGGTGATCCTCAAGGCCGTCATCCGTAACGCCGGCGGCGACGGGGGCGACTCGATCACCGGCCAGGTGGCGGTGGGCGCCTCGGTGGGCATCGCCGGCGTGTCGCTCGTCCCGGACGACGCCCGCGCCCCGGAGGCCGCCCTCGCCGCCCTCGCCGCGGCCGACCAGGTCGTGATCGGCCCGGGGTCGCTGTTCACCAGCGTCCTGGCCGTCGTCGCCGTCCCCGACCTGCGCGACGCGCTGGCCGCCACCCCCGGCCGGAAGGTCTACGTGTGCAACCTGCGGCCCCAACTGCCCGAGACCGCGGGCTACGACGTGGCTGCCCACGTGGACGCGCTGCGGGCCCACGGATTGGACATCGACGTCGTCCTATGCCACCCCGAGTCGCTTCCGGTGGGCCTGCTCGACGTAGAGTGCAGGGTGCGGCCGGTGGCCCGCCCCGACGGGATGGGCCACGATCCGGCTCTACTGGCGGCTGCACTTCGAGATCTGCTCTATTAAGAAGTCACAAAAATCCGCCAAGGGGGACCCGTATGGCAGTGCGTGTCGGCATCAACGGCTTCGGTCGTATCGGTCGAATCTTCTTCCGGGCTGCGCACCAGCGAGGTGACGTCGAGGTCGTAGCCATCAACGACCTCACATCGCCGTCGATCAACGCGCACCTGCTCAAGTACGACTCGACCCACGGCCGCTTCGGCGAGTCGGTCGACGTCACCGACGACGGCTTCCAGATCGGGAGCCGCCTGGTGAAGGTGTTCAGCGAGGCCGACCCCAAGGCCCTCCCGTGGGGTGACGTCGGTGTCGACGTGGTCATCGAGTCCACCGGCTTCTTCACCGACGGCAACAAGGCCCGAGCCCACATTGAGGGTGGCGCGCCGCGCGTCATCATCTCCGCCCCCGCGTCCAACGTCGACGCCACCTTCGTGGTGGGCGTCAACGACGACACGTTCGACGCCGCCAGCCACACGGTCGTGTCCAATGCGTCCTGCACGACGAACTGCTTCGTGCCCATGGTCAAGGTCCTCGACGACGCCTTCGGCATCGACAAGGGCCTGATGACCACGATCCACGCCTACACCAATGACCAGGGCCTGCTCGACGTGGTCAACAAGAGCGGCGACCTGCTGCGCATGCGCGCCGCCGCCCAGAGCATCGTGCCCAACTCCACCGGTGCGGCCAAGGCCACCTCCCTGGTCCTCGAGGCCATGAAGGGTCGCCTCGACGGGACCGCGCTCCGCGTGCCGGTGAAGGACGGTTCGATCACCGACCTCACCGCCATCCTCAGCCGCGACGCCACCGTCGAAGAGATCAACGCGGCGTTCAAGGCGGCAGCCACCGAGGGCAAGCTGGCGAAGGTCCTGGAGTACACCGAGGACAAGATCGTCTCGTCCGACATCATCGGCTCGCCGGCATCGTGTACGTTCAGCCCGGGTTCCACCATGGCCATGGGATCTCTCGTCAAGGTCTTCGGCTGGTACGACAACGAGTGGGGCTACTCCAACCGCCTCGTCGACCTGGCCCAGATCGTCGGCGCGGCGAACCAGTAGTAGGAGTGGCACTCCCCCTACTCGAGGACCTGCCCAACCCGTCAGGCAAGAAAGTCCTGCTCCGGGCTGACTTCAACGTCCCGATCACCAACGGGCACATCGACGACGACCTGCGGATCACCGCGGCAATGCCGACGATCAAGTGGCTCGAGGACCACGGCGCGCAGGTCACCGTCTGCAGCCACCTCGGCCGGCCCAAGGGCCAGCCCGACCAGAAGTACTCGATGGAACCGGTGCGGCAGCGGCTCGCCGCCCTCGCTCCGGAGGTCGAGTTCATGGAGAACCTCCGCTTCGACCCGGGCGAGGAGGCCAACGACCCCGACTTCGTCGACCGCCTGGTCGAGGGGTTCGACCTCTACGTCAACGACGCCTTCGGGGCGTCGCACCGGGCCCATGCCTCCATTGTGGGCCCGCCGGCCCGCCTGCCCAGCGCCGCCGGCCGGCTCCTGGCCAAGGAGGTGGACGTCCTCAACGGCCTCGTCCACCGGCCCATGCATCCCTTCGTCGCCATCCTGGGGGGGGCCAAGGTGAGCTCGAAGATGGGGGTCATCGAAGCGTTGATCGACAAGGTCGACCAGTTGGCCATCGGCGGGGCCATGTGCTTCACGTTCATGCTGGCCCAGGGGTACTCGGTGGGCGACTCCCTGGTCGAGCCCGACTGGGTGGAGGCCTGCAAGGGCTTCCTCGACGGCCCGGACAAGCACAAGCTGCTGATCCCGAACGACGTCGTGGCCATCGGCCCCGACGAGGAGGTCCAGGTCTTCATCGGCGACATCCCCGACGGGTGGAAGGGCCTCGACATCGGCCCGTCGACGACGCTGGCATTCATCGCGCCCCTGGAGCACGCCGGCACCATCCTCTGGAACGGCCCCATGGGCATGTTCGAGGACGCCCGCTTCCAGGAGGGCACTGTCATGGTGGCCGAGGCGGTGGCCGACTCCCACGGCTTCACCGTGGTGGGTGGGGGCGACAGCGCGGCGGCGGTGGCCAAGTTCGGCCTCGACCTGCGCATCGACCACGTCTCCACTGGTGGCGGTGCGTCGCTTGAGCTGCTGGAGAAGGGTGACCTGCCCGGCCTGGCCGCCCTGCGAGAGGCGTCGAATGCCCCAGCCTGAGCGCCGGCCGCTGATCAGCGGGAACTGGAAGATGCACCACAACCACCTGGAAGCCATCCAGGTGGTACAGAAGCTGTCGTACCGGCTGACGTCGGAGGACTACGAGGCGGTCGACGTCTCCGTCCATCCCGCCTTCACCGCCCTCCGCTCGATCCAGTTGCTCATCGACGACCAGCGCATCCCGATCGCCCTCGGCGCCCAGAACTGCCACTGGGACCCGAAAGGCGCCATGACCGGCGAGATCAGCGTGCCCATGCTGGCCAAGCTCGACGTCGTCTACGTCATCGTCGGCCACTCGGAGCGGCGGGAGCTGTTCGGCGAGACCGACGACGAGGTGCGGCGCAAGCTGGAGTCGGTGATCGCCGGCGGCATGACGCCGATCGTCTGCGTGGGGGAGACCCTCGACGAGCGCGAGTCGGGCGCCACCGACTCGAAGATCACGGGTCAGGTGGAGGCTGCGCTCAAGGGGCTGCCCGCCGACCAGGTTGCCGGCCTGGTGGTGGCCTACGAGCCGATCTGGGCCATCGGGACCGGCCGCACGGCTACGCCTGACGACGCCCAGGCCACGATCGGCATGATCCGCAGGGTGGCGGCCGGGCTGCACGGCGTCGACGTCGCGGCGCGGGTCCGGATCCAGTATGGCGGGTCGGTCAAGGGGTCGAACATCGCCGAGCTGATGGCCCAGCCCGACATCGACGGCGCCCTCGTCGGCGGGGCCAGCCTCGACCCCGACGAGTTTGCCCGAATCGTGCAGTACCGCCTCGCCGGTTAAGATCCTCTCCTTATGCTGACGGCCATCGTCACGATCATCCACGTCTTCGTCTCCCTCGCCCTGGTGCTGCTCGTGCTGCTGCACAGCGGCCGGGGCGGTGGGCTGTCCGACATGTTCGGCGGCGGCATGGGGGCAGCCTCGTCCGGCTCCACCGTCGTGGAGCGCAACCTCGACCGCATCACGGTGTCCGTCGCAGTGATCTTCGCCTTCACCACCGTCATCCTCGCCATCCGGCTGCAGGCGTCATAGTGCACCGTCACCTGACGGAGCACTAACGCAGCTGATCATGCGGTCGCGGCGAAGGCCGGCGGGCGTGGTGCTCCTCGCTGTGCTGGCCGCCTGCTCCGGCGGGGGCGAGCCGGCGGCCGTCCGGCGGGGCGGCGACGAACCGCCTCCCGGGGTGCTCCGGGTGGGCATCGAGCGGCCCCAGTCCCTCGACCCGGCCCAGGCCCGCACCCCGAGCGAGCTCCTGGTCGCCGACCAGCTGTTCGACGGCCTGACGACGTATGACCCCGAGACGCTGGCCGTCCTGCCGGCGCTGGCCGTGAGCTGGAAGGCCAGTGCCGACCAGAAGCGGTGGGACTTCACCCTCCGGCCCGGCGCCACGTTCGCCAACTTCCGGAACATCACGCCGGCCGACGTGAAGTACACCCTCGACCGGATCGCCAAGAAGGGGTCGTCGTCGCCGGCGGCCGCCCAGCTCGACTCCGTCGCCGGGTTCCGGGCCCTCAACGTCGAGGGCAAGGGCGAGAGCCTGTCGGGGGTCACCGCGCCGGCGGCCGACGTCGTGCGCATCGAGCTCGACCAGCCGCTCTCCTCTCTGCCTGCGGTCCTCGGGCATCCGACGTTCGGCATCGTCCCCAGGGAGTCGGTCACCGCCGAGTCGCCGGGCTTCGCCGTCCAGCCCATCGGGAGCGGGCCGTTCCTCCTCCAGACCCGCACCGACGAGCTCCTCCACCTGGTGCCGGCGCCGGGGACACCCAACCTGCCGCTGCGGGCCGTCGACTTCCACCTCCAGGACGACGCCGCCGCGTCCTACGACGCCTTCCTCGCCGGCCGGCTCGACTGGACGTCGGTCCCCCCCGACCGGGTGGAGCAGGTCGCCGAGCGCCAGGGCCCGTCGGGATCCAGGCCCTACCTGGGCGAGCTCTTCTACGGCTTCAACCTCAAGAACCCGAAGTACGCCGACGTCCGGTTCCGCCAGGCCATCGTGGCCGCCATCGACCGCGAGGCCATCGTGCGGGTGGTTTACGGTCCGTCGGCCAAGGTGCTGCGGGGGCTGATCCCCGAGGGCGTGCCCGGGGCCCAGGCCGACGCCTGTGCCGAACGGTGCCGGCGCGACGTCGTTCGGGCCCGCGACCTCCTGTCCCAGGCGTTCCCCGCCGGCAAGCCGGTGCCCGAGGTCCAGATCGACTTCGACGACGACGGCACCCAGCGGGCGGTGGCCCAGGCCATCCAGGCCAACCTCCAGGAGGCGGGCATCCCGTCGGCCCTGCGGCCCCACACCTACGCCGACTACCTCCGCTTCGCCATCAGCGGCCAGCAGGAGCTGTTCCGCCTGGGGTGGATCGGCGCCTACCCGTCCGCCGACGCCTTCCTGACCCCGCTGTTCCAGACCGGCCTGCGGGACAACATCACCGGGTTCACGTCGACGCCGGTCGACAACACGCTGAAGAACGGGCGGGCCGAGGCGGACGAGACCAAGCGGATCGGGGCCTACCAGGCGGCCGAGAAGCTGGTCCTCGACCAGATGCCGATCATGCCGCTGGCCCAGTTCCAGTTCCAGTCGGTCTCGGCCGACCGGGTCAGCGGGCTGGTCGTGTCGGGCCTGGGGACGTTCGACGCAACCAAGGTGAAGGTCGGTTCGGGGCGGTAGCCCGTGGCGTGTCGTAGAGTGGGGACCGGTCACGTCGGAGTGGCGGAATAGGCAGACGCGCCAGGTTGAGGGCCTGGTGCCCGCATAGGGCGTAGGGGTTCAAGTCCCCTCTCCGACACCGCAAACCCCACGGCGCCGGCCACGGTCGCCCCGCCTCTGAGCCGTCCGCGTCCCGCCGGCAACGCCGCAGTACGGAACGACTCCCTCGCGGCCTCCGAAGATGCGAGACTTCGATCGGGCACGCCGCCGGCCGGGTGACCGGGTGCGGCGCCGAGGGAGGCAAGGTCATGAGCAGGACGCGCATCATGCTGGGCGCCGTCGTCTTGATCGCGGGGACGAGCCTGGCGGCACTCTCGGGATCGAGCGGCGCGGCCGGCGTCACCGGCTCCCGGGTGCCGAGCATCGTCAGCCAGCTTGTCGAGCAGCTCACCAGCCCCCAGCGGTCGCTGCGCGCCAGCACCGGACCGTCGAACGACCTCGTCCACGTGGACGGGGAGGGCCGGATCGAGCTCGCCTTCCACACGACGGCCCGCACGGGCACCCCCGAGGAGGTCAGCCTGGCCGCGCTGGGCGCCACCGGCATCCAGTCGTTCCACCCGCTCGGCAACCTGAGCATCGTCCAGGCATGGGTGCCGGCGGCGCGGGTGGCGGCGGCCGCCGCCCTCCCGTGGGTGAAAGCGGTCACCACCCCCAGTTACGGGTCGGTCGACGTCGGCTCGGTCACGAGCGAGGGAGTGGCGTTCCACGGGGCCGACGTGGCCCAGGCGGCGGGCACCAACGGCGCGGGCACGAACGTCGGCGTGGTCTCCGACGGCGTGTCCAACATCGCCGCGTCCCAGGCCTTGGGCGACCTGCCCAACACGGTGAACGTCCTGGCCGTGGGCTCGGGCGACGAGGGCACGGCCATGCTGGAGATCGTCCAGGACATGGCGCCCGGCGCCGGGCTGCTGTTCAACGCCTCGGGCGGTGGGGTGGCCAACCACGTCAACGCCCTGAACAACCTGGTGGCCAACGGTGCGAACGTCATCACCGAGGACATCGCCTTCGACGCCGAGCCCGCCTTCCAGGTGGGCCTGGCCGCGCAAACCGCCGAGAACATCGCCGCCGCGGGCGTGTCGGTCCACTCCTCGGCCGGCAACCAGGCCCAGCGCCACGCCGCTCGCGTCACGGCGACGGGGACGGGACAGCGGCCCGACAACACGGCCAACATGTTCGCGGGCTGCGCCAACACGCCCGACAACGTGGTGGACATCGACCCCGGTCCCGGCACCGCGTTCGACGTGGCGATCAGCAACACCAACCCGCCCTCGGCCAACAACACCCTCACGGCCACCCTGCAATGGAGCGAGCCCCGGGCCATCTTCCCGACCGCCGGCCAGGGCGGGTTCACCGACCTCAACCTGTACGTGATGAACTCGGCATTGACCCAGTGCCTGGCCCAGAGCACGACCGTCCAGGCCAACGGGACGGGTGACACCCTGGAACAGGTGTCCGTCACCCTCGCGGTCGGGACGAGCGTGAAGCTCGTCGTCGACGTCGAGGGCACGTCCTCGGCGGTGGCCGTGCCGACCCTCGACCTGCGCTGGCGCAACGCCGCCGCGATAGACAACCCGAGCCGGGCCGGCAGCCTGAACCCCGACTCGAACTACACCGGCCTGGCCACATCGTCGGCCGCCCTCAACGCCCTGAACGGCGCCATCGAGCCCTACAGCTCGGGCGGCCCGGCGCAGCTCGGGTCGACCACGACCTGCCCCGGCGGCGCCGCGGGCCCGTGCGCGGGCGTGGCCGGCGGCGGCCTGACCAGCTCGCCCGGCCCGACGTGGGCCGCGGCCGACAACGTCCAGGTCACCGGCGTCGGCGGCTTCGGGTCGCCGTTCACGGGCACGTCGGCGGCCGCACCCCACGCGGCCGCCTGCGAGGCCCTGGTCCGCCAGAACCAGCCGGGCCTGACCGTCGCCCAGTACCGCGCCTTCCTGATCGCCACCGCGTCGGACGTCGCGCCGCCCGGGTCCGACAACGTCACCGGCGCGGGCCAGTTGCTGTGCAAGGCCCAACCGGCCATCGCCACCCTGGCCACGTCGAGCACGTTCACGGCCACCAGCGGGTTCATCTCCGACACGGCGGCGCTGGCCAACGGCTGGTCGCCGACGGGGACGATCACCTTCACGGCCTTCGGCCCCAACAACGCGACGTGCGCCGGTGCGGCCGCCTTCACCAGCGCCAAGCCGGTGAACGGCAATGGGAACTACGTGTCGGACCCGTTCACGCCGGTCAGCGAGGGGACCTACCGGTGGGTCGTCACCTACCCCGGCAACGCCAACAACGCGCCCGCGACCTCGCCGTGCAACGCGCCCCTCGAGACGTCGACCTTCACCAGCATCTGCGCCGCGCCGCCCCCGCCGGGAACGATCCCGGGGAACAACATTGTCATCGCCGCGCCGGGCTTGGTCACCGTCGGGACGTCCGGGGTCGACGTCATCTACGGCACGGCCGGCGACGACCGCATCTTCAGCATGGGTGGCGACGACATCGTGTTCGGGGGCGGCGGAGCCGACTGGATCACCGGTGGGGACGGGAAGGACACGCTCTGCGGCGGGGACGGCGACGATCGCATCACGGGCGACGCGGGCGACGACCACGTGGTCGGGGGCACCGGAAACGACGACCTCACCGGCTTGACTGGGAATGACCGGCTCATCGGCGGGACCGGCGTGGTGCGGATCGACGGCGGCGAGGGTTCGGACGCGTGCACACCGGGCACGGGCGGCGGCAGTAGCGCGCAGAAGTGCGAGACGATTGTGCCCTGATCGCTCGCGCCGGCCCCCTCGTGCTTGCTGCCGCCCTGCTCGGGGGATGCGGCGGCGGGGCTGACGAACGACGGCCGACTGCGACGTCGGTCGCGACCCCGACCTCGGTCGGCGCGACCACGGGGGCGTCGGTGAAGGTCGCCGACATCCTCCTCCAGGCCGCGGCGGGCGTCGATGCGGCGCGGGCACGAGGCCCGTCCGACCTGGCGCGGCTGTCCAACGACGTCGTCCACGTCCGATCGGACGGCGCCATCGAGGTCGCCTTGCACGCGGGCGCGGCCGTCGTGCCGGCCGAACTCGCCGAGCTGGGGCGGCTCGGCGGCGAGGTGGTGGTCTCAGCCACCACGCCGTCGGTGCCGGGGTCCGGCGCCGGCGGCGTGGTCCAGGCGTGGGTGCCCGCCGACCGCCTCACCGACGTCGCGTCCCTTGCCTGGGTGGCGTCCGTCACCCCTCCCAGCTACGGACGGGCCGGCGGCTGACCGCCGGGAGTCCCTTTGCTCGCCACGCGGCGCGCCACATCGGCCTTCCCGGGAGGGCTACGTACGTACCAGGTGGCCGGGGGCGGGCCGCGAAATACGTAGCCGCTACGCATGACCGGGCGACCCGTCCCGCGGTTCACTGCCCCCATGAGAGAAACCACTTCGCAAACCGAGTCAACCACTCCTTCGAGCCGCGCCGGCTGGCTGGCCCGGCTTCGTGGACCTCTGGGCGCCACGGCCGTCGTCGGGGTACTGACGATCGCCACCGCCGGCGCCGCCTTCTCGGCGGAGGCACCGACCTGGAAGGAGTTCAAAGCGTCGGCGTTCCAGGACGACGACGGCACGTACGTCGTGAACGGCGACGAGCCGGCGTTCAACGTCGGTGAGCTCCAGGAGTTCTACGACCGGATGACCAACGAGCAGCACGGCCACACCGACCCGCTGTCGCTCGTGGTCAACCGGGTGAACGGGAAAGACGACAAGTGGTCCGCCACCGCGGCCTTGAACATCACCTACTGCATCAACACCGCCTCGTTCGGCACCCAGGCCAGCACGGTGGCCACCGCCATAACCAACGCCGCCGCCGCGTGGCAGGCCGCGGCCAAGGTGAAGTTCGTCTACAAGTCCGCGCAGAACGGCAACTGCACCAAGACCAACTCCAACGTGGTGTTCGACGTGCGGCAGGTGACCACGAGCGCCTACCTGGCCCGGGCGTTCTTCCCGAGCTCGGCGAGGACCAACCGTGAGCTGCTCGTCAGCTCGTACGCCTTCCAGACCGGCAACTCGTGGTCGCTGACCGGCATCCTGCGCCACGAGCTCGGCCACACCCTCGGATTCCGGCACGAGCACACCCGGCCCGAGGCCGGCACCTGCTTCGAGGACTCCAACTGGAGGGCGCTGACCAGCTACGACTCGGCGTCGGTCATGCACTACCCGGAGTGCAACGGAACGAACACCGGTGACCTGGTCCTGACGGACAAGGACAAGTACGGAGCCAAGGCCCTCTACGGCGCACCGTAGACCGTCCCAGGGGACCCTTCCTGCGAGAGCGACCAGCCGATGGCTGGTCGCTCTCGCGCGCGCCGACTCACCCGATGACGCCGGCCGTTCAAGTGGTCGACCGGAGCGGCCGATACGTGGACCACTCACTGGCGGTAGCGGAGGAGGCTTCCGATGGCCCCGAGTGGTTCGATGATCAGCAAGCCTCGGCGCCGGCTGCTGGTGGCGGCGACGCTGCTCGTGAGCGCGTTGGGCGCCACGGTGGTCCCGGCCGGGGCGGCGCCGAGAACGGCGGCGGCCACGACGAGTGGTTGCGGCACCACGGTACGGAAGGCCAACGGCACCGCGTGGGTGTGCACGCTGGCCGAGAACTTCGACGGCACGGCGCTCAACCGGGCCCTGTGGGTGCCCCAGACGTCGGCGAGCAGCGGGTTCGGTTCGCAGGACGACTGCTACGTCGACGATCCGGACAACATCGCCGTCTCGGGCGGGACGCTCAAGCTCTCCGTGCGCAAGGAGGCGGCACCCTTCGCCTGCGCCACGCCGGCCGAGGGCTACACCACCCGGTACACCTCTGGGATGGTCTCCACCTACACGAAGTGGAGCCAGGCCTTCGGCCGCTACGAGTTCCGGGCCAAGTTCCCTGCCGCCACCGTGAATGGACTGCACGGCGCCCTGTGGATGTGGCCGGACAACCCCCTGAAGTACGGCCCGTGGCCGCTGTCGGGCGAGATCGACGTGGCCGAGGTGTACAGCCAGTACAACGACCGGGCCATCCCGTACATCCACTACTGGCCGGGCACCGCGGCCCAGACCAACAACTACTGCCTGCTGAAGGTCACCGACTGGCACACCTACACGCTGGAGTGGACGACCACCTCGCTCAAGATCAGCTTCGACGGCAAGGTGTGCGTGAACGAGCCGATCACGCCGGCCGCCCCCCTCGTGGCCCCGCAGCCCTTCGACCACCCCTTCATGCTGGCGCTCACACAGGGGCTCGGGGTGTACGGCAACCGGCTCGACCCGGCCACGCCGCCGGCGTTCCCGGCCACCATGCAGGTCGACTACGTGCGGGTCTGGAAGTAGCGCCGGACACATGCTTCGCGCTGAACTGCGGGGGTAGATCGAGGGTTGAGGGTTGTTGAGGGTTGCCGTAGGCACCCTCTTCGCGCCTCCATCATGCGGGCCGGTCGGCCCTGACGCCCCCGTCCGGCCTCCGGCGGCAACTTTTTTCTCCACCCTCCGAAAGCGGCCCGGCGCCCTCCGCCGTGCCTGACCGGTGTGGAGAACCGCGCCCTGGCCCCTTCCGCGGCCCGCCGCAGGCCTCCAACCGGCCGCGTTGGCCCTCCAACAGCGTTCCAACAGGCTGCGAAAGCGCAGGTCAGAGGCCTAAACGGTGCTTTTGTTCCGGTGAGACTCGTGATAGACCACAGCGGTCACGGCGGCGGCAGGGGCGCGCGGCCTGCCCGCAGGATGTGAGTACCGACAGGGTCGACGCCGACCCCACCGACAAGGGATGAGCATGAACACTGGCAAGCCTGGTCCCCGGAAGATCTCGAACGTGTCCGCCTTGCTGGGCGCGCTCATCGCCGCCCTCCTCGTGTTTTGCGGGGGTGCCGCGCTCGCCCAGACCCCGTCGACGCTCCCGCAGGCGTCGTCGACCGTCCCGGCCACCATCCCCCCCGCCGGTGGGACGGCCGGCGAGACGCCGACGACGGTGGCCAGTGGCCCGACCGGCGCCGCCACCAGCACCGGCCGGGCCTCCAGCAGCGCCAACTCCGGGGCCCAGTCCGACGCCACCGCGGTGTCCGGGACCACCGGTGACGCGGTCAACAGCCTCAACACGACCGTCCTGGGCGGCAACGGCGGGGGCGGCGGCAATGCCACGTCCACCTCGGGCAACGGTGGCGCCGGCATCAACGCCGTCGTCGGCAGCCCCTCAGCCTCGACCACCGGTACCGCTGGTGGCGGCTCCAGTGTCTCGACCGGCGCGGCCAACGGCGGCGCCGGCGGCTCGGCAACCCTCAACGTCACCCCCAACGCCACCTCGGGCAACTCCGGCGTGTCCACCGCCCAGGTGAGCGCGACCAACACCGGCGCCACCGGCCCGGCGACCTCCTCGGCCACCTCCAACCCGGTGTCGACCTCGGGCAACTCCGGCACCCCCGGCACCCCCGGCACCCCGATCTCGAACCCCTTCGCCCTCAACACCGGCATCCTCGGCATCGCCAACGTCTTCGGTCCCCGCAGTGCCCTGGCCGGCGTGATCGACCTCGTCGGCGCCCCGGTGACCTCCGGCAGCTCGGGTAGCTCGGGCAATACCGGCTCGACCGCGGCCATCGGCACGGCCAACAGCGTCGCCAACTCCGGCGCCTCGACGTCGTCCTTCTCGGTGTCGGGCAACACGGGTCTGGCCCTCAACACCACCGTCGCCACCGTGATCGGCGGCCTTGGTGGCGGTGGCGGCGTGGTCGACTCGGTCGCCGGCGCCGGCGGCCTCGCGGCCAACATCGTCCTCGGCGCGGCCACCGCCTCCGGTGCGACCGGCGCGGCAGGCGTCGGCGCGGCCGGCACGCCCGGCGGGGCCGGCGGCGCCGGCACCGGC
>JAHFUP010000159.1 GCA_023265025.1 Acidimicrobiia bacterium | reverse complement strand
TCTGAAGCTCGTCGTCGCCAGCCGGTGCAAGTCCGGTCCGGGTAACCGCCAGGGGGCCCGGTAGCAGGCTGGCGGCTCGGTCTGGAAACGGGCCGGGTCGAAGCCCAGCGTCAGAAGCCCTTGAAGGGGGAGCGACCGAGCGGTCCGAAGCATCACGCGAAGCCTGCCGCGCCGTGAACGTGCCCGCGAGAGCGGGATCAGGGAGAGCCGAGCCCCGTCCCTCAGGGCGAAGGCCATGGAAGCGGTGAAGACCCTGGATCGCAGCCGCGACGAACTCCCCGGCGTAGAGGGCTCGGAACGCTCGGAAGGTGACGACGGGAACTGTGGAGGCCCTCGCTGGCCCGGTGGCTGCGATCCACCGGAGCGTGGTGCCCTATAACCCGAGAGGGGAAATGGGTGGCCAGCCAGCAGGGCGTCGGAGGCGGCCGTAGTACCGCTCGAGCCGGACGGACAACACAACCGCCGGTGATGGGAAGGGCCGCTGCTTCGTCCATGCGTGCGTGAGAGGAGAGGCCGGTGAGTGCCACCCGTGGCTAGTCCCACCCTCGGCGTCGAGGACGACCTCGACGCGGTCCGTGCCTTGCAGCGCACGCTCTACCGGGCGGCCAAGGCCGATCCCGGACGACGGTTCCACGCGCTCTACGACAAGGTCCACCGCAGGGACGTCTTGGAGCGGGCGTGGGGGCAGGTGCGCCGCAACGCCGGCGCACCGGGCATCGACCAGGTCACCATTGCCGACGTCGTCGAGCGCTACGGGGTTGACCGTCTGCTCGACGAGCTGGCCACGGAACTACGGGAGGAGAGGTTCAAGCCGCTCCCGGCCCGGCGGGTTTACATACCCAAGCCGGGCCAGGACGAGCTGAGACCGCTCTCGATCCCCGCTATCCGCGACCGGGTCGTGCAGGCCGCCGTGAAGATCGTCATTGAGCCGGTCTTCGAGGCGGACATGCTGCCGTGCAGCTTCGGGTTCCGGCCCAAGCGGGCAGCGCACGACGCCCTGCAGGTCGTCATCGACGAGTCCTTCGGGGGCAGGCGTTGGGTGGCAGAGTCCGACATCGCCAACTGCTTCACGGCGATCCCGCACGACGGGTTGATGTCCGCGCTCTCCGAGCACATCAGCGACCGCAAGGTCCTGGCACTGCTGCACGCCTTCCTGCGTGCCGGGGTGATGGAGGACGGAGCGGTGCGGCGGTCGGTCAGTGGCACGCCACAGGGCGGGGTCGTTTCGCCCTTGCTCTGCAACGTGTACCTGACCCGCCTCGACCGGGCCTGGCGTCCCGCCTATGGGCGTCTGGTGCGGTATGCCGACGATCTGCTGGTGATGTGCCGAAGCCGGGGCCAAGCCCAGGCCGCCCTGGCCAGGCTCACCACCCTGCTCAACGGCCTGGGCCTTGCGCCCAAGCCCGCGAAGACGCGGATCGTGCAACTCGTCGAAGGTCAGCCGGGGGTCGACTTCCTCGGCTTTCACCATCGGCTCGTGCGCTCACGACCACGTCGGGGTGCCAACGGGCTCGTGTTCCTTGCCCGCTGGCCCTCCCAGCGGGCGGTGCAGCATGCCCGGGACCGCATCCGCTTTCTCACGATGCGGGCTCGGCTCGTCGCACCGGTCGAACAGGTCGTGGGGGAGGTCAACCGCTTCCTCCGTGGCTGGGCCGGGTTCTTCCGTTACGGGAACTCGGCCTGGGCGTTCGACAAGATCAGGAAGTACGCCCTCATGCGCATCGCGCTGTTCGTCGCCAAGCGGCACAAGCGCGGGCGGTCATGGGGATTCGCGCTGCTGTACCGGTCTCCGGACAGCCTCGGCCTGATCTCCCTCAATGGCACCGTCGTCGCCCCCAGGCCCAACCGGGCCTGGCGGGCCACGGCCGAACACCGCAGGTGAAGGGCGTCGGTGAGCCGGGTGCGGGAGAACCGCACGCCCGGTTCGATGGGGGGGAGCTGGAGAAGGAGCCGCTACGGCAGCCGATCATGGCGGCCCTCGGGAAACCGAGGGACCTGAGCCCGGCGCCGCCTACGGCAGCCACCTCGCCAGCTCCCTACCCGACCATCCTCCATGAGTGGGCTTCGTGGAGATTGGTCTCCACCGGCCGCCTCCGATGGCGTCGCTGGGACGGCGGACGCCAGTCGATTTCCGACCCCTGAATCAGAGGTTTGTCGGATGCCTCGACGACCCACAGTTCGCATACTCCAGTTCAAGGAGCCCGCGAAAACGCACAGGAGAGCCAACCGATGAACGACCACCCCAACGTCACGACCGTCAACCGTATGACGCCGGCCATCCTCAGCCAGGACTACGCCGTCCTGGCCTCGATCTTCACCGAGGACCTGGCGTTCCATATGCGCGGCCCCGACGACTGGACGGGCGACCACGCCGGCGTGGAGGGCTTCCTCGGCGCTGTGGGCCGGGTGTTCGAGGCGACGGGAGGCGACGTTCGGTTCGAGCAACTGTTCTGCATCGGCGCCGACGCCTGGGCCGCCGAGTGGGAGCACGCCACGCTTGGCCGCAACGGCAAGACGCTCGAGTCCAAGAACGCCTTCATCTACCGCTTCGAAGGCGACCGCATCGCCGAGATGTGGATGTTCATCGGGGCCGACCCCGAGGCGGGCAGGGCGTTCTTCGCCTGACCATACTGGTGGGGTGGAGCAGCCGCCGGACGCCGCTCGTACCGCGCTCGACCGACGGGAGTGGGGCCACGCCTATGGGCTGGTGTCCGAGCGGGCCGGCGCGGGGCCCCTCTCCGTCGACGAGCTCGACTGGCTGGCCACCGCCGCCTACCTGACCGGCAGGGACGAGGAGGCGTTCGACCGCTGGTCCGAGGCCCATCGCGCCGCCCTTGGCGCCGGGGACACGGCGCGGGCGGTACGCCTCGCCTTCCGCATCGCCAGCGGGATGGGCTTCAAGGGGGACATTGCCCGGGCGAGCGGGTGGGTGGCGCGGGTCGGGCGGGTGCTCGAGGACGTCGCCATCGACTGCGTCGAGCACGGCTACCTCGAACTGGGCATGTGCTTCGGCCGCATGTTCGAAGCTGGCGACATGGCCGGCGCTCGGGAGTTCGCGGCGCGGGCGACCAAGATCGCCGACCGCTTCCGGGACGCCGAGCTGCGTACCGTGGCCCGCCTGTTCGAGGGCCGCTGCGTCATCTATCTGGGCGACTATGCCGAAGGTCTCGCCATCCTCGACGAGGCCATGGTGGCGGTGGAGAACGAGGAGGTCTCGCCGATCATGGTCGGGGACGCCTACTGCATCGTGATCGACGCCTGTCACGAGCTGTTCGACGTCCGGCGCTGCGAGGTGTGGAGCGCCGCGTTCGTGGCGTGGTGCGACGCTCAGCCCGACCTCGTCCTCTACCGGGGCCACTGCCTGCTTCACCAGGCCGAGTTGCTGCAATTGCATGGGCGGTGGGCGGACGGGGTGGCGTTCGCCCGCGACGCGTGCCGCCGGCTTGCCGAACCCCTCAACCCGGTCGTTATCGGCGGGGCCCACTACGTCGAAGCTGAGCTGCACCGGCTTCGCGGGGAACTCGCCGCCGCCGAGCAGGCCTACGAGCGAGCCCACCAGGCCGGATGCGATCCCCACCCCGGTCTGGCCCTTCTCCGCCTGGCTCAGGGCCAGGTCGACGTCGCTGCCGCAGCTGTCCGTCGGGCGTTGGCCCAAACTGAGGGACCCATCGGCCGGGCGAGAATCCTTGGCCCGTGCATCGAGGTCCTGCTCGCCGCAGGGGAGGTCTCAGCCGCCGACACGGCGCAGCAGGAGCTGGCGGTGGTGGCCGGCGAGCTGAACTCCCGGCTGCTCGACACTCAGGCGTCCCAGATGGGTGGCGCGATTCTGCTGGCCCTGGGCGACAGCGCCGAAGCGCTCCCCGCCCTCCGGCGCGCCCTGGCCGGGTGGGGCGCTCTCGATGCGCCTCACGACGCCGCCCGTACCCGTCTGCTCATCGCTGATGCCTGCGTCGCCATGGGCGACCACGAGGGGGCCCGGATGGAACGGTCCGCGGCGCAGAACGTCTTCGACGAGCTCGCGTCGGGGGCAGGGGCCACGCTCCCTCGCCCGCTTCCGGGCGGGCTCAGCCCCCGCGAGGCCGAGGTCCTCGTTCTCGTCGCCCGAGGCCGCACCAACCGCGCTATTGCCGAAGAGCTGTTCATCAGCGAGAAGACGGTTGCCAGCCATCTCACCCACATGTTCTCAAAGCTGGGCGTCACTTCCCGGGCCGCCGCAACGGCCTTCGCGTACGAGCATGGCCTCGCCGGGCGGCCGACCTCCGTGCGGGTTAGCGACCTACAGGGTTGGTAACCATCTCGGGGTAACGCCTCGTCGCTGACCTTACCTACCCACCCTGCTGACCCGAATCGAGGTCCTCGGCTTGAGCGGGTGTTGTGAGGGGACGGTCAGCCAGTTCGTTCGAGGACAGCGACGATCGTCGATGCCGCGGCGGGCGCTGCCGGACTGATCGAGACGATGCACGTGGCGGTGACGCAGGTTGCTGCGGCAGCGGGAACGGTGCTTGCCGTCGATCCGCCACCGTCGTCTACAAGGAACTGGCGTACGCCACCGTGTGACGAGCAGGTTCCCTGGCGATTCTGGGACATGCTGTAGGAGCCATCGTTGCATTGCGCGGTCGCTCCGGCGGGAACGACGGGAGAGTTGAACGGCCGGCAGACGGTGTCACCGGCGACATTCTCGTAGGTGCCATTAGGACAGCCGGCGGAGATGATGCCAGTCGGCCGCTGAGACGAAGTGCCCATCGAGTTGGTGCCGTCCAAGAAGACAGCGACGCCCCCGTGATGGGAGCAGGATCCTGAGTGCGTTGCCGAGTAGCTCAGCGTGCCGTCGTTGCATCTAGCGGTCGCAACCTGCGCCGAGGCGCCCGGCACCGTCGCGAAGCTGATGAGGGCAACCGCCAGCAGCACGCCCGCTCGTCTCATGTCGCCGCCCTTCCGCTCGCCTCCAGGCACCCTAGGCGCTTGGCGCCTTCGATCGACAAGATGTTGTCTATGCCGCGGCGGCTCGGGTGGTGATGCCGAGGTGCTCCAAGAGACCGACCATGTTCCGGCGGAGGGTTTCGTAGTCACCGTC
>JAHFUP010000089.1 GCA_023265025.1 Acidimicrobiia bacterium | reverse complement strand
TGACATGGTTGGTGGTCCTCCTCCTCAACTCGGTTGGGTTGACACCCCGAGCCTGCCTCACGGCAGGGCCCGAGGTGGAGGACCGCCACTCAAAGTTCTACGACGCCCGGGACAACCTCCATTGTCTCGACCTCGAAGATGAACGCGACCGTCATTGCTCCAACCCCCTCATACGGTGTCCAGGGAGCCCAAGATAGGTCGTCGCACTTCGGCCCGCCGGGCTTATGGAACGTTCGGAACGATCTCGCAGTTGGCGTCGGCGGTGTCGACATCGGCCCCGCCGTCGCAACGGTCGACCAGACCGTTGGCGGGCGCCGTCCCGCCGAACTGCGCCAGGTTGTCGCCGTACATGCCGTCGATGCCGGGGCCGCCGATGATGTCGTCGTTGCCACCCCCGGTGGCCGAGCCCGTCTGAGTGCCGTTGTCGCCGACCAGGAGGCCGTCGTCGCCAGACCCGCCGTCGATGCGGTCACGCTGGTCGCCACTACTCGCTATGCCGGCGACGGCGAAGTTGTCCCCGACGATGATCGAGTCGTTTCCACCCTGGCCCAGGAGGTAGTCGGCGGCGCCGCCGCTGGCATTGCCCGTGCCATCGACCCGGTTGTCGCCGACGATGTTGTCGGGGTCGTCGCCGCCCTCGATGCGGTCGCTCCCTCCGCCGGACGCGCTGGCCGTGCCCGAGCGGACGAAGTTGTCGCCCGTCAGCCGGTCACCGCCGAGCCCGCCCAGGATCAGGTCGTGGCCCCCGCCGGTGAGGTCGCCCGGAGTCAACAGGCTGTCCCGGTCCCCGATGAGGTCGTCGTTGCCAGCGCCGCCGTCGATGCTGTCGTTACCCAGACCGCCCTGCACGATGTCGGCGCCACCCTTGGCGCAGATGTAGTCGTCCCCGCCCTTCCCGTCGATGGTCTCGGCGCTGTCGGTGCCGATGATCACGTCTGGGCCGTCGGTGCCGATCAATCCCACCACGGTGGCGGGTTTGCCGAAGCACAGCTCGTCGACAGCCGCCGACCGCCCCACAGTCAACCCGAGCACCGCCGCCAGCACCGTCGTCGCCACCGCCAGGAACCGTTTCACGGCTTCCCCCTCGCCTCGCCCGGCGGGCAGCGTACGCCGCCGCGCTCCCGACGACGTACGGCCGCATCGCCCCTCGCCTCTCGGCGACGAGCTGAGCCTCGGACTGTGTCGTGATGATGTACTCGGCGCCGTCGCCGGCCGGCCGCTCGATGCGGACGGCGCCGGGCTCGCCGGCGGCGGCCCCGAGCACGAATTGCTCGTCCTCCGGAAGGATGGCCCATTCCTGCCGGCGGTGCCCGATCACACCCTCGCTGAACTCCCCGGCGAGCACCCGGTCCTTCCAGGACATGGTTTCATCGGCGTCGGGCGCCATGTTGGTCAGCGGAGGGAGTGGGATTTGAACCCACGGGACTCTCGTCCAAGGCTTTTCAAGAGCCTCGCATTCGGCCGCTCTGCCATCCCTCCCGGCAGAGAGAAACGCTAGCGGCCCACCTGGCCCCGGAGGGCGGCGATCCACTCGTCGGCCGCCTTCCAGGCCGCCTCGGCGTCGCGCCGGACTTCCGGCCCGTGCTCGCCGGCGGCGGGATACGAGCCGAGGAATTTCACGCTGGCCAGCTGGACCCGGAGGTCGCGCAGGCAGTCGGCCACCACCTCGTCGGCGACGTGGCCCTCCAGGTCGATGATGAAGCAGTAGTCGCCCAGGCTGTGCTTGGTCGGGCGGGACTCCAGCTTGGTGAGGTTGATGTTCCGGGCCGTGAACTGGCCGAGGATGGCGTGCAGGCTGCCGGGCCGGTCGTCGCGCTGGAAGCAGACGATGCTGGTCTTGTCGTGGCCGGTCGGCGCCGGGATGCCGGCCCGGGAGACGAGCACGAAGCGGGTCTGGTTGTTGTCCGGGTTGTCCTCGACGTCGGCGGCCAGCACCTCGAGCCCGTAGAGCTTGGCCGCCAGCGCCGCGCCGAGGGCGGCCGTGCCCGGCGGACGGTTCTCGGCCACCTCCTGGACGGCGCCGGCCGTGGAGTTGGCGGCGACGATCTCCACGTCGGGAAGGCTGGTGGCGAAGAACCGCCGGCACTGCGCGGTGGCGACGGGGAAGGAGACGACCCGCTTGACGTCGGCCAGGGCCATCCCGGGCGGCGCCAGCAGGTTCTGGCGGATGGTGAGGACGATCTCCCGCTGGATCAGCAGCTCGTGGTCGAAGACCAGCTGGTCGAGCACGAGCGTGACGCTGCCCTCGATGGAGTTCTCGAGGGCGACGAAGCCCAGGTCGACGTCACCGGACGAGGTGGCGGCCAGCACCTCGGGCATCGACCGGATGGAGACCAGGTCGGCGTCCACCAGGTCGGGCTGACTGAGCAGCGCCTCCTCGGTGAAGGTGCCTGGTGGGCCGAGATAGGCGACACGGGTCATCGCCGGAGGATACTTACGGACATGGACGAGCCCGCAGTCCGGCGACTGCTCGACGACGTGCGTTCCGGCGCCGTGTCGGCCGACGACGCCGTGGCCCGGCTGCGACGCCTTCCGTACGCCGACCTGGGCTTCGCCAAGGTCGACCACCACCGGTCTCTGCGCCAGGGGTTGCCCGAGGCGGTCTACGCCCCGAGCAAGTCGGCGGCCCAGTGCGCGGCGATCGTCGCCGAACTGCTGGCCGAGGAGGACGGGGGGCCGATCCTGCTCACGCGGGCCAACGAGGCGCAGGTCGCCGCCGCCCTGGAGCGCAGTCCCGGCGGTCTCCGGAGCGGCTCCACGGTCGCTTGGCGCAGCCGCATGCCCCGGCCCGGACGGGTCGTCATCCTGACCGCGGGGACGTCGGACCTACCCGTCGCCGAGGAGTGCGCCGCCACCCTCACCGCCCATGGACTCAAGCCGGTGCTCGACGCCGATGTGGGGGTGGCCGGCGTCCACCGCCTGCTGGCCACCGTCGACGAGCTGGCCGGCGCCGACGCCATCGTGGTCATCGCCGGCATGGAGGGCGCCCTCGCCAGCCTGGTCGGCGGGATCACGCCGGCGCCGGTCGTCGCCGTGCCGACCAGCACCGGCTACGGCGCCGCCTTCGAGGGGCTCACCGCCCTGCTGGCCATGCTGTCGTCCTGCGCCGCCGGGCTCACCGTGGTCGGCATCGACAACGGCTTCGGGGCCGCCTGCGCCGTCCTGCGGATCCTGCCGGCATGACCGGCCCGGGAGGCCGGTCCAACCGGCATTCACAGGGGCGCCCCGGAAGGGCGGCGCGGTGAGCACGTCCGCGTGGTTCCACTGCTTTGCCGGCATCGCCGGCGACATGGCGCTCGGCAGCCTGATCGACGCCGGCGCCGACGTGGCCGAGGTCCGGGCCATCCTCGACCGCCTGCCGATGGCCGGGTGGTCTATGGAGGTGTCGCCGGCCATGCGGGGCGGGATCGGCGCCACCAAGGTCGACGTGGTGGTGGCCGAGACCGCGGTCGTCCGCACCTACGCCCACATCACCGGCCTCATCGACGAGGCCCGGCTGCCCGAGCGGGTCGCCAACCGGGCCCAGGCCACCTTCGCCGCCCTGGCCGACGCCGAGGGCCTCCTCCACCGCCGGCCGGCGGCCCAGGTCCACTTCCACGAGGTCGGGGGCGTCGACGCGGTGATCGACGTGGTCGGCACCTGCGCCGCCCTGGAGGTGCTCGGCGTCGACACGGTGTGGTCCAGCCCGGTCGCCAACGGGATGGGCATGGTCCGGTCGGCCCACGGGATGCTGCCGGTGCCGGCGCCGGCGGTCATCGAGCTCCTCCGGGGCGCGCCGACCTACGGCCTCGACGTCCCCTACGAGCTGACCACCCCCACCGGTGCCGCGCTGCTGGCCGCGACGGTCACCGGCTGGGGCCCGCTGCCGGCCATGGAGGTGGCCGCAGCCGGGTTCGGCGCCGGCTCCCGCGACATCGACGGGCTGCCGAACCTGGTGCAGGTCGTCCTCGGCGAGTCGGCCGGCGCCGGGTCGGCCCGCCCCGAGCCGGGGCAGCCGGTCACGCTGCTGGAGGTCAACGTCGACGACGCCACCGGCGAGACGCTGGCCCACACCGTCGCCGCCCTGCTCGAGGCCGGCGCCCACGACGCCTGGATCACCCCGATCGTCATGAAGAAGGGCCGGCCGGCGCACACCGTCAGCGTCCTCGCCGACCCCGCCCTGGCCGACCTCCTGGCGTCCGTCCTGGTGGCCGAGACCGGCTCGCTCGGGCTGCGGGGCGAGACGATGCAGCGCTGGCCCTCGGCCCGGGTCAACGGCCAGGTCGACGTCGACGGCATCCCGGTGCGGGTGAAGGTCGGCGCCGGCCGGGTCAAGGTCGAGCACGACGACGCCGCCCGCGCCGCCCGCCGCACCGGCCTGCCGTTGCGGGAGGTCGTCTCCCGGGCCGAGGAGGCCTGGCGCCGACGGGTGCCCGAGGACGACGAGGCCGGCTGACCCACACCGCCAACTGGTGACGATTCGACAGGCCAGGACCGGTTCGACCGTCACCAGTTCGGGGTGCCGGCGAACCTCCCGCCGCCAACTGGTGACGGTTCGACAGGCCAGGGCCGGTTCGATCGTCACCAGTTCGGGGGGTTAGGACTCCTCGAACAGGTCGTCGCCCCGACGCAGGCGGGCGGCGGTGCGGACGACGTGGGGCAGCTCGCGGCGGGTCGGCGTGTGGGCGGCCAGGAAGCGGGCGGCGCCGACGAGGATGAGGGCGCCCTCCTCCGACCCCTCCGGCCAGGCCGCGTGCTGGCGGACCGCGGCCTCGACGATCTGGAACCAGTGGAAGCCGGCGTCCTCTGACAGCAGGGCGTGCCCGAGGGCGGCCACGAGCTGCTTCGGGTCGCCGCCCCCCTTGAGCCACCCGTAGGCGATGGCGCCGGCCCGGTCGACGCCGCCCTGCGCGTCCCAGCACGCCTGGAGATCGGCCAGGTCGGCACCCTCGGCCGCTGGCAGCCGCGCCGCCGGGACGTTCAGGAACCGGTCGAGGTAGGTCCGCAGGGCGCCGTGGAGGACCCCCCTGACCAGCTCGTCGGAGGGCCGGCGTATCAGGCACTGGTGCAGCGCGTTGGCGTAGGTGAAGCCGTGGTGGACGGCGTCCCAGTCGCCGAAGTCGTTCTGGGTGTGGAAGCGGGTGATGCGCAGCGCCGCGGCCAGGGCGGCGGCCCGGCCCAGCTGCTCGGGGGTGGCGCCGGCCCGGATGCCATCGCACAGTGACTCGACGATGGCGAACGGGTCGTCCTCCAGCATCCGCCAGCCCAGCCCGCTGACATCGTCGAACGCACCGGCCTTGGAACGACCCTGGGCCAGCAACCCCGGCAGGCGCTCCTCGACCCTTCTCACCAGGTCGGCGAGGTCGTGGGGGTGGCGCCAGCGGCTGCCCTCCTCCGACCGCGACGCGCCGGCGGTCTGACCCGTCAACGTGGGCAGCACCGACTCCGCCGCCTCCCACCCCAGGTGCTCGACCGCCTCGAAGGCCTTGTTGGTGAAGTCGAGGGTGTGGCCGACGTCGATGAAGACGTGGTCGGTGACCGCCGCCGTCATCATGTCGGAGATGGTGGCGGCGTCGGCGCCCGCCGACAGGGCGGTGACCAGGGTCCGCTCGGCCGCGTCGCCGGAACGGGTTTCGATGAACCGGCGGTACCAGTCGGACAACCGGTCGGCGTTGACGGGCGCCGCCGAGCCGTCGCCCAGCGGCGCCAGCGGGAACCGGGGAGGGCGGTTGGCCGTGTCCCGGGCCACGAACGCCAGCCCGTGGACCAGGGCCAAGGCGTGGTCGGCGGGGTCGAGCCAGGGCAGCAGGTTGGCCATTGCCACCAGCACGGTGAGCCCCGAGCCCCAGCCCTGGGCCCGGTTGGCGGTCCCGAACTCCACGCCGACCCGCACGATCTCCGCGGGGGCGACGCCGGCCTCGAGCAGGCCGAGCACCGCCTTCGACATGACCAGCGTCAACCCGCCTTCGAGGCCTTCGGCCAGGCGGCGGCGCAGCTGGTCGACGCGGTTGTCGGGTGCGGTCACCACCAGGTAGACGTCGTCGCCCTCAACCTCCACAGGGAAGGCCCGGGCGTCGTCGGCGAAGGGGTCGAGGGTGCCGCCCGAGGCGAGGTCGAACCGGGCGTGGTGCCAGTGGCAGGTGACCAGCCCGGCTTCCAGCGACCCCCGGTGCAGGGGGAAGCCCATGTGGGGGCAGCGGTCGTCGAGCGCGTAGGCCCGCCCCTCGTGCCAGAAGACGCACACCCCGTGCCCTCCGGCTTTCCCGACAAGTCGACCTTCGGTCTGTAAGGCTTCCAGCGACCCCACGCGAACACGCATGGGACAGATGCTACGGAGGTGTCAGATGCTCAAGGACTTCAAAGCCTTCATTCTCCGAGGCAACGTCGTGGACCTGGCCATCGCAGTCGTCATCGGCACCGCGTTCGGGGCCCTCGTCACCTCGTTCGTCGAGAATCTGCTCACGCCGCTGATCGCCATCCCGGGCTCCAGAGACTTCAGCGACCTGGACTTCACGATCAGCGGCAGCACCTTCGCCTACGGCAACGTCATCAACGCCCTGATCTCGTTCCTCCTCATGGCCGCCGCGGTGTTTTTCTTCGTGGTCAAGCCGGTGAACGCCCTCATGGCCCGCCGCAAGACCGAGCCCGAGGTGGAGTCGACCACCAAGGAGTGCGACTTCTGCCTGAGCAGCGTGCCCGTCGCCGCCATCGTGTGCGCCTTCTGCACCCGGGACATCGATCATCCGGCGGTGGCGTAGAATAAGGGCTGGCCGCGGTCGGGATGTCCGGACTGGTGAATCGAAAGGCCATCCCCTCCCATGACGCTCCAGGTCTCCTCCCTCCGTATCGAGATAGGCGCACGTGTCCTTCTCGACGACGCCAGCTTCCGTATCGCGGAAGGTGAGAAGGTCGCGCTCGTCGGCCCCAACGGCGCCGGCAAGACCACCCTCCTGAAGACCATCGTCGGCGAGGCCGCACCGGTCGCCGGCGAGATCCGCCTGCCGGATACCTGGGGCTGGCTGGCCCAGGAGACGGCTCCCCACACCGAGGTCAGCAACCTGCTGGCCTACGACCACCTCCTCGCCGGCAGCCGCCTGCACGCCCTCCACGAGCTGGTGCACGACGCCTCCAACGGCATCGAGAAGGCGACGATCTCCAAGGACCCCGACGCCCTCGACGCCGCCGTCCACCACTACACCGAGCTCGAGGAGAAGTTCCGGCTCGCCGGCGGCTACGACATCGAACGGACCGCCGAGGGCATCGCCACGGGCCTCGACCTCGACGACGAGGCGCTGCTCCTGCCGGTGGGCGCCCTGTCCGGCGGCCAGCGCCGGCGCCTCGAGCTGGCCCGCCTCCTCCTGGCCGGCGGCGACCTGCTCATCCTCGACGAGCCCACCAACCACCTCGACGCCAAGGCGAAGCTGTTCGTCATGGACTTCCTGCGCACGTCGCCCAGCGCGGTGCTGGTCGTCAGCCACGACATCGAGCTGATGAGCGAGTCGATCGACCGCGTCATCGCCCTCGAGCAGGGCCGCGTCGAGCTCTACCGGGGCACGTACACGGTGTTCCTGAAGAAGCGGGCCGAGCGGGAGGCGTCGCTCACCCGGGAGGCGGCCAACGCCCAGCGGGAGATCGACCGGCTCAAGACCACCGCCGACAAGTTCCGCCAGGGCAACGCCACCGCGGCCCGCAAGCGCCGCAACCTGGAGCAGCGCATCACCCGCATCGTCGACCAGCAGGCCACCAAGCTGCCGCCGGTCCGCCGGCGCCAGCTGAAGGTCCGCTTCCCCGACCCCGTCCGTGCCGGCGACATCGTCATGCGGGTCGAGGGGCTGGTCAAGGCGTTCGGCAGCGACATCATCGTCAACGAGGTCGACTTCACCGTGAGCCGGGGCGAGGTCTTCCTCGTCGTCGGCGTCAACGGCGCCGGCAAGACCACCCTCCTGCGCTGCCTCGCCGGCCTCTACGAGCCCGACCACGGCACCGTCCGCCTGGGCACCAACGTGACCCTCGGCTTCTACGCCCAGGAACACGAGGACATCCGCGCCGGCGACAGCGTCCTGGAGGTCATGCAGGCCGCGTCGAGCCCGGGTCAGAGCGCCTCGGAGCTGCGGTCGATCCTGGCCCACTTCGGGCTCACCGGCGACGTGGCGTCGCAGGAGGCGGCGACCCTCTCCGGCGGCGAGAAGACGAAGCTGTCCCTCGCCCGCCTGGTGGGAGGCAACGCCAACGTCCTGCTGCTCGACGAGCCGACCAACAACCTCGACCCGTCGTCGCGCGAGGCCGTCCTCGCCGCCCTCCAGCACTTCAAGGGGACGGTGATCCTGGTCAGCCACGACATCGAGTTCGTAACCCAGCTGGCGCCCAAGCACGCCATCTCCATGCCGACCGGCCGCCTGCTGCCCTTCGACGAGAAGATGCTCGACCTGGTCCCCCAACTTGAACCGCTGGCCGCCCGCAGGGGCGCATAGCGCGTTCGCGCTGTTGCAGAAGTTGCTCCTGTTGTTAGAGTGACTCCTGGCGAAGGGGGAGACAAGGAAGCGCAGCAACATGAAGGTCAGGGCCCTTGCCGCCGTCGCCGGCGTTGCCGCCGCGGTCGCCGTTCTGCCCCTCTGGTGGCCGGCGGTCGCCACGGCGGACTCGTACACCGTCCAGCCCGGTGAGTCGTTGGGGGTGATCGCCTCCCGGGCCGGTATGTCGACGGCCCGGCTGGCCGCCCTCAACGGCCTGCGCGATCCCAACCTGATCTATCCCGGTCAGATCCTCACCACCAACGAGCCGACGAAGTACGTGGTGCGCAGCGGCGACACGTTGAGCTGGATCGCGGAGCGGGCCGGCGTGTCGGTGTCCTATCTGACGGCGCTGAACGGTTTGGGGAACCCCAACCGGATCTACGAGGGCCAAGACCTGCTCACGTCGGGGCCGCTGCCGTTCGCCAAGACGGTCACCATGGACATCGAGTGCCCGGTCGACGGCGACGTCAGCTTCATCAACGACTTCGGGTACATCCACCCGGACGGCACGGCACACCTTGGCGTCGACCTCTTCGCCGAACGGGGAACGCCCGTGGTGGCGCCGGTGGACGGGCTGATGGCCCGCGACCCCAACCCGAGCGGCGGGAACGCCTTCCAGTTCTACGGCGACGACGGGGTCCGCTACTACGGCGCCCACCTCGACCGGTACGGCCGGACGGGGAACGTCGCCGCCGGCTCCGTGATCGGCTACGTCGGCAACACCGGCGACGCCTCCACCACCTCGCCGCACCTCCACTTCGAGATGCACCCGGGCGACGGGCTGACGATGAGCCCGTACCCCACGCTGGCGCGCGCCTGCTAAGCCGGGTGAGCTCATGCTCGAGCTCATCGCACTCTCCAAACGCTACGGCGACGTGGTCGCCCTCGACGGGCTCTCGATGGTCGTCGGCGCCGGCCGCATCCACGGCTTCGTCGGACGCAACGGCGCCGGCAAGACGACGACCATGCGGATCGTGCTCGGCCTGGCCCGGGCCGACGCCGGCTCGGTGCGCTGGCGGGGCCGGCCGGTCACCGCCGAGGACCGGCGGGGCTTCGGGTACATGCCGGAGGAGCGCGGGCTGTACCCGAAGATGACCGCCCTCGCCCAGATCGTCTACTTCGCCCGGTTGTCGGGGATGCCGGCGGCGGCCGCTTCTGCCGCCGCGGCGTCGATTCTCGACTCGATTGGGATCGGCGAGCGGAGCGGCGAGCCGGTGGAGCAGCTGTCCCTGGGGAACCAGCAGCGGTGCCAGCTGGCCGCCGCGCTGGTGACGTCGCCGGAGCTGCTGGTGCTCGACGAGCCGTTCAGCGGACTCGACCCTGTCGGCGTCGACGCCCTGGCCGCGGTGCTCCAGACTCAGGTCGCGTCCGGGACGGCGGTGGTGTTCTCCAGCCACCAGCTCGAGTTGGTGGAGCGCTTGAGCGACGAGGTCACGATCATCGACCAGGGGCGGGTGGTGGCATCGGGCGCAGTCTCTGCGGTTCGTGGTAGCCGGGGGGCCGACCGGCTGCGGGTGGCCGTCGAGGGCGCGGAGAACGGGTGGGCCGAGGGGTTGGCCGGCGTGCGGGTGGTCGGCCGTGACGGCGACGAGGTGGAGCTGGCGCTGGAGGCCGGCGCCGACGACCAGGCCGTGCTCGACGCCGCCCGGCGGGCCGGGCGGGTGCGGTCGTTCCGCCGGGAGGCGCCGTCGCTCACCGAGCTCTTCCGTGAGGTCGTCTCCTCGTGAGCCGGTGGCAGATGATCCGGCTCGTCGCCGGCCGGGAGGTGCGAGAGCGGATCCGGTCGAAGGCGTTCCGGATCTCGACCGGGGTGACGCTGCTGTTCATCCTCGCCGTCGCCATCCTGCCCGGCGTGCTGTCCGACGACGGTCCCACGAAATACGACGTCGGCGTCTTCGGGGACCGTGCCGACCGGCTGGCCGAGCGGCTGCCGGAGGTGGCCCTGGTGGGTGACGACGTCGAGGTGCGGGTCCGCCGGCTGGCCGACGCCGGCGAGGGCGAGCGGCTGGTCCGGTCGGGAAAGCTCGACGCCGCCCTGGGCGACGGCCGGGTCGTCGTCAAGGAGGAGCTCGGGAACCGGCTGGGGTTCGTGGTCGACGAGGCCAACCGCCAGGTGGCGGCGGCCGCCGTCCTGGCGGGGGCCGGCGTGGGGGGCGAGGCCGCGGCACGAATCCTGGCGCCCCAACCGCTGGAGGTCCGGGCCCTGGACCCGAAGTCCGACGAGGAGGTGGCCCGGCAGGGCCTGGTGTTCATCGGCACCATCCTGCTGTACGGCCAGCTCCTCGGGTTCGGGTACTGGGTGGCCAGCGGGGTGGTCGAGGAGAAGGTGTCCCGGGTGGTGGAGATCCTGCTGGCCAAGGCGCCGCCGGCCCAACTGCTGGCCGGCAAGGTGATCGGGATCGGCGCCGTCGGACTGATCCAGCTGCTGGTGTTCCTGGTCATCGGCCTGGCCACGGCGGCCGCGTTCGGCACCGTCGACCTGCCGGCGGACTCGCTGCCGATCGCGGCCCAGGTCGTCGGCTGGTTCGTCCTGGGCTTCGCCTTCTACAGCTGCCTGTTCGCCGTCGGGGGCGCCTTGGCCAGCCGGGTCGAGGAGCTGCAGAGCACCACCACGCCGCTCACGTTCCTGGCCATGGGGTCGCTGTTCGCCGCCATCAACTCCGGCACCGATCCGAGCGGGCCGATCGCCAGGGTGGCGACGTTCATCCCGTTCTCGGCGCCGATGGTCCTGCCCATCCGGGTGGCGGCCGGCGAGGTCGGACTGGTGACGGTGGTGGTGAGCGTAGCCATCGTGGTCGTGTCGATCGTCGCCGTGATGGCCCTGGCCGCCCGGGTCTACGCCACCGGGGCGCTGCACCTGCGGGGCCAGCTCAAGCTACGTAGCGCCCTGCGCCAGGAAGCGGCGGGTGTGACGGTACCGTGAGCGGGGTGGCGCTCCGGTCCGGGCCCCGCAGACGAGCGGGCGGGCCGTCGCCCTCCAGGTGGGCCAATTCGCGCTGGCCGGCGTGGTGGCCTTGTGCATCGTCGGCGCCGACCGGGCACGTCGGCTTGCGGGCCTTGGCCGACGCCGGCGGGTCGCTGGTGGTGCGCTCGACGCCGCAGCGGGCACGTCCGTGCGGGTGGAGGTGCCCCTGTGATCCGTGTCCTGGTGGTCGACGACCACGCCATCGTACGCAGCGGGCTTGAACGTTTGCTCGGGACTGCGGACGACGTGGAGCTGGTCGGGCTGGTCGGCGACGGCGCCGCCGCGGTCGAGGCGGCCGCCCGGCTGTCCCCGGACGTCATCCTCATGGACCTGTCGATGCCGGGGCTCGACGGGGTAGAGGCCACCCGGCAGATCACGGGAGCCGACGCCGACGCCCATGTCGTCGTCCTCACGTCGTTCTCCGACAACCGACGGATCTCCGATGCGCTCCAGGCCGGCGCCATCGGGTACCCGCTGAAGCACGCCGGGCCCGACGAGCTGCTGGGCGCGGTGCGGGCGGTGGCGGCCGGCGACTCGCCGCTGGATCCCAAGGCGGCCCGTGTCCTGCTGGAGAGCCGGCGGGTGACCCGGCAGGCCCAGGAGCTGAGCCCCCGGGAGGAGGAGGCGCTGCGGCTGGTGGCCGGCGGGCTGGCGAACAAGCAGATCGCCCGGCGCCTGGAGATTTCTGAACGGACGGTGAAGGCCCACCTGACGAACGTCTTCGCCCGGATCGGGGTGACCGACCGGACGCAGGCCGCCCTGTGGGCGGCGGAGCACCTGCCGGACTGAGTCAGTCGTCGGCGCCGTGGCCGCCCCGGCCGCTGCCGCTGTTGGAGAGCCCGCCCTTGTCGTCGATGGTGGTGACCGTCGGCTGGGCGGTCGAGGCTACCGTCGCTCGTGTCGCCGGCGTGGTCGTCTGGACGACGGACGGCGCCGTTTGCGAGGTCGAGGGTGTCGTCCGCGGGACAGTGACGGTGGGGGCCGTGGCGGGGGAGGTGGTCGGCGGCGGCGCGGTCACCGGCGTGGTGACCACCGTGGTGGTGGAAGTGCTCGGCTCCGTGGTCGGGACGAAGACCGGCGCACGCGTGGTGCTCACCGCGCTGGCGGCGGCGAGGGCGACACCACCGGCGACCACGACGAGGATGAGGGCGGCCAGACCGGCGAGGACACGACGCATGTTCGGACTCCTTCTTCATCTTGCGGTCATCTCACTGTGCGCCGGCGCCGGTCCGAGTCGCACGTGGACATAGGTCGTAGGACCGCGTGATTGGCCGGGAACACCGCCGGGGTATATGGGGTTCCCATAGAGGTCCAAGCGGTCGGGTGACCGGCCAGGAGTTCGGCTGATGGCGCACGTCGAAGTTGTCTCGGGGAGCCGGCTCGTCCAGCCGTTCTTGGTGGTCGCCGCCCTCGCGGTGGCCCTGGCCGGCTGCGGCCAGGTCGAGGATCGATCGGTGAGTGCCGCCGCGGCACGGGCGCCGGCCTCAGCGGCGCCGGCGCCGACATCCAAGTTCCAGGGGACAGTGACGTCCATCGACGCCGAAGGCAGCCGCTTCACCGTCTCGGTGTGGATGGTGTGGGCGCCGGTGATGGAGGCGAGGCCCCACGACCGTCACGTGCTCGTCGATGGGTCCACCCGCTGGGACCCGGGCGAGCTGCGCCTGAGCGATGTCCGCCTCGGCGAAGAGGTCCAGGTGGAGGCCGACCCCGCCGGCGACGACTGGCGGGCGTCGAAGGTCGCGCTCTTCGACGTCGATTAGGGACGGGTGGCCGGCGTCCCCCGGAAGCACCCGACCGTGTAGGGGTACTCCAGGGTCGCCACGTAGTGGTAGATCGTGACGGTGGTGCCGTCCCAGGGGACCGCGGACGTCCGCCCGTGGCAGGCGTCGGGGTCGGCGTTGGCCGGCAGGGAGCCGTCCGGCCATCGCTCGACGTAGATCCCGAACCCGTCGAGGCGTAGCCGGCGAGCGTAGGGACGGTCGTCGTGCCGGTGATGACGCAGGACGGAATGGTGTGCCGGTGGTACTGGCCCGTGCGCTCGGGATGGCCCCCATGTTCACGCAGCGGGCGGGGTCGGCGAGTGCGGGCTGCGCCGGCACCATGTACGTCACTGCCCGCGGCGTGATGGTGTTGGGGTTCCGGTCGTACTGGTACGCCGGATCATCGGCCGCGACCGGGAACACCCCGGTCGTCGTCTTCGCCGGCACCCCGTTCGTGGTGACCACCCGGGTGGGCCCCTGCCGCTCGACGCTGTACTGCGCCTGGGGCCATGCGACTGCTCCTGCACGCAGATCTTGGCGGTGGGACCCCACGTCGCCCCGAGGATCCACGGCCCGTGGCGGAACGCGCCGCCGGCCGGCCCGAAGGTGGTCTGGCAGGCGAACATGGAGCCGATCTCGGGCCCCGTCGACCGCTTCCCGTCACCGAGCGGCAGTGACCTGACGACGGTGGTCGTCGCCGGCGCCATGGTCGTGGAGGTCGGCACCGGCGGTAGGGTGGTCGGTGCCGGCGGCGCGGTGGCCGCTGGCGGCGAGGCCGACGGCGAGCCCGAGCAGGCAGCCATGGTGGCGAGGAGGGTGGCGACGGCTGCCGCCCCGCGGGGCCGGCGCCTCATTCCTCGACGACGTCGAAGCGCAGGCCGCTCGACCCCTCGCCGCCGCCGGTGCCCTTCGCCCGCGCCGTCCAGACGTGGACCGACCCATCCGGGCCCCGCGCCCGCTGGTTGGTGCGAACGACGACCACGCCCGAGCGGGGCACCTCCTCCTCGTGCAGCCACACCGGCTCCCCACCACGAAGGGCGCCGGCCAGCAGGACGCCCAGCGGGAGCTCGGTGGTGGTCTCTCCGTCGACCACGCGAGCCAGCGGTGCCAGGCGCAGGCGGACGGACTCACGGTCGGGGAGGGGCTCGGCCGCCAGCGGGTACCAGTTGTCGGGCACCACGGTGTCGACGACGTAGCGGGGAGGAGACCCTCCGGCCGAGCCGGCGCCGGCGGGCGGGTCGAGGGGGCGCCAAAGGTGTATGTGTTGGAGTCGTTCTACGAAACAACACCCCGCGACCAGGTTGGCGCAGCGGTGCGTTCACTCGTGGCGTTCGACTCGATCATCTGCGTGGACCCGGCGGTGCTCCTACGGGCGGCCGAGGTGTACGAGACGGATCGGATCGACTTCGCCGAGGCCTACCTCGTCGCCTGTGCGGAGACGACCGGGATCGGCAGGGTCGTGTCCTTCGACCGGTCGATCGACCGCGTCAGCACCGTCGAACGGATCGAGCCGCCGCCGGTCTCATCGGGTCGATCAGCACCCGCGCCGTATCAGCACGGGCGATGAAAACCATCATGACGAGCGGTGGCGTGCCCAGCCCATGACGCCGGGTCCCGATCAAACCCAGGGCGGCTCAAGTCTTCGACGCACGCCGGCCGGAATCCACTTCTCGCCGCCAGCTCCGTCTACGCAGGAAAGACCTGCGGGATGATGTGAGCTGTGGTCCCCGAGGAGCAGGCCGGGTTCGACGAGATGCCACAACGACGAGCGGGCGTCGACGGTGAACTCGCGGCCGCCCGACGAGAGGTGGAGGTGCTTCGCGGCGAGAACGAACGCCTCCGTGCGCTGCTCGGCCTCGGCGAGGCGAACCTGATCGACGTTCACCGCGCCGCCTGGGCGCCAGAGCTCCTCGCGCAGGATCAGCCGCTGCCGAGCGTCGACGCTGACAGCCCTCCCGGCGTCAAGGTGCGGCTGTATCGGGCGCTGTTCGTCGGTCGGGACGACGTGTACGCGACGCGATGGGAGAACGCCTCCAGCGGCAAGTCGGGCTGGTCGCCCGCCGTCCGGGGAGGTTGGGGAGCCGCCCGACGCGCCAACCCCGACTACCTGCCTTTCACCGACGAGGTCGCCACCGCCCATCTTTCGGGCCACCTGACGGCTGGGCTGTACGTCCTCCTGCCTGGGGACGTCTGCCAGGTGTTGGCGTGCGATTTCGACGACGGAACCTGGGCCCTCGACGCTCTCGCCTACCTCGAGGCCTGCCGCTCAGCGGGTGTTCCGGCCGCCCTCGAGCGCTCCCGCTCGGGCGACGGGGCGCACGTCTGGACGTTCTTCAGCGAGCCGCTGGCCGCGTCGACTGCCCGGTCCATCGGCGCCGCGCTGCTCCGAGAGACGATGGCGGCCCGCGTCGAGGTGGACCTGCAGAGCTACGACCGACTCTTCCCCACCCAGGACTTCCTGCCCAAGGCCGGGTTCGGAAACCTGATCGCGCTCCCGCTCCAAGGGGACTGCCGCAAGCGCGGCACGACGGAGTTCCTCGATCCCCACACTCTCAAGCCGTGGGAGGACCAGTGGGCGTTCCTCTCTTCGGTTGCCCGGCTCTCGCCGGACGCGGCCAAGGCGATCGCCCACAGCCTCCGGGCCGTCGACGTCGGCCCGACCGCCACCCGCTTCCGGCGGTGTGCGCGCTCGACCGAGCCGCCTCCGGAGAGTGTTCGGGCCCGCCTCGGCGAGGCGGTATCGATCGAGCGCATCGGGCTGCCACCGTCGCTCGTGGCGTCCCTCAAGCACCTGGCGTCGCTGCACAACCCCGAGTACTACGAGAAGGAGCGGCTCCGCTTCTCGACCTTCCGGACGCCTCGGTTCGTGCGCTGCTACTGGGAGGATCTCGAGCGCCTCCACCTGCCCCGAGGCCTGCTGCCCCAGTGCGAAGAGATCGTGCGCGAAGCCGGGAGCCGGCTGCGGATCTCCGACGATCGCCCCGAGCCCGCCGGCGTGGAGCTTGAGTTCCGCGGCGTCCTGTCCGCCCAGCAGGCACAGGCGGTGAACGAGCTCGCTCGCCACGAGCTCGGCGTGCTCGTGGCGCCGCCGGGCGAGGGCAAGACGGTGATGGCCTGCGCGCTGATGGCTCGCCACCGCGTTCCCACGCTCGTGCTGGTCGACCGCAAGCCTCTGGCCGAACAGTGGCGGCAGCGGCTCCACGAGTATCTCGGCTTGGACCGCCGACAGCTCGGACAGGTCGGGGGCGGGCGGAACCGCCTCAGCGGCGTCGTCGACGTGGCGACGATCCAGACGCTCGTACGGCGAGATGTCGAAGCCAACGCCGAGCTGTTCGCCGGCTACGGGCTGGTCGTCGTCGACGAATGCCACCACGTCGCCGCCGTCACCTTCGACCACTGCCTTCGGTCCGCCTCGTCACGACGGTGGCTGGGGCTGACGGCGACGCCGTATCGCCGCCAGGGCCTCGAGGAGATCATCGAGATGCACTGCGGGCCGGTCCGCCACACCATCACGGTCGCGGGTTCGACATCGACCGCACTGCTCCGTCGGGACCTGATCGTGCACGAGACCCATTCCGAGGTCGCCGAGGCCCAATCTGCGCACATCCAGGATGTGTTCGCCGCCCTGGCTGAGGACGTCAATCGCACGGGAGGCGTGTGCGACGACATCCTCGATGCCGTCAGCCGCGGCCGCAACTGCGTCGTGCTGACACGCTGGGTGAGCCACGTCGAGAGCCTGTGCGACGGGCTGCGCGCTCGTGGGCTCGATCCGCTCGTGCTCCACGGGCGCCTGGGTCACAAGCAGCGAGCTGCGACGATCGCCCGGCTCACCGACCGTCCCGCTGGCGAACCGATCCTCCTCGTGGCGACGGCGTCGTTCGTCGGCGAGGGCTTCGACTGCCCTCCCCTCGACACGGTGTTCCTCGCCTTCCCCCTTGCCTGGAAAGGCAGCGTCGTCCAGTATGTCGGCCGGGTGCTGCGGGCGTCGGAAGGCAAGGAGAACGTCGAGGTCCACGACTACATCGACGTCCGCATACCGGTGATACGGAGGATGCACGACAAGCGACTGGTCGGCTACGACCTCCTCGGGTTCAACGTGCCGCGATCACGTCGCGGGACGCCGAGGACCGCAGGATCGTAGGGCATCGGCATCTGTCGACGACGAGGCGACGCCCGTGGCACTGAGCCTCGTACCGACACGCTCGGTCACGGAGCGCCCATACTGGGGCACGGCCCCGACCCGCCTCACCCCTGAACTGCTGGAGGAGCTCTACGTCCGCCGCGGGATGACCTCCCGCGAGATCGCCGAGCAGTGTGGCTACCGGTCGATGAGCGTCGTCCAACGCGCCATGGCACAGGCCGGCGTCCCAGCTCGCAGGGGCGGGACTCGCCCAAGCCCGCATGTCCCGGCCCACTCGCGGGAGGCGCTGGAGAGGCTCTACGTGCAGGAGGGCCTGAGCGCCCGGGCGATCGCCGTCGAGCTGCGGTACAGCTCGCACAGCCAGGTCATGCTCGACCTGCGGACCTACGGCATCCCCATTCGGCCCCGGGCGCGGCGCGCCGTCGCCCGACCCAGGCTCCCACCACGCGCCACACGAGCGCGACCGGAACAGGCCCTGACCAGGAAGCAGCTCGAGGATCTGCACTACCGCCAAGGACTGACCCTCGCCGAGATCGCCACCCGCCTCGGCACGTACCCCCGCCGGATCAGCCAGCGGGCCGCGGAGCTGGGGCTTCCGATCCGCAAGCACCATTCGACGCCCGGCGCCCGCATGCCCGCGGGCGGCGAGGCCAGGTTGGCCGCCCTGTACGCGCGGCGTGACGTCTCGCGGGCGCTGCGCCGCCACAGCGTCCCCCGCCGCGACGTGTCCGGCGCGGAGCTGAACACGGTGGCCATGCACCACGACCTCCTCGACGACCTCTACACGCGCTGTCGCCTGTCGGGCACGGAGATCGGCCTCCTCCTGGCGCGCAGCAACGCGACCGTCATGCGCCAGTTGCGCACCGAGCGCATCCCGACGCGGCCCCCGCCCCCGCGCCGCCCGACGCGCGAGAAGCGACCGCCGCTGCCGCCCGGGCAGCCGCTCACTCGCGAGGTCCTGCTCGATCTCTACGTGACCCAGAACCTCACGCTCCAAGAGGTCGCCGATCGCACCGCGTGGAGGAGCGGGGGGCCGGTGCGGACCGCGCTGCGCCGGGAGGGCATCCCGTTGCGGCGCATGACCGTCCCCCGACGAAAGGTCGAGCTGACGCGCGACCTCCTCCAGGACCTCTACGTCGACCAGGGCCTGTCCATGCCGACGATCGTACGGGTGCTGGGCGACTTCTCGGTGACGACGATCCGAGCGGCTCTGCGTCGCGAGGGCATCCCGATCCGCGGACCCCGCTACACGTCGGCCACACCCATGCCCGAGCTGACCGAGGCGCTGCTGCGGACGATGTACGTCGACCAGCGGCTGCGGGTGCACGAGATCGCCGAGCGCCTGGGGTACGCGCGCGCCGCAGTGTCGCGGGCGCTCCGTGAACACGGGTTGGTCGTCGAGCGCCGCCGGGGCCGGCCGCGCTCGCTGCGGCGGGAGTGCGACCGCGAGACCCTCGAAGAGCTCTACGTGGGTCGGGACATGTCGGCGGCGGCAGTCGGTGCGGAACTGGGGGTCAGCCACGGGTTCGTACTCAAGCGCCTCCACGACTTCGGGATCCCGGTGCGGCGCAACCGCTGGGAGCGGCCCGAGGAGAACCAGGCCCGTCTTGACCGCCTGCGCAAGGACCGGCGGGTGCGGGCGGCGCTCATCAAGGCCGGGATGCCGCGCTGGCGCGAAGAGGGCACCGCGGTGCCCGAAGATCCGCTGCCCGCCCCCCTGCTCGAAACGCTCTACGTCGACCTCGGGCTGGCGATGTTCGACATCGAACTGCTCACCGGCCGGTCGGAGAACACGATCCGCGCCGGCCTCATCGCCGCCGGCATCCCCGTCAAGCCCCGCCTCGGCCACCGTCCGAAGCGGGGCCGCGGTTCAGATTCCGCCGGGGGACCAGAGGACGCTCGGCCCGCGGGCACAGGCCGGTGATGATGGACTGTTTAAAGTCGGCACGGGTTCTCTTGAACAGGGTGTACACAAGTGAGCTTGTGTAGTTGGGACGCTTGTTAAAGACATCATCCGATTCCTTTGATAACGTGCCAGCGTGCGGGCCGAGGACTTTCCCACGACGGCCCTGGGGGGCGCCCGACACGTCCCCGGAGGCGGATACTCGGCCTACTACCCCTCCCCTCTTCCCCGGGGGATCGCCTACAGCAACGAGTTGGTCCGCCAGCTCGACGAGGCCACCGGGGCGTTGCACAGGCTCGGCGGCGTCGGCCGGCTGCTCCCGAACCCGAACCTGCTGATCGCCCCCTACGTCCGACTCGAGGCGGTCCTCAGCTCCCGAATCGAGGGAACCCAGTCCGACGTCGCCGATCTCCTGCGCTACGAGGTCGGCGACGAGGAGAGCCTGGGCGAGCTCCGAGACGACGTCCGGGAAGTGCGCAACTACATCACGGCGCTGGACCATGGGATCTCGCGGCTGCGCGGCGGCTTCCCGCTCAGCCTCCGGCTCCTGCGGGAAACGCACGAGCGGCTGATGACCGGCGTGCGCGGCGGACATGCGACGCCAGGGGAGTTCCGCCGAAGCCAGAACTGGATCGGCGGCTCCTCGCCGTCGGACGCCGCGTTCGTCCCCCCACCGGCGTCTGCGATGACCGACGCGCTCGACGACCTCGAACGCTTCCTCCACGACCGGTCCTTGCCGCTGCTCATCCATCTCGCCATGGCTCACTACCAGTTCGAGGTGGTCCACCCGTTCCTTGACGGCAACGGACGACTGGGCCGCCTTTTGATCCCCCTCGTGCTCATCGAGCGAGGCGTCTTGCCCCAGCCCTTGCTCTATCTCTCTGTCTTCTTCGAGCGACACCGCAATCAGTACTACGACCTCCTCATGGCCACCAGTCGAACCGGCGACCTTGCGCCATGGATCCGCTTCTTCCTGCGTGGCGTCTCCGAACAGGCCGCCGACGCGGAGGAGCGGACCGTCCGTCTGGTCGAATTGCAGTCGGCCGTTCGAGCTGAGCTGCTCGCGGAGCGAGCGCCCGTGAGCGCCGTGAGAGCTGCGGAGCTGCTGTTCAGCAAGCCGTACATATCGGCGTCGTCGCTCGCCAAGGACCTCGACGTCACCTTCCCGACCGCCCAGTCGGCCATCGACTTGCTCGCTCGGCGGGGAGATCTCGTCGAGACCACGGGCCGCAAGCGGAACCGCTTTTACTTCTCCCAGCGCATATTCGACGCCGTCTACGGCATGAATCCGGAGGCATCGGACGAACAGGCGAGCCTCTTCGACGCGGATCCAATTGGATGATCGTGATGTCGCGTCGGCGCCAGACCCCAGCGGTGTTCCGAGACCGCGCGTCTCGTTCGACGCCCGACGACCCAATAGTAGGAACGTGTGGTCCCGACCGAACCCCGGCAGTCCCGGCGTGCGGAGGCGCTCCAGCGAGCGACGAGGCCGCCTGGGCTGATCACGCGCCGGCCAAGGGGGCCGTCGCCTGCCGATCACGCGTCCTTCTTGTGTGTCCTTCTTGTGCTCTCGCGGCCCGCCTTCGCCATTCGCGCCCGCAATACGGCCCGCCGGCGTGACTCAGACCCCGCCTGACCAGCACCTTTACACCGTGGGCGAGGGGGGACTTGAACTCCGCCT
>JAHFUP010000088.1 GCA_023265025.1 Acidimicrobiia bacterium | reverse complement strand
GCCGAAGGCGGCCCCTCCGGCCGCGGAGACGAGGGAGGGACAGGGCGGAGGCGGCGCGAGCTCCGCTCGCCCGCCGGAGCACGATCACTTCGACCGAATGGAGTGAGCGAAGCGAACGAATAAGGTCGAGGCACTAGACGCATCCGAGAGGTTTCCGCCGGAGGCCGCCGACGCCGCCAGATGCGGCCCCGCCGGCTGCCGGCAGGAGAGATGAACGGCGAGGGGGCGCCGGCTCCGCCGGCGCTTCCGAGCACGATTGCCTCGTCGAAGCAACCTCCGGTTGCGAAGACGACTAAAGCAGCCGTTGCTGGCCCTCCTCGTGGAACTCCTGCAACGACCGCACCGAGAGGCCGTGCCGGGCCCAGTCGGCGATGCCGCCGGCGGCGGCGAGGGCGGCGGCTGCGGTCGTGAGGCACGGGACGCCCTGCACGTTGGCGGCCAGGCGGATGTAGGCGCCGTCGGCCCGGGGGCCGCGGCCCCGGGGCGTGTTGACGACCAGGTCGATCTCGCCGTTGGCGATGAGGTCAACGGCTGAGCGACCTTCCCCCAACTTGCCGACCACGTCACCGACCGGCACGCCGTTCTGCTCCAGGCACCGGGCCGTCCCGTCGGTGGCGGCCAACCTGAAGCCGAGCTCCACGAACCGGCGGGCGGCAACGAGACCCCCGGGCTTGTCGGGGTCGGCGAGCGACAGGAACACCGTGCCCCGTTCGGGCAGGCGGTCGCCGGCCGCGGCCTGGCTCTTGGCGAAGGCCAGTCCGAAGGTGGCGTCGATGCCCATCACCTCGCCGGTCGAGCGCATCTCCGGCCCCAGCAGTGTGTCGACGTCGGGGAACCGGTTGAACGGCAGCACGGCCTCCTTGACCGCCACGTGGGCGCCCGGCGCCGGCGGGCGCAGCACGCCCTCGTCTCGGAGCTCCGCCAAGGTGGCGCCGACCATCACCCGGGCCGCCACCTTGGCCAGCGCCACCCCGGTGGCCTTGGCCACGAACGGCACCGTGCGGCTGGCCCGGGGGTTGGCCTCGATCACGAAGACGTTGTCCCGCTGCACGGCGTACTGCACGTTCAGGAGGCCCTTCACACCCAGGGCCTCGGCGATGGCGCGGGTGTGACCCTCGATCGTCTCGATGACCGCCGCGCTCAGTGTCGGCGGCGGGATCACGCACGCGCTGTCGCCCGAATGCACGCCGGCCTCCTCGACGTGCTCCATGACCGCGCCGATCAGCACCTCGCCGGTGGCGTCGCGCAGGGCGTCGACGTCGACCTCGGTGGCGCCCTCCAGGAAACGGTCGATGAGCACGGGGCGCTCGGCCGAAAGCCCGCCTTCACGGCCCAGTGAGCCGAAGCCGGCGAGCTCGGCCATGGCCCGGGCCAGGCCGGCGTCGTCGTAGACGATCTCCATGGCCCGGCCGCCGAGCACGTAGGACGGCCGCACCAAAGCCGGGTAGCCGATCCGCGACGTGATGGACAAGGCGGCGTCGAGATCCGCAGCCGTCCCGCCGTCAGGCTGGGGGATGCCGAGGCGGTGGCAGAGGGCGTTCCAGCGCTCGCGGTCCTCGGCCTCGTCGATCGCCGCCGGCGGCGTGCCCAGCACCAGCTCGGCGGGGATGCGCCCGGCCAGCTTCAGCGGCGTCTGCCCGCCGAGCGACACGATGACGCCCAGCAGGTGCTCCCTCTCGACGTGCAGGACGTTCATCACGTCCTCGTACGTGAGCGGCTCGAAGTAGAGGCGGTCGCTGGTGTCGTAGTCGGTCGACACGGTCTCGGGGTTGCAGTTGACCATGACCGTGTCGAAGCCGGCGTCGCGCAGGGCGAAGCTGGCGTGGACGCAGCAGTAGTCGAACTCGATGCCCTGGCCGATGCGGTTCGGCCCCGACCCGAGGATGACGACCGTCTGACGCTGCCCGCCCCGGGCCTCGTCCTCGTCCTCGTACGTCGAGTAGTGGTACGGCGTGTTGGCGTCGAACTCCGCCCCGCAGGTGTCGACCGTCTTGAACGTGGCCCGCACGCCGGCGGCCAGCCGGGCAGCCCGGACGTCGTCCTCCGGCACGCCCCACAGCCAGCCCAGCTGGGCATCGGCGAAGCCGAGTCGCTTGGCCCGGCGCCAGTCCCGGCGGGTCATCCCCCCAGCGGGACCGATCGCGGCCAACGTGGCCCGCTCGGCGGTGATCAGGGCGATCTGGTCGAGGAACCAGGGGTCGACGCCGGTCGCCTGGTGCAGCCGCTCGACGGTGATCCCCCGCCGCAGGGCACCCTCCAACTGGAACGGGCGGTCGGGCGTGGCGATGGCGGCCCGGCGCACGAGTTCGTCGTCGTCGAAGGAGTCGAGCGCGGCCTCGCCGGGGTCGCAGTTGAGTCCCAGCCGGCCGTGCTCAAGGGAGCGCAGGCCCTTCTGGAGCGACTCGGGGAACGTGCGGCCGATGGCCATCGCCTCCCCCACCGACTGCATGCGGGTGCCGAGCACGCCGGACGTGCCGGGGAACTTCTCGAAGGCCCAGCGGGGCACCTTGGTCACGACGTAGTCGATCGTGGGCTCGAAGCTGGCCGGGGTCATGCGGGTGATGTCGTTGGGTATCTCGTCGAGGGTGTACCCGACGGCCAGCCGGGCGGCGATCTTGGCGATCGGGAACCCGGTCGCCTTCGACGCCAGCGCGCTCGACCGGGAGACCCGCGGGTTCATCTCGATGACGACCATCTCGCCGGTGGCGGGATCGACGGCGAACTGGATGTTGGAGCCGCCGGTGTCGACACCGATACGGCGGATGCAGGCGAAGGCGGCGTCGCGCATGCGCTGGTACTCGACGTCGGAGAGCGTCTGCGCCGGCGCCACCGTGATCGAGTCGCCGGTGTGGACGCCCATCGGGTCGAGGTTCTCGATGGAGCAGACGACCACACAGTTGTCGGCGTGGTCGCGCATGACCTCGAGCTCGTACTCCTTCCAGCCGGCGATCGACTTCTCGATCAGGATCTCCGAGATGGGGCTGGCGGCCAGGCCGATCTCGGCCAGCCGCAGCAGCTCCTCGGCGTCGGCGGCGATGCCCGTCCCCCGCCCGCCCATGATGAACGACGGCCGGATGATCACCGGGTAGCCGACGTCGTCGCCGACCTTGACCGCCTCGTCGAGCTGGTAGGCGAAGCCCGAGTTCGGCACGGCGAGGCCGATCTCGGTCATGGCCGCCTTGAACTGCTCGCGGTTCTCGGCGGTGTGGATCGCCTCGATCGACGCCCCGATCAGCTCGACGCCGAAGCGGGCCAGCACGCCCCGCTCGGCGAGGGCCACGGCCAGGTTGAGCGCGGTCTGCCCGCCGAGGGTGGGCAGCAGAGCGTCGGGCCGCTCGCGCTCGATGATGGCGGCGACCACATCGGCGTCGAGCGGCTCGACATAGGTGCGGTCGGCGAACTCGGGGTCGGTCATGATCGTCGCCGGGTTCGAGTTGACCAGGATGACCCGGTACCCCTCGTCCCGAAGGACACGGCAGGCCTGGGTGCCGGAGTAGTCGAACTCCGATGCCTGGCCGATCACGATCGGGCCGGACCCGATCAGCAGGATGCTGCGGATGTCAGTGCGTTTGGGCACGGGCCATGAGCTCTCGGAACTCCTCGAAGAGGTAGCGGGCGTCGTGGGGGCCGGGCCCCGCCTCGGGGTGGTACTGCACGCTGAAGGCCGGGATGTCGCGGCACCGCAGGCCTTCCAGCACGCCGTCGTTCAGGTTGACGTGGGTCACGTCGGCCGAATGCAGCGAGCCCTGCGCCACCGCGTAGTTGTGGTTCTGGCTGGTGATCTCGACGGCGCCGTCGCGCAGGCGCTGGACCGGGTGGTTGCCACCGTGATGGCCGAACGGCAGCTTGTACGTCGTGCCGCCGAGGGCGGTGGCCAAGAGCTGGTGGCCGAGGCAGATGCCGAAGACCGGCACCTGACCCAAAAGGCTGGCGATGTTGCCGATGGCGTAGGTGACCGCGGCCGGGTCGCCGGGGCCGTTCGACAGGAACACGCCGTCGGGCGGGTTGAGGAGCAGCTCGTGCGCCGGCGTGGACGCCGGCACGACCTCGACGGTGGCGATGGCGCCGAGCTGGTGGAGGATGCTCTTCTTGATCCCGAAGTCGTAGGCGACGACCCGCAGCGGGCCGTCGCCGGTCGTGTAGCGGACCGGCGTGGTGACGCCGGCGACGAGGTCGATCCCGTCGGTGCCCTTCTCGGCTCGCGCCGCGGCCTTCAGCGTGGCTTCGTCGGCGGTGCCGAACGCGCACGGCATCGATCCCGCTTCTCGGATGTGACGGGTCAGGCGGCGGGTGTCGATCCCGGTGATCCCGGGCACGCCGTGGGCGACGAGCCAGGTGTCCATGTCGACGGTGGAACGCCAGTTCGACGGCCGGCGGGCCAGCTCCCGCACGATGACGCCCCGGCAGAACGGGCGGGCGCTCTCCGAGTCGGCCTCGCTGATCCCGTAATTGCCGATGTGCGGGTAGGTGAAGGCGATGACCTGGCCGGCGTAGGACGGGTCGGTGATGACCTCCTGGTAGCCCGACAGGACGGTGTTGAACACCACCTCGCCGGTGGCGACCGCAGTGACCGCGCCCATGGCCTCGCCCTCGAAGACCGTGCCGTCGGCGAGGACCAGAAGGGCATCGTTCTGGTGACGGTTCGACAGGCCAGGACCTGTTCGATCGTCACCAGTTGCGGCGGTCATCGGGTCGCCGCCCCGTCGATGACCACGGGCTCGCCCCGGAGCAGGGTGTGGTGGACCCGGCCGGTGAGCTTGCGGCCGGCGTAGGGGGTGTTGCGGGCCCGGCTGGCCAGGGCGCCGGCGTCGACCACCCAGGTGGCGGCCGGGTCGATGACGCACAGGTTGGCGGGCCGGCCCTCGGCGACGGGACCGCCGTGGGCGGACTCGATGCCGGCGATGCGGGCCGGGTTCCACGACAGCAGCGCCAGCACGCCGGCGATGGGCAGGTCCAGCTCGGTCAGGGCCAGGGCCAGCGCCGTCTCCAGGCCCAGCATGCCGGGGCGGGCCTGGTCGAACGGCACCTCCTTGTCCTCGGCGGCGTGGGGGGCGTGGTCGGTGGCGATGGCGTCGATGGTGCCGTCGGCCAGGCCGGCCTTCACCGCGGCCACGTCGGCGTCGGTGCGCAGCGGCGGGTTGACCTTGAAGTTGGTCTCGTACGACGCCACCGCGGCGTCGGTGAGGGTGAAGTGGTGGGGCGCCGCCTCGGCTGTGACCGCCAGTCCCTCGGCCTTGGCCGCCCGGACCATGGCCACCGAGCCGGCGGTCGACAGGTGCAGGAAATGGACTCGCCCGCCGGTCAGCCGGGCGAGGGTGATGTCGCGGGCCACCATCAGCTCCTCGGCCTCGGCCGGCTGCCCGGGCAGGCCGAGGCGGCTCGACCACTCCCCCTCGTGCATGTGCCCGCCGGCGGCGAGCACTTTGTCCTCGCAGTGCTGGGCCAGGGTGACGCCCAGGGCCGAGGCGTACTCCATAGCCCGGCGCATGAGCCGGGCGTCCTGCACGCCGTCACCGTCGTCGGTGAAGAGCCGCACGCCGAGGTCGGCCATCTCTCCCATCGGAGCCAGGTCCTTGCCGAGGCGGCCGACGGTGATGGCGCCGGCCACCCGCACGTCGCACAGGACGGACATGCCGAGCTCCAGCACCTCACGGACGGCCGCCGCACTGTCGAGGGCGGGCTCGGTGTTGGGCATGGCCACCACCGCGGTGTAGCCCCCGAGCGCCGCGGCCCGGGAGCCGGTCTCGACCGTCTCCGCTTCCTCCCGGCCGGGCTGGCGCAGGTGGGTGTGGAGGTCGACGAGGCCGGGGGCGACGATGCAGCCGGCGGCGTCGAGCACGGTGGCGCCGGCGGGAGGATCGATCGACTGGCCGACGGCTTGCACCAGGCCGCCGGCGACGAGGACGTCGGCCATGCGCTCGCCGGTGATGTCCACCACCCGCCCGCCACGTATCACCACACAAGAGCGGTCAGGCACGGGGCTCCGATCCCAAGAGGAGGAAGAGCACCGCCATGCGCACGGCCACGCCGTTGGCCACCTGGCGGGTGATGAGCGAGCGGGGCAGGTCGGCCACGTCGGCCGCGATCTCGACGCCCCGGTTGATCGGCCCGGGGTGCATGATCAGCGCGTCCTCGGGCAGCAGGTCCACCCGCTTGCGGGTCAGGCCGTAGCGGGCGGTGTACTCCCGCAGCGACGGCAGCAGGGCCTCGCTCTGGCGCTCGGCCTGCATGCGCAGGAGGTACACCACGTCGACCTTGGCCAGCACGTTGTCGAGGTCGTGGCTGACCGCCACCGGCCAGCCGTCGAGGCTGGGCGGCAGCAGCGTCGGCGGGGCGACGATGGTCACCTCCGCCCCGAGCATGGTGAAGGCCAGGACATTCGACCGGGCCACCCGGGAGTGCTTCACGTCACCGACCACGGCGATCCGGAGGCCGTCCAGCGAGCCCCGGCTGCCGCGGATCGTGTAGCAGTCGAGGAGGGCCTGGGTGGGGTGCTCGTGCCAGCCGTCGCCGGCGTTGATGACCGTGCAGTCGACCCACGACCTGACCTGCCAGGGCACGCCGGCGGAGGAGTGGCGGACGACCATGGCGTCGACGCCCATGGCCTCGATGGTCTGGCAGGTGTCGCGCAGTGACTCGCCCTTCTTGGCCGACGACGTCGACACCGAGAAGTTCATGGTGTCGGCCGAGAGGCGCTTGGCCGCCATCTCGAAGGAGAGGCGGGTGCGGGTCGACTCCTCGTAGAACAGCGACACCACCGTCTTGCCCCGCAGCGCCGGCACCCTCGGGATGGCCCGCTCGGACACCTCCACAAAGGAGTCGGAAACCCTCATCACCTCCTCGATCCCGTCCGCACCCAGATCGGCGATCGACAGAAGGTGTTTCAACGTCGGTGGGTCTCCTGCCCTGCGGGCCGCTTCTCGCCGACGTCGACCCCGTCGTCACGCACGTCGACGATCTCATCGTGACGGGTTGGAAGGTTCTTGCCCACGAAATCGGGCCGGATGGGCAGTTCCCGGTGGCCCCGGTCGACCATCACCGCCAGCTGCACAGCCCGGGGCCGGCCGTAGGCGTTGAGGGCGTCGAGGGCGGCCCGCACGGTGCGGCCGGTGAACAGCACATCGTCGACCAGCACCACGGTGAGGCCGGTCAGGTCGAAGGGGATGTCGGTCACCGCCTCGGGGATGACCGGCCGGATGCCGATGTCGTCGCGGAAGAGGGCGACGTCGATGCTGCCGGTGGGCACGGCCACGCCCTCGATCTGGGAGAGGGCCTCGGAGAGCCGGCGGGCCAGGGGCACGCCACCGGTCTGCAGGCCGATCAGCACCACGCCGTCGAGGCCATGGTTGCGCTCGACGATCTCGTGGGCGATCCGGGTGACCGCCCGCCGCAGGTCCTCGGCGTCCATCACCTGGCTGCGGGCAGAGAAAACGCCCCCGTAGGGGGGCGTTGCTGCGCGTTCTCGCTCGGCCATGCGGGGTCGGCTCCTCTTCCGTGCCGGCCTCTCAGGACCGGCGTTAACGGCTCGCTGCGAGCGTAGCGCGCGTCAGAGCAGAAGCGCGGAGACTTCCAGGACGACGTCCGGGAACGCGGCCGGGGCGATCGACTCACCCCGGGTGACGACTCGTGTCCCCCCTGCCGTGACGACGTGCACCACCTCGCGCACGACGTCGATCACCCATACTTCCGCAATCCCGGATGCCAGGTAGCGAGGGGCTTTCGCCCGAAGGTCGAAGTGGATCGTGGTCTCGGCGATCTCCACCGCGAGAAGCACATCGGACGGATGCGGTGGTAATCCTTCACCGTGAACCGGTACGACATGGGGCTGCCAGCCACCGCCACAGTGTGCCACCATGCTTGACGATGTACTCCGTGTCGCGGGCGAGCAGGCCATGGCCGCCGGCCACAAGATGCTCGACCAGGCCGCGGTGACGCAGGCGTGCGAGGCGGCCGGCCTCACCCACGACGAATGGTTCGGTGGACTCGTGGAGCTGCGGGAGCAGAAACTCATGCAGATGCGGGACTACGACGGCAAGGTGGCGTTGCTGGCGCTCACCATGCCCGGCGTGTGGGCCTACGCCACCCGCAACCGGCCCGACCTGGCCGACATCACCGAACGGCTCCTCGATGTGATCGACCAGGTGGAGCCGAACGTCGCCCTCGCCCTGGGCGCCGAGTTCGGCGAGTCACCGCTGCTGGTGGAGGCCATCCTCGACCACCTCGCCGGCCGGCGCTTGGTCATCTTCAGCCGGGTCGGCGCCGACAGCTTCCGCATCCACCGTTTCACCGGCTGACGCCGCCGGCCGGACCGTCTCGGCGATGCGGGCCAGCATGCCGTTGACGAACTTGCTCGACTCCTCGGTGGAAAACCGCTGGGCCAGCTCGACGGCCTCGGAGATCACCGCGCCGGTCGGCACGTCGGGCCGATGGAGCAGCTCGAAGATGCCGATGCGCAGCAGGGCGCGGTCCAGCGCCGGCATGCGGTCGATGGTCCAGTCCCGGGCGTACCGGGTGATCCAGTCGTCGAGCTCGGCCATGTGCTCGCCCACACCGGCGACCAACGCGGTGGCGAACTCGGCCGGCGCCACCGGCAGGGCGGCCAGTACGACGGCAGGTTCCTGGTCCTTGGTCTCGGCCTCGTAGAGCAGCGAAAGCGCCCGCTCCCTCGCCTGGCGCCGGCTCCCACCCTCCGGCGGCGGGCCGGCGCTGCCGGCCCTGCGGGGCATCCTCAGCGCCCCATCAGGCGACGTTCGCCGCGCTGGCGCCGGCCAGGACCACCGCTGGCTGCGTTCTCGTCCTCGACGCACGGCGAACGGTGCGCCTTCGTCCTGCGGCCTGGCCCGCGGCGCCCCTGACCCGGCGCGAGCATCACCGACGTCACCTGATGGGGCACTAGACCCGGGTCAGATAGTCGCCGCTGCGGGTGTCGACCTTGATCTTGTCGCCCGGGTTGACGAACAGGGGCACCTGCACGACCAGGCCCGTCTCCAGCGTGGCCGGCTTGCGGGCACCCGACACCCGGTCGCCCTGCACGCCGGGCTCGGTCTCGGCCACGGTCAGCTCGACCGACGCCGGCAGGTCAACGCCGACGACCTGCTCGTTGTAGATCTGCAGCACGACCGAGTCGCCTTCTCGCAGGTAGTTGGTGGCGACGCCCAGCGTCGGTTCGTCGACGTTCATCTGGTCGTAGGACGTGTTGTCCATGAAGACGTAGTGGGCGCTCTCGCGGTAGAGGTACTGCATCTCCCGCTTGTCGATGATCGCCTGCTCCAGCTTCTCGTCCGACCGGTAGGTGCGGTCGAGCACCGCGCCGGTACGGACGTTCTTCAGCTTGGTGCGCACGAAGGCGCCGCCCTTGCCCGGCTTGACGTGCTGGAACTCGACCACGGTAAAGAGCCCCTCCGGCAGATCGAGGGCCATGCCGTTGCGCAGGTCGTTGGTCGAGACATTCACAGAACCGCGAGCTCCTTGGTGGCGTTGGTGAGGACGATGCAGCCCTCGTCGGTGACGACCATCGTGTCCTCGATGCGGACGCCGCCGTGCTCGGGCAGGTAGACCCCGGGCTCGACGGTGACGACGTGGCCGGCCACCAGGGTATCCGTCGATGCCGACGACACCCGGGGGTCCTCGTGGATCTCGAGGCCGACACCGTGCCCGGTGCTGTGCAGGAAGGCCTCGGCCCAGCCGGCGTCGGCGATCACCGTCCGGCAGACCTCGTCGACGCCCTTGCCCTCCACGCCGGCCCGCACCGCCTCCACGCCGGCCCGCTGGCTGGCGGCCACCACGTCGACCATGCGCCGGGCGGTCGCCGACGCCGGCTCGCCGACGCAGAGCGTGCGCGTCATGTCCGAGCAGTACCCGTCGACGACGGCCCCGAAGTCGACCACGACGAGCTCGCCCGCGCCGATGCGCCGGTCGCTCGGGCGGTGGTGGGGCTTGGCCCCGTTGGGCCCGGAGGCGACGATGGTGTCGAACGAGGGCGCCGACGCCCCACCCCGGCGCATCTCGAAGTCCAGCTCGAGGGCGAAGTCCTGCTCGGTCGGGCTCTCGGCCAGGCGGTGGCGGACGCGGGCGAGTGCCTCGTCCGCGATCCGGGCCGCCTCGGCCATGCGCTCCACCTCGCCGGCGTCCTTGACCTTGCGCAGCTCCTCGACCAGGCCCTCGGTGGCGACCAGCTCGGCCTCGGCGAACCACTCGCTGTCGAACTTGCGCTGCTGGGCCCACGTCACCGCCGCCGCCTCCAGCCCGAGCCGGGCGAAGTCCGACGCCTCCTCCTGGAGCATCTCCTTCTGGCTGCCGGCGGTGAGGCCGACGCGGATCCGGGCCGCGACGCCGGCCTGCCCGAGCTCGATCGCCGACTGGTCGCGGTAGCGGCCGTCGGTGACGAACACCACCTCGTCGGGCGTCACCAGCAGCACCCCAGCCGACCCCGTGAACCCCGTCAGGTACCGGATGTTGACGAGCCGGGTGACGAGCAGTGCGTCGCACTCGGCCTCGGGAAATGCCTGGCGCAGGCGGGGGACCCGCGACGCCACGTCCATGGGCTTCATGACAGCAAGAGTCTCACGGCTTCGACCGCAAGCCGGTAGCCGTGACCGCCGAAGCCGGAGATGACGCCGCTGGCGACGGGCGTCACCACCGAGGTGTGCCGCCACGACTCACGGGCTGCGGTGTTGGACAGGTGCAGCTCCACCACTGGCCCTTCGAAGGCGGCCAGCGCGTCACGCAGGGACCACGAGTAATGGGTCATCGCCGCGGCGTTGACGATGATGGCATCGACCCTGCCCCGGGCCCCGTGGACCGCCTCGACCAGCACGCCCTCGTGGTTCGACTGCAGGTGCTCCAGCTCCATGCCCAGCTCCCCGGCGACCGTCCTCGCGGTGGCGACGTGGTCGTCGAGCGTGGCCGCGCCGTAGATGTCGGGCTCGCGGATGCCCAGCAGGTTCAGGTTCGGCCCGGACAGGAGCAGGATGGTCGCCGCCATCAGCCGTCCTCCTTCAGCGTGGACTCGACCGCATCGGCCGGTACGCCGGCCACCACCTCGACGCCCCGAGGCCCGTCGAGGACGAAGGTCAGGCCCTCCAGCGCCTTCTTGTCCCGGCTCATGACGGTGACAAGCCCGGTCGGATCACTGCCAGGGGGAAGCTCGGTCGGCAGGTCATAGCCGCCGACGACCCGGCGGTGCTCGGCCACCGCGTCGTCGTCGACCCGACCGAGCCGGCGGGCCAGCCGGGCTGCGAACACCAGGCCGATGGCCACCGCCTCCCCATGGCGCAGGTCGTAGCTGCCGGCGGTCTCCAGGGCGTGGGCCAGGGTGTGGCCGTAGTTCAGGAGGGCCCGCGTGCCGGTTTGCTCCAGTTCGTCGGCCGCGATGTGGGTGGCCTTGCACCGGACGCACGCCGCCACCGCCTCGTCGAGGGGGAGGTCTGGGAGCCGATCCACGCCCAGGAACGCATACTTGGCCATCTCGCCCAGCCCGCTGCGGTACTCCCGGGGCGGCAGGGTGGCCAGCACCTCGGTGTCGCACAGTACGGCCGACGGCTGCCAGAACGCCCCGACCAGGTTCTTGCCTTCGGGCAGGTTGACCCCCGTCTTGCCGCCGATGGCGGCGTCGACCTGGCCGAGGAGCGTCGTGGGGACGTGCACGATGCGCACGCCCCGGTGGTACACCGCAGCGGCGAATCCGGCGGCATCGGTGACCACGCCGCCGCCCACGGCGACCACCACGTCGCCCCGGGTGAGGCCCCACCGCGAGAACCCCCGGCACAGCTCCTCGACGGTCTCCAGGCACTTGGCCGCCTCGCCGTCGTCCATGAGGAACGTGCGCTGCTCGACGCCGGCGTCGACGACGACCCCGATCCGCTCCTGGGTCACGATGGCGGCCCGTCGGGCGCCGGCGGGCAGCACTTCCAGCAGCCGGTGCCGGGCGCCGGCACCGACGAGCACGTCGTACGAACGGCCACCACCGAGCGGGACCGGCACGGTGATCAATGACTCAACCATGTTCGAGCGCGGCTTCCACACAAGCGACGACCTGGTCAGGGGTGAGGTCGTCGACGTCGACGACGACGTCGGCCACCTCCTCGTAGAGCGGCCGGCGGATGCCGTCGAGCCGCTCCAGGACGCCGGCTGGGTCCTCGTCGAGCAGCGGCCTGTGGGTGCTCGACCCGAGCCGGCCGGCGAGCACCTTCGGCTCGGCCCGGAGCCACACCACCGGGTGGTGGAGGGCCATGAGCCGCCGGTTCTTCTCGTCCAGCACCGTGCCGCCGGCGGCGGCGATCACCCGTGGCTTCGTCGAGGCGAGGGCGTCGGCCAGCACCTGCGCCTCCAGCCGGCGGAACGCCGGCTCGCCGTCCTCGCGCCAGATCTGGGCGACGGTCTTCCCGGTCATGAGCTCGATCTGGCGGTCGGAGTCGAAAAACTCCCAGCCCCGCGCCGAAGCGAGCCGCCGACCGACGCTGGTCTTCCCGACGGCCATCATCCCCACCAGCAAGATCGACTGCTCAGTCAAGGGAGGCCAGGTAGGCGTCGCGGTTGCGGACCACCTCGGCCAGGGAGTCGCCGCCGAACTTGTTGAGGGCCTCGCCGGCCAGCACGAGGGCCACCATGGTCTCGGCCACCACGCCGGCCGCCGGCACCGCGGTCACGTCGGTGCGCTCCTTGAAGGAGACGGTGGACTCCTTGGTCTCGACGTCGACGGTCTTCAACACCGGCCGGTTCAGCGTCGACAGCGGCTTCATGGCCGCCTGGAGGACGATCACGCCGCCGGTCGACATGCCACCCTCGATCCCGCCGGCCCGGGTGGTCTCGCGATGGTAGGAATGCGCTTCGTCCCAGTGGATCTCGTCGTGGGCCTCCGAGCCCCGCCGAGCCGCGGACTCGAAGCCCTCGCCGAACCCGACGCCCTTGATGGCCTGGATGCTGCACACGGCCTGGGCCAGGAGGCCGTCGAGCCGGCGGTCCCAGTGGACGTGGCTGCCGAGGCCGACCGGCACGCCGTACGCCAGCACCTCGATGACACCGCCCAGCGAGTCGCCCTCCTTGGCCGCGGCCTTGATCTCGGCGATCATCGCCTCCTCGGCGTCGGGGTCGAAGCAGCGGACCTCCGATGCGTCCACCCGCTCGAGGTCGGCCGGCGTGGGCCGCTCCACCGCCTTGGCCACCACGGCGCCCATCTGGATCACATGGGAGATCACCGAGACGCCGAGGTGGGACAGCAGGGCCTTGGCACAAGCGCCGGCGGCCACCCGGGCCGCCGTCTCCCGGGCCGACGCCCGCTCCAGGACGTCTCTGGCATCGGTCAGGCCGTACTTCTGCATGCCGGCGAGGTCGGCGTGGCCGGGGCGGGGCCGGGTGAGCCGTTTCTCGGTGGCGCCCGGGGCCGGGTTCATCTCCTCGGTCCACTTCGGCCACTCCGTGTTGCCGATCTCGATGGCCACCGGCGACCCCAGCGTGCGGCCATGGCGGACGCCGGCCAGCAGCGTCAGCTCGTCCTGCTCGAACCGCATTCGGGGGCCGCGCCCGTACCCCAGACGGCGCCGGCCCAGCTCGGCTCCGATCTCCTCCACCGTGATGGGCAGGCCGGCGGGAAGCCCGTCGACGATCACGACGAGGGCCTTGCCGTGGGACTCGCCGGCGGTCAGGTAGCGGAGCATCGGCCCAAATCTACCGGGGACCGCGAGGCCCGGCCCCTCGGTAACGTCTCGGGCAGGGTGGGATCCCGAGGACATGCCGATGGGCGGCGGCGCAGTACCGCCGGCCGCCCGGCGCCGGCTCCGCCGGCGTCGTGAGCACGATTGCCTCGCCGGAACGGAGCGAAGCGAGTGACGGCGACTAGCCCCGCCACCAGCGGTTGATGGCCTCGCCGGCGAAGACGGCGAGCGTGGAGCCCAGGGCTAGGAACGGCCCGAAGGCCATGTGCTGCTGGAGGCTCCGTAGCCGAAGGACGGCGAGGACGATGCCGACCGCGCAGATCAGCAGCACGCCGGCGAACATGCCGGTGAAGACGTGCAGGAGGCTGATCCAACCCAGGAACAGGCCGAGGACGAACGCGAGGCGGACGTCGCCGAAACCCATGCCGCCCGGCGAGATCAGGTGGATGACGAAGAGGGTCACCCAGCCGAGGGACGCGCCCATGAGGGCGTGGCCGAAGCGGTCCCAGTCACCGCCGGCGAGGGCGGCGAGGGCCAGCAGCGGGATCGACGCGAAGATCGTCGGGTACACGATGTAGTTCGGGATGATCTGGCGGTCCGCGTCGATGACGCTGATGGTGATCAGGCACACGAAGAACACGAGGTAGGCGGGCACCACGGCGCCGCCCTCGAAGCGCACGGCGGTGCCGGCGAAGAGCAGGACGGTCACCACGATCACCAACCGCTGGCGGATCCCGGTGCTCAGGGTGGCGATGGGCGGCACCGGCCGCAAGGACTGCCGGTCGGGGACGCGGTCGATGACGTGGTTGGCGAACATCCCGCCCGGGACGCCGAGGAGAGCGCACAGCACGGCGAGAGCGGCAGTCACTGGCCCAAGGCCCGGATGGCGGCGGCCCGCATGACACCGATCGGCGCCGGCCGGCCCGTCCACAGCTCGAAAGCCAGCGCGCCCTGATGGACGAGCATTCCCAGGCCGCCGGCGACCCGGGCGCCGCGCTCGCGGGCCGCCCGCATAAGGGGGGTGACCGCAGGGTTCGGGATCAGGTCGACCACGAGCTGACCCGGCCCGAGCAGGCCGGGGTCGACCGCCAGCTCGCCGCTTCCGCCGCCGGCGAGGCCCAGCGGCGTGGCGTTCACCACGAGGTCCGCCCGCCCGGCGTCGGCGGCCACGCCGGTCCGCCCGACGCCGCGGGCCAGTGCCGCGGCCGCATCGGCCCGGGCAGGCGTGCGGTTCACCACGACGACCTCGGACGCGCCGGCGCCGGCCAGCGCGTGCACCACGGCCCGGGCGGCGCCGCCGGCGCCGACCACCGCGCACACCCGCCCCGCCGGGTCGAAGCCCTCATCCGCGAGGGAGGCGAGGAAGCCGGCGCCGTCGGTGTTGTCGCCGAGGAGCTGCCCGTCCTCGAGGCGGACCACGGTGTTGACCGCACCGACGGCCCGGGCCCGGCCCGTCGCCTCGTCGACCGCGGCCAGTGCGGCCGTCTTGTGGGGGATCGTCACCGAGAGTCCGCCGACGCCCAGGGCCCGCACGCCGGCGAAGGCCGCCTCCAGCTCGCCGGCGGCGACCTCGAAGGCCAGGTAGACCCAATCGAGGCCCAACTCGGCGAAGGCGGCGTTGTGCATGGCCGGCGAGAGCGAGTGCCGGACCGGGGAACCGATGACTGCCGCCAGGCGGGTGTGGGCGCCCAGGGGCTTCGGAGGCGGAACGCTCAGCAGAGACCCTTGGCCTCGCAGACGGCGACGTCGCGGAGGAACTGGTTGTAGTTGGCGGTGAACGACGAGCGCCCGCTCACGTCGGTGGTGACGAAGTAGAGCCAGTCCCCCGCCGGCGGGGCGACCGCACCCTGGAGCGACTTCGGGCCGGGCTGGCTGATCGGGCCCGGGGGCAGACCCGGCGCGATGAAGGTGTTGTATGGCGAGTTGATCTTGCGGTCGTCGAGGGTGACGTTGTCCTTGCCCTCCCGGCCGATGGCGTAGAGCACAGTCGAGTCCATCTGGAGCTGCATCTTGTCGTCCAGGCGGTTGTAGATCACCCGGGCCACCTTGCCGCGGTCGTCGTCGATCAGGGCCTCCCGCTCGACGATCGAGGCCACGACGATCACCTGGTAGGGCGTGAGCTTGAGGCGGGCGGCGGCGCCGGGGAGGTCGAGCTTGGTGGCCAGCTTGTCGAACGCGTCGACCATCTTTCTCAGCACGGCGGTCTCGTCGTCGGTCTTGGACACGAAGTAGGTCTCGGGGAGGATGAAGCCCTCGATGCTCGTCGCCCCCGGCGGCTGGTACTGCGACCGCACGGCGCCGCTCTTGGCCACCTCCAGGAACTTGGCCGCCGAGCGCCCGGGAAGCTGCTCGCCCACCAGCGCGGCGATCTTCGGCAGGGTGAGGCCCTCGGGGATGGTGACCCGGTCGTCCTCGGCCTTGGCCGCCCCGCCCTCGAGCACCTTCTTGACGTCGCTGAGGTCGGACTTCTTCTCCAAGGTGTAGTCGCCGGCCTCGATCGATCCGATGCCGGTGAGCTTGGCGTAGTACTTGAAGATGTCGGCACTGACGATGATGCCCTCCTGCTCGAGGAGGGCGGCGATGTCGCTGGTCGACATGCCCGGCGCCACCGTCAGGCGCACCGCCGGGCCGGCGTCACCGGGGGGGTTGATCTGGCGCTGGACCCACAGGATGCCGGAGCCGGCCACGACCAGGAACCCGATGGCGATGACCAGGAGGACGAACGGCCAGCGCCGGCCGGCGTCGCGGTATTCGTAGTAGTCGGGCGCAGCCTCGCGCTCGTCGACGCTCATCGGGCCACCGCCTTCGGCGGCTGCCCCGCTGAGCGGGGCACTCTGCTCATTTGGTCGCTCGCCTGCGGCTCGCTCATCGGGCATTCCTGTGGCCGTTCAGCCAGGACTGGAGCAGGACGGCCGCCGCGGTCTGGTCGACGGCGCCGGCCCTTCGGGCTTTCTGCCGGCGCCGACCGGTCACGCCGGCCTCGGTCAGGGAACGGTTGGCGGCCACGCTGGTGAGCCTTTCGTCGTGGCACTCGACGGGCACGTCGAGCACCGCCCGGAGCGCCCCCGCCTCGTCCAGCGCAGCCCGGGCCGCAGGGCCTTCGGAGCCGTCGAGTGACAGCGGGAGGCCGACGACGACCAGCCCGGCTTCCACCTCGGCGACTATCTCGGCCACCCTGGCCCGGTCGGCGTTCATGTCGCCCGACCGCTGGATCGTGCTGTACGGCGTTGCCATGATCCCCCCTGCATCACTGACCGCCACTCCGATACGTCGTGTTCCGAGGTCGAGGGCCACGACCCTCATGCCGCGCTGGCCGCCTGGCGGGCCAGGTCGAGCGCCTCGTCCAATTTCTCGGCGTTGCGCCCTCCGGCGACCGCCACGTCCGCGCCCCGGCCTCCGCCGCCACCGACCGTCTTCGCCGCGTCGGCGATGAGTTGGGACGCGTCGAGCCCGCTGTCCTTGGCGACGGCGGCGATCAGCGACACCCCGCCGCCCTCGGGTACGCCGCCGAGGACCGCGCCCCGAATGCCCGGCTGATCGCGGATGGCCAGCGCCAGATCCTTCAATTCGTCGCGGGTCGTGCCGTCGATGCGGGCGACGACCACGCCGTCGACCGCCTGCCCGGCCAGCTCCTTGGCCCGGCCGCCGGCGCCCTGCCGGCGCAGCGCCTTGATCTCATCCGCCAGGCCGCGCTGGTCCTCCAACAGCTTCTCGACCCGCTCCGGCACCTCGGGCGGCGTCACCCGGAGCAGCGTGGCCGTGCGGCTCAGCGTGTGCTCCTCGTCGCGGATGCGGTCGAGGCTGGCCACGCCCGTCACCGCCTCGATGCGGCGAAGGTTGGCGCCGATCGAGCTCTCGGACGTGATCTTGATCGGTCCGATCGTGCCCAGGGCATGCACGTGGGTGCCGCCGCACAGCTCGACCGACCGGGGGCCGGCCTCGACCACCCGCACGACGTCGCCGTACTTCTCCCCGAAGAACGCGATGGCGCCGAGGCGCTCGGCCTCGGCCTTGGACACCTCGTAGGCCTTGACCGGCGCATTGGCCAGGACCTGGTGGTTGGCCAGCTCTTCGACCTGCTCGAGCTGCTGCGGCGTGACGGCCTCGAAGTGGCTGAAGTCGAACCGCAGCCGGTCGGGCGCGACGAGGGAGCCGGCCTGCTTGACGTGGCTGCCGAGCACCTCGCGCAGGGCCCAGTGGAGGAGATGGGTGCCGGTGTGGTTCCGGCGGATGTCCTCCCGCCGCACGGTGTCCACCGTGGCCGTGACCTCCTGGCCGGCGGTGATCTCTCCCTCGACCATCCGGACGGTGTGGCGGTGCACGCCGGGGAGGGCGTAGGTGGTGTCGAGGACCTCGGCGGTACCGGTGGCGCTGGTGATCGTGCCGGTGTCGCCCACCTGGCCGCCGCCCTCGGCGTAGAAGGGGGTGCGGTCGAGGAAGATCTCCTCGCCGATGACGGCCCGCACGGTGGCCGTCGCCATCACCTGCTCGTAGCCGAGGAACTGCACCGGGCCGCCGGCCTCGAGCAGGGCCTTGTAGGCGGCGCGGCGCTCCTCGGCGTCGGCGGGCACGCCGGCCTTGCCGGAGTCGGCCGCCTGCTGGCCCAGCCGGCGCTGGGTCTCCATGGCCGCCTCGAAGCCGGCCCGGTCGACGCCCACGCCCCGCTCCTCGGCCACCTCCAGGGTCAGCTCCAGCGGGAAGCCGTAGGTGTCGTGCAGCCGGAAGGCCACGCCGCCGGCGAGGGTGCCGCCGGCGCCGGCCTTGGCCAGCTCCTCGTCGAGGATGGCGGAGCCGGAGCGCAGGGTGCGGTGGAAGCGCTCCTCCTCCCGGCCGATCACGGCGACGAGGTCGGCCCGGGCCGCGACGAGCTCCGGGTAGGCCGGGCCCATGACGTCGACGACGGCCTCGACCATGGCCGGGAGGACCCGGCCCTCGACTCCCAGCCCGTAGGCGTGGCGGACGGCCCGGCGCAGGATGCGGCGCAGGACGTAGCCCCGGTCCTCGTTCGACGGCGTCTGGCCGTCGGCGACCATGAACGTGATGGTGCGGGCGTGGTCGGCCAGGACCCGCAGGCTGACGTCGGCCTTGGGGTCGTCGCCCAGGCGGCGCCCGGTGGCCGCCTCGGCGGCGGCGACCAGCCGGGCCAGCTCGTCGGTCTCGAAGACGGAGTTCACCTCTTGGAGGACGGTCAGCATGCGCTCGAGGCCGGCGCCGGTGTCGATGATCCGCAGGGGCAGGGGGGCCAGGGTGCCGTCGGACTGGCGGTTGTACTGCATGAAGACCAGGTTCCAGATCTCCCGGAACCGCTCCTCGCCACCGTGGGCCGGTCCGCCGGGGGCGCCGAAGTCCTCGCCGCGGTCGTAGTAGATCTCCGAGCACGGCCCGCACGGGCCGGTCTCGCCCATCTCCCAGAAGTTGTCGGCGCCCATGCGCTGGATGCGCTCGGCCGGGATGCCCACCTTCTCCTGCCAGATGGCGGCGGCCTCGTCGTCGGTGTCGTGGACGGTGATCCACAGGCGGTCCCCGTCGATCTTCAGGACGTCGGTGAGCAGCTCCCAGGCCCACGGGATGATCTCGGCCTTGAAGTAGTCGCCGAAGCTGAAGTTGCCCAGCATCTCGAAGAACGTGCAGTGGCCCCACGTGACGCCGACGTTGGCGATGTCGTCGTGCTTGCCCTTGACTCTCAGGCACTTCTGTACCGACGTGGCCCGGGGCGGGTCGGGCACCGGCTCCTCGCCCAGGATGATCGGGAGGAACTGGTTCATGCCGGCGTTGGCGAACATGGGCGCGGCGGGGTGATGTGGGATCAGCCCCATCGACGGGTGCAGCGTGTGGCCGCGGTCGACGAAGAAGCCCGTGAAGGCGCGGCGAAGCTCGTCAGCGTTCAAGTGCGTACATCCATGGCGGTCCGAGCCAGACTACCGACCGGCGGCGCCGGCGGTCAGTCCGATTGCGCTCTCGAGGCGGTCCGGCGGTCGATCTGAGCCCGCAACTCGGCCTCCCGCTCCCGCATCGCCAGCCGGCCCTCGTCGAGGGCGGCCTTGAGCTCGGTGCCCACCGAGCGGGCGCCGGCGACGGCGTCCTGGGTCAAGCGCTGCGGGGTCAGCCGCTCGATGGTGCGACGGACAGTGCGCATGAGCCAGAACGAGGAGCCGAACCCCGCCGCGAGGCCGGTGCTCAGCCAGAAGAGGCGCTTGAACATGCCGTGATCAGGTCTTTCCCGATAGCCGGCGGGCCGCCCGGTTCAGGCCGGTGGTGATGGCGGCCACCTTGATCAGGGGGGTGGCGAAGGCGGCCACGGCGAGCTGGGACGCCGAGTCGACGGTGCCCTTGATCGACTCGGTCCGCTCCAGGATGGACTCGACCTTGACGAGGTCGCCGTTGGCCTGGCGCACGGCGAGGTGGATGTCGGAGATGAGCGGGACGGCGGTGCGGCGGACGTCGTCGACCGCGCCCCGCACGCTGGAAAGGGTGCGGATGGCCGAACCGATCAGGAGCAACAGGCCCACGACCAGCATGGCGAAGGCCATGGAGGCGACGGTGGCGGCCAGCTCGGTGGGGCTCAACGCTGGTCCTGGCGTGCTCGCATGCGCTCGGCGATCTCCCGTTCGAAGCCATGGTCCGACGGCTCGTAGTACACCCGACCGGCGACCTCAGGCGGGCGGTGCTCCTGTGGAACCCACCCTCGCGGGTCGTCGTGAGGATACTCGTAGCCGATCCCGTGCCCGAGCTTCTTGGCCCCGTAGTAGCCGGCACTGCGCAGGTGCATCGGGACTTCGCCGGCGGGGCGGTCCTTCACGTCGCCCTGGGCCGCGCCGAGGGCGGCGGTGACCCGGTTGGACTTGGGCGCAGTGGCCAGGTGGATGACGGCCTGGGCCAGGTTCAGCTGGGCCTCGGGCAAGCCGGCGAACTCGACCGCCCGCGCCGCGGCGTCGGCCACCAGCAGGGCCATCGGGTCGGCCATGCCGACGTCCTCGGACGCCAGGATGACCAGCCGGCGGGCGATGAACCGGGCGTCCTCGCCGGCCTCGAGCATCCGGGCCAGCCAGTAGAGGCCGGCGTCGGGGTCGGAGCCACGGATGCTCTTGATGAAGGCGCTGACGATGTCGTAGTGCTCGTCGCGCTCGTAGCGGAGGGCGCGGGCGTCGAGGGCGGCTTCGGCGTCGGCGAGGGTCACCGGGTGATCGCGGGCGAGGGCGATCGCCACTTCGAGGGCGTTGAGTGCCACCCGGGCGTCGCCGTCCGCCTTCCCGACCAGGTGGTCGATCGCCTCCGGGTCGGCCTCGGCCTTCTCGTGCTCCAGGCCCCGCTCCAGCAGGCTTCGGACCGCCTCTTGGGTCAGTGGGTGGAGTCGGAACAGGCTCGACCTGGACAGCAGCGGGGCGTTGACCTCGAAGTACGGGTTCTCCGTGGTCGCCCCGATGAGGACGAGCAGTCCCTCCTCGACCGCGGGCAGGAAGGCGTCCTGCTGGGCCTTGTTGAACCGGTGGATCTCGTCAATTTCACTGCTCGGGTGAGATCGTCTCCGGGGCTTTCTGCAGGTCAGCGCTATCTTGCCTGTGACGTACGCGTCGGACACGGGTCTGAATCAGCTCGTCACTCGAGTCAGTCGGATGTCCAC
>JAHFUP010000158.1 GCA_023265025.1 Acidimicrobiia bacterium | reverse complement strand
CCGCTACACCCCCTCAGCGGCCCGCAGAGGCTATCGACCCCCTGTTGGCTGTCATCGTCCACTTGGGCCAGCTTCCCGGCCTTCTCGTCGGCCGACCGAGATCAATCGGTGGATTCAGGCTTAGAGACGACCTCGATCGCCACACCCGCCGGGATCATCTCGCTCGCGGCGGAGTGGCGCAGCATGTGGAGGTTGAAGTCGATCCCGGTGCGGGCCCGGAGTTGGCTGACCAGCCCGGCCACTGCCGAGTAGTGCAGCGGGCGGCCCACCGGCGGGGCGAAGAGGTTCACGAACACGTAGTCGCTGTCGAGGTCGCCGTACTCGGGGAACGGGCCCGAGCCTGCTCCCGGCCTCATCCTTTCGCCGCCGGAGCCGCCCCGGGACACTGGTGGCCGTGCCGGCGACCCTCCGCCGCCTCATCCGATGCGTTCGCCGCGCTCGGTTGCCGCCGGGGCTCCTTCCTCGCTTGACGTCGGTTGGGCGCCGGCGCAGCCGATTCGTCTGTGCTCATCAGCTTCTCGCCCGCGGATCGCGCCATACGGCCCGGCAGCGGGCCAACGGCGCCTACCGGGTGGCGCCGGCGGCGGCGCGCTCCAGGCGCCGGCGGCGGGCGATGCGCCGGCGCTCCCGCTCCGACGCCCCGCCCCAGACCCCGTGGTCGATGCCGTTGCGCAGCGCGTACTCGAGGCAGGGCTCCTTCACCGGGCAGGTCGCGCAGATCCGACGGGCGACTTCCACGCCGACGCCATCGCTCGGGAAGAACATCCCCGGCGGTTCGTTCCGGCAGTTGCCTTCCGCCATCCACTCGTTGTCCACTTGGCCCTCCTCGTCGGGCTTCCGCTCTGAACAACGGGATGCGCCCAGAAGTGGTTCCCTCTGTCTGTTCTTACGTAGGAACAGACGTGCCCGGATCGTGGAAAGTTTCAACTCCGGGCAGGATGGGGGGCATGGAAGACGACGGACCGGTCTTCGAGATGCCCACCGGGACGCTGCCGCAGCCGGTGGTTCCCGCCCCGCCGACGCCGGCGCCGCGGCCCCGGGGGCGGTGGCTGGGGCCCGCCATCGTCGGTGCGGTGGTTGGCGCCCTGGTCTCCGGCCTCATCGTCGCGGCGATGGACGACGACGCCACCCCCACGGTGGCGAGCCCGGTCCCGAGCACCCAGGCCCTCGGCACGGCGACGACGGCCCCAGGCCTCACCCAACCGGGCGACATCCACGCCATCCTCGACCGGGTGGAGCCGGCCGTGGTGTCGGTGAGCGTGAGCGGCTTCGTCCAGGACGACCTGACCAGCGTCACCCCTCGCGAGGGCGCCGGCACCGGCGTGATCCTGACCCCTGACGGCGACGTGCTGACGAACGCCCACGTCATCTCCAACGCCGGCGCCATCAAGGTCAAGCTCCCGACCGGCGACAAGACCTACGACGCCACCCTGCTCGGCAGCGACCCGGCGGCCGATATCGCCGTCATCCACGTCCAGGGCGTGAGCAACCTCCCGGTCGCCACGCTCGGGCGCTCGGCGGACCTGCGGGTCGGCGACCAGGTCGTCGCCATCGGCAATGCCCTCGCCCTGCCCGGCGGCCCCACGGTCACGACCGGCATCGTCTCCGCCCTCGACCGGACCATCGGCTCCGGGAGCCGGCGCCTCGAGCACCTGATCCAGACCGACGCCGCCATCAACCCCGGGAACTCGGGTGGGCCCCTGGTGAACGCCAACGCCGAGGTGGTGGGGATCAACACCGCGGTCATCCAGGCCAGCAACCAGGGCGACGCCCAGAACATCGGGTTCGCCATTGCCGCCGACACCATCCGGCCCATGATCGATGACCTGCGCCAGCTCGGCGGCAAGGTGAAGGTGCCCGCCTACCTGGGGGTCAGCACGACCACCCTGAACGAGGCGAACCGCGACCGTCTCGGCGGCATCGCCGGCACCGGCGCCTATGTCAGCTCGGTGAGCCCCGGCACGCCGGCCGAGGCCGCCGGCCTCGCGACCGGCGACCTGATCACCGGTGTCGGGCCCGACAAGGTGTCGTCGTCGGACGAGCTGGGCACCGCCATCCGCAAGAACAAGCCGGGCGACAAGGTGGAGGTCCGGTGGCAGCGGGGCGGGGTGCAGCAGTCGGCGACCGTGACCCTGGGCCAGACCCCGACCCGGTAGCCTGGCTGGATGGCCCAGGCACCCGAAGAGCTCGAGGAAGCACAACCGCCGCGCGGGCACGTCCGGGTCGTGTACATGGGTCCCGTCGCCCCGCACTGGCAGGTGGTCTCCGACTTTGGCGAGCGCAACGTCATCGAGGAGCTGAGCCAGCGCATCCTGGCCCGGCTCCTGCTGCTGCCGCCGCACGACCCCCAGTTCCGCCGCAACCGCGAGCGCGTCGTCCGTGACGCCGAGCGGGAGAACATCCTGCTGGACTGGGACCTCGGGCTGCCGGAGGACGACGCCTCCGACTGAATTTCCCTCCGGGGGATAGCACCACCGGCGGGCGACCGCCACGTATGGTGGGGGAGATGCCACTGTCGAACGCTGACGCCGTGGTCGTCGCGGTCGCCGCCGGCGTGGTTCTCCTCGCGGTGGCATGGGCGCTTCTCACCCGCCGGGCGACCGCCCGCCGGCTGGCCGCCCTGACCGCCCGCATGGGCGAGTCCGACCTGCAGTTCGGCGGCCGGGCCGGCCTGGAGACCGGGCTGGCCAAGCTGGAGCGGGTCGTCGACACCACGGTGGCCATCGCCAACGAGGCCCGTTCCGGGCAGTCGCTGCTGGAACAGGCGCTGGCCGTGGTGCCCCAGGGTGTCGTCGTCGGCGACGACCAGGGCACGGTCGTCTTCCAGAACGGGGCCGCCGCCGGCCTCCTGGAGGCCCATGGGCGCACGACGCCGGCCCGGGACACCGTCCTGCACCTCCTGGCCGCCGCGGCCGACGGCAAAGCCGACAGCGCATCGTTGGACGTGGATGGCCCGCCGCCCCGAACCCTGCAGTTCCAGTCCTCTCCCCTCCACGACGACCAGCGGACGCTGGGCGGCATCGTGGTGATCGACGACCGGTCGGCCCAGGATCGCCACGAGACGGCCCGGCGGGAGTTCGTCGACAACATCGGCCAGGAGCTGAAGCGGCCCGTCGGCGCGTTGGGGCTGCTGGCCGAGACTTTGGTCGGCGAGAAGGATCCCGCCGTCGTGGCCCGGCTGGCGCGGCGGCTGCAGAACGAGTCGCAGCGGGTGGCCCGGGTGATCGACGACCTGATGCTCCTGTCCCGCATGGACGCCGAGGAGCACCCGGCGCCGGAGGCCGTGCCCGTCCACCTGATCGTCGCCCAGGCGGCCGAGCGGGTGCGCGCCGCGGCCCAGGACAAGGACATCACCGTCAACTTCGGCGAGCCGGCGCACCGCCTGTCGGTGGTCGGCGACCGCCGGCAATTGGTCGCCGCCGTCTACAACCTGCTCGACAACGCGGTGAAGTACTCGCCGGCCCGGTCGGTCGTCGAGGTCCGCGGGCGTCCCGACGGCAACGGCTGGGTCACCGTGAGCGTGAAGGACCGCGGCATCGGCATCCCCGAGGCCGACCTGGACCACATCTTCGAGCGCTTCTACCGGGTCGAAGGCACGAGGGCGCGCAACCTGGGCGGCAACGGGCTCGGCCTGGCCATCGTCCGCCACGTCGTCGGCACCCACCGGGGCGAGGTGCGGGTCTCCTCGGCCGAGGGGGAGGGGTCGACGTTCGTGCTCCGGCTGCCCGCCGGCCCGCCCCTGGCCGCGCCCGCCGCGTCGGCCAAGGCCGGCTAAGCCCGTCGCCGTCACTCGCTTCGCTCCGTTCCGGCGAGGCGTCGGGGCGGCCGGCGGGCGGTCCCCTACGATAGATCCGTGGCGCCCTCCACCACGGACGCCGGCTGGCAGCCGCTCCGCCGGCCGCCCCGGGCACGAGGTCGGGCCGCCGCGTCCCAGTCGGCGTTCTCCCGGCTGGCCGTCGTCCACATCCTGGCCGTGGCCGGGGACACGCTCGTCACCATGGCCCTGGCGGGGTCCCTGTTCTTCTCCATCTCACCGAGCGCGGCGCGGGGCCGTGTCGCCCTCTACCTGCTGCTGACCGTCGCCCCGTTCGCCGTCGTCGCCCCCCTGCTGTCACCCGTCATCGACCGCAGCCGCGGCGGGCGGCGGGCCTTGATCATCGCCAGCGCGGCGACGAGGGCCGTCGTCTGCATCTCCATGGCCACCCACCTCGACAGCCTCATGCTCTTCCCGGAGGCGTTCGCGGTGCTCGTCCTGTCCAAGACCCACATGGTGACCAAGAGCGCCCTCGTGCCCAACACGGTGTCGGGGGCAGGCGAGCTGGTGGCCGCCAACTCCCGGCTAGCCGTGCTGTCGGTGCTGGCGGGGTTCGTCGCCGCCATTCCCGGCGTCATCGTCCTCAAGGTGGGCTTCCTCGGCGCGCCCTGGGTCGTGCGCCTCGCCGCAGTGGCCTTCGCCGCCACTGCGGTCGTCGGGTTCCGCCTGGCCCGCCCGCCGGCCGGCGACCGGATGCCGCCCGTCGATGTAGGCGAGGCCGAGCTGCACACCGCCTCGGTGCGCATGGCGGCGTCGGCCATGGGCATCCTGCGGGCCGTCGTGGGCTTCCTGACCTTCCTGATCGCCTTCGCCTTCCGGCACGACAACGCGCCCGCGTGGTGGTTCGGTGTCGTGCTGGCCACCAGCATGGTGGGGTCGTTCCTGGGCGCGGCCCTTGCGCCAGGGTTGCGCCGGCGGCTGGCCGAGGAGCGGATCCTCCAGGCGTGCCTGGCCATGGTCGTGGCCGCCGGCCTGGTGTCGGTCTGGATCGGCGGCCGGCCGGCGGCGGCCGTCCTGGCCGGCGCGGTGGGCGCCGCCGCCGGCGCCGGCAAGCTGGCGTTCGACAGCATCGTGCAGCGCGACGCGCCCGACGCCGTGCGGGGGCGCACGTTCGCCCGCTTCGAGACCCGGTTCCAGCTGGCGTGGGTCGTGGGCGCCGCCCTGCCGGTTGCCGTCCGCATCCCCAGCGGGACGGGCATGGCCCTGCTGGCCCTGACCTCGGCGGTGGCCCTGTCGTCCTATCTCGCCGGCCTCCGGGCGCTGGAGCACCACCACCACGTCTCCCCTTGATTTGGCTGCAGTGACGTGCCTATAGGCACGTCACTGCAGCCAGTTCGGAGACGGCGGACTAGTC
>JAHFUP010000087.1 GCA_023265025.1 Acidimicrobiia bacterium | reverse complement strand
ACACCCCTGGGTCGATCCCGAGCACGAACATCCGTTCGTGACGATAGCGCACCGCTCGCCGCCGGCGGCGGATGGGACCTACGCCCCCGCTTCGACCAGCTGGAGCACCGAGTCGGGGATGTCGAAGTTGGCGTAGACGGCCTGGACGTCGTCGTGGTCCTCCAGGGCGTCGACCACCCGCAGCACCTTGCGGGCGTCGGACTCGGACTCCAGGGCGATGGTGGAGGTCGGCACCATGGTCAGCTCGGCCGAGGTCACCTTCACGCCGGCGGCCTCCAAGGCGTCACGGAGGCGACCGAGGTCGGTCGGCGGCGCGGTGAGCTGCCAGGTGTCGCCCTGGTCCTCGAGGTTCTCGGCGCCGGCATCGAGGGCGATGAGCATCAGCTCGTCCTCATCGGCCGCGGGACCCTCCTTGCCCACGATGATCACGGCCTTGCGCTCGAACTGCCAGGCCACCGCGCCGGGCTCGGCGCTGGAGCCGCCGTTCTTGGAGAAGATGGCCCGCACGTCGGCTCCGGTGCGGTTGCGGTTGTCGGTGAGGGTCTCGACATAGATGGCGACGCCCAGCGGGGCGTAGCCCTCGTAGTTCACCGCCTCGTAGCGCACGCCTTCGAGGTCGCCGGTGCCCCGCTTGATGGCCCGCTCGATGGTGTCGGTAGGCACCGAGGCCTCACGGGCCTTCTGGTACATCGACCGCAGCGTGGCGTTGGCGGTCATGTCGCCCCCACCCTCCCGGGCCGCGACTTCCACCTGGCGCAGGACCTTGGCGAAGACCTTGGCCCGGACCTTGTCCTTGGCCCCCTTCTGGTGCTTGATCGTCGCCCACTTGGAATGTCCGGACATTCGTCAATCCTCCAGGAAGAGTTGGTGTAGACGCAGGTCGTCGGAAAGCTCGGGATGGAACGCGGCGGCCAGGACGGGGCCCTGGCGGCACAGGACAGGGAGGCCGTCGACGCTCGACAGCACCTCGACCTCCTCGCCGACCCGCTCGATGACCGGCGCCCGGATGAACACCGCGGGGAAGCCTCCCCCGGGCAGTCGGTCAACGGCCACTTCGGCCTCGAAGGAGTCCACCTGGCGGCCGAAGGCGTTGCGGCGGACGTCGACGTCGAGCACACCGAAGCAGCGCTGGTCGGCCCGCCCGTCGAGGATGCGCGCCGAGAGCAGGATCATGCCGGCGCAGGTGCCGAACGCCGGCATCCCCTCGCGCAGGCGGTCGGCCAGCGGCTCGAACAGGCCGGCCAGGTCGAGCAGCTTCGACATCGTGGTCGACTCGCCGCCGGGCAGGATGATCCCTTCGATGTCGGCCAGATCCTCCGGCGTACGGACCTCGACCGGGCATGCGCCCAGTGCGGCCAGCGCCTCAGCGTGCCGCTTGGACGCCCCCTGCAGGGCGAGGACCCCGACCTTGTGCACCTGGAGGCCGCCTCACCAGCCACGCTCCGCCAGCCGGGTCTCCAGGCCCGCGATCTCGGCGCCCCGCATGGCCTCGCCCAGCCCACGGCTGACCTTGGCGACGATCTGGGCGTCCTTGAAGTGGGCGGTGGCCTCGACGACGGCGCGGGCCATGGCCTCGGGGTCGGAGCTCTTGAAGATGCCCGACCCGACGAAGACGGCCTCGGCGCCCAGCTGCATGACCAGGGATGCGTCCGCCGGCGTGGCGATGCCGCCGGCGCAGAACATGGGGACCGGGAGCGCACCCAGGTCGGCCACCTCGGCCACCAGGTCGATCGGCGCCTGGAGCTGCTTCGCCCACGCGTAGCGCTCGGCCGAATCGGCCTGGGTCAGCCGGCGGATGTCGCCCAGGATGGAGCGGAGGTGGCGGACGGCCTCCACGATGTTCCCGGTGCCGGCCTCGCCCTTGGAGCGGATCATGGCCGCCCCCTCGGAGATGCGGCGCAGCGCCTCGCCCAGGTTGGTGGCCCCGCACACGAACGGCACGGTGAACGGCCACTTGTCGATGTGGTGGGCCTCGTCGGCGGGGGTCAGCACCTCGCTCTCGTCGATGTAGTCGACCTGGAGGGCTTCCAGCACCTGGGCCTCGGCGAAGTGCCCGATGCGGGCCTTGGCCATGACCGGGATGGTGACCGCGGCCTGGATGGCCTCGATCATGGCCGGGTCGCTCATGCGGGCCACGCCACCGTCGCGCCTGATGTCGGCCGGGACCCGCTCGAGGGCCATGACCGCCACCGCGCCGGCGTCCTCGGCGATCTTGGCCTGCTCGACGTCGACGACGTCCATGATGACGCCGCCCTTGAGCATCTCGGCCAGGCCGCGCTTCACCGCCGCCGTTCCTGTGGTCCGGCTACCAGTCGTGTGGCTGGCGGTCGTGCGGTCGGTCATGGATGCGATTCTACCGTCGTCCCCCGACGGACTCCGGCCAATAGACGCGGCGTCAGCTGACCGTCACCGCCGAGCCCGGGGCCTGGAGGTGGACCCAGGTCTGGCCGGGCGCCAGCAGGATCGGCTTGCCGCCGGCATCGGTGTAGGTCGTCACCGCCGCGGCCGACGACTTGTTCCACTTGGCCTTGACCTGGGCGCCGTTGACGAAGACGAGGGCGTCGCCGGAGCCGATCACCTCGGGGAACTTGACCTTCGAGTCCGCCGGGAAGTTCAGGTACGGCGTGAACTGCACGATGATGTTCCGCGGGGAGATCTGGGCGCCGCCCTCCAGCATGTGCGGCTTCCCGTCGGTGGATCGGCTCCAGAGCCTGGCGCCGGCATTCCACACGTACGCGGCCGTCACGCCGGGTGCCGGCGTCAGGCGGAGGGTGGCCGCCGGCGTCGAACCGGTGGGCGCGACAGCATCGTCGGGGCGCAGGAAGGTGGCGAAGGCGGGCGGCGGGGCGCCGGCGCCGGCCTTGGCGTACAGCAGGTCGGTTGTCGTGTAGAGGTTGTGGGGGGCCTTCCGACCGGAGCGCCGCGTCAGGGTCGTCTTGTCGTTCTCGGTGACCTGGGTGAGGCCGGCGTTCTTGACCACGTTCAGCACGGCCGGTGAGCCGCCGGAGAAGACGAGGGGTCCACCCAAGGGCTTGACGATGTTGGGGTCGGCGGGCCGCACCGACCGCACCGGGCCCACCTGGGGTGCGTCCCCCGACTGGAACACGACCACGAACCGGGTGATGCCCTCGGTGAACTCCTCGTAGACGAGGTCGGCCCGCTCGATGCCGGACTGGGGCCGGGCCGCGGCGTTGTTGTCGATCTTCACCGCCACCGCCCGCCGGGCCGCCTTGGCGCGGTCGGTCGCCGGCATGCCCGTCAGCGGATAGGTACCGGACACGGCGCCGGCGGTCGTGGTGGTCGTCTCGACCGGCGCGGCCTCGGCGGGAGCGGCGGCCTTCTTGGCCCCGCCCCCGCAGCCGGCGCTGACGACCAGCATCAGCGGGACGACCAGTGCGATCGGTCTGGGCTTCATTCTCTCTAGAGCTCCTTGAGGGCCTGGATGCGCTCCTCCAGCGGAGGATGCGTGTCGAACATCCGGTTCAGCCGGACTCGGCGGCCCGCTTCCGGCGTGCGGGCCAGCGGCGACTCCACCCAGAGGTGGGCGGTGGCCCTCGACGACGAATGGACGACGGTCGTGTCGTCCCTCAACTTCTCCAATGCCGAGATCAACCCGGGAGGGTACCGGGTCAGTGCCACACCGCTCACATCGGCGAGCGTCTCCCTCCGCCGGCTGATCGTGGCCTGCATGAGCCGGGCGACCACCGGGGCGAGCAACAGCAGCACGAACCCGAACACGGCGAAGACCGCCATCGGCCCGCCACCGCCAGGGCTGTTGTCGTCACGGTGGCGGGGACCGCCCCACCACATGAACCGCAGGCTGAAGTCGGTCAGCAGGGCGATGACGCCGACCATGGTCACCGCCAGGGTCGAGACCAGGATGTCGTAGTTCTTGATGTGGCTGAGCTCGTGGGCCAGGACGCCTTCCAGCTCGATCCTTGTCATCTTGTCCAGAAGGCCGGTGGTCACCGCCACCGCTGCGTGACGGGGATTGCGGCCGGTGGCGAACGCGTTGGGCGCGTCGTCCTCGATGACGTAGATCCGGGGCTTGGGCAGGCCGGCGGCGATGCAGAGGCCCTCCACGACGTTATGAAGCCGCGCGTACGTCGTGGGGTCGGCCGGCCGGGCGTGGCTCATGGCCAGGGCGACGGCGTCGGACTTCCAGTACGCCACCGCAGCGCCGACGCCGGCCACCACCAGAGCGATGATCAGACCGGCGACGCCGAAGCCGAGCAGGACCTGGACCGCCCAGGCCACCAGAGCGACGAGCACGACGAAGCCGGCGACCAGCAGGACCGAACGCCGCTTGTTGGAGGAGATCTGGTCGTACAGGAGGGTCGCTCAGAACTGCACGGAGACCGGGCCGCGCGAACCTTCGTCGGCCTCGAAGTACTCGTGCTCCTTGAACCCGAACATGCCGGCCAGGATGTTGGACGGGAAGCTCTGGATCTTGGTGTTGAGCCGCAGCACGGAGTCGTTGTAGTACTGCCGGGCGTAGGAGATCCGACCTTCCGTGCCGCTCAGCTCCTCCTGCAGCGACAGGAAGTTCTGGTTGGCCTTGAGGTCGGGGTAGGCCTCGGAGACGGCGAAGAGCGACTTCAGGGCGCCGCTGATCATGTTCTCGGCCTGGGCCTGGGCTGCCGGCCCCTGGGCGTTGATGGCGTTGGCCCGGGCCTGGGTGACGGCCTCGAACGTGCCCTTTTCATGGGCCGCGTAGCCCTTGACCGTCTCGACCAGGTTCGGGATCAGGTCGTAGCGCCGGCGGAGCTGCACATCGATCTGGGCCCACGCGTTCTGGATCCGGTTCCGCAGCCGGACCAGCCCGTTGTACGTGACGATGACGTACAGCAGCAGCAGGACGACGATCGCGATGACGATGATCAGGATCATGGCGGACCCATCATACGGGAGGGACCCCGGCGATCGCCGACCGGTAGAGCTCGACGTAGCGCCCGGCCAGCCGGTCCATCGAGAAGGTGGCCGCCCGCACGTTCCCGGCCGCGGCCAGCGACGCACCTAGCCCCGGGTCGTCGAGGACCTTCCGTAGGGCGACCCCCATGGCGGCGGCGTCGCCCGGGGACACGAGCAGCGCCGCCGGCTCGCCCTGGCCGATCACCTTTCGGTACCCCGGCAGGTCGCTGGCCACGATCGGCGTCTCGGCCGCCATGGCCTCCAGCAGGATCATCCCGAACGACTCGCCCCGCAGCGAGGGCGCGCAGAGCACGTGCGCGCCCCGCAGGCGCCGGATCTTCTCCTCCTCGTCGATGCGGCCCAGCCACTCCACCCGCCCGTCGCCGGCCGCCGCCCGCTTGAGCTGCGCCGTGTCGGGCCCGTCGCTGGCCACCCACACCCGGGCGTCGTCGGGCAGCGCCGGCAGGGCGTCGATCAGCACGTCGAGGCCTTTGCGCTCCTCGTGACGGGAGAGGAAGAGGACGGTCGGCCCCTCGGTCGGCCAGGGGTCGGCCTTGGCGAACCGCTCGACATCGATGCCGTTGTGCAGGAGCACGTACTCCCCGCCGAGTCCCCCCTGGGCCAGCTCGACGGCGTCCTCGGACACCGCACAGCGGATGGCGAGCCGGCCGGCCAGCCAGCGCAGGCCCGGGACCCACCGGTAGGAGGCACTGGTGCCGGCGGCGTGGAAGGTGCCGACCATCGGCGCGTTGGCGCACACGAGGGTCGTCACCGTGCACCCCGGGGCGATCGGCTCATGCAGGTGGATGACGTCGAACGCCTCGTCGCGCAGGGCGGCAATCGTGCGCAGCGCGTTGGACGGGTCAGGGGCGACAGGGGCCATGGACCCGTTGGCCGCGGTCGGGATGCTGTTGCCCAACGGGATGATGCCGACCTCGGGCGGCGCGCCGTCGCACGGTCCGAGGACGCGCACCTGATGGCCGAGGCCGCGCAGGGCCTGCGCCAGCCCGAGCACCTGGCCCTGCACGCCCCCGGGCAGCGAAAGGCTGTACGGGGACACCAGGCCGACACGCACGGGGGCGAGGTTACCCGGGGCGGCAATACTGACCAGATGACCGAGGACAATCTCACCAGGGCCGAAGCCCAGGATCGCGCCACCAAACTGTCGGGTGTCTCCTACACGGTCGCCCTGGATCTCACGACAGGTGACGAGACGTACGTCAGCGACACCACCGTGCGCTTCCAGGGGAACCTCGTCGGGTTGAGCACCTTCATCGACCTCGACGCGGAGAACGTGCGCGAGGCGACGCTCAACGGGCGGGTCATCCCTGTCGAGTCCTACGACAAGGCCAAGAGCCGCATCCCCCTGCGCGGCCTGCTGGCCAACAACGTGCTGCGGGTCGTCGCCAACTGCGCGTACCAGCACACCGGCGTCGGCATGCACCGCTTCGCCGACCCCACCGACGGCAAGGTGTACCTCCACACCCAGTTCGAGCCCTACGACGCCCACCGCGTCTTCACCTGCTTCGACCAGCCCGACATCAAGGCCCGGTTCACCCTCACCGTCACCGCTCCCGAGGACTGGGACGTCGTGAGCAACAGCCCGTCGACGCGGGACGGCGGCACCTGGCGCTTCTCCCCCACCGACGTCATCTCCACGTATCTGGTGGCAGTGGTGGCGGGGCCGTACCACGTCGTCCGCGACGTCCACGGGCAGGTCGACCTGGGCATCTACTGCCGCGAGTCGCTGGCCCAGTACCTCGATGCCGACGAGCTGTTCACCCTGACGAAGCAGGGCCTCGACTTCTTCGAGGCCGAGTTCGACTACCCGTACCCGTTCAAGAAGTACGACCAGCTCTTCGTGCCCGAGTTCAACTTCGGCGCCATGGAGAACCCGGGCTGCGTCACCTTCAACGAGTACATGGTGTTCCGCTCGCGCCAGACGGAGGCCGCCCACGAGGGTCGGGCCAACACCCTCCTGCACGAGATGGCCCACATGTGGTTCGGCGACCTGGTGACCATGCGCTGGTGGGACGACCTCTGGCTGAACGAGAGCTTCGCCACCTACATGGCCACTCACGCCCTGTCGCAGGCCACGCGGTTCTCCGACGCCTGGGTGCGCTTCGCCGCCGGCACCAAGGCCGGCGCCATGGCCCAGGACCAGCTGCCGACCACCCACCCGATCTCCGCCGACATCGTCGACACCGACGCCGTGCGCCTCCACTTCGACGGCATCACCTATCTGAAGGGGGCGTCGACGCTCAAGCAGCTCGTCGCCTGGGTCGGCCAGGACGGATTCCGCCAGGGCCTCCAGCGCTACTTCCGCAGGTACGAGTGGCGCAATGCCGAGCTGGCCGACTTCCTGGCGAACCTCGAGCAGACGAGTGGGCGAAAGCTGACCGACTGGTCCCAGGAGTGGCTGGAGACGGCCGGCGTGAACACACTGCGTGCCGACTTCTCTATCAAGGGCGACACCTATGGCGCGTTCTCGATCCTCCAGGCCGGCCAGCCCGGCAACGACACGCTCCGCTCCCACCGCGTCGCCGTCGGCCTGTACCGCCTGGGCGACGCCGGCCTGGTGCGCGACCGGCGGGTCGAGCTCGACGTGGTCGGCGAGCGCACCGACGTGGCCGAGCTGGCCGGCGAGAGGGTGCCCGACCTGCTGCTGCTGAACGACGACGACCTCACCTACGCCAAGGTCCGCCTCGACGAGCGCTCGGTCGCCACCCTCGCCGGCCATCTGAGCGCCATCGTCGACCCGCTGGCCCGCAACCTGTGCTGGGCCGCCACCTGGGACATGGTCCGCGACGCCGAGCTGGCGACGCGGCGGTACGTCGAGCTCGTACTGGCCCACGCCCCGGCCGAGACCGACGACTCCACGTTGGCCCGCCTCCTCTCACAGGCCGACACCGCAGTCGACGTCTACGGCGACCCGGCCAACCGGATGGCGGCCCGGGCCGCCCTCGCCGCCGCCGCCCGCGCCGGCCTGGCCGCGGCCGACCCAGGCAGCGACCGCCAGCTCGTCTGGGCCCGCCACCTCCAGTCGGTGGTCGACTCGGCAGAGGACCTGGCGTACGTGCGAGGCCTGCTCGACGGCTCCACAGAGGTGCCCGGCTTGGCCGTCGACACCGACCTGCGCTGGCAGATCGTCATGACCCTGGCGTCTATCGGGAAGGACGACGACGGTGCCCTGATCACCGCCGAGCTCGAGCGCGACCCGACCGACATCGGCCAGCGACGGGTGGCGTCGGCACGGGCCTCGCGCCCGACCGCCGAGGCGAAGGCCACCGCGTGGGCCCGGCTGACCGAGGAGGAGGGCCTGCCGCTCGCCACCCTCCGGTCGGTCGCCGGCGGGTTCGGCGTCATGGGGCAGGACGAGCTGCTCGCCCCCTACGTCGAGCCGTACTTCGCCAACATCAACCGGTTCTGGGCCGAGCGCACTCGGGACGAAGCGTTGAGCCTCATCCGCGGCCTGTACCCGAGCTCCCTGATCGGTCCGGACGTGCTCGACGCCACCGATCGGGCCCTGGCCGACGATGCCCTGCCAGGGCCGGTCCGCCGCATCCTCCTGGAGTCGAAGGACAGCATGACCCGGGCGATCCGGGCCCGGGCCGCCGATCAGCCGGCGTAGGCCCCGACGTCGCGCCCCTGCCGACCCCGGGCCAGCTCGACGAGAGCGACGATCATCACCACAGCCACGAAGATGAGGGCGATGCCGGCGGCTGCGGGGTAGTCGCCGTACTCGTCGACCCGGCCCACCTCCGCTTCGATCGACGTGATGAGGACTGCGATCCCGAGGACCTGGCCACCGGCCAGAAGCGCCAGGGCCCGGCGCCGGGCGGGATCGGAGGCCACGGCCATGATCGCGAACCCGACGCCGAGGAGCGTCATCCAGACCGGCAGCGCCCAGGCCGCGATCAGTCCCAGCGCGCAGCCCAGCCCGCCGGCGACCAGCCCGGCGATCCGGAGACGCGGCCGGCGACTTCCGGTGCTGACGAGGGCAACCGCGGCCAGGCTGAGCCCCGCTCCGAGGACCAGGGCGACGGAGAACAGCGCGTACGCCACCTCCCAGCTGTCGTCGCCGCTGTTTGACAGCTCTCGGATGCCATACCCGGCGACCCCCAGCCAGGCGAGCCCGCCGGCGATGGCCAACTGCTGCGATGTCCTGCTCTTCATCGACCTCTCCTCGGTTCCGTTTCCCCGACAGACGCACGACGGAGGCGACCGGGTGACAGGCCTACGGCGACTGATTGCCTTTCTTCCTGCGGAACAACTTGCCGATCCACACCAGCAGGCGGGCGATGGGGTCGGGGAAGATGCCCGGCTCCCCTTCGACGATGTTGTGGCGCATGCGGCCAGTATCACCTTCAGCGAACGACTGCGGGGGAAGGGCCCAGTTCCCTGAGGTCGTCGCCAGCCTCCATCTCGCCCGGACGGGCAACGAGCGCGCCCACTCCGAGAAAGCCTTCACGTTCGCGCATCACCGTTCGCAAGACGCTTCGATCGCGCTCGATGCCTTCGGGCTGTGGTCTGTTCACCATGACGCAGCGATCTATTTTCTTCATCACGTCCAATACGACCGATCCAATCGCGATGCGCCGACCAACCAGTTGATCCTCGTCGGAACCGTCAACGAGGACGTTCGGACGGAACCGGCGGATGGGCCAGGCCGCGAGACTGGTCGTCGAGAGGATCGACACCTGCGTTCGAGCGGAGTCGTGCCAGACACCGGCGGGACCACTCCAGACGTCCCACTCCCCCGACTCGTCCTCGGGGTTCACCGGGAAGTCGTACTCCGGCTGCCGGCGCCGGCCAGTGAGGGCTCGGCCGGCGCCGATGTCGACAATTGCGAGCCCCCTATCCCCCTCGAGCCCGACACCCGTAACCACGGACCGGCACACCGGCTCTCCCTGCGCCGACGTCACCGGATATCGCCAAATTTCGCTGACGATCACACCGCCGACCTCTCCGCTTCCTCCCGTGCAAGACGAAGCGCGACGTCAGTCTCTTCGTCGTGCGAAGGCACGCCTGCAGCCTGCCACGTGGACACGAATGAGAGGCCACGAACTCAGAACGACCAGTAGCGTCCGTTCGGTGACCCTCAGGTGCGCCGTCGCCCCGGGCCCCGTGGCGCCCGTGGTGGCCGCCGCCATCACCGGCGCCGGCGCCGAGCTGGTCGACTCCGGCGACGCCGAGGCCCTGATCTGGACGGACCCCGCCGACGCCGGCGGCTTGGCTGACCTGCTCGGCACCCGGCCGGGGGTGCGGTGGGTGCAGCTGCCCTTCGCCGGCGTCGACCGCTTCGCCGGCCTCTTCGCCGACGGGCGGACCTGGACCAGCACCAAGCGGGCGTACTCCGAGCCCGTCGCCGAGCACGCCTTGGCCCTCGGGCTGGCCGGTCTGCGCCAGCTCCCCCGCCGGGCCCGGGCACGGGAGTGGGGCGATCAGGGCGGGCTGCGCCTGGCCGACGCCAAGGTCACCGTCGTGGGCGGTGGGGGGATCACCGAGGCCCTGCTCCGGTTGCTGGCGCCGTTCGGGGTGGAGTCGACCGTGGTGCGCCGGCGGCTGGCGCCGGTGCCCGGCGCGTCGCACGTCGTCGGCCCGGAGGATCTGCACGACGCGCTGGCCGGCGCCAGCCTCGTCGTCCTGGCCCTGGCCCTCACGCCCGAGACGGACGGCATCATCGGCGCGCCCGAGCTGGAGCGCATGGACGGCGACGCCTGGCTGACCAACGTGGCCCGGGGCGCCCACGTGGTCACCGACGACCTGGTGGCTGCGCTGCGGGCCGGCGCCATAGGTGGTGCCGCCCTCGACGTCACCGACCCGGAGCCGCTCCCCGCCGGGCATCCCCTGTGGGATTTCGACAACTGCCTGATCACGCCGCACACCGCCAACACCTGGCAGATGGCCGAGCCGCTGTTCGCGGGCCGCGTGGGCGAGAACGTCGCCCGCTACCAGCGGGGCGAGCCGCTCATCGGCCTCGTGGACCCGGACCTCGGCTACTGATCGCGGCCACACTGTCCGCCATGGCATTCGGTCAACCATCGGGCCCGTCGGCGACGGCCCGGCAGCTGCAGGAGCTGCTGGAGCTGCTCCGGGAAGCCGGCCATGCCGACTTCCGCGACGCCCGCGGCCCGATGGGTTTCACCCAACGCCAAGCCGCCGGCAAGTTCACCCGGGACGAGGCCGCGGCATTGATCGAGCGGCTGCAGGACGGGTCGCCGGCGGAGCCGGCAGTCAGGCTCTCGGCCGCCGAGCGTGCCGTGCAGCAGCTTCCGACCGACGTGCTGGCGGCCGAGCTGCAGCGCCGGGGTTGGATCGTCGCGGAACCCTGAAGAACCCCGGCCGCCACCCCGCCTGCGTGACGAACGAGGCACCGGGGAGTTCGAAGCGACCGGTTGGTGGGGCATCGACGCCTCGGCGTCGATGACGGCGTGGCTGCGGGCCCATGCCCGGATGACCCGGCGCGCCGCCCAGCGGCTGCGGTCGTTGGCCCAGCGGCTGCGGTCGTTGGCCCCTGCGGCTGCGCTCGTTGCCCGTGTGCGCTGCGGCCTACGCCGACGGCACCCTTTTCGTCGGGCAGATCGCGGCCATTGTGGCATTGCTCGACGACCAGATGGCCGAGATCCGTTGGCATCGGTTGTTGAAGGAGCCGTTCGGACGGCGGAGCGGCCGATAGTGTCGAGCATGCGCAAACCGGTGCGCCGAGCGTAGCCATGGCCGACAGCCCATACCCCCGCGACCTGATCGGCTACGGCCGCAATCCGCCCGATCCGAAATGGCCGGGCGGCGCGAGGCTTGCCGTGCAGTTCGTCCTCAACTACGAGGAGGGCGGCGAGAACAACATCCTGCACGGCGACGCGGCCTCGGAGGCGCTGCTCACCGAGCTCATCGGCGCCCAGCCATGGCCCGGTGAGCGCCACATGAACATTGAGTCGATCTACGAATACGGCTCGCGCGCTGGCTTCTGGCGCATCTGGCGGCTGTTCGTGCGCAACAACATCCCCCTCACCGTCTACGGCGTCGCAACGGCGCTGGCGCGCAACCCTGAGGCGGTCAGTGCGATGAAGGAGGCTGACTGGGAGATCGCGAGCCACGGCCTGAAGTGGATCGAATACAGGGATTTCCCGCCCGACGAGGAGCGCCGGCACCTCGACGAGGCGATCCGCATCCACACCGCGGTGACCGGCTCGCGCCCGCTCGGCTGGTATATCGGCCGTTGTTCGGCAAACACGCGCCAATTGGTGATGGAGGAGGGCGGCTTCCTCTACGACTCTGACAGCTACGCCGACGACCTGCCGTACTGGGTCGCGGGGCCGACGGGGCCGCATCTGGTCGTGCCCTACACGCTCGACGCCAACGACATGCGCTTTGCGGTGGCGCAGGGCTTCAACTCGGGCGACCAGTTCTTGGCCTATCTGCGCGATTCATTCGACGTGCTCTATGCGGAAGGTCAGGACACGCCGAAGATGCTGTCGATCGGCCTGCATTGCCGCCTGGTCGGGCGGCCGGGACGCCTTGCGGCGCTCGAGCGCTTCATCGGCCATGTGCTCGAGCATGACCGCGTCTGGGTGACGCGCCGCATCGACATCGCGCGCCATTGGCACGCGCATCACCAGCCCAAGTGAACCGTGACACGTGACCGTCGACGTCGTAGTCGACCAGGAATCTCACGCGGGCCGGGTAAGGGGTAGCTCCTCTCACGGACCGCTTCGGCCGCGTAGCGAAGCGATTCGGCGACGTCGTCGGCTTCAAGGTACGGGAGGTCGGCGAAGCCACCAAGGTGGCCACCGGCATCCGCATCCCCGGATGCAAGGCGCTCCGCCCATGACGGCAGGATCCACTGTGATGCGACTGAACGTCATGCACGCACCGTGACCCCTCGACGTGTCCGCACCGAGGGCCGTCCGCTCCAGCCGGACGTGGAACTTCCAGTTGGGCTCGCCGTCGATCGTCCCCCGGCCCTGGGCCTCGGCCACCAGGCCATTCTCGGGAACACGGCCCTCATTGGCTCGTCAGACTGGAGAAGTGCATTCCCTTCCCGTCCGCCTCGGACTCGGCGCGATGGTGATGACGGTCGCCCTTGCGGCCGCCTGCGGCAATCCGGAGCCGGCGGTACGGGCCGAGGGCCAAGTCCGCTCCTCCACCATCGTGCCCACCTCGACAACCGTGGGCGGAAGGTCGACCACCGTCGTGCCCACCACTTCCTCGACCACCGCTCCTGTCAGCGCCGTCACCACTTTCACGACAACCCTCGCCGGGGCAGGCTCAGCGGTGAAGGGCACGGTGCTATTCAGCCCGGTCTGCCCGGTCGAGCGCATACCACCCGATCCCCAGTGCGCCCCCCGGCCCGGCGTGGCCGACATCCAACTCGTGCGCCCGGACGGCACCGTGGCCGCGCAAGGCCGGGCCGGCTCCGACGGGCAGTTCAGCGTGGTTGTTGCCCCCGGCTCCTATGCCGTCCGGGCGACGTTGCCAGCTCCAGGGCCGGGCACGGGGTGCCAGGTCGAGCCATCACCGGTGACCGTCGTTGCCCGCGCCGTCGCATTGGTGGCCGTTCGCTGCGACACAGGCATCCGCTGAGCCAGCCGAAACTGGGCCCGCCGTTCCGGTCCGGCCCTGCGGGACTCATTCGTCGGTCCGGGTGCGAGACGCAGTGGCGGATCACGCCCGCCGCCCCCGGCGCCGGCCGAGCACGACGGTCGCGTAGCCGATCGTGCCAATCGCCAGAATCGGCACGGCCCATCCCAAGGCGACGATCATGCCGCCGACGACGGCGAGGGTACCGTCCACCGCCTGCTCCACCCGACGTCCCAGCCCAGTCTGGGTACGGTCGGGCCTCCCGGCCGAAGGGGCGTCCGGCTCGCGCAATGTCACGAGGAGGGTGGACATGGCGGCGGCGTCCTTCAGCCTTGCCCGCTGGGCCGTGAACTGCTCGATCTGCTGACGTACACCGGTGAGCGTGGGCTGGATCTGCAGGACCTCGCCCACGGTATTCGCTTTCACGAGCAGCGCCCGCAGCGCCTCCTCCTGGACTTCCAGGCTGCGCAGCCGGGCCTCATAGTCGACCACCTGGGCGCTCACGTCCTGGCCCCGGACCGTCTCCGCCTCGAGCTCACCGAGTCCGGCGACGGCCCGTCGGGCCGGGTCGAACTGGTTCACGGGGACCCGCAGGACGAGCTGGCCCATGCTGGCGTCGACATCGAAGGTCGACGACGACGACGCCACGAATCCGCCATAGGCGGGAGCGATGGAGAGCGCGCGCTCGAACACATTCGCGTACATCCCCGCCGGTATCCCGACGTGGATGTCGGCGCCCCGCACGGTTTCGGCATCGAGCTGCAACGAGCCTGGGGTCGCGGGGACCGGAGCCGACGGGCGGGATGCGGGCGACACGGCGGACTGCCCGCTCGCGACGCCGGCCGAACTTGCGGCCGGGGTCACCACGGGACCGACCGTGGAGGCGGCGGATGCGGCACCGGTGACATCGAAGGGCAGGGTGCTGGCTGTCATCGCCGGCGCGAACGCATCGGTGGCGGTGACGCTCGCCGGCGAGTCGGGGTCGAGGGCGGCGAGGGTGACGCCCGCGGCGGCGAGGGCGCCGATGGACATGACCAGCCACGGCCACCGCCGTCTCACCGTCGCCCGCCCTCGGGCCTGTGGCCGCCTGGGCCGGCGACCGCACGGTGAGTCGTCGGTCGCCGGACGCAGGCGGAGGTGGGCACGGATAGACCGTACGAATATTGCGGCTTGGGCACATCGGAGCAGGAGCGGAGGCCTCTCCACCCGTGGGAGGAGGGCCGGTCAGCCGCCTTGGGGCTCCACCACGCCGTGGTCGAAGGCAAAGACGATGGCAGCGGCACGATCGCGCAGGTGCAGCTTGGAGAGGATGCTGCCGACGTGGGTCTTCACGGTGGCGTCGCCGACCCCGAGCCTATGGGCGATGTCCTGGTTGGGGTGGCCCCGGGCCATCAGCCGCAGCACGTCCAGCTCCCGGGGAGTGAGCGCGGCCAGGAGCCCGGGTTCGGCCCCCGCCGCTGCGCCACCCGGGCGGTAAGCGGCCAGCACCCGACCGCACACGGCGGGGTCGAGCCAGCCGTCCCCCGCGGCGACAGCTGCCACCGCCCGGTGGATGTCCTCGGGTGGTGAGTCCTTGAGCAGGAGCCCGGCGGCGCCGGCCCGAAGGGCGGACGACAGCGTCTCGTCGTCGTCGTAGGTCGTCAGCACGAGAACGGGCGGCCCCGTCGAGCGCTGGCGGAGGCGGCGGGTCGCCTCAGTGCCGCTGACTCCGGGCATGCGGACGTCCATCACGACGACATCGGGCTGGAGGCGATCGACTTCGTCGGCCACCGAGACGCCGTCTCCGCACTCGCCGGCCACCTCGAAGCCGTACTCGGGACGCAGAATCGCCCGTAGGCCGGTGCGCACAAGTGGCTGGTCATCAACCAGCAGGACACGGATCACGGGCCGTCTCCGTCCAACGGCACCTCGACCTCCACCCGCCAACCGGTGCCGAAGGGGCCCTCTTGGACACTCCCCCCGATGAGCTCGGTGCGCTGGCGAATGCCGCTCCGCCCGAGTCCGGGACGGGGGTCAACGACCGGTATGGGACCCATGGGCCCGGCGCCGTTGACGATGCGCAGGACGGCCCGGCCAGCCTCGACCGCGAGCTCGACCTCCACCGGGGCACCCGGCGCATGGCGAGCGGCATTGGCGAGGGATTCCTCGGCGATCCGGTACAGGGCCAGGCTGGTTGCCGACGACAGGACATCCACGTCGCCGGTGACGGCGAGGCCGGCTTGCACCCCGGCGGCTCGGTACTCGGCCACCAGGGCAGGGATGTCGGCGGCGGACGGCAGTGGGACGGCAGCCCCCCCGTCCTGAGCCGGACCGAGCAGCCCGACCGCCCGCCGGACCTCGGCCAGGCTGCGCCGCCCTTGCCGCTCCGCCTCGGCCAGCGCGGTCACGGCATCCTCCGGGCGGTCCTGCACCGCCAGTCGGGCGGCAGACACGTGGAGGAGGGTGACCGTCAGCGAGTGGGCGATGACGTCGTGCACCTCCCGGGCGACCCGGGCTCGTTCCTCGGCGGCGGCGCCGGCCGCCAGTGCCTCCTGGGCCTGGCGCAGGTCCACGACGAGCTGGTGCTGCCGGCGCACAACCCAGGCACACGCCCACGTCACCGCCGCGCCGCACAGGCACGCCGCGGCAGCAGCCTGGACATCCGACCGCCGGTCTGAGGTGCTGCTCATCCGGCCGCGAGAATGCCACGGCCCCCGCCCGGAGGGAACCGCTCGGCACTCCTGGTCGGCGTTCGCGGCTACGGAAGCTCGGTCGGGACTACTCCCCGCTGAGAAACAGGCAGAGCGGGTGACCGGCAGGGTCGAGCATGATGCGTATGCGGTCGCGATTCCGATCGGGTGGCTGCCACGGTGCCTCGGCGCCGCCAACCTCGATGGCGAGCGCGACCGCCGCCTCAAGATCGTCGACCTGCACCTCGAAATGGAGCATCTTCGTCAGCTCACCCGGCTCTTCGGGCCACACCGGCGGCCTGTAACGGGCATCGCCTTGGATGTTGAGATGGACACCCCCGTCCGGGTTGAACAGCTGCGCCCACCGGCCTCTCGGGCCGAGGTCACGGATCTCGAATCCAAGCAATCCCTCATAGAAGCGCGCCATTGGCTCGGCCCATTCGCAGTCGATCGCGATTCCCACCAACTCGATCCCCATGCGGGGAGCATCTCATGAGGGGGCGACGAGCTGAGCGGCTTTCGGCTCCGACAGTCAGTCAGTGCTTCGATGCGGGCACACCGATCCACCGGGCGACCACCGCCAGCACGTCTTTCTTTCGAACCGGCTTGGCAAGGAAGTCGTCCATGCCGGCGGCCCTGGCGCGGTCCCTGTCCTCCTGCATCGCTCCAGCCGTCATCGCGATGATCGGGATGCGGCGCTCGGCGCCTTCACTGGCGCGGATGAGGGCGGTGGCTTCGTAGCCGTCCATGTCCGGCATGTGGCAGTCCATGAGCACGACCTCATAACGACGCGCCTGGAGCGCACGGACGGCGTCGCGACCGTTGACCGCGACGTCGACCGTATACCCACCGCTCACGAGCATTGCCACGGCCACCTGCTGATTGATGAGGTTGTCCTCCGCCAGGAGGACGCGACCCCCGTGCCGCTGTGTTCCAGTTGGCGGCGAGGCAGGAACGTCGGTCTTCGGCGGGGCGTTGAGCTCGGTGAGGCAGCGGAAGAGACGTTCCCTCCGGACCGGCTTGGCCAGGCTGGCAGCGATGCCGGCAAGCTGGGTCGGCCCGAAGTTCCCGATGTCTCCCGACTTGGAGAGCAGGACGACCGGGGTGTCCCCGGTGCCGGGGTTGGCGCCCAAGGCGGTCGCGAGCTCCACCCCATTCATCAGGGGCATGTCCATGTCGCTCAGAACCACCGCGAAGGGCGTCTCGGCCGCGACTGCGGCCCGCGCCGAGTCGAGGGCGGCGACGCCGGAGTCGGCGACGTCGACCTCGATCCCCCAGCCCTCCAGGTACCTCCGGAGGACGACTCGGTTGGCGGCGTCGTCATCGACGACGAGCGCGTTCATCCCCTTGAGCGATGCGGAGGGTTGGGAGCCGACGCCGGACCGTGGGAGGGTCACCGCGAACCAGAAGCTGCTGCCGGCGCCGGCAAGGCTGTCCAGGCCGAGGTCGCCGCCCATCAGGTCGACAAGCTGACGGGTGATGGTCAAACCCAGTCCGGTCCCTCCGTACTGTCGGTTGGTCGACGAGTCGGCCTGGGCGAAAGGCTCGAATATCCTGCTGATCTCCTCTGGGCTGACGCCGATCCCCGTGTCGTCCACCTCGAGCCGCACCGTCGTCCCGGCCCCGGTGACGCCGATGACGCGGGCCGAGACCACGAGGCGGCCGGAGGGTGTGAACTTGACGGCATTTCCGATCAGGTTGGCCAGGACCTGGCGGAGGCGGCCTGGGTCCCCGCGCAGGCTCGGAATGTCCGCGGCGACGTCGACGACCAACTCGAGTCCCTTGGCGTGAGCCGCACCCGCGAGCAGGTCGGCGATGTCCTCGACAACCGCCGGCAGGTCGAACGCGATCGCCTCCAGCTCCAGGCGGCCGGCCTCGATCTTCGACAGGTCCAGGATGTCATCGATGATCGCCAGCAATGCGTCACCCGAGGCGCGCACCGTCTCTGCATATTCGCGCTGGCGGGCGTCGAGCGGCGTGTCCAGCAGCAGCTCCGTCATGCCGAGGACGCCGTTCATGGGTGTGCGGATTTCATGGCTCATGTTGGCCAGGAAATGCGACTTGAGAACCGAGGCTTCCAGAGCCTGGTCACGGGCGATTTTCACGGCTTCGGCCGCATCTTCGCGCTCGCTGACATCAGACGAGATGCCGATGATTGCGATCATCTGACCTGCGTCGTCGAGCACCGGGGTGTCGGTGATCTCGCCCAGGAAGGTGGAGCCGTCCCGTCGCCCGAGCCGCATGACGCCGGTAGAGGGCTCGCCCTTGGCCAGGCGGCTCATGATCCCGGCGACTTCGGCGGGGTCAGGTGCAGGGATGGCAGGGATCACCTCCATGATGCTCCGACCCACGGTCTCCCGAGCGCTCCACCCGTACAGCTTTTCGGCACCCGGACCCCAGTAGGTGACGGTGCCGCTGAGGTCGGTGGTGATGACAGCCTCCCCCACGGCGTCGAGCAGGTGCGCCTGGAACTGCGCCTGCGCCTCAGCCTCTTTGCGGCTGGTGATGTCACGCGCCGTTGCGTAGACCAGCTGCTCCTTCGGGTCGAACCTGGTGTTCCAGTCGATCCACCGCCAGCCGCCGCCCTTGGTCGCGTAGCGGTTCACGAAGTCGACGGTGGTCCCGTTCTGCGGGAGTCGAGCCCGTTCGTCGAGAGTGGCCAGCTGATCGTCCGGGTGGATGAAGGCCAGCATCGGGCGGGAGCGCAGTTCGAGGTCGGACCAGCCCAGGGTCTCGGTCCACATGCCATTGAGCTCCTTGAAGTACCCGTCGAGGCCGGCGGTGCAGACCATGTCTCGAGAGAGCTCGAAGTACCGGCTCAGGCGCCTCAGGTGCTCCTCGGCGCGCTTCTGGGCGCTGATGTCGCGGGCGATCATGGACATGCCGATGAGCCGTCCACCCGGCTCTCTCGTGGCCGAGATGGTCAAGGAGACGTCGTGGGGCCGGCCATCCTTGGCGATGTGGATGCCGTCGACTCGCTCGTCACTTTCGCCGCGCATGACTGGCAGGAGAAGGTGGGGCGCCTCGTGGCGACGGTCGGGCGCGAGGAGGATGTCGATCGGACGGTTCACCGCCTCGTCGGCGGTGTAGCCATACAAGGCCGTTGCGCCGCGGTTCCAACTGATGATCGTGCCCGAGAGCGTGAGCCCGATGATGGCGTCACCCGAGGACTCCAGGAGGGCGACGAGTTGGGTCGTCGTCGCCTCGGTTGTCGTGTCCTCGGCGACCGGGTACGCCATCAGCGATCGTCGCGCCGTGTCGGGGAAGGGTGCGGCGCTCCTGACCTGGCCGGGAGCGGCGCTCCCAACATCGAGCGGCGCTCCATTCGCGTTCCCTTCGTCTCAGATGGTCGAGCCTGCCGAAGCAGCGATCAACTCCGACGTCAGAAGCCCTGGCGCTATCCCCCTTGTCGGCAGATCGCACCGCCGGCTTGAGCGAACGCTCCCCGCCAACCCCTGTGCGATCTCGAGCAGCTGCAGGACGAGGCGCCGGCCGTGTCGCCGGTCAGGCTCTCGGCTGCCGGGCTGCGACGCCGGGGCTGGATCGTCGGTGAGCCCGGAAAGGGGTCAAATCCGACCCCCCTGTGGTTTCGCATGCTTGCGGCAATGCATTACCAACAAATACCCTAAATAGGTCTTGCGCCGACCATCGAACATGTGTACGATTACGACCGTGTTCGGCGACCTGGCGACGGTGATTGGAGACCTCGAGGTGCCGGTGGACCCCGACTCGCTGGTGGAGGCCATCGCCCTGCGCGACCGGCTCGACGCCCGCATCGCCGAGGCCACCGGGTCGTTCGAGGCCGGCGGCTGGTGGGGTGTCGACGCGTCGACGTCGATGGCCGCCTGGCTGCGGGCGCACGCCCGGATGACCCGGCGCGCCGCCCAGCGGCTGCGGTCGTTGGCCATGCGCCTGCGGTCCTTGCCGGTGTGCGCCGCGGCCTTTGCCGACGGCTCGCTTTCCGGCGGCCAGATCGGGGCCATTGTGGCATTGCTCGACGACGAGATGGCCGAGATCTTCGCTCAGCACGAGGCCGAGCTGGTGCCCTACCTGGTCCCGCTGAGCGTGGCCGGCGTGAGCCGGGCCATGGGCGCCTGGGTGCGCCGGGCCCGCCCCGAGCCGACCGAGCCCACCGAGCCGGAGCGGTCCCTCCACCTGTCGCAGACCCTGGACGACCGCTGGATCCTCGACGCCACGTTGGACCCCGAGGGTGGCGCGGTGGTGGCCGCCGCCCTGCGCCTGGCCACGCCCGATCTGAACGGCGACGTGCCCGCCAGCATCGCCGCCCGCCGGGCCGACGCCCTGGTCGAGGTGTGCCGGTTCTTCCTCGACCATCAGACGGGCCGGGCCGGCGGCCGTCACCGCCCGCATATGAACGTCATCGTCGAGATCGAGGATCTCAAGGCCGGCCGGGGCGGGCGGGTGGTCGACGGTCCCGAGCTCGACGGCCCCACCGTGTCCCGGCTGTTCTGCGACTGCGCCGTGCACCGGGTGGTTATGAGCGGGCGGTCGGCCATCCTCGACTACGGCACCGCCACCCGCACCATCCCGGCGCCGCTGTGGAACGCGCTTGTCATCCGCGACGAGCACTGCCGCTTCCCGGGCTGTGACCGCCCGTCGGTGTGGTGCGAGGGCCACCATGTGGTCTGGGTCACCGAAGGGCGGAACGACCGACCTGGCCAACCTGGTGCTGGTCTGCTCGCGGCATCACCATCGATTGCACCAACCCGGCTGGCACGCCAAGCTCCTCCCGGACTGCACGTTTGAGGTGACCGCGGCGGACGGTGAAGTCCGGTCAACGTCACCACCGCGCGCCGAGTGCCTCTGGTGATGCCGGATACTGCCTACTTCGCGACGCGAACTTGGTCGGCGGGATCCGGCGTTACTGCTCACCCTGACGCGCCATGATGATGGCGGGAGAGAAGGAACGAAGGTGGCGACCAGCTCAATGCTTGCCCCTCGGCACGACTCGGTCAGGGTGCTGCGCGCCAGGATTCTTGGCCTTGCCTGCGCCCTTGTCCTATCCGTCTCCTGCGGCGCGGTTTCCGGCGAAGATCCCAAGCCTCTCCTGACCGCCCTCCAGGATGAACCCGCCCTCGAGCTCACACCGCCGTCCGCACGAAAGACCAACGTACGAACCGGAACCGAGAGCGGAACCGTCCTCGTAGCCACATCCTTCGAAGACGCGGGAAGTCCCGACGCGGTGTTCGAGTGGTACGGAAGAATGCTCCCGCCCCTTGGATGGCGTCCCGACGAGCCCGGCAAGTTTCAGGACGGCCAGCGCTGGCTAAAGCGGATCAGGGGAAAAAACGTCATGTACGACGTGATCCCGCGGTCTCCGGAAGGCTCAATCGAGGTCTCCGTCTTCCTCGTGTATGAAACAGGACTCATCGGCGGCTAGAGCAGGCTGCCAAGGATTCCAGGACTCCTGACATAGCCCGCTGAAACCCTTGTCGTGCAAGGGCCCATCCACCATCTCCGACCGTCCAACGACGATAATAGATGATGTCGAGTGCCGCGGTCCTGGAGGG
>JAHFUP010000086.1:5674-22035 GCA_023265025.1 Acidimicrobiia bacterium | reverse complement strand
CATCGACATCCTGCGGGCCATCCGCAGCTTCGACCCCTGCATGCCCTGCACCACCCACATGGACACCGGCAAGGGCATCATCACTCGGGAGATCAACTCCTGCGGCTGCACGCTGGAATAACGCACCGGGTTTGTGGCGCCGGCCGGCGGGGCTTCCCTGGCAGGTTCCCCCTCCCGACCGGCGTCACGTTTTCCGGGAAAACCACAGGTTTGTAACTTCCTGTGGACGACGGTGGTTTGCGGCCTCGCGTCGCGGAGACACCTCCTGTAGAAGAAGGAGGTAGTCATGCGACGTGTGGTACGAGGTATCGCCGGCGCCCTTCTGGCCATCAGCCTGTTGGGCGCCTGCAGCGCGACGGCAGGAGTGGACACGACCGGCAACGGCGTCAAGGTCTCCGGCGACGTGGACGCCAAGAAGTAGCTGTCGGGAGGACGGCGTAGGCGGCTACCGTCGCCCCACTGTTCGCGGCGACGTGGACCAGCGCCGGCGAAAGCAGGCCGCCGCCCGCCGCCGCGAACGCCGACAGGACGAGGCCGGCGACGGTGGTGGCGACCACCGCGCCGACCACCGCCCAGCGTCGTCCCCGGACGATGCCGTTGACGGCGAGCGTCCTGGCCGTGGGCACGATGTGCCACAGCCCGAACAGGCCGGCGGCGCCGGCGGGGGAGACCAGCGCCGGCAGCACACCCCGGAAAGCCACCTCCTCCAGCACCACCGTCCCAAACGGGATGCGGACGAGGGCGCGCCACGCCGTGCCCCGGGCATCGACGCCGGCCATGCGCCGGTCGGCGAGGAGTCGGCGGGTGCGGGGGACGGCGGCCGCAGTGGCGATGGCGCCCAGCACCACGCCGGCGCCGGCCAGGCCCACCGCCGGCGACCCCAGCCCCAGCCCCGTCCCGCCCAGGGCCACCACGACGCCGGCGGTGGCCAGGTTGACCGGCACGTACCAGCGATCGGGAAACCACAGGTTTGTAACTAGGTTGTGGACAACGAGGAGGACCAGGACGGCGGCGACCCTCACGCCCGGCGGAGGAGCGCCCAGCCGCCGGCGGCCAGCGCCCCGCCCACGACCGGCAGGCCCAGCGGCATGCCCGGGTTCACGAACCCCTTGCGGGCCAGCACGGCCAGTCCGCCGGCCACGAGCAGCGCGGCCACCGCCGCCCGCCCAGCCGAGGGCGCCGCCGGCACCGCCCGCCGCAGCTCGACCCGGGCGACCTCCACGGGGGAAAACAGCGCGACCAGCGGGACCAGGGCAAAGACCAGCGACGCGACCCAGAGCGGCCGCCACGCCCACCACGCTGCCGAGCCGGCCGCCGGCTGCGGCATCCACCCGCTGGGCAGGGCGACGGCGGCCACGAGGACCAAGGCCGTGAGGTGCCACAGGAAGACCGTCATGGCCATGCCGTTGGCGGCCACCACCGTCGCCCAGGCCCGGGGCCGGTCCAGCCAGCGGTCGACGACCGGCCGCACCAGCAGCGCCACGCCGAACTGCCACAGCGCCAGGGCCACCAGGGCCAGCGAGGGCGGGAAGGTGTTGGTCCGGGCCTCGCCCACGCCGCCGACCATCGAGTGCGGGTAGCCGCCGGCGCCGGTCAGCACGACGAGGCCGCCGAGGCCCACGCCCGCCAGCAGCAGCGTCCGCCGGCGGGACCACCCGGCCAGCGCCCCGTCCCGCCAGGCCACACCCAACTGGTGGGCGAACAGCCACACCAGCGCCATGTTGGCCCACCCGATGAACGGCACCCCGAGCGGCCAGCGGGCCAGGTCGACGAGGGCGACGCCGGCGGCCAGCGCCACCGACACGCCCCAACCCCACCGCCGCTGGGCGGCCACCATCAAGGGGGCCACGGCGACGACCACCACGTACACGGCCAGGAACCACAACGGCTGGGCGATCGACCCGGCCCGCACCGACGCCGGCGCCACGCCGGCCACCGTCAACGCCACCACTGCGCCCGACCACACCACGACGAACGCCAGGACCGGCCGCACCAGCCGGGTCAGCCGGCTGCCGAGCCAGGCGCCGTAGCCCCGGCCGTCCCGCGCCGCCGCTGTCCACGACGCGGTGTTGGAGAAGCCGCCGACCAGGAAGAAGACCGGCATGATCTGGAACATCCAGGTCAGCCACTGGGCCGCCGGCGCCGCCTCCAGGATGTTGCCGGCCACCAACCGGCCGTCGTGCCATTCGACCACGGCCATGAGCCAGTGGCCCAGCATGACGACGGCCAGGGAGAAGACCCGCAGGAAGTCGACGTAGCGCTCCCGGGACGACGGAGTGGCGGCGGCGACCGCCGAGGGGGGCAGGGGAGCGGTGAGTGTTCTCATGTCCTCATCGTCAGCCCACCGCCGGCCCCGTCCCACCAGGGCCAGCCCCCAAAGTGCCCCGGGGCCACCCCCCAAACCGGCCCGAAGCCCTTCTCACGGCCACCGGCAGTGGCGCACGATCAGGCCCATGACCACCACAAACCTCGCCTCCATCCTCAGCCGCTCCGCCGCCGCCGACCCCACCAGGACGGCGATCGTCGCCGGCGACACCGCGCTCGACTACGCCACCCTCGACCTCTTCGCCCGCATGTTCGCCGGCGCCCTCCGCGACCTGGGTGTGGCCCCTGGCGAGCACGTCGCCCTGGTGCTGCCCAACGTGCCCCAGTTCTCCGTCACCTTCTTCGGCTGCCACTACGCCGGCAACCCGGTCGTCCCGCTGAACGTCCTGCTCACCGAGGACGAGCTGGCCTACCACCTGGCCGACTCCGAGGCGGTGGCCGTCGTCGCCTGGGACCACTTCCTCCCCACCGCCCAGGCCGCCGCCGCCCGCACGTCCAGCGTCCGCCGGGTCCTCGTGGCCAAGGCCGATCTCGGCGACCTCTCGGCGCCGGCCGGCGTCGACAACCTCACCGCCGTCGTCATGACCGCCACCGCACTCGACAGTGCGCGCGCCACCGCCCCGGACGACACGGCCGTCGTCCTCTACACCTCGGGCACGACCGGTCGGGCCAAGGGCGCCGAGCTGACCCACGCCAACCTGCTGGCCAACGCCCGGGTGCCCGAGCAGCTCGTCGGCCTCGACGCCGGCACCGTCGCACTCGTCGCCCTGCCCCTGTTCCACGCCTTCGGCATGACCGTCATGCACAACGCGGTGCTGGCCGTCGGCGGCACGCTGGTCCTCCAGCCCCGCTTCACCGCCGGCGACGCCGTCGCCCTGATCGAGCGCCACCGGGTGACGTTCTTCGGCGGCGTGCCCACGATGTACATCGCCCTCCTCCACGAGACCGGCGCCGACCTGTCATCCCTCCAGTGGTGCGTCTCCGGCGGCGCGCCCATGCCGGCCGAGGTGATGGCCGAGTTCGAGGCCCGCTTCGGCGTGACGCTCCTCGAGGGCTACGGCCTGTCGGAGACGTCGCCGGTCGCCAGCTTCACCGTCCCGGACCGCCCCCGCACGCCCGGCTCCATCGGCTACCCGGTCCCTGGCGTCGAGATGACCCTGATCGACGGCGAGATCTGCGTCCGCGGCAACAACGTCATGAAGGGCTACTGGCGCAACCCCGGGGCCACCGCCACCGCCATCGTCGACGGCTGGTTCCGCACCGGCGACATCGGCGTGGTCGACGAACACGGCGCCTACCGCATCGTCGACCGCAAGAAGGACCTCATCATCCGGGGCGGGTACAACGTCTACCCCCGCGAGGTCGAGGAGGTCCTGCACCGCCACCCGGCCGTGGCCCAGGCCGCCGTCGTCGGTATCCCGCACGCCCGCTACGGCGAGGACGTCAAGGCCGTCATCACCCTCAAGGCCGGCGCCACCGCCACCCCCGAGGAGATCGTCGCCTGGTCCAAGGCCCACCTGGCCTCCTACAAGCGGCCCCGCACCGTCGAGATCCGCGACAGCCTGCCCGTCGGGCCCACCGGTAAGGTGCTCAAGGCCGCGCTGCGGGCCGCCTGAAGTCGACGTGCCGGGGAAGTGGGCACACTTTTCCAGTCCAGGACTGGAAAAGTGTGCCAACCTCCGTCGTCGCCGGTCGTCTGCGACACTACGGACGTGGGGCGCCGCCTCTTGATCCTCACCGTCGCCGCCGGCCTCACCGCGTGCACCGCCCCGTCGGAGGGTGGCGCCGGCCCACCCCGCCCGGTCACCGCCGCCGGCCCGGCCGCGGTGCTCGCCCAGACGATGCCGGAACCGATCACGCCGGCGCCGGCGCCGGCCGTCGAGCCGCCGAAGCCGGCGGTGGCGGCGGTGCTCTCGGCCGGCGGGATCGCCATGCCCGTGCTTGGCCGGGACGGCGACGCCTGGAAGGTCAGCACACCGTGTGGCCGGGAGGCGGTGGTCACCTCGGCGACGCCGTTACCCACCCGCCCGGTCGTCCTCGACCCCGGCCACGGCGGCTACGACCCGGGCGCAGTGGGGCCCAACGGCCTGGAGGAGGCCGACCTCAACCTGGCCGTGTCCCGCCACGCCGCCGCCGCCCTCGAAGCCGCCGGCTTTCCCACCGTCCTCACCCGCAACGGCGACCACGGCATGAACCTGCCCAACCGGGCCAAGCTGGCCGTCGGCCTCCAGGCCCGGGCGTTCGTCTCGGTGCACCACAACGCCGCGTCGTGGGCCCCCAGCGCCATCCCGGGCAGCGAGATGTACCACCAGGTCAGCTCGGCGGAGTCCAAGCGGCTGGCCGGGCTGATCTACGAGGAGATCGTCGCCGCCCTCAGCCCCTACGACGTGGCTTGGGTCACGTCCGGCGTCGGGGTGACCTGGCGGACCAAGGCCAACGGCGACGACTGGTACGCCATGGTCAACCAGCCCCGCGGCATCGACGCCGCCCTGGCCGAGCTGGCCTTCATCAGCAACCCGACCGAGGCCGACCTGCTGGCCGACCCCGACGTCCAGCGGGTCGAGGGCCAGGCCGTGGCCCGGGGGATCATCCGCTTCCTGACCACGTCGGAGCCCGGCTCCGGCTACGTCGAGGGCGGCCAGATGCCGCCCCGCCCGCGCTGCGGCGGTGGCTCACGCGGCGGCGGCGGCGGCGAAGACCCGTGCGACGACCCCGCGTTGTAGTCGCCGGGCTGGCGCTGGCCGCGGCGGCGGTCACCTCGTGCTCCGACGTCCGGCCGGTGGCGCCGGCGGCATTGGCGGCGGCGCCGGCCGCCACCGTCGCCCCCACCTCGACGTCCACCACCACCGAGCCGGCGGCGACGACGACCGCAGCGCCGGCAAGCACGACGACGACGACCACGATCACCGTCGCCCTGGCGCCGGCGCCGGCCGGCTTCGTCGAGTCCATCCGCGACGCCCTGGGCGACCCCCGCTTCGAGAGCGCCACCGTCGGCCTCTCCGTCTGGATCGAGGACGCCGGCCTCGTCTTCCGCCACAACGCCGACGCCCCGCTGAAGCCGGGATCGAACGAGAAACTGCTGGTGGCGTGGGGCGCCTACGGCGTCCTCGGCCCCGCCACCACGCTGGTCACCGACGTCCGGGTCGACGGAGACATCGACGGCTCGACGGTCCGGGGCAACCTCGTCCTGGTCGGCGGCGGCGATCCCAGCCTGCGCTCGACCGGCGACCACTCCCTCGACCGCCTGGCCGCGTTGGTGCGCAACAACGGCATCACCGAGGTCGCCGGCGACCTCGTCGTCGACGACTCGCGCTTCGACAGCCAGCGCCGGGCGGCCGGTTGGACCGAGCGCCACGTCCCCAACTTCGTCGGCCCGCCCTCGGCGCTGGCCGTCGACGGCAACTGGTCCCGCACCGATCCGGAGTACATCGCCGACCCGGCCGCCGGCAACCTAAGTACGTTCCGGGCTGCGCTGGCGACAAGGGGGGTGAACGTCGCCGGCGGCGAACACCCAGGCACCGCTCCCGACCCCGGGGCCACCATCGCCTCGGTGCGCTCGGCGCCGGTCGCCGACCTGGTCCGCCAGATGCTGACCAACAGCGACAACTTCTACGCCGAGATCCTGTTGAAGGAGGTCGGCTTCGCCGCGTTCGGGAAGGGCACCACCGAGAACGGCGTCGCCGCCGTGCGCCGGCTGGCGCTGGAGAACGGCGTCGCCCTCACCGGTCGGGCCGCCGACGGCTCCGGCCTGAGCCGGGACGACGCCCGCCCGGCCGGGGAGTGGATGGAGCTGCTCGTCGCCGCCCGCGACCAACCCTGGTTCGGCGACTTCCTCGGCGCCCTGCCCCTGGCCGGCCGCACCGGCACGCTGGCTTCCCGGTTCCTTGCCACGCCGGCCGCCGGCAACCTCCGGGCCAAGACCGGCTCCGTCCGCGACACCCGGGCCCTCTCCGGCTACCTCACCACCGCCGGCGGCCGGCGCGTGGTGTTCTCGTTGGTGGTGAACAGCACGCCAGTCCCGCCGGCGGTCATCGCAGCCATGGACGGCCTCGTCGCGACAATGGCGGCGAACCGGGCGTAACGTCGGGTCCTCTCGACGGACGGAACATGCATGGCGCAAGCTGAGCGGGACCGACTGGCTGACGCGGCAGCACGATGGAAGCGCTGGGGCCCCTACCTGAGCGAGCGGGCGTGGGGCACCGTCCGGGAGGACTACAGCGCCGGCGGCGACGCCTGGGACTCCTTCCCCCACGACCACGCCCAGGCCCGCACCTACCGCTGGAACGAGGACGGCCTCGGCGGCATCAGCGACGACGCCCAGCGCCTGTGCCTGGCCTTCGCCTTCTGGAACGGCCGCGACCCGATCCTGAAGGAGCGCATCTTCGGCCTCACCGGCAACGAGGGCAACCACGGCGAAGACGCCAAGGAGTACTGGTGGTACGTCGACTCGACGCCCACCCATTCCTGGATGCGCTGGCGCTACCTGTACCCCCAGGGCGAGTTCCCGTACGCCGACCTGTTGGACGAGAACCGCCGGCGCGACAAGTTCACCCCCGAGTACGAACTGGTCGACGCCGGCGCCCTCGACGGCGACCGCTACTGGGACATCACCGCCGACTATGCCAAGGCCGCGCCCAACGACATCTGCGTGCGGCTGTCCGTGCGCAACGCCGGCCCCGACGAGGCCACCGTCGACGTGCTGCCCACCCTGTGGTTCCGCAACACCTGGTCGTGGGGCATCGACGACCGCCGGCCCGTCCTCACGGCGAAAGACGGCATGGTCGTCGCCGAGCACCACTCCCTCGGCCGGCTGACCCTCACCGGTTCCAGCCAGCACGACCTCCTGTTCTGTGAGAACGAGTCGAACGTGGCCAAGCTCTGGGGCGCCGAGCCGACCACGCCGTACCCCAAGGACGGCATCGCCCGCCACGTCGTCGCCGGCGAGCCGACCGTCAACCCCGACCAGACGGGCACCAAGGCCGCCCTCCGCTACCACCTCACCGTTCCGGCGGGCGAGACCGTCGAGCTCCAGCTCCGCCTCTCCGGGGCCGACGCCACGCCCGACTGGTCGGAGGTGATGGCCGCCCGCCAGGCCGAGGCCGTCGATTTCTACGCCACACTCACGCCGGCCACCGCCACCGCGGATGAGGCCGAGGTGATGCGCCAGGCCTTCGCCGGCATGCTGTGGTCGAAGCAGTTCTTCCACTACGACGTCGAGCGCTGGCTCGACGGCGACCCCGCCGGCCCCCCGCCGCCCGAGGAGCGCAAGCACGCCCGCAACGCCGAGTGGCGGCACCTGAACAACGCGGATGTCATCTCCATGCCGGACAAGTGGGAGTACCCATGGTTCGCGGCGTGGGACCTGGCGTTCCACTGCGTCGCCCTGGCCCACGTCGACGCCCAGTTCGCCAAGGACCAACTGCTGCTCATGTGCCGCGAGTGGTACATGCACCCCAACGGCCAGCTGCCCGCCTACGAGTGGAACTTCGGCGACGTCAACCCGCCGGTCCACGCCTGGGCCGCCCTGCGCGTCTTCGAGATCAACGGCGCCACCGACTTTCACTTCCTCGAGCGCGTCTTCCACAAGTTGCTCCTGAACTTCACGTGGTGGGTCAACCGCAAGGACGCCGCCGGCAACAACGTGTTCGAGGGCGGCTTCCTCGGCCTCGACAACATCGGCCCCATCGACCGCTCGGCCGCCCTGCCGGTCGACGGCCGGCTGGAGCAGTCCGACGGCACGTCCTGGATGGCGATGTACTGCCTCAACCTGCTCGAGATCGCCCTCGTCCTGACCGAGCACGACGACACCTACGAGGACCTGGCCACCAAGTTCTTCGAGCACTTCACCTACATCGCCACCGCCATCCACGACCGCGGCCTCTGGAACGAGGAGGACGGCTTCTACTACGACGTCCTCGCCTTCGAGACCGGCGAGCGGGTGCCGCTGCGGGTCCGGTCCATGGTCGGCCTGCTCCCGCTGTGCGCCACCACCACGCTCGGCCAGGCCACGATGGACCGGCTCCCGTACTTCGCCGGCCACTTCAAGTGGTTCGAGAAGTACAAGCCGCAGTTCGTGGAGAACGTCGTCCACGCCCACCGTCTCGGGGAGCACGAGGGCCGGCTGCTGTCGATCGTCGGCCCCGACCGCCTGGCCCGCATCCTGGCCACCATGCTCGACACCGACGAGTTCCTCTCGCCCCACGGCCTGCGGGCGGTCGCCGCCAGCCACCGCGACCACCCCTTCGAGACGGTCATTGGCGGCGTGGTGTGCAGCGTCGACTACGAGCCAGGGGAGTCCACCAGCGGCCTGTTCGGCGGCAACTCCAACTGGCGGGGCCCGATCTGGATGCCGGTGAACTACCTCCTGGTCGAGGCCCTGCGCCGCTTCGCCCGCTACTTCGGCGACGACCTCACCGTCGAGCACCCCGCCGGCTCCGGCCACCAGATGACCCTCACCGAGGTGGCCGACGAGCTCACCGCCCGCCTCGTCTCGATCTTCCTCGACGACGCCGGCGGGCGCCGGCCGGTCTTCGGCGACATCGAGCGCTTCCAGACCGACCCCGCCCTCCACGGAATGATCCCGTTCCACGAGTACTTCCACGGCGACACCGGCAAGGGCATCGGCGCCTCGCACCAGACCGGCTGGACCGGCCTGGTCGCCGACCTCATCGCACGCAAGGGGACCACATGACGGCAACTGGTGACACTTCGACCGGTTCTGGCGTGTCAAACCGTCACCAGTTCGACGTGATCGTGATCGGCGCCGGCCCCGCCGGCGAGAACGTCGCCGGCCGGTGCGCCGACGGCGGGCTGACCACCGCCATCGTCGAGCGCGAGCTGGTGGGCGGGGAGTGCTCGTACTGGGGGTGCATACCGTCCAAGGCCCTGCTCCGCCCGGGCGACGTGATCGCCGCCGCCCGCCGGGTACCCGGCGCGGCCGAGGCGGTCACCGGCGAGATCGACGCGCCCGCCGCCCTGGCCCAGCGGGACTACATGACCAGCAACTGGGACGACACCGGCGCCCTGAAGTGGCTGGAGACCGAGATGATCGAGCTGTTCCGGGGCGCCGGCCGGCTGGCCGGCGAGCGGACGGTGGAGGTCACGTCGGCCGGCGGCGAGGTGACGCGGCTGACCGCCCGGCGCGCCGTCGTGCTGGCCACCGGTACGAGCGCGGCGATCCCGCCGATACCCGGCCTGCGTGAGTCGCAGCCCTGGGACAACCGCTCCGTGACCGGGGCCAAGGAGATCCCCCGCCGGCTGCTCGTCCTGGGCGGCGGGGCCATCGGTGCCGAGATGGCGCAGGCCTTCCGCCGGCTCGGGTCCGAGGAGGTCACCGTCGTCGAGGCGGCCGAGCGCCTGCTGCCCATGGAGGAGCCTTTCGCCGGCGACGAGGTCAAGGCCGCCTTCGCGGCCGAGGGCATCACGGTGATCACCGGCGTCAAGCTCATCGCCGCCGAACGCAACGGGGCCGTGACCGGAACGCTCGAGGACGGCCGGGAGATCACCGCGGACGAGATCCTCGTCGCCGTGGGCCGGCGCCCCGCCACCGCCGACCTCGGCCTCAGCACCGTCGGCCTCGAGCCCGGCCGCTACGTCACCGTCGACGACCACCTGCGCGCCCTGGGCTCCTGGCTCTACGCGGTCGGCGACTGCAACGGCCGCGCCCTCCTCACCCACATGGGCAAGTACCAGGCCCGCATCGCCGGCGATGTGATCCTGGGCAAAGACGTCGCCGCCACCGCGCCCGTCCCCCGCGTCACCTTCACCGACCCCCAGGTGTGCGCCGTCGGCCTGACCGAGGCCCAGGCCCGCGCCGCCGGCGTCGACGTCCGCGTCGTCAGCTACCCCACCGGCAACGTCGCCGGCGCCTCCCTGCTGGGCAACGGCGTCGCCGGCACCAGCCAACTCGTGGTCGACGAGGCCCGCCGGGTCATCGTCGGCGCCACCTTCACCGGTCCCGGCGTCGCCGAGCTCCTCCACTCCGCCACCATCGCCATCGTCGGCGAGGTCACCCTCGACACGCTCTGGCACGCCGTCCCCTCGTTCCCAACCGTCAGCGAAGTCTGGCTCCGGCTCATGGAGGCATACGGATTATGAAAGCCCTCGCCGTCATCCCCCGCCAGCCCCACAGCGCGCACGTCCGCGAGGACCACCCCGAGCCCTCGCTCGACGCGGTCGCCGGCGGCCGCGGCGTGAAGGTAAAGGTCCTCCGGGTCGGCCTGGACGGCACCGACAAGGAGATCGACGCCGGCGAGTACGGCGCCTCCCCGCCGGGCTTCGACTACCTGGTCACCGGTCACGAGGGCTTCGGCGTCGTGACCGAGGTGGGCGAGCACGTCACCGAGGTCAAGCCGGGCGACTATGTCGTATCGATCGTGCGCCAGGCCGGCGACAGCATCTACGACTACGTCGGCACGCCGGACTTCACCACCGACGACAGCTACCACGAGCACGGCATCAACCTGGTCCACGGGTTCCTCACCGAGGCCTATGTGGAGGACGCCGGCCGGCTCGTCCTGGTCCCCCAAGGACTGCGCGAGGTCGGCGTCCTCCTGGAGCCGACCACCGTCGTCGAGAAAGGCATCGCCCAGGCGTATGAGATCCAGCGCCGGCTCAAGGTGTGGCAGCCGAAGCGGGCCGCGGTGCTGGGCGCCGGCACCATCGGGCTCATGGCGGCCATGGTCCTGCGGCTGCGGGGCCTCGACGTCACCGTCTTCGGGCGTGACGAGCCGCCGTTCCTGAACTCCGACCTGGTCGAGGCCCTCGGCGCCCGCTACGTCAGCACCCAGCAGACGAGCCTGGCCGATGCCGCCGCCCAGCATGGCCCCTTCGACCTGATGTTCGAGGCCACCGGCTTCTCGCCGCTGGTGTTCGAGGCCATGGGCGTGCTGGGCCGCAACGGCGTGCTGGTCCTGTCCAGCGTGACCGGCGGCGACCGCAAGGTCGAGGTCCCCTCCGACGTCCTCAACCTGGGCTTCGTCCTCGGCAACAAGGTCATGGTCGGCACGGTCAACGCCAGCCGGGCCGACTTCGAGTCGGGTGTCCGAGACATCGCCATGGCCGTCGCCCGCTGGCCCGGGTGGCTGGAGCAGCTTCTCACCCACCCAGTCCGCGGCCTCGACGACGCCCCCAAGGCCCTCGAGCTGCTCGGGACGCCCGGCGCCATCAAGGTCTACGTCGAGGTGGCGCCGCTGCCCTGACCCGTGCGCTGTACGCTCCCAACCCGGACAAGGGCGACGATGACCAGCAGGCGTCCGACAGTCCGTTCTCGTAGGGCCTCGTTGGTCGCCGCGCTGGTGCTGGCGGCCTCGTGCGTTCTCGTCGCCACCGCGGCGCCGGCCGCCACGATCACCATGCCTGACCCCAACTGCACCGACGGCCTCGCGGAGATGGCCGGCCGTTACGGCGACGACCGCACCGACGACGCCCCCGAGGGCTGGCGCATGCTCGAGCAGTTCGTCTTCACCGACCCCCCGACGGGGTCGATGGACGCCGACCGTTGGCGGACGACGCTGGACTTCCTGTGCGCAGCCCGCGGCTGCCCGGTACCCGCCGGCGAGCCGGTCTGCCGGCCCCAGTTCCTGGAAGCACCCGCTTACCGCTGAGCCTCGCGGGTGCGGGGATCGAGCCAGGTGAGGGTGCCGTGGCCCACCGTGCCGAAGGGGACGGCGAAGACCGCCACGCCGGCGCGGTGCAGGCCGATCGCCCGAGCGACGGCCTCGCCGTCGTCGAGGTCGACGCTTTCGGTCGCCGACGTGTCGGCGCGGTAGTCGCTCATCGCTCCCATCTGGAACCTCCTGGTCGTGCACTGGTCGTGCGTTCACCTCGTGCAACGCCGTGAATCTCAGAACCAGCTGAGAATCGGCTGGCAGGCCTTCGATATTCTCCTTCGATGCCCGGCGATGAAGGTCTGGGTGGCGCCCGACGGGTGCTCGTGTACGGGGTGACCGGGTCGGGGAAGACCACGCTGGCGGAGAGACTGAGCGCGGCGACGTCGCTGCCGTGGCACTCCGTCGACGACCTCACCTGGGACCCCGGATGGGTCCAGGTGGCCGACGACGAGCAGCGCCGGCGGATCTCCGAGATCTGCGCCGGGCCCGAATGGATCCTCGATACCGCCTACAGCCGGTGGCGGGACATCCCGTTGGCGCGCGCCGAGCTCATCGTGGCCCTCGACTACCCCCGGTGGGTCTCCCTCCAGCGCCTGATCCGGCGCACGGCGGCCCGATCGTGGCACCGGACGCCGATCTGCAACGGGAACTCCGAGAGCCTCAGAATCGCCTTTTCCCGGGACTCGCTCGTCCTCTGGCACTTCCACTCCTTCGCCCGCAAGCGGGACCGCATCCGGCGGTGGGCGGATCAGGTCGAGGGCCCGCCTGTCCTGAGGCTGACGAGCCCTCGGCAGGCCGACGAGTGGCTGACGAGTCTGGGCGCCACCGCGGCCGGCGGCCGCTGAGCCGGACCCGGGTGTAGAACGAGCCATGAACGACGGCATCCGCATCCTGGACGACATCTTCGCCGCCCCCGGCATCGACACCCTCGAGGGGCGCATCGGGCCGCTCCTCGCCGCGGCCCGCGGTGGGTGCCACTTCATCGAGCTCCCCGCCGGCGGCTACTGCGACGAGCATGCTCATCCCACGGAGAGCCTGATCTACACCGCACGCGGCCAGTGGGTGCTGTGCGCCGGCGGCGAGCGCCACCACATGCGGGAGGGATCGTTGTTCTGGTTCGGCGACAACGTCCCGACGGGGTACGAGATTCCCTTCGACGAACCGGCGACCATCCTCATCTTCAAGACCCAGGCGCCGGATACGGGGGAGGACTTCGCCGACCACCTGCAGCGCATGGGCGCGCAACTGGCCGCCGACCACGACGCCGGCACGCCGTTCCGCCTGGACGAGCTGCCCGAGGACCATCCGGCCCGGGTCTTCGCCGCGGGCGTCACGACGCCGCCCGCCTGACGCCGGTCGTTGCCAATGGCCCGACACCCGGTGACGGCCCGGGATAGCGTCTCGGCGCGAGATGAGCGAACAACCGATCGTGTCCGTGCGAGGCGAGGCGGTACTGGAGGTCGATCCCGAGATCGCCCGCGTGAGTGTCACCATCGCAGCCCGCGACTCGGATCGGACCAAGGCGCTGCGTCTGCTGAATGAGCGGGGCCAGGGGATCGACGACATCATCCGCGGCTTCGGCGACGCGATCGACAAAGTCGAGACGGCTGCGGTCCACGTGAGCCCGCAGCTCAAGAACCGCAAGCCGCAGGAGCGGATCTCCGGCTACATCGCGACCGTGCACCACACCGTCACCGTCGTTGACTTCAGCCGACTCGGCGAGCTCATAGCGGTGATCGCCGACCAGGACCTCGTCGAGGTGGCGGGCCCCTGGTGGGCCCTTCGTCCCGACAGCACGACGCACCGCAGGGCGCGCATCGAGGCGGCGCACGACGCCGTTCGACGCGCACGCGACTACGCCGAGGCGGTCGGCAGTCATCTGCTCGACCTGGTCGAGCTCGCCGATACCCAGCTCCTCTCCGACGGGCGCGGGTTTGCCGAACCGTTCGCCATGGCCGCCGCGACCGGCGTGCGCTCTCGCCAGGCGGCGGCGGCGCCCGAGGAGTTCACGTACGACATCGCCCCGGCCATGCAGGTCGTCCGCGCCAGCGTCGAGGCCCGGTTCACCATGGCAAAGCCGAACCTGACCAACATCGCCGCCGGCGCCGCGGTCGGCTAGGCGTCCTGCGCCCGATGCCCGACGACGTTGACCACGACGCCGTTCGGGTCCCGTACGAAGAACCGGCGCACGCCGCACGGCTCATCCGTGAGGGGGTGGACGATCTCGTCGCCGCGGGCGACGGCTTCACGGTGGACGGCATCGACATCCGCGACCTCAATGCTCATCTGCGGCTGGACCGGTGCGGTGGCGTCGCGGGTCATGAGGATGACCTGGGCGGTCGGATTGAGCGGCGACACCAGGTTCACGACCCAGCCCATGTCCATGCCCACCTCGAATCCGAGAAGGCCGACGTAGAAGTCTCGGCTTTCCTCGAGACGTTGGGTCGTGATGTCGGGAACGACTCGTCGGATCGTCATGAGGTCCACACTGCCCCAGGCCGCCGACAGCGGTTTGATCAACCGGTGGCGCTCTGCCACCCCCGATCGATCAAGCCCGTGCCTCGGCGATGAGTCCGCAGGGCCAGCCAGGTCAAAGGGGCATGGCCAGGGTGCTGACTCACATGTGCATGTCGCTGGACGGGTTCGTCGCCCAGCCCGACGACAACCCCGCGGAGTTGTTCGACTGGTACTGGAGCGGCGACGTCGTGGTACCGAGCGCGCAGGAAGGCGTGCGCTTCTCGGTTGACGCCGCGAGCGCCCCGATGCTGCGGGAGCTCACGTCGGGCTGCGGCGCGCTGATCGCCGGCTGTTTGACCAGACCGACGGCTGGGGCGACAACCACCCCGCCGGCGCCCCGGTGGTCGTCGTGACCCACCGTCCGCCGCCAGAAGACGCCCGGGAGCGGTTCCCGCGAACGACCTTCACCGGCAGCGTCGAGAAGGCGGTCGCGACGGCGAAGGAGATCGCCGGCGACGAGTTCGTCGCAATCACCAGCGCCAGCATCATCCAGCAGGCGCTGAGCCTCGGCCTCGTCGACGAGCTCTGCATCAGCCAGGTGCCCGTGCTGTTCGGTACCGGCATCCGCTATTTCGGTGAGTTCGTCGGCGGACACCTCATGCTCGAGGACCCCGTCGTGGTCCAAGGGACCCGGGCGCTCCACCTCCGGTACCCGGTGCGCCGATGACGTCAGTTGCATGCGGCAGCGTGGGGTCGGAGTCCACCGGGCGGGCTTCGACCGATGAGTTGGAAGCCAGTGCGCCGTCATCACTCCGAAGCGACTCACGATGTCGCTCACCCCATGGAGGTTCGATGATGTCGCCATCGATGACGAGCGAGAGCAACCAGACCGACGGTGTCGCGCCGGCGCTGGGGGTGACGATCGACGACGCCCGGCGGATCGCCCGCACGCTCCCTCGTTCGTACGAGGCGCTCGTCCACGACCAGATGAGATTTCGGGTCGGCCACACCGTGTACGCCGCCTTCTACCACGACGACACGATGATGGGCTTCGGCTTCCCAAGGGAGGAGCGGGATGCGCTCGTGGCCTCGGAGCCGCGCAAGTTCCTCATGCCCCGCCCCTCCGACATGCGGTACCGGTGGGTGTGCGTCCGGCTCAACGCCATCGACGTCGACGAGCTGCGCGAGCTACTCGTCGACGCGTGGCGCATCTGCGTGCCGGAGAAGGTGGCCGCCGCCTACGAGGGCTGATCGACGACGTCCTTGATCGCCCGGAAGGCCTGGTCGAGCCGCTTCTGGCGGCGACGGTCGGTCTCGTGGTTGGCCTCCGCAGCCACGTAGCCCAGCAGCTCGTCCAGGTCGTCCTCCCGGGCGGCCAGCACCGCGCTGTTACCGTCATCGGCGACGCGTGCTCGAAACACGAGCCGTTCGCCGGCGGTGTCGACGAGACGTAGGTCGCGAAGCGTCGCCGCCACCTCAGCGGGGACCACCAGCCGGATCGACGGCATCGACACAAGCTCGGGCCTTCGGGGCCGAAGGTCGAACACGGACCCTTCCCATCCCCTGATCACGCCATCGTCGCCGCACGCGGTGCAGTGGTACTCGATTGATGCAGGGACGTCGGCCCGCAACAGCGCGAAGTGGCCCGGGCATGGCCCCCGACCCGGTCGTCGCCGGCAGGGGAGCGCACTGACCCAGGGCTGCCCACCCTCACCAGCCGTCGCGGCACGCACGAGCAGTGTGAGGTGCTCGGCCATGCGGCGGGCGGGCCCGGGAACATCCTCGGGCATGTCGAGGAAGTGTCGAAGGTCGGAGACGAACACTGCGCACGGTATCGCCGTGGACGTGCTGCGGCCCCGATCGCCGGACCACCACCGACGAGCCTGCGTCACCCCCGCCGCCGGCGCCGCACCCGGCACGCGCCGGTGGTCAGCCGCGCCTGAAGCCCGGCGGAGCGATCGTGGTCGT
>JAHFUP010000086.1:0-5574 GCA_023265025.1 Acidimicrobiia bacterium | reverse complement strand
GCTGCGGCCCCGATCGCCGGACCACCACCGACGAGCCTGCGTCACCCCCGCCGCCGGCGCCGCACCCGGCACGCGCCGGTGGTCAGCCGCGCCTGAAGCCCGGCGGAGCGATCGTGGTCGTCGTCGGCCCGATGCTGGTCGTCGTGGTTGGCGCGACGCTGGTCGTGGTCGTCGGCCCGACGCTGGTCGTCGTGGTTGGCGCGACGCTGGTCGTGGTCGTCGGCCCGACGCTGGTCGTCGTCGCCGGGACCGTCGTGGTCGTCGGCCCGACGCTGGTCGTCGTCGCCGGGAAGGTCGTCGTCGGCCCGGCGCTCGTCGTCGTGGCCGGGAGCGTCGTCGTCGGGAACACTTCGCAGGAGGCGGTGAGGTCGCCCGCGTCGCCGCCCGCTGAACACTGATCGATGCCATCGCCGCCCGTGAGGCGGTCGGCGCCAGTGCCCCCGAAGAGCTGGTCTTCGCCAGCATCACCGGCCACGTCATCGTTCTCCGCGTCACCCGAAACGGTGTCGTTTCCCGTGCCGCCGGACAGCCGGTCCTGGCCATCGCCGCCACAGAGCGTGTCGTTGCCATCGCCGCCGGCGAGCTGGTCGTCACCACCCTGCCCGAAAATCACGTCGTCGCCGCCGAGGCCCGCAATACGGTCTGGACCCGATGTGCCGTAGATAACGTCGTTCCCCGACGTCCCTGCGGTGACGACACCGGGTTGAGCGACAATGGCGTTCGGTCCGGGCGCCGGTATTGCCTGACAGATCTCGTGTGCCGCCTGCGATCGGCCCTGGACCAAGGCAATGAGGAGAACAGTCGCAGCCGCGACCTGGAGTGCTCGCTTCAATGAGACCCCCGCTCCAATTCGGGCTTGAGCGTACAGCGGGCCGCGGAACCCTTCAAGAGTCTCGGAAGTCGACATCGTGGAAGTGACTCCCGAGAGACGTGTCGTGCTCGGGCGTCCGGCCGGCTCAGTCGGTGCTGGTCCGGGATGGTCACCGACTCCTCCGAATCCCTCGCCTCCACCAGCGGCCAGATGTCCGTAGCCGCTCCTCGACACCGTGGGGTCTTGATCACGGCGGGCGGGTCACCGTCGGCTGTGCTCGTCCTTCGCCGATCCGTCTATCGTCCGGAAGCTGGACGCAGCACCGAGCCGCCGGCCCATCCGCAATGGGCTAGATGGCCGATGTGCGGTCGGGGGCCGTGGCGCACGATGCCACCATGACAAACGAGAACTTCCGGCGACCGACCCCGTGGATGCAGATCGTCGGCACGTTTTACGTGCTCCAGTTCGTGATGATGGCCGTTGTACGGGCGCCGATCCGCATGTTCGGACCGTCCGGCACCCTGTCGAAAGCGGCGGCGGGGGATACTCTCGCCCGTTTCGTCGTGGACACCTGGACGATCTTCGGCCTCGAGGTACTGGCGGTCGGAGTGGTCCTGCTCATCGCCACCCGTCGTGGCGAGCTGGCGGTCGGGGCCATCTGGACGGTCCTCGCCATCGAGGTCGGGCGGGGCCTCATCGCCGACTCGTACATGATCGCCCGGGGCATCAACGTCGCCGGGTACCTGGTCTGGATCGTGATCCACTCGACGGTCATCGTCTCCGGTCTTCTCGCCCTCCGTGCCAGCCGGCGCGTCCCCGTCGCCGCTCCCCAGCCTGTGATCGCCCGGTCGAGCCCGTAGCCTTGCCGGGGTGGTAACCGCACCCGAGCGCGACCGCCTGGCAAGCCTCTTCGGTGCGCTCGTGTCGTCGGCCGACGTGGCCAGCGGTTTCCACCCTGAGAAGGCGATCCGCACGGCGATCCTGGCGACGCGCCTCGCCACTGTTCACGGCCTCGACGACTCCCAGCAGCAGGACACGTACTACCTGGCGCTGGTGCGGTTCCTCGGCTGCACGTCGTTCTCGCCCGAGGCTGCGCAGTACGGCGGGGGCGACGATCTCAGCCTGCACTCGGTGATGAGCTTCGTCGACCCTGACGAACCGGTGCAGCTCATCGGCGACGTCCTGCGAGGAGTCGGCCGGGGGGCGCCGGCAGTGGCTCGGGTGAAGGGCCTCGTGAGCCTCTTCGGTGACCGATCGGCGCCCCGCCGCCATGCCCAGGCGGAGTGCGATGTGGGGGAGGCGCTGGCCCGGCAGCTGGGCATCGCCGAGCCGATCGTCGTCGCCCTCGGAGACCTATTCGAGCGTTGGGACGGGAAGGGCTACCCCAGCGGGAAGCAGGGCGAGGCGAGCGCGCTCCTCGCCCGGGTCGTGATCGTGGCCGAAGTGCTCGAAATCGGCCTCAGCCGCTACGGGATCGACGCAGCCCTGGAGACGGCACGGAAACGCTCGGGTGGTCGCTTCGACCCGACACTCGCAGCGACATTCTGCGAGCACGCCCCCGAGCTGGTCGCCGACCTGAAGGCCGGCTCCGTCTGGGAGCTGTTCCTCGAGTCCGAGCCCGCGCCGTACCGCCACGTCACGCCGGCCCTCGTCGAACGCTACGCCGAGGCGTTTGCCCGGGCCGTCGACTTGAAGTCGGTTTGGACCGCGACCCACTCCTACGACGTGGGCGTCCTCGCCGCCGCCTCGGGGGAGGTCGCGGGGCTGGACCAGTCGAGCGTGCGCGACCTGCGCGCCGCCGGCTGGCTCCATGACCTCGGCCGGGTCGCCGTCCCCAACATGATCTGGGACAAGCCCGGCCCGTTGAACGAAGCCGAGCGCGAGCAGGTCCGCCTGCACGCCTACCAGACGGAGAGACTGCTGGCCCGCAGCCCCGTTCTCGGGCGGGTGGCCGCGCTTGCGGGATCGGTGCACGAGCGCTGCGACGGCTCGGGATACCCCAAGGGACTGAAGTCCGCCCACCTCGACGAGCCCGCCCGGTTGCTTGCCGCCTGCGACGTCTTCTGCGCCCTGCGCGAGGACCGCCCCCACCGCCCCGCGTACAAGCTGGACGTGGCTGTGTCGATGCTCACTGACGAAGCTCGGCACGGGACGTTGGATCCGACGGCTGCGCGCCACGTGCTGGAAGCGGCCGACGCCGCTCCGCCGCGGCTGCCCGGAGGCTGGCCGTCCGGCTTGAGCGAACGAGAGGTCGAGGTCCTACGCCTCGTCGCACGCGGCGGCACGAACAAGGACGTGGCGCGGGCCCTGGGCATCTCGGCGCGGACCGTGCAGCACCACGTGGCCCACATCTACATGAAGATCGGCGTGACGAGCCGCGCCGGCGCCGCGCTCTTTGCCGCGGAACACGGGCTGACCTCCGCGAGTCGGTAGGCCATCTGGCCGATGCGGCCGATCGGGCATCGGCGGAGAGTGAACCGAGAGACCGCTTCACCAAGGAGAATGAGATGCCCCTTTTCATGGACGTGCACCAGAAGCTCCCCGAGGGCGCGACGGCCAACGACGTCGCCGGCGCCCACGAAGCCGACCTGCGTGTTCAGGACAAGTTCCGGGTGAAGTACATCAACTACTGGGTCGACGAGAAGAGCGGCAAGGTGTTCTGCCTGGTCGACGCCCCCGACGCCGAGGCGGCCACGGCCTGCCACCGGGAGGCACACGGGCTGACCGCGGACGAGATCTACGAAGTCGTGCAGGGGTAGGCAAAGCGGGATCGCGGCCCCGCCTGTGTCCGGGCGGGACCGAACTCGGTACAGGGCTCAGGCCATCTCGCTCTACCAGCGAGCCGTCAAGGCCAACCCAACCCTGGCCGAGGCTCAGTTCAACCTCGGGCTGCTGCTGCTCGAGGCCGGCAACGCCGCCGCCGGCAACGCCGCCATACGGGCCGCCGGCGCGGTTATCCCGTCGCTGCTGGAGCGGTTCACAAGTCGTTCCTGAGCGCCGCCGATCACGCGACCCTGCGCGACAACCGGGTCGTGGTAACCGTCTCAGGAGGGGTGGGCAGAGGGGGCAGGGCGTCGAAGCTGCGGGTTGGCTCTGCAGCATTGGCTGCATTGCTGAACGCGTGCTCGGGCGCCTCGCCCCGTGCCGGTCGAGCCGGCCTTGCAACGCAACTCTCCGTCGGATCGAGGGTCCTGACTGGCACGTCGCGCTCGACGTGCTGCGCAACCGTATGCGCCGGACGGTTGGCGCCCCGTAGACTGCTCCGGTGGTCGTTGCGCCCCTCGGGGCTATAGCTCAGTCGGTTAGAGCGCACCCCTGATAAGGCTCTACGGCACAGCGCTGTGCCGGTGACCTGCTGCTACGGAGACTTCTGAGCGAAACGGGCACGCGGAGGGGCTGTAACTTCCGCTTCCTTACAGCACCTCCCTGCGGCCTCTGCCGGCGCCTCTCAGTCCTGCGATCCGAATACCACAAGCTCGATGGCGATCCCGTCCGGGTCCTTGACGTTCAGGTGCACGCCGTGGGGGCTCTCGACGATGCCGGAGTGGCCCACGCCGTGCTCGTCGAGGTGGGCAACCCACTTCTCGAGTTCGGCCCTGTTCTCGACGTGGACGCCCATGTGGTCCATCCCCACGCGGGCGAAGTGGAATGAGTCGCCGTTCGGGGTCTGGGCGTGCTTGCGCAGGCCGACCATGAAGCTCTCGCCCATGCAGGGGATGAACGCTCCGTGCTCGTCCTCCGCAGCCATGGCGGTCTGGGCCGAAAAGACCCGGTTGTAGAAGTCGGCGCTGCGATCGAGGTCGGTGACGGTGGGAGTCACGTGGCCGAATCCTTGGTGCCGTGGCATCTCTTGTCCTTTCAGGCCTCGTTGCGGGAAGCGAGGACGAAGTCATATGAGCAACGGGTGGCGGCGTCGTCGCTGCGGACGAGGCCGACGATGAGGGAGTCCTTGACCGCGCCGACGACGTCGGCGTCGATGTAGGGGTCGCCCTCGAAGTAGATCTGGGTCGTCAGCGACCGGCAGGTGGGGTGGCTCAGCTTGAAGTGGATGTGCCCGGGCCGGATGAGGTGGCGGCCCAGGCCGGCCAGGAGCTTGGCAGTGGCGCCACCGTCGGGGATGCCATAGGAAGGGGGAACGATCGTCTCGAGCTCGAATCGGCCGAGGTCGTCCGTCGTGAAGCGGCCTCGGAGATTGCCCTCGGGACAGGTCGGGTGGAAGTTCGAGTACTCGCCGGCGGCGCTGGCCTGCCACACGTCGACCATGGCGCCGGCCAGGGGCGACCCGTCGGTGGAGGAGACGGTGCCGGAGAACATCAGGCGCTCGCCCGCCTCGCCCTCGCGCTGAGTGAGCACGTAGGGCCGCTCCAGCAGCTGGGCGTCGGGGACGTAGAAGGGGCCCTCGACGTTGCTCTCGGTGCCGCCCTGGGCCCCGAAGTTGACGTCGTCGACCGTCTGGGACAGGAAGACGTCCAGCATCAGGGGGATCTCATAGCCCTGGGCGCCGGCCTCGGTCAGCCACGCAGTGGCGGCCCGGTACTCCTCCCAGGTCACCTGGTGCCTGCGGATGATGCCGAGCAGGGATTGCAGGACATCAGTGAAGATCACCTGCAGGCGGGTGTTTGTGCTCGTCTCGGAATCGGTGATGGCCGAGTTTCTCTTGTAGTCGCGACGGAAGGCGCTGGTCATGACGTCGCGCCTGTGTGGGCGACGTAGCCCACACTGATCGCCGGCTCAGCTCCGGCGCCGGGTGTTCGGTCGGGTGC
>JAHFUP010000085.1:10304-22036 GCA_023265025.1 Acidimicrobiia bacterium | reverse complement strand
TCGACGAGCTCAAGCAACTCGCCCGCCGGCGGGGCGCCACCCTCCGGTTCGCCGTCGGCCGGCGGGCGGAGCTCGGCTACGACCCGATGTCCGCGTCCGCCCTCACCGCCAACGTCGGAGACCTGGTCGACCACGACGTCTACCTATGCGGCCCGCCGGGGATGACCGACGCGGCCATCGCCGCACTGCGCGGCGCCGGCGTGCCCCGCCGGCAGATCCACCACGAGTCGTTCGAGTTCTGATGAGACGAGCCATCTCCGCCGTGATCAGCACAGTGGCAGGGCTCATCATGCTGCTGTCGTTCAAGACGCAGCCGGTGACCAGCGTGGCCACGCGGCCGGTGCCGGTGCCGGCGACGGCACCGCCGGCGACCACCATGAAGGAGCCGGCCCCGACCGGTGCGGGCGCCGGCGCGGGCGCCGGGGCCACGACCACAACCACGGCGGTCGGGTCGACGCGCACGGTGACCGGCGCCGCCGCGGCGACCCGCTACGGGCCGGTGCAGGTGCAGATCACCGTGACCGACGGCCGGATCACCGCGGTCGATGCCGTCGTGTATCCCCAGCAGTCGGCCAAGGACCGGCAGATCAACGCCCGGGCCATCCCCCGGCTGAACCAGGAGGCGCTGGCGGCCAACAGCGCCGCCATCGACACCGTCTCCGGGGCGACCTACACCACGAGAGGCTACGTGGCCTCCCTGCAGAGCGCCCTGAACCAGGCCGGCCTGGCGTGACGCTGCACGTCGAGGAGTGCATGGGCACCGTCTTCACCATCGACATCCGCGACGCCGGCGCCTGGGCCGAGGCCATCGGTGAGGCCGTCGCCTGGCTGCACCACGTCGACGCTGTCTTCAGCACGTGGAAGGACGGCAGCGACATCAGCCGCATCCGTCGGGATGAGCTCGCAGTGGAGGATGCCGACCCTGACGTCGCCCCGGTCCTCGCCCTGTGCGCGGCGGTCGAGCTTGAGACGGCCGGCTGGTTCACCGCCTTCGCCGGGGGCGAACTGGACCCGACCGGCCTCGTCAAGGGATGGGCGATCGAGCGGGCCAGCCGGTTGTTGCGCGCCCACGGGAGCGGCAACCACACCGTGAACGGCGGCGGCGACATCCAGCTCGCCGGCGAAGCCGCTGCGGGCCGGCCGTGGACCGTCGGCATCAGTGACCCCCTCGACCCGTCGCGGCTCGTCACCACCGTCACCGGGCGCGACTTCGCCGTCGCCACCTCGGGCGTGGCTGAGCGCGGCGCTCACATCGTGAACCCTCACACCGGCGCGCCGGCCGAGGACCTCGCCGCCGTCACCGTCGTCGGCCGCTCACTGACCCGGGTCGACGCCTACGCCACCGCCGCCTTTGCCATGGGCCCGGACGCGCTGCGGTGGATCGAAGCCGTGCCCGGCCACGGCGCCTTCGTCGTCTTTCCCGACGGGACTGCGGCCTGCACGTCGCGGTTCCTCCGCCCCGCCGGCCCGCCGAGGCTCGTGTAAAGGACCGCCGCCGGCACGCCGATACCGCTACGGACGGGCCATGTCGGCGCGGCGGAAGGGACACCAGTGGACATCGAGGCGGACAAGGACGTGACCCCGGCCACGCCTATGAGGCGCTGGCTGGCGTGGGCGGCGGCCGCGCTCGTCGTCGCCGGGGCGGTATCGGCCGGCGTCGCATCGGCGCGCAACGACGCCGCCGACGAGCGGATTGTGGCCGCGGCCGGCGACGTCACCAACGGGGTGACGCCGCCGGCGGGCCAGCTCGTCACGCCGACGACCATCCCCGAGACCACGACCACGGCCGCGCCCGTCACCACCAGCTCGACCACCGTGCCGGCGACCTCGACGGTGAAGCCCACGACGACCACGGTCAAGAAGACGACGACGACCCAGCCGGCCCGGACGACCACGACCGCGGCGCCGGGCCTGGTCATCACCGCGGTCAACCAATACCCGCTGGCGGTGAACGTGACGGTCAACGGCAAGGCCTTCCAGTTGGCGCCGGGCCAGCAGTTGGCGCCGTTCGAGGTCCCCGTCGCCCCGAACGGCAACGACTCGGTCTCCGTAGGAGTCGTTGCCGAGCCGACCTGTGGGATCGGCGACGCCGGCGGGATCTTCCACGGCCCCGGTCGGTACCGGTTGACCATCGTCACCGGTCAGGGGGGCTGTGGCGTGGTCCCGCCCATCCTCGGTCCGATCTTCCAGGTCACGCCGGCGTAGGCGGCGCCGCCCATGCTCGGCCGGGACCGTTCCTGGGTAAGGACCGGAGCATGTACATAGGCCTCGGTACCCTGCTCGTGATCATCGTCATCGTGCTGCTCCTGCGGCGGCGGTAGCGGCAGGCGTGCGTCAGGCCGGCGCCGCTCCCCGGGCGGCGACGTGGGCCGCGACCTGGCGCTTCAGGCGGGCGAGGATGGCGGCCATGCCCCGCAGGCGCTGGGACGAGATGGCCTCGGCCAGGCCCATCTTCATGTAGAAGTCGTTCGGTGTGGCCAGCACCTCCTGGGAGGTGGCCCCGTCGAGCCCGGTGTGGAGGATGCCGGCGAACCCGCGGGTCGTGGGCGCCTGGTCGGGTACGTCGAAGTGGAGGTGTACCCGGTCGTCGTCGTCGACCTCGGTGGCCAGGAAGAACGGGGTGGCGCACTCCGGCACCTGTTCCATGAGCTCGCGGTGGCCGGCCAGCTCCTCGGGGAGCGGCGGGACCTTGCGGGAGTACTCGAGCAGCGCCTGGAGGCGCAGGTCCTTCGGGGCGCCACCGAAGAGGTCGACGATGCGCTGGAGCGCCGGCGGCGCGGTGCCCTGGGTCTCTTCCATGGGTCCATGGTCCCACGCGGGCCAATTCTTGACCGCAGAAGTCGGGTTTCGGGATAGGCTCGGTGTCAGACACAACAAAGGAGGCTGCCCTCATGCCCACGGTTGCTCCCGACGACTCTCCCGAGCTGGCCCAGTACTCCAAGCCGGAGCTCCTCGTCACCACCTCGTGGCTGGCGGAGCACCTGAGCGGCCCCGGCCTCGTCGTGGTCGAGTCCGACGAGGACGTGCTCCTCTACGACACCGGCCACATCCCGGGTGCCATCAAGGTCGACTGGCACCTCGACCTGAACGACCAGTTGAGCCGCGACTACGTCGACGGGCAGGCCTTCGCCGACCTGTGCTCCCGCAACGGGATCAGCCGCGACACCACCGTGGTCTTCTACGGCGACAACTTCAACTGGTGGGCCGCGTATGCCCTGTGGGTGTTCAAGCTTTTCGGCCACCCCGACGTGCGCCTGCTCAACGGCGGCCGCATGAAGTGGCTGCAGGAGGGACGCGAACTCACGACCGACGTCGCCAAGCGGGACCCCGCCGAGTACCCGGTCACCGAGCGCGACGACCCGCCGATCAGGGCCTTCCGCGACGACGTGCTGCAGCACATCGGCAAGGGCGGCAAGCTGGTCGACGTCCGTTCACCGGGCGAGTACTCCGGTGAGCTGCTGCACATGCCCGACTACCCGCAGGAGGGGGCGCTGCGCGGCGGTCACATCCCCGGTGCGGCCAGCAAGCCGTGGAAGATGGCGGCCAACGACGACGGCACCTTCAAAGATGCAGATGCGCTGCGGGCCATCTACGCCGACGAGCTCGGGCTGAGCCCCGACGACGACGTGGTCGTCTACTGCCGCATCGGCGAGCGCTCGAGCCACACCTGGTTCGTGCTCCAGAACCTGCTCGGGTACCCGACCGTCCGCAACTACGACGGCTCGTGGACCGAGTGGGGCAACCTCGTCAAGGCACCGATCGAGCGGTAGCGCGACGGAGATGCCGGGTCAGGGCTCCAGGCGATAGCCCTGACCCGGCACCGCGACGAGTGCGGCGCCGGCGCCCCAAACGGCCCCCCCTCTGACGCGCGCAATCACGGTACCATCTGGTGCGTGACCTATCGAAGTTCGATCACCATCGATGAGGACCAGTTGGCGCGTGCACAAGATGCCTTGGGAACCACGGGCGTCCAGGACACTGTTGAGCGGGCGATGGAGGAGGCCATCCGCCGGAAGCTACGGGCGGATCTCCTTCGCCGTCTGCGTACGAGCGACGGTGTCGACCTTGGCCCGGAGATCCTTGATGAGGTCCGGGCCCAGCGCACGTTTCCGTGACCGACGTCGTCCGTCTGGTCGACACGAGCGTCTGGCACCGCGCCCGGCATCCGGCCGTCCTCGAACAGTGGGCGACGATGCTCGGCGCCGACCTTCTGGCCGTATGCGGTCCGGTCCGGCTGGAGATCCTGTACAGCGCCCGCTCGCCTTCTGACTACGGCAGCCTTCGAGCTGAACTGGACGGGCTTCGTCAGATCGACACCGGGGCCGATGCCGTGCGGCGGGCCGAGGAGGTGCAGGCTCTCCTTGCGCGTGGAGCCCTTCATCATCGGAGCGTGAAGCTCATCGACCTGCTGGTCGCGGCGACGGCCGAACTCGCAAGTGTCACCGTTTGGCATTACGACGAGGATTACGACCGGATCTCCGCCGTGACCGGTCAACCCACGGTCTGGGTCGCTCGGCGCGGCAGCCTCTGAGGACGAGGGTCAGGGCTCAAGGCGGTAACCCCGACCCGGCACCGCGACGAGTGCGGCGCCGGCCGGTCCGAGCCGGGGGCGCAGCCGGGCGATGGCCACCTCGACCGCGTGCGGGTCCGCCCCGGTCGAGCGCCACACCTCGCGGACGAGCACCGGCCGCGAAAACACTGAGCCGGGGCGGGTGGCCAGGGTGTCGAGCAGGGCCCGCTCCCGGCAGTTGAGGCGCACCCGCTCCTCGCCGACGAGGGCCAGCAGGCCCTGCAGGACGACGTCGACGCCGGCCATGGGCACCGTCCGCCGATCGCCCGCCAGGCGTTCCGAAAGGGCGCGCACCATCAGCCCGAGCCGGCCGACGTCGGGTACCAACGGCGCCTCGATGCCGGCCTCGAACGCGCCGCGTGCGCACACCGGGCCAACGCATGCGGCCACGACGCCGGTCTTGTTGAACGCGTCGCGCAGGGGCTGGTCGAGACCGGCGCCGGCCGCCAGCGCGAACAGGTTGGTCACCGCCGGCGCCGCCGTGAAGGTCACGGCATGGATCCGGCCGTCGATGGCGGCCTGGACGAGGCGCAGCGCCGGCGCCGGGTCGTCGGGGAAGCGCCACCCGTAGACGGGGATCTCCGACACCCGGGCGCCGGCGGCCGACAGGGCGTCGACGACGCCGGGCGCCGGCATACCGTAGAGCTGGATCGCGACCTTGGCGCCCCGCAGGTCCTCGGCCAGCAGGTGGGCGAGAAGCTGGTCCATCTGCTCGTTGGCCGCGCTGCGCCAGACGCCGAGGCCGGCGGCCTGGATTGCGCCCGCCGCCTTCGGCCCGCGGGCGACGATCCTGGAGGAGGCGAGGGCGTCGAGTAGCGGGTCGCCGAAGCCCCACACCTGCGCGGCCTCGAACCAGGCCCGGACGCCGATGCCCGTCGTCGCGGCCAGGTACTCGGGTGGCCGCTCGATCAGGTCGACGGTGGCGCCGCGCAGCGCGTCGTCGGAGGCCAGGTAGGCGGTGGCGATGGCCGGCCCGAGGAGCACCTCGGCGCCGCGCCGGCGCAGGAGCTCGGCCTGCTCCGACGCGCGACGGTCGGCCGTGACCCCGACCACGAAGCCGTCGAGGGGACCGTTGCTCACCTCATCAAGGATGACTGCCGGGTGTGTCGGCTCTGTTTCGCGTTGTAGCGGGGAGGACGAACCGTTCGTGAACGAAGTCTGCGGAGCTGTGAACAGCGCGTGACGGTCCGCTCTCAACCCGCCGAGTGGGAGTGTGCGGAACGTCACCTGCCAGACACCGGCGGGAAACGGCCCCTTCTCGGGGCCCTCGTACGGTCCTGGCGATATGGACCGAAGATCGTTCCTCAAGCTGGCCGGCATGGCCGCCGCGGTACCGCCGGTCGGCGCGCTGCTCGGTGCGTGCGGCAACCCGCCGGTCGACACGCCGGCGGCGTCGTCGCAGACCGGCGACACGACCGCCGCCACCACCGCGGCCGCCAGCCCCGGGACCACGCTGGCCAAGAGCGCCAACCGCAAGGTGAAGCTCGGCTTCATCGCCCTGACCGACTGCGCGTCGATTGTGATGGCCAAGGAGCTGGGCTACTTCACCGAGCGCGACCTCGACGTGACCATCGAGAAGCAGGCGTCGTGGGCGGCCACCCGTGACAACCTCCTCAATAACGAGATCGACGGCGGGCACGTCCTGTCGAGCATGCCGCTCTCGGTCGCCACGGGCATCGGCGGCTCGGGCTCCCGTGCGCTGAAGGTCGCCATGATGCTCAACAACAACGGCCAGGCCATCACCCTGTCGAAGGACTACTCGGCCGTCGGCTACGGGGACCTCGACAAGGCGCGCGCCGCCCTCCTGGCCAAGACGCCCACCCTCGCCATGACCTTCCCCGGCGGGACGCACGACACGTGGCTCCGCTACTGGCTCAAGGCGTGCAGGGTCGACGCCAACGTGCTGAAGATCATCACCATCCCGCCGCCGCAGATGGTGGCGAACATGAAGGTCGACGCCATGGACGGCTTCTGCGTCGGCGAGCCGTGGGGCGCCCAGGCCGTCGCCCAGGGCATCGGCTTCACCCATCTGAACACCCAGGACATCTGGAAACACCATCCCGAGAAGGCCCTCGTCGTGACCGAGAAGCTCGTCACCGAACGGCCCGACGTGGTGCAGGATCTGATGGGCGCCATTCTCAAGGCCAGCAAGTGGCTTGACGACCTGGCCAACCGGAAGCGGGCGGCGGAGGTCATCGGTGCGGCGACGTACATCAATGCGCCGGCTTCGGAGATCGAGGGCCGCATGCTCGGGAAGTACGACCTTGGGAACGGAGTGGCCAAGACCTACACCGACGACTACATGACGTTCTTCCGGGGCGGTCAGGTCAACCCGCCCCGCCGCGGTCACGCCATCTGGTTCATGACCCAGTACCGGCGGTTCGGCCTGCTGAAGTCGGACCCGCCCTTCCAGGAGATCGCCGACCAGCTTTACATGCGCGACCTCTACGAGAAGGTCGCGGCCAAGGAGGGGATCCCCGTGCCGGACGACGACATGGCTCCCTTCGCCATCAAGCTCGACAACACCACCTTCGACCCGAGGAAGCCTCTCGAGGAGGTCAGCCGCGTATGACTCTCGTCCACAACCGCGTTCCCGACGCCGACGCCGAGGAGGCGGTCGCCGGCCCGCCGGCGCCGACGTCACGGGCCGGGCGCCGTCCCCGCAGCCGGCTCGCCGCCCTGCCGGGCGCCATCGGCTGGGCCACGGTCGGCGCTGCCGTGTTCGTCGCCTTCTGGGCCATGGTGGCCCGTAGTTCACCCGACCTGCCCGGGCCGTCCGAGGCGTTCACTGCGCTGCGGAAGCTCCTGCGCTACCCCTTCTACGACCTCGGGCCCAACGACAAGGGCATCGGGATCCAGCTCGGTGTATCCCTGGTCAAGGTGTTCACGGGCTTCGTCTGCGCCGTGCTCGTGGGCGTGCCCCTCGGGTTCCTGATCGGTGGCAGCAAGCGGGCGTGGGCCGCCTTCAACCCGATCATCCAGATCCTGCGGCCTGTGTCGCCACTGGCCTGGTTTCCGATCGGCCTGGTCGTGCTCAAGGACGTCCAGCACGCGGCCACGTTCGTGGTCTTCATCACCTCGCTGTGGCCGACGGTGATCAACACCGCCGCCGGCGCCTCCTCGGTGCCCGTCGACCAGAAGAACGTGGCCCGGGTGTTCAAGTTCGGTCGCGCCGCCTACGTGCGCCACGTGGTCGTGCCGCACAGCCTGCCGTCGATCATCACCGGCATGCGCCTGTCGATGGGCATCGCGTGGATGGTGATCGTGGCCGCCGAGATGCTGGCCGGCAACACCGGCATCGGGTACTTCGTGTGGAACTCCTACAACGGCGGCAGCCTGGCCAATGTGATCGCGGCGATCGTCACGATCGGCATCGTCGGCGTGATCCTCGACACGGCGTTCATGCGCCTCGGCAAAAAGGTGGCTGCGTAATGCTCGAGCTCAGGAACGTGTGGAAGTCCTTCAACGGCCAGGACGTGCTGCGGGGCCTCAACCTCGACGTCGGCCAGGGCGAGTTCGTTTCCTTCATCGGGCACTCCGGCTGCGGCAAGTCGACACTGCTCAACGTGGTCGGCGGCTTGCTCGACTCCGACAGCGGCGAGGTCAGCCTGGACGGCAAGGCCATCACGGCCCCTGGCCCCGACCGGGCCATGGTGTTCCAGAACTACTCGCTCCTGCCCCGCCTCAGCCTGTTGGCCAACGTGCGGGAGGCGGCCAAGGCGGCCCGGCCCGAGCGCTCGGGCGGCCAGACCGACGAGGTGGTGGAGCGGTATCTCACCGCCGTCGGCCTCTGGGAGCACAAGGACAAGCGACCCGCGCAGGTGTCGGGTGGCATGCAGCAGCGCTGCGCCGTCGCCCGCGCCTTCGCGGTCAGTCCCCGCCTGCTGCTGCTCGACGAGCCGTTCGGCGCCCTCGACGCCCTGACCCGCGCCCGCCTCCAGCAGCAGCTCGTCGACCTGTGGCAGCACGAGTCGACCACCGAGACGGTGTTGATGGTGACCCACGGGATCGACGAGGCCATTCTCCTCGCCGACCGCATCGTCGTCATGGCCAACCCGCCCAGCCCGTCGATCATCGACATCATTCCGGTCGACCTGCCCCGACCCCGCGACCGGACGAGCATCATCGACGACCCCGCCTTCCGCATGGTGCAGGAGCGGCTCCTGGCCCTCCTGACCGCCGAGGAGCCCGCCGCCGCCTGAGCTCGCGTACCGTGCCGCCATGGTCACAATGGACGAGGTCGCCCGGATGGCAATGGACCTGCCGGAGGTCACCGAGGGCGAGCGCCACGGGCACCGCACCTGGTTCGTCGCCGGCAACGCGTTCGCATGGGACCGGCAGTTCAGCAAGGCGGACATCAAGCGGTTCGGTGACGTCACCCCGCCGGAGGGGCCGATCTTGGCGGTCCACGTGGCCGACCTGCACGAGAAGGAAGCCGTGTTGGCCGCCGGCGCCAAGGGCTTCTTCACGATCCCCCATTTCGACGGGTACGCCGCCGTCCTCATCCAGCTGAAGGCGGCGGGCAAGCGGGCGGTGCGGGAGGCGGTCCTCGACGGGTGGCTGGCGAAGGCGCCGGCCCGGCTCGCGGAGGCGTACGTCAAGAAGCCCTAACGGGGCTTCGGGCCCTTCCGCTTCGTCGTGGAGGTGGTGGGCGCCACCGTCGTGGTGGTGGGCTTGATGGTGGTTGAGGTCGTCGACGTCGAGGTGGTGGTCGACGTCGAGGTCGTCGTCGGGATGGTCGTCGTGCGGAACGGCCCGGACACCTCGTATGTGACCCCCGTGCCCGTGCCATTGGGGCCGCGCTGGGAGCTGAAGTAGAGCCGGGTGCCCGAGGGGTCGAACGCCGGCCCGGTGAGCTCGGAGCCGCTCTGGTTGACGACCCGCAGGAAGGCGGATACGCCGCCGCTCGGCTCGATCATGACCAGCTCGAGGTTGCCCGGGTCCTCGGCGACGAACAGGTCGCCCGAGACGGAGCCGACCACGTTGTCGACACCGGTGAGGATGGGGTTGGGCGAGGTGGTGACGTCGTAGATGACCCGGATGCTCTGGGGGCTGGCGGCCACGTTGAGCTCCCACACCTTGTTGTCGCCCTTGGTGGTGAACCACACCTTGCCGTCGGCGTACCAGGCGCCCTCGCCGCCGTTGAACGCGCTGCTGTTGGCCACCTGGTAGCGGGTGGCGGTGGGTGAGCCGTCGGGGTCGGGAACGGGCGACCAGGTCACCGTCGAACCGGAGACGGTCGCCACTTCGAGGGCGCCGGCGCCGAGGTCGGGCCAGACGGTGGGCCGGAACCGGTAGAGCCGGCCGTCGGGCTGGTCCTCTGTGAGGTACACGACCTGGCCGACGGGGTCGACGGCGGCCGCCTCGTGGTTGAACCGTCCCATGGCCGGGCGGACGATCGCGGCGTTGACGCCCTGCGGGTCACATTCCCAGACCTGACCGTCGGCGACTTCCTCGCAGGACAGCCAGGTGCCCCAGGGCGTGCGTCCGCCGGCGCAGTTGCGGTTGGTGCCGCTCAGGACCCGGTAGGCGCCGTTCACCGTGCCGTCGGTGCCGAAGCGCACCGCGCTCACACCGCCGCCCCCGGTGCCGACCTCGCTGTTCGACGCGTAGACCCAGCCGCCGCCCGCGACGGCGAAGCAGGCGCCACCGTCCGGCGCGGTGTGCCAGACGTACCCCGTGCCCCCTACTGCCTGACCGCTCCGGGCCACCACTCGCGACGTGAAGCCGGCGGGCAGCTGGATGCCGTTCGTGTCGGCGGCCAGCAGGGCGCCGTACGGGCCGTCGGCGGCCCACGCGTTGGGGACGGCGTACCCGAGCCACCGTGGCGCCAGCGCGAAGCCGCCGGCACCGAGGAGCCCGAGACGGAGGAAGCTACGTCGGTCCATGGGCCCTCCTGTCGTATTTTGGCCGCGCACGGCCCCCTTCGGATCTACTCGGCTCTTTTCCCGAGGATCTGAAGGGGAAACCGGCTCGGACGGTTCAGCAGGTGGGCGCTTGCGTGCCGCCGGCGACGATGTTGACGCCGGTGATGGTCACCACGGCACCGTCGAGCGGCGCGCCGTCGAGGATGAGCTGGATCCGCATGTCGTAGCGACCGGAGGGGATGACGGGGAGGGTGGCTCGTGCCGTTCCCCGCCCAACCGCCGCCTCGGCCCGGAAGGGGCCGATGCCGATGGGCCCGAGGACGGTGACGTCGAAGGCCACCGTCGACTCCCGGGTCGGGCCCGTCACCTCGTAGCAGAGGACGGCGACTGTGCCGATCGTGGTGCCCGGCGCCGGCTGGGTGATGACCATCCGCCGGCCGCCGGCGGTGGCGACCGCCCCGGCGGTGGGCACCGTCGTCGCCGGCGCCACCGAGGTCGTCACCCCGGCCGGAGGTGCCGTCGTCGCCACCGGCTGCGTGGTCGAGGGCCCGCCGGTCACCGGCGTGGTGCTCGGGGCGACGGACGTGCTCGTGGTGATGCCGGTGCTCGTCGTGGTGGCGCCCGATCCCCGTGCCCCGTCGTCGCCGTCGGAACAGGCGGTTCCCAGGAGCATGGCCGCGGCGGCGACGGCCACAAGCGACCTCGGGATCCGTGTCATGGCCGGACCCTACCGGCCCGTTCGCCGGCGCCTCGTCGGCGCCGGCCCCCTAGCTAGGCTCGATCGCCGTGGTGGCCAGCCCGATCCGCACGTCGAGCGGCGTGGAGCTGACCGCCGCCGAGGCCACGCCGGCGGACCACGACGAGCTGTACGAGGCGTTCGCCGGCGTGGTCGCCGCCGGCGAGGGCTACCCACAGGCGCCCGGGCCCTTGGCCGTTGCCGACTTCGACGACTACTGGCTCGACCACAAGTCGCTCGTCGTCGTGGCCCGCTTGGAGGGCCGGCTGGCCGGCTCGTACTACCTCAAGCCCAACTTCGCCGGCCGGGGCGCCCACATCGCCAACGCCGGCTACTTCGTGGTGCCCGACGTCCGAGGGCAGGGCGCCGGCGAGGCCCTGGTCCGCCACTCGTTCGGCGAGGCCCGCCGGCTGGGGTTCGACGCCATGCAGTTCAACCTGGTGTTCGAGTCCAACCCGGCCCGCCGGCTCTACGAGCGCCTCGGCTTCGAGGTCGTCGGCCGGATCCCCGAGGCGGTCGACGGGGAGGCCGCCATCGTCTACTGGCGCCGGCTGTGACC
>JAHFUP010000085.1:0-10204 GCA_023265025.1 Acidimicrobiia bacterium | reverse complement strand
GCTCTTAGGCGGTCAGCAGGTCCCGGGCGCTGCGGGCGGAGGAGGACCGGCGCAGCTTGGAGATGGCCTTGAGCTCGACCTGGCGCACGCCCTCCCGGGTGAGCCCGAAGTGCTCGCCCACTTCCTCGAGGGTGCGGGGGCTGCCGCGGTCGAGGCCGTAGCGGAGGCAGAGAACCTCCTGCTCACGGGGCTCGAGCACCGACAGGAGCTGGGCGACGTGGGTCGGCAGCATCTTGGCGAACACAGCCTGGTCGGGCGGCGGGGTGCTCACGTCCTCCACCAGCTCGCCCATCTCGGTCTCGCCGTCGACCAGGTGCTCCGAGAGCGACTGCGGCTCGCCCAGGTAGGGAAGCAGCTCCTCCACCTTCTTGGCCGGGAGGCTGACGGCGGCGGCCAGCTCGGCGGCCTTGGCCGGGCGGCCGTGGCGGACCTCCAGGGCGGAGGCGGCCATGCGGATGGCCAGCAGCTGGTCGCCGGCGTGGACCGGCAGGCGGATGCTGCGGCTGGTGTTGGCGATGCCCCGGGCGATCGTCTGGCGGATCCACCACGTGGCGTAGGTGGAGAACTTGAACCCCCGCCGGGGGTCGAACCGGTCGACCGCCTGGATCAGGCCGAAGTTGCCCTCCTGGATCAGGTCCAGGAGTGGCAGGCCTGAGGCCTGGTACTTCTTGGCGATGGAGACGACCAGGCGCAGGTTGGAGCGGACGAACTTGCGGTGGGCGTCGGCGCCGGCGAGGACGTCGGACTCGAGCTCCTCCTGGGCCGCGACGGTCAGGGCGTCGCCGCGCGACAGCTTGACCGTCGCCACCTGACCGGCCTGGGTGAGCGTTCCGAGGCGCACCTCATCGTCCCGGGTCAGCAGGGGGTATTTCCCGATGTCGTTGAGGTAGAGCTGGAGGAGGTCTTCCTCCTCGCTGCCCTGCCCTCGCGCCTTGCCCAAGAACGCCTCCAGGAACTTGCCTGCTCAAAGTAGCAGAGGCGCCGGCGTTCCGTCCCGGCGGCCTCAGGACTTGTCGAACTTGAGGACCAGCCGGACCTCGGAACCGGACCGCACGACGAAGGCGTCGGCGGACAGCTGGCGGATCAGAAGCAGTCCCCGACCGCGTTCGGCGGTGATGTCGGCCACCGCGGGGGCCTCGGGGAAGTCGAAGCCGGCGCCGTGATCGGAGATCCTGACCACCACCCGGCCGCCCTCCATGCCCGCCGTCGCCCGCGTGACACCGCCGCCATGGCGTTGGGCGTTCACCATCGCTTCGTGCACGGCCAGGACGACCCCGTCGACGTCGCCGTCCCACCTGGTGTCGGCGAGGAGGCCGGCCAACTCCCGCCGCGCCAGTGCGGGCTGCGGGGACAGCTCGACCGGGCGGGCGAGAAGGGAAACCATCATGACACTGTTGTTTCTGCCCAATCGGAGCCCGCAGCCAACGTCGTCAGGCCCGAAAGACCACTTCCAGTTCCTCCGGGACCGCGCTGTCGAGCTGGCTGTAGGTGCACGACGCAGGCTCGCGCTCGGGCCGCCAGCGGACGAACGACGTCGCGTGGCGGAACCGGTCGCCTTGCAGGTGGTCGAACGCCACCTCGGCCACCAGCTCGGGCCGCAGCGGCTCCCAGCTCATGTTCCGGCCGGCGTTCCAGCGGCTCTGGCCGCCCGGCATGCGGCCTCCCCCGCCTTTGGATGACTTGGCCATCGCCTCGGCCTCGGCCTCGGCCCACGCCGCCCACGGGTGGCCGTCGAGGGCGTCGACCCGGTACGGCGCCAGCTCGTCCACCAGCTCCCTGCGGCGGGCCACGGTGAACGACGACGCCACCCCCACGTGGTGGAGCATGCCCTCGTCGTCGTACAGGCCGAGGAGCAGCGATCCCACGCCCTCGCCGTCCTTGTGCACCCGGAAGCCGCCCACCACGCAGTCGGCGGTGCGGGCGTGCTTGACCTTCCACATGACCCGCTCGTCCTCCCGGTAGGGCAGCGACAGGGGTTTGGCGACCACACCGTCGAGGCCGGCGCCCTCGAACCGGTTGAACCACTCGGTGGCCACCGCGGCGTCGCCGGTCGCCGGCGTCAGGTGCACGGGAGGCCCCGCCGTGGCCAGTGCCTGCTCGAGTGCCGCCCGCCGCTCCCCGAACGGCCGGGGCCGGAAGTCCTCGTCGTCCAGGGCCAGCAGATCGAAGGCCACGAACGCCGCCGGCGTGGTCTCGGCCAGCATCTTGATACGCGAGGCGGCCGGGTGGATGCGCTGGAGCAGGGCTTCGAAGTCCAGGCCCTTCTCGCCGGCGATGACGATCTCGCCGTCGAGCACGCAGCGGTCCGGGACGTTGGCCCGCAGCGCCGGCGGCAGCTCCGGAAAGTACCGGGTGAGCGGTTTCTCGTTTCGACTGCCCAGCTCCACCTCGTCGCCGTCGCGAAACACGATGCATCGGAACCCGTCCCACTTCGGCTCGTAGAGCATGCCCTCGGGCGCCGGCATCTCCCGGGCCAGCTTGGCCAGCATGGGCTTGACGGGGGGCATCACTGGGAGCCGCATGCCCGCCACTATCGCGCCGACGGGTAGCGTCGCCGCAGCGATGCCGACCCCTCGCGCCACCTATCGCGTCCAGCTCCACGCCGGCTTCACCTTCGACGACGCCGCGGCCATCGTCGACTACCTCGCCGACCTCGGCGTCAGCCACCTCTACTGCTCGCCGTTCCTGCAGGCCGCCCCGGGCAGCACCCACGGGTACGACGTGATCGACCACCACCGCCTCAACGTCGAGCTGGGCGGCGAGGAGGCCTACGAGCGGCTGTGCCATGCGCTGGCAGCGCGGGGCATGAGCCAGCTGGTCGACATCGTGCCCAACCACATGGCCATCAGCGGGCGGGAGAACGCCTGGTGGTGGGACGTCCTGGAGAACGGCCAGTCGAGCCGGTACGCGTCGTACTTCGACATCGACTGGGATCCCCCCGAGGAGCGCCTGCGGTTGCAGGTGCTGATGCCTGTCCTCGCTGACCACATCGGCCGGTGCATCGACCGGGGCGAGATCTCCCTCGTCCGGGCCGGCGGGTCCTTCGAGTTCCACTACTTCGACCACGCCGCCCCTGTCTCCCCCCGCTCCCTCAACGACTTCCTGGGCGCGGTGGCGGTCAAGGTGAAGTCCGACCCCCTGGGCAGCTTCGCCACCGCCCTCGGCCGGCTCCCACCGTCGGTGTCCAACGACCGGGAGAGCGTGGAGGAGCGCCACCGGGACAAGGAGGTGCTGCGGGCCAACCTGGCGGAGTTGTTCGAGGAGGAGCCCGAGGTGGCGGCGGCGGTCGACGCCGCGGTGGCCGCGCTCAACCAGGACGGCGACGCGATCTACGCCCTCCTCGAGCGCCAGAACTACCGGCTGGCGTACTGGAAGGTGGCCGGCCAGGAGCTCGACTACCGGCGCTTCTTCGACATCACCACCCTCATCGCCCTGCGCAGCGAGAACCTCTTCGTCTTCGCCGACACCCACGAGAAGATGATCGAGCTGGTGCGGGCGGGCACGGTCACCGGCCTGCGGGTCGACCACGTCGACGGCCTCCGCCAGCCGGCCGAGTACCTCCGTCTGCTGCGCCAGGCCGCCGGCCCCGACACCTACCTCGTCGTCGAGAAGATCCTCGAAGCCGACGAGGTCCTGCCTCCGAACTGGGCGGCCGAGGGCACGACGGGCTACGACTTTGCGGCCACGGTGAACGGCCTCTTCGTCGATCCCGCCGGCGAGGCGCCGCTGACGGACGCGTACGCGGCGATGGTCGACCGGCCGGCGGCGTATGAGTCGCTGGTCCACCGCAACAAGCACATGGTTATGCGGGAGGTGCTGGCCGCCGACGTGAACCGGCTGACCAACCTGCTCATCTGCGTGTGCGAGCGCCACCGGCGCCACCGCGACTACACGCGGGTCGACCTCTCCCGGGCGGTGCGCGAGGTGCTGGCCTGCCTCGACGTCTACCGGGCCTACGCCCGGCCGGGCGGGGTGGAGCCCTCAGCGGACGACATCGCCCGGGTCGAGGCCGCGGTGGCCCGGGCCACGGAGCGCCGGCCCGAGGTCGAGGCGGACCTCTTCACCTTCCTCGCCGGGGTGCTGCTGATGCGCCACCCCGGGCCCGACGAGGACGACTTCACCCTGCGGTTCCAGCAGCTCAGCGGGGCGGTGATGGCCAAGGGCGTCGAGGACACGACCTTCTACCAGTACAACCGGCTGGTCTCGTTGAACGAGGTGGGCGGGAACCCCGCGCGCTTCGGCACGCCGGTCGAGGACTTCCACGCCCACAACGCCAGGATCGAGCGCGACTGGCCGTCGACCCTCCTGGCCACGTCCACCCACGACACCAAGCGCAGCGAGGACGTGCGCACGCGGATAAGCCTGCTCTCGGAGATCCCGGACGAGTGGGAGGCGGCGGTCGCCCGCTGGACGGGGATGAACGCCCACCACAAGGTTGCGAGCCGCCTGCCCGACCGCAATGCCGAGTACCTGCTGTACCAGGTGCTGGTCGGGGCCCACCCTCTCGGCGTCGACCGGGCGGTGGCGTTCATGGAGAAGGCGTCGCGGGAGGCCAAGCAGCACACGTCCTGGGTCGACCCGAAGCCGGAGTACGACGAGGCGCTGGCGGGCTTCGTGCGCGCCGTCCTCGGCGACGCCGCCTTCGTCGCCGATCTGGCCGCGTTCACCGCGCCACTGGTGACCGCGGGCCGGACCAGCTCGCTGGCCCAGACGCTGCTCAAGCTGACGTCGCCGGGCGTGCCCGACGTCTACCAGGGCACCGAGCTGTGGGACCTGAGCCTGGTCGACCCCGACAACCGCCGGCCGGTGGACTACGCCGTCCGGCGGGAGCTGCTCCAACGGGTGAAGTCGGCGCCGGCCGCCGACGTGCTGGGGTGGGCCGACGAGGGGGCGCCCAAGCTGTGGCTCACCCACCGGGCCCTCGATGTCCGCCGGCGCCTGGAGCCCACGTTCACCGGCGGCGGTTATGCGCGGCTGCCCGTCGGCGGGCTGCGGGCGGGGAACGTGGTGGCCTTCGAGCGGGGCGGGGATGTGGCGGTGGTCGTGCCCCGGCTGGTGCTGGGGCTGCGCGACGGCTGGGGCGACACCACCGTCGAGCTGCCGCCCGGGCAGTGGGTCGACGAGCTCGGCGGGTCGACCGCCGGCGGCGGTCTCGTGCCCCTCGAATCGCTCCTCGCCGGTTTCCCGGTCGCCCTTTTGGTGAGAACCTGACGATGACCACCTTCGGTGTGTGGGCGCCGCGCGCCCGCCGTGTCGACCTCGTCCTGCGCGGCACCGAGCGCCACAGCCTCGACGGGCCCGACGAGCACGGCTGGTACTCGGTGACTGTGGCCGGCGCCGGCGCCGGCGACGACTACGCCTACTCCCTCGACGAGGGCCCGCCCCGGCCCGACCCCCGGTCGCCGTGGCAACCGGAGGGTGTGCACGGGCCGTCCCGCCTGGTCGACCACGACGCGTTCAACTGGACCGACCACGGCTGGCGGGGCGGCGCCCCGCTGCCCGAGGCCATCGTCTACGAGCTGCACGTCGATACCTTCACGCCCGACGGCACGTACGAGTCCACCATCCCCAAGCTCGACCACCTTGTCGACCTCGGCGTGACGACGGTCGAGCTGCTTCCGGTCGTCGAGTACCCCGGCCGCTGGGGCTGGGGCTACGACGGCGTCGACCTGTACGCGCCCAACGCCATCGACGGGGGGCCGCAGGGGCTGAAGCGGCTGGTCGACGCCTGCCACGCCCGCGGCCTGTCGGTCATTTTCGATGTCGTCTACAACCACCTCGGGCCCTCGGGGAACTACCTCGGCGAGTACGGGCCGTACTTCACCGACCGCTACGGCACGCCCTGGGGCGAGGCGGTCAACCTCGACGGGCCCGACAGCGACCCGGTGCGCGAGTTCGTCCTCGACAACGCGGTGATGTGGCTCCGGGACTACCACGCCGACGGCCTCCGGCTCGACGCGGTGCACGCCATCGTCGACACCTCGGCCTGCCACATCCTGGAGGATCTGGCCGTCCGGGTCGACGCCCTGGAGGCCGAGCTCGGCCTGCCGAAATTTCTCGTCGCCGAGAGCGACCTGAACGACCCGCGCATCGTCGCCGACCGGTCGGTCGGGGGCTACGGCATTGACGCCCAGTGGAGCGACGACTTCCACCACGCCCTCCACGCCCTGCTGACCGGCGAGCGGGCCGGGTACTACGCCGACTTCGGGTCGATCGCCGCCCTGGGCAAGGCCCTCCGGCAGGCGTTCGTCTATGACGGCGTCTACTCCCCGCACCGCCGGCGCCGGCACGGCCGCACGCCGGTGGGCATCCCCGAGACCCGGTTCCTCGGCTACCTCCAGAACCACGACCAGGTCGGCAACCGGGCGCAAGGTGAACGCAGCTCCATGGTGCTGAGTGACGGCCTGTTGAAGGTCGGCGCCGCCCTGGTGCTGCTCGGCCCCTCGGTGCCGATGCTGTTCCAGGGCGAGGAGTGGGGCGCGTCGACCCCGTTCCTGTACTTCACCGACCACGACGACCTCGGGCTGGGCAAGGCCGTGACCGAGGGCCGCCGGCGGGAGTTCGCCGCCTTCGGCTGGGACCCCGAGGACGTCCCCGACCCCCAGGATCCCGAGACGTTCTACCGGTCCAAGCTCGACTGGGACGAGCTGTCGCGCCCGCCCCACGCCGGCCTGCTCGACTGGCACCGGCGCCTCATCGCCCTCCGGCGGGCGACCCCGGAGCTGGCCGGCGGGAAGGTCGACGTCGACTGGAGCGAGGACGGCCGGTGGCTGGTCCTGACTCGGGGCCCGGTGACCGTGGCGTGCAACATGGGCCCCGAGCGGGTCACGGTCCGGGTGCCGGACGGCGAGACCGTGCTGTCGTCGGTCGAGGGCATTCCGGTCGACGCCGGCCGGGCGGTCCTTCCCCCGGAAAGCGTCCTAGTGCGTCTGCACCATTGATCCCCTGAACCATTGACCACCTGAACGGCGCGGGTGTATCCCAGTGGAGCGGGTCGAAAACCGTCCCGCATAGGGGGTAAGCGATGTCCCCAGCGCCGACGGCTACCCGCGACCAGTACGGAGACCGTCCGGCCCCGCTGCCGACCCCGACCGCAGACCTTCTCCTTCGCCTGGCCAAGGAGATCGTGGTCGACTGGCAGATGCCTTCTGACTTGGAGCGCAAGGGCTAACCCGGCTCGAACCGACCCCGGGTTGCGTCAGCTCACGCTGGCGCGTTTCTGCGCGCCGGCGCCGGCGGGGCGCCCCGGCGGGCGGCGAAGCTCAGGACCAACAGGATCAGGCCCACCGCGGCGAGGCCGCCCATGGCCCCGATCGCGTAGCGCGCCGCGTCGTTCGACCCGCCGGCACCGAGAGCCTCGAACTGCGCCACCCGGGTGAAGATGTCCTGGGTGTGCGTCGTGGTGTCGCCGAACCGGGTGTCGTCCCAGCCCACGACGGCGAACTCCTTGAGCGACGCCACGCCCGGGGGCTGGCGGATGTCGGCGCCGGTCCAGACGCCGATGCGCCGGCTGACGGAGCGGTCGGTGAGCGGGTGTTCTTCGACCACGTGTCGCCGTTGTCGGTCGAGAACGTGTAGTAGACGTCGGTGGCGATGGCGCCCTTGTCGTCGCGGAAGTCCCACCACACCGCGTCGACCCGTCCGTCGGGCGTCACGTCGATGTTGGGCGTGATCTGCACCGCCAGCTCGGCGGGGTTGTCGTCGTTGAGCAGCTTGGGCTTGTCCAGGTCTTCCCGGCGTCGGTCGAGCGCTGGTAGTAGATGTCACGGTCGGCGCTCTTGGCCGTCTGGTCGGGTTTGTCCTCGTAGATGATGTGGAGGCTGCCCTGGGGCCCGCCGGCCGGCGACCACTTCAGGATGTTGACGTGCTCGGTGTAGACGCTGGGCGGGCTGACGTCGTTGAACTCGAACGTCGCCCCCCGGTCGGTGGTCTTCCCGATGATGATCGGCTCCGGCGGCGCCGGCGTGATCCCGACGGTGTTCAGGGGCCACACGACGTAGAGCGCACCCTTGTCGTCGGTGGTGAGCGACGGGGCGTTGAAGCTCATGACGAACGGGACGTCCTTGCCGGTGGCGTCCTTGATCATCTTCGGGTACTTGGCCTGGAGGTCGATCGGCTCGCCCCACGTGGCGCCGGCGTCGGTGGACACCGCCAGCATCGGCGCCCGCTGGAAGACGGGGTTCAGCTGGTCGGGCAGGGCCTTGCGCCAGGTGACGTAGACGACGTCGGTCGCCCCGGAGCTGTCGACGGCGACCGAGGAGACGGGGGTGTTGTTCTCCACGAGGGGGCCCGTGATCCCCCGGGTGTTGCGGACGATCGTGGTGGTCCAGCTGTCGCCGAGGTTCGTCGACCGGGCGAGGAGGACGCTGATGTTGCCCCGCTGGCCGCCGTCCTGGGTGTCCCAGCCGTTGAGGCCGTAGTAGAGCGTGCTGTCCCGGCCCCAGGCGATGGGGGTCTCGGTCTGCATGCCGGCGGTGTTGAAGCAGAACGGGTACGACGGCAGGCCCGGGAGGGCCTCGAGGAGCTTCCAGCTCTGCCCGGCGTCGGCCGAGCGCAGCAGCCGGCAGGTGCGGGTGCGCATCTCGACCGCGGCGGCGACGATGTTGCGCTCGTTGGCCGGGTCGACCAGCAGGTAGGGCGCCGAGTAGGTGCGCGTGGGGGCCAGGTCGTCGACGGTGGCGTGGACCGGTGAGGTGAGGTGGGGCTCCGGCCCCGCGGCCGAGACGGCGGCGGGCGCGGCCAGGACGGCGACCGCGAACAAGCCGGCGGTGACCTTCTTGAGGCTCACTTCGTGGCGACCGGGGTCGACTGGCGCCGGCGGCTGGAGACGGCCGCGCCCACGCCGGCCACGAACAGCCCGCCACCCGCCACGCCGAGGGCGACGAGCAGGACGGCGCCGTTGCTCACCGGCTCCTCCTCGAGCAGGCCGACGTTCGGCTGGTCCTCGAAGGCGACGTCGGGCGGCCCGTCGAGCACGGGTGCGCCACCACTGCTGACGATGGTGACCTCGCCGCGTGCCGGTATGCCCCGGATGTGGGTCTCGGAGGCGGCCAGGGTCTGGGTGGCGTAGAGGGTGTACACGCCGGCGGGGATGTTGTCGGGCAGCTTCACGGTGCCGGGGCCCCACATGGCGTAGAGCTCCTCGTTGGGCTGGAAGGTGCCGATCACCGGTCCGTCGATACGGCCGGCGCGGATCTCGACCGGGTTGGTGCGGCCGTAGCCGCGGGGACCGAAGACCGTCACCTCCTGGCCCGCCTTGGCCCGGCCCGGGCTGACCTGCAGCTGGGCGACGTTCGGGGCGAAGGACGGCGTGGCGGAGGCGAGCACGAATCCGCCGACCAACAGTGCTCTCACTCCCCAACGGACCAAGGGTGTCGACAAGTCGGGCACCTTTCCGGGAGAACGAAGGGGCTGATCATTTTCACAGCGCAACGAACGAATGCGGAGTCAGGCGTCGAGCTGCTGGCCGGCGAGGTGCCAGTAGAGGCCGCGGCGGGCCAGCAGCTGCTCGTGGGTGCCCTGCTCGACGATGCGGCCGTGGTCGAGGACGACGATCCGGTCGGCATCCCGCACGGTGCTCAGCCGGTGGGCGATAACGAAGGCCGTACGGCCCCGGAGGAGCTCGTCGACGCCCCGGCGGACGGCCCGCTCCGACTCGGCGTCGAGCGACGAGGTGGCCTCGTCGAGGATGAGGATCGCCGGCCGGAGGTGGACGGCCCGGGCGATGGCCACCCGTTGCGGGTGCGGCAGCCGAGGGGGAGGCGCTCGATGAAGTCGGCGGCGTCGGCCAGCTGCGCCGCGCCACCGCACCCGCCGGAGGTCGACGTCCTCGTCGCCCAGGGCGATGTTGGCGGCCAGGGTGCCGTCGAAGAGGTGGTCGTCCTGGAGTGGGCCAGGCCGTCGTTGATCGCCTGGGTGGCGAGGGCGTCCGTCGCGGCCCGGATGCCGGCGGGTTCCCCGTGGTACCGCACCCGGAGGTGGAAGCCGGGATCGCCGTAGCGGAGGAAGAACCAGGAGTCGGCCGGTCCCGGCGGCGATCAGCCTGCGGGCGACGGGGGCGACCGGGGGACGGGAAGCGACAGAGAGGGCCCGGTCGCTGATCAGGGTGGGGCCGCGGTCCATCTCCCGTCGACCACCCCCACTCCGAGGGTGGCCAGTCGCGCCCGATTGACCGCAGCGGCCCGGGTGTCGGCGTCGCTTGACA
>JAHFUP010000084.1 GCA_023265025.1 Acidimicrobiia bacterium | reverse complement strand
ACGCCCGCGGCTTTCACAACCCAGATGCGTTCATCACCATGATCATGCTGGACCGAGGTGGGCTCGGCCCCGAGCTTCCTTGGGCCGCCGCCTGACCCACGGAAGCGTCAGTTGTCCCGGAAATGGATGGCGTGGTCCTCGTACTCGTCGGCGACAGCTCGGTAGTACGCGAGCTGCTCGGCCAATGGCGACGGGGAATCGCTCATTGCCGCAGGCTAGGAGCGCCGGTTCCCCGTCGCGCGTCAGGCGTCCCGGAAGGACGGCCATTGCTCCTACCTGTAACGCGACCGAATGCCGGAGGGCTGCTCGCGGACTGGCGGCCCGGCGTTCGTGGAAGCATGTGGGGCACTCCCGTAGTCGCGACCGTGCCTGCCCTCGTAGGCAGCCAATGTGGTGTCCGTCCTCCAGCCTCCACTACCAGGACGGCCCTACGCGTCGGGCCACCCAATCCCGGACCGTCGGGATGACCAGGTCCGCCAGAAGCATCTCGTCGCCGCCCACCTCGTGGCCGAGGCCTGGGTACTCGACGAAGTCAACGTCCTGCAGTGTGAGGCGCTCCTGAGCACGCCGGAGGCCCTTGGCCTGACGTCGATCCTCGCTGCCCCAGTAGAGGAGGCGCGGGCAGCTCATCGACGCCAGCTCGGCGTCCCAGTCGAACTGCTTGAGCCAGGACCAGAACGCGCGGCTGGGGTGGTCCGGCCGCAGTCGGCGATCCATTCGCCTCATCTGTGCGTCCGTCGGCCGGTCGAGGAGCGAGTAGGCGCCGCACACCAGCCCCGCCGCCCGCGCCGTGCCGCGAGCGATGCAGGCAGCCATCCCGCCCCCCTGCGAGTAGCCCCAGATGACGAATCGGTCGGCGCCGTGCCGGTCCAGGACGGCGAGGATCTGGTCGGCGAGCGCCTCGCCGGCGTACCCAGGAACGCGTTCGCTACGGCCATAGCCGAGCGGGGCCACTTCGAACACCTGCCACGCGTCGCTGAGCAGGCGGAGCTGGACGACGTCGTCACGCCCGCGATAAAGGTTCAAGACGACCAGTGCGGGACCCTCTCCCGCGACTCGATACGCAATGCGGTGGCCGTCGAACGTGACGTGAAGCGTCTCGCTCATCGGCCTCGCGTGGCCAGGTCACGAGGCGCGGTCCGCCGGAAGGTCGTCCCGCCCGGGGCGTACCACCCGGCCTTCTTGCGCACCGACGGCGCTCGGTCGTGATCCCGGGCCGCCACGAGCCCCGCCCTCGCCTCCTCATGCGTATGGGCCCACAGCCCGACCAGTTCGCAAGCCATCGCCCGGACGTGCGGATCGGGGTCGTCCCGGAACAACCGCAGCCCGTCAGGGAGCACTTCGGCGGCGACCGGGCGGCAGGCGGAGGCCTTGCATCGGTCGCAAGCGAGGGCGTGGAGTGCGGCGGTGCGAACGCCTGGATCGACGTCGGCAAGCATGCAGGCGACGACCCCGAGCGATTCCGTGTCAGCGACATGGTCGAGCAGCCCGCAGCATTGACGCCTCACCGCCGGGTCGTCGTGGTCGAGACCGCGGCGTACCGCAGGGAGCGAGGCCTGCGCGTCGAGAGAAGCTGCCGGTAAGCCTGGACCCGCCGGTGCGGATCGCCGAGGAGACCGACGAGCACATCGAAGCGATCAGGAGGTCGTGAAGGCAAGGAGACCACGTTGCCGCATGACATCCGGCGGCGCATCCCATTTGGTCGGGCCGGCACAAAGGACCGGCACGGGTAGGCCGCATTCGCCCGCAGGCCAGCCGCGCCGCCCGGGCGGATACCCCGCCCAACCGTCGCCGGGGCGGCGTGGCCGTGGTCGGGCCGATCGAGAGGCACGGTCGCGCCCGGCCCTTGACAAGCAGGGGCCGGCCAGCGATCCTGAGCGTGAGCGAGACCTTGGCGCTCGACCTTTGTTCGCCGCTCCCCAGCAGCGGTGCATCGTGGAGGCGGAGGGGAGCACATCCTCGAGGTCATGCGGTTCGGCTACCGGCCCGAGGCGGTGTCGCTGGGGAGCACCCGTCGCGGGCACGGAGGAGCCGGACGATGACCGAGCGCAAGGACTTCAAACGGATTGTGCGTGCCCGGGCGCGCCGCACCGGGGAGAGTTACTCGTCGGCCCTCCGCAACGTTCGCAACGCTCGCGCCGCCGCGGGCTCGCACGAGGAGGTCCGACCCATCGCCATCACCCGCACCATCCCCGACATCCGGACCACGAAGATCGAGAACACCACTCGCTTCTATACGGAGCTGCTCGGCTTCGACACCCGGACCAGCGACGGACGTGTTGTCGCCTTCGTCTCGCCGACGCACCCAACCGCGGAGGTCACGCTCAACCGGGACGGCTTCACCCTCCCCCCCGGCTTCACCGTGGAAGTGGAGTCGCTCGATGACGTCGCCGCGCTCTACGAGCGTCGGCATGCAGGCGGGGTCCGGACGATCGAGGAGCTGAAGCTGGACCGCTCTCAATTCTCGGTCCTCGACCCTTCAGGCCGCCGGGTCACCATCGCAGCGCGCGAGGACCAGTCCACGAGCGTCTCGGGTGACTCGTCCCGTTCGCTAAGCCGGGTGATCCCGGGCGTGAACACCAACGACCCCGGTGCCACGCGGCGGTTCTACGTCGAGTACCTGGGCCTCAGTCTTGTATGGGACATCGACGGGATCTCGATGTTCCGGTCGCTCACGGCGTCCGCGGCGGAGGTGATCGCCAGCACCCGGCTGGCGAACCCGGACGGGTTCGACGTGGTCGTGGGCAGTCTCGATCGCCTCGACGAGATCCACCGCGCCGCCCTGGGCCGGTCGATCGTCCTGCACGCTCCCGCCGACTTTCCCGAGCACGGGATCCGCTGTTTCATGCTCCTCGACCCGAACGGCATCGGCGTGAACGTCGCCGCCCTCCTGGACTCGAGGCCAATCCAGACGACGAACCGGGGGTCGCAGGTGGACACGTTCACGAGTGAGTTGGCCAAGACGTACGACCGCCGAGCCGCCGCCTTCGAAGCGCTCATCGCCGGCGTCGCGCCCGATCGCTGGGCGAGCCCGTCGCCGTGCGAAGGGTGGCTCGCCCAGGACATCGTGTCTCATGTCGTCGACTTCTCGGCCCACGTTCTGGGTGAGAAGGGCGTCGAGCACGCTCCTCGGTACACCGAGTTCGACGGCCCGATCTCAGCCTTCCGGGCCACGCGGGCGTTCATCGTCCGCATCCTCGACGACCCCGCGACGCCGACGAAGCTCACCAGTTACCTCCACTGGTCCCTCAGCTTTGACCTCCCGCAGCACGGCTGGGATCTCGCGGTGGCCACTGGCCAGGACCCCACGATCGACGCTGGCGAGGTCGAAATTCTGTGGGGCTCGCTCAACGGGGGTCGGGCGAACTGGGACTGGCAGCGGGCGAATGGCTGGTACCGCGCCCCCGTGGCCGTCCCGGACGACGCGCCGCTCCAGGACCGGGTGCTCGGCCTTCTCGGCCGCAACCCAGAGTGGTCACCGCCCGCGTGACCTGCGCCTCGGGCGAGTCCCTTCCCCGGAGTTGATCAGCCGGCGGGCCTCTGCCAGACCGAAACGTGCTGGCGGCTCTCCCCTGTGAATGGCGCGCGGGTCCACCCGTCCCACCGCTCGCGGAGCCGCAGTCCAGCCATCTCGGCCATCAGGTCAAGCTCAGCGGGCCACACGTATCGGAACGGGAACGACCGGACCGTGGCGCGACCGTCGACGACCTCGACGTAGTTCGAGCTCATGGCTTGCGTGGCCACGTCGTAGACGTCGTAGGCGCACCGGTTCGGACCCACATGGAGCGGCACGACATTCTGACCGGGCGGAAGCCTGCGGAGGTCGGGGACCGCCACCTCGATGACGAAGCACCCGCCCGGTTCGAGGTGCGCAGCGACGTTTCGGAAGCACGCGACCTGAGCCGCCTGGGTCGTCAGGTTCATGATCGTGTTGAACACCACATATGCGACCGAGAAGGTTGCCTCCACCGTCGTCGAGGCGAAGTCGCCAATCGTCACGGGTATCGCATCGCCACCTGGCTTGGCCCGCAACCGGGCGACCATCGATCGCGACAGGTCGATGCCGTGGACAGGGACCCCCCTGGCTGCAAGCGGCAACGCGAGCCGCCCAGTCCCGATCCCGAGCTCCAGTGCGCGGCCGCCGTCGGCAAGCGAAGCCAAGAACCCGACCGCCGCGCCGACGATGTCCGGCTCGAACATGCCCGTTGACGACTCGTCGTAACCGGCCGCAACACGCTCGTCGAAGTGCCCATCGGGACCGATCAATAATGGTCGCGCGCCGTCGTCCACGGATGAGGAAGCATGGGGAAGGTGGAGTTCGCGTGGCGGGCGAGGGTCGAGGACCACGAGCTTGTTCGGCTGACGACCGCGTATGGCGGAGTCGCGAAGGCCGGCTGGTGGGACAGGATCCGTCCGTACAGCTTGGGCTGGGTCAGCGCCCGGCGCGCCGACGGGTACCTGGTCGGTTTCGCCAACGTCGCCTGGGACGGGGACGACCATGCCTTCCTGCTCGACCCGAAGGTGCATCCCGACGAGCAGCGTCAAGGAATTGGCACTGAACTCGTGGCCTGGTGTGCTCGGTACGCGAAGCTCGCTGGCTGCGAGTGGCTCCACGTCGACTTCGACGAACCGCTGGCGCCGTTCTACTTCAGCGCCTGCGGATTCCGTTCGACGCCTGCAGGGCTCATCCACCTGCCGTCGTTGGAGCCCGCAACGTAGCCATGGCAATAGGCACATCCAACGAGAACGTCGAGCCGCAAGCGCTGGCGATCGAGTCGCTGCTCGCGAGCAGCCTCGGGAGATCGGTGTCCGTCACCGGCTCCGACCGCCTCGCCCCATGGGCGCTCACGCGAGTGCACCTGTCGGCGGGAGGTCGGCCGCACCCCTCCGTGATCGTCAAGTGGCTCCGCAACCACCCGGCCGGCTTCCGAACCGATCCCTCGCAGATCCTCACCGAGGCCGCGGCCCTGCGGTTCCTGGCCGAGATCGGGTTCGAGCACGCACCGGGCCTTGTCGCCTGCGACTTCGAGGCAGGGGTGCTGGTCCTCGAGGACTTGACGCCGGCGATGCCCCTCGCCGAGTTGCTCATCGCAGTGGTTCCTGAGGCGGAGGCGGGGCTCCGCTCGTTTGCAGCAACCCTCGGTGAACTGCACGGGGCGACGGTTGGTCGTGAGGCGCAGTACTACCGCCTGCGTTCCACCTACGGCCCAGTGGACCCGGTCGCCGAGCGCCTCCGCTTCCTCGGCGCCGACTGGCGCCGGACGCCGTCGGACCTAGAGGCCCTCGGCGTCCGCCTACGCGGAGAAGTCGAAGCGGAGCTCCACGTCGTCTCCGACCTCTTCGCCGAGCCCGGGCCGTTCCTGGCGTTCTCCAACGGTGACGCCGGTGCCAACAACTTCATGTTCGGCGGCGCCGGTGGTCGGCTCGTCGACTTCGAGTTCGCCGGCTTCCGTCTCGCCTTCGCTGACGCGGTCTGCCTCTATGTACCCGGGCCGATGTGGATGACTGTGAGCGATCCCCGCCGGACCGGTGTAGAGGCGGAATACCGCTGCGCCCTCTCATCCGCTGTCCCCGAGGCGGAAGATGACGCCTCATTCGGCCTGGGCGTGGCGGCCGCCGCCCTGGCCTTCGCGGTCATGCGACTCGCAAGGCTCGCGGCCCTCGACGCCCGCCCTGCCGGAGACGACAGCCGGGCCCAGATGGTCACCACCCTCGAGCGGGCGTCAGACGTCGCCGAGGCGCACGCCGTCCTACCTCACCTGCGGGGCTGGGCCCGTCGCGCTGCGGAGGTTCTCCGGAAGCGGTGGCCGGACACGGACATCGCCTTCGATACAACCAGCTACCTACTTCGCGGTAATTGAAAGGCGCAGAGCGGTCCAGAGAGCCGCCCCGCAAGCGTCAGTCGCGCGCGTAGCTGCTGGCGGTGGGAATGGGAGCGCGCCATATTCCGAGGCAGAATGGGTGCCCGGCGGGATCGGCATGAACCTCGCCGTCGGGATCGATCGCGCCCGAGGCGGCGCGCGAGTTCGATCGCGTTCTCGTCGTCGAAGCTGAAGTCGAAGTGAAACTGCGCTGGATAGGCAGGGCCCCAGCGCGGCGCAGGCGATTGACTGTGCTGAAACGCGAGACGCGGAAGATCGCCTGCCCGGGGCGACAAGACAGCGCGCGTAGGCGTGTCCTCGGTCCGCTCCCTCTCGTCGACGAGCTGTCGTAGAACCCGGCGAGAGCTCTCGGACTGAAACAATCGAACACCGTCACCGCTGAATGCGAGGTGCGGCAACGTGTCCACCGCCTTCGCGTCGGCCTGCAGGATCGACAGCACGGGCGTCCGCACCGACCTGACGATGGACCGAGCCTCCGCCAACGCCTTGCTGATCGGAGCGACTTGAAGTACCGGGCGATCGGCATCGCTGTGTACCCGGCCTTCTCGTATGTCCGACGGGCTGGCGCGTGACCCGGATCGCCACCTGTCTCGGCCATCACCAGCGTCATGCCCTCGGCGACCATCCAGTTCGTGGCTTCGAGGGTCAAGGCCGTCCCGAGGCCCCTGTTCTGATGCTGGGCGTCGACCGCGAGCAGCCCGATTTCGCCCATGTCCCGTTCGGCGTGGAGCGCGGCAGCGACGGACCCCACGACGCGCCCGTCAGCGGCCGCGACCCAGACCTGCTTGGCGTCGTCGGCCAGCGCCTCTTCGACCGTCCGCTGCTGCTGAGCTCGCCAGTCGGCGTGTTGCCGAGAGAAGATCTCCTGGCCCGTTGCGGCTCGCATGGAGGCGAACACGGGTGCCCACGCACGGAGCGCGCGACTTCTACGACGTCGTCCCTGTCGGCCGGGAGATACCGGCGGATCTCCATTCGCACGTTCACCACGACGGTCGGGTAAGGGCCGCAACCTCGACGGTCACCGGGCCGCGGGTGACCGGCAGCGCCTCCGCGGCAGACGAGGGCGCGAATGGACACTGCGTCTCGAGCCAGCGAATCAGTTTGCCGGTGCTGACCAGCCGGAGGAGTTCCTTCAGGTGCGCTTCCGCAAAGGCCGCCTCGCGAGACGACACGAGCCCAGTGTCGACGGCGTCGTTGAACTCGTCCCGGTCGGTTACCTCGAAGCGGCGGCCCGGAACATCCACGAGGACATCCAGGAAGAGATCGACGGCGTAGACGCTGGAACCCTGCCGGAGCATCGGCGTGGCGATGTCGCAGTTGAAGGTGACCCCGTCGTCGCCGTATACGGCCGGACGACCGTCGAGATCCGTCGTGACGGAAGAGCCCGACGACGCACACCTGATGCGCCTGGCCGGGCGGTTCTATCGGCGGGTGCGGGCGTGGGCCAAGGCCGAGGGCATCCCCGTCATCGACTGCGGGCGGGACGTCCGCAAGCACCGCGTGGCCGAGGAGCACCTCGCCGCCCACGACGTCGGCACCGGGGTGTTCCTCATCCTTGTCGCCCGGCGCCAGGAGAGCAGGGATAGCGTTCACCAAGGAAGGCAACTGCTTCACCGCGGTTGGCGACCCCGATGGCCTGGCCCAGATCGCAGACACCTTGTCGACGGCGGCGGCTGCAGGGCGACTGGGCCAGGTCATCGACCGCTGGATCTACACCGCCTGCCTGTGCTTCGGCCTCGACCTCGCCGAGCAGGAGCGCAGCGGCTTCCGCTATGAGTACTCCGTCTACCAGGTGGAGTACAGCCGCAACCTGCTGTTCGAGGTCGGCGGCCAGATGGAGCGGGTGTTCGACGCGGTCGTGGACCGGGCCCGCTCCCGCCTCGACGTCCCCACGCTGCGGAAGCTGTTCGGCACCAAGCAGCGGCCCCGCACCCGGCGGGGCGACCGCCCACCTCCTCGGACCGGCGTCGTGGTCGAGACACCTCGGCACGACCTGACGGTGTTCAAGGCCCACTTCGGGCTCCTGACCCTGAAGGCCTACACCAAAGGCGAACGCGTGCTCCGCTTCGAGGCCATCACCCACAACACCAAGGCTTTGGGCACCGGCCGGGTGCTGGAGCGCTTCGGTGACATCGTCGCCCTCCTGGGGGCCATGGTGGAGCGCTTCTGCACGGCGCTGGACTGCGTCAACACCGGCTTCATCCCCGACGGCACCCTCGACGAGCTGCCACTGCCGACGACACTCGGCTCCACCCGTATCGGCGGGATCGACCTGAACAAGGTCAGGGCCCGTTCCGCGGTGGCGGCTGCGCTCGCACTGGCAGCCTCTCCCGAGGGCTTCACCGTCGGGGACCTGGCCACCAGGGTCCGGGCCCTGGCCGGCCTGGACGAATGTGACTACACCGTCCGCCAGGCGGCCTATGACCTGCGCAAGCTCCGGGCGAAGGAGCTCGTCGCCAAGAACGGACGGGCGCGCCGCTACACCGTCCCGGCCGATGCCGCCCGAACCATGACCGCTCTACTGGTGCTACGCGAACACGTTCTTGGGCCGATCATGGCCGGATGCCGCGTCCCCACGCGAGGGCGCCGACCCAACACCTGGACCGCCGTCGACCAGCACTACGAGGCGATCCGGCGCGACATGGTCGCCCTCTTTGCCGAGATCGGCCTTACCCGGGGAGCGCCGGTCGCGGCAGAGACAACATCTTGTCGATCTTCGGCGCCAAGCGCCTAGTGGCCGCGGCCGCTCGGCTGGTCGTCACGGCACCTACGCTGTCCGACATGCTCCGGGTCGAGGCCATGGACCACATCGTCCTCGTCGTCGCCGACGTGGAGCAGTCGGTGGCCTGGTACCGCGACCGGCTGAACCTTGAGGTGCTCCGGCTCGACGAGTGGAAACACGGCGACGCCCCCTTCCCCTCGGTGCGGGTCAACGAGGGGACGATCATCGACATCCTCTACGGCGCAAGCTCGGGGACGAACGTCGATCACTTCTGCCTGGTCCTGGAGCCGGTCGACCTCGCCGCCGTCGCTGCGTCAGGCGACTTCGACGTCGTCGAGGGGCCGGTCCGGCGTTGGGGTGCCCGAGGCGAGGGAACGTCGATCTATGTGAAAGATCCGGACGGCAACACGGTCGAGCTCCGGCACTACTGAGCGGCCGGCGCCCCGCTCCCCATCAGCACGGGCACGGGGCACCCCGACGCCAGCGCGGACGCCGTGCTCCCGAGCACCGTCTTGGCCAACCCGCCGCCGCGGGTGCCGACCACGAGGAGGCCATACCCGCCGGCCACGGCGAAGTCGGCCAGCGCCCGGGCCGGCGGGCCGTGGAGCACTTCCTCGCCCGGCGCCGGCACGCCACAGATACGGGCGTGGCGGTCGAGCTCGGCGATTGCGGTGCGGGTGTGGACCGGCACGTCGTCGAAGGGGACGACCGTCGCCAGCGTGAGCCGCCCGATGCGCGGGCCCAGCAGTGTGACCGCTCGCTCCATGGCGACACGGCACTCCGGCGACCCGTCGATGCCGACGAGGACGTCGACGGCGCCTCCCGCCGACGAGGGCGATACGAGATGCGCCGGCCCCTCCTCCGCCTCGTGCCGGGCGACGCCCAAGGCGACAAACGGCGCCAGCGGGCCCAGCGTCGCGCCGAGGATCCCCCACCCGAAGGTGAGGTGGCCCCGCCGGCCCATGATCACCGCCAGCACCACACCGATCACCGCCCAGACGACTGCGATCACTCCGAGCTGCACAAGCGTTTCGGACATCTGAATCACCTCACTGCCAGTGTCAGATCCGCCCGTCCCGGCTCACCAGGGCCGAACGTCCCTCAGCTGGCCCGGCCGAGCTCCAGGGCGGCGCCATCCCGACGGAGGCGGTGGAGGGCCCGCACCTCGATCTGCCGGACGCGCTCCCCCGAAATTCCGAGCTCCGCACCAACGTCGCGGAGGGACCGGGGCTCGGTCCCGTCGAGCCCGTAGCGCAACCGGAGCACCGTCGCCTGGCTGGCGCCGAGGTGGTCGAGCAGGTCCCGTACGCCCCGCCGCTGCGACTCACCGGCGACGCTCTCGCCCGGATCGACGTGCGGGTCGACGAGGAAGTCGCCGAGCTCGTCGCCGGCGGCGTCCCCGACCGGGCGCGACAGCGACACGATGTCCTGGGCGGCCAACAGGAGGTCGCTGACCCGGCTCTCGGCCAGGCCGACGTGGCTGGCCAGCTCGGCAATCGTCGCCTCCCGCCCCAACGATTCCCGCAGCCGGTCACGGGCCCGTGCCAGCTCGGAGATCTGCTGGCGCAGCATCGCCGGCAGCCGGACGGTGCGGCCGACGTCGCCGAGCTCGTGCATCACCGCGTGGCGGATCCACCAGGTGGCGTACGTCGAGAACCGGTTGCCCTGCCGCCCGTCGAATCCCTTGACGGCCCGCAGCAGGCCGATGTTGCCGGCCTGGACGAGGTCCATCAGGTCGACGCCCGGCCCCTGGTAGCGCTTGGCGATGGAAACGACCAGCCGCAGGTTCGCCTCGACGAACTCCTGCTCGGCCCGTGCGCCTTCGGCGACGTGCTGCTCGAGCTCCGCACGCTCCCCCGGGTCGAGATCGCCGCTCCCCGCCAGCCGCCTCGCCGCGAATCGTCCCGCTTGGACCGCCGTCCCCAACCGCTCCTCGTCCCGACGGTCGAGCAGGGCGTGGCGCCCGACCTCGCTCAGGTAGACCCGCACGAGGTCGACCTCGGCACCGTGGCCTTCCATGGACTCAGTCAACCACCGCGCGGGCGCCTGACCGCCCCCTTCGGCCCTATTCGGGCCGAAGGGCCCTGCTGGAAAGGACGATGGTCCCGTCAGCCGTCGGAGCCGTGCCGCCGGCGCTCGGCCAGTCGGGCCGCATATGCGGCCGCCTCAGACCGCCGGCTCATGCCCAGCTTCATCAGCACGTTGGAGACGTAGTTCTTCACCGTCTTCTCGGCCAGGTACATCCGCTCGCCGATCTGGCGATTGGTCAGGCCCTCGGCGATGAGATCGAGGATCCGGCGCTCCTGGTCGGTCAGGCTCTCGAGCTCGTCCTCCGGGGCATGGGGCGTGCGCAGCCGCTCCAGCACCCTGGCCGTGACGCTCGGGTCGAGCAGCGACTGGCCACGGGCCACCCGGCGCACGGCGTCCACCAGGTCGGTGCCGCGGACCTGCTTGAGGACGTACCCGGAGGCGCCGGCGAGGATGGCGCTGAAGAGGGCCTCGTCGTCGGCGTAGGACGTCAGGATCAGGCAGTTGACCTCCGGGTGGCGGGAGCGGATCTCCCGGCAGACCTCGATCCCGCTGCCGTCGGGCAGGCGAACATCGAGCACGGCGACATTGGGCATCGTGGCCGGGATCCGGGACAGCGCCTCCTCGGCCGTGCCCGCCTCCCCCGTCACCACCAGGTCGTCCTCGGCCTCGAGGAGCTCCCGGAGCCCCCGGCGCACGATCTCATGGTCGTCGAGAAGAAAGACGCGCGTCGGGTCCACATTTTCATTCTTGTCGCTACGCTCGGTGTCCGTGGAGCAGCCTTCGAACGCCGGGCCGCGGAGCCTGCGCCAGCTGCTCGACGCGGTGATGACAGTCGGGTCCAACCTCGACCTTGCGTCGGTGCTCCAACACATCATCCAGTCCGCCGTCGACCTGGTCGACGCCCGCTATGGGGCGCTGGGCGTGCTCGACGAGTCCGCCACCGGCCTCAGCCAATTCATCACCGTCGGGCTCGACGACGAGACGTACCGCGCCATCGGCGTCCTGCCCAAGGGTCACGGCATCCTCGGCCTGCTGATCCTCGAACCGAAGCCGATCCGGCTCCCCGACCTGCACGAGCACCCCGACAGCTACGGCTTCCCCCCGAACCACCCGCCGATGAAGTCGTTCCTCGGCGTGCCGATCCGGGTGCGCGACCAGGTGTTCGGCAACCTCTACCTGACCGACAAGACGACGGCCGAGGTCTTCACCGACATCGACGAGGAGCTGGTCGTCGCCCTCGCCGCCGCCGCCGGCGTGGCCATCGAGAACGCCCGCCTGCACCTTCGGGTCCGAGAGCTGGCGCTGCTCGAGGACCGGGAGCGCATCGCCCGCGACCTGCACGACACCGTCATCCAGCGGCTGTTCGCCACCGGGCTCCGGCTCCAGGGTGCGGCCCGCCTGGCCGAGCGCCCGGAGGTCGCCGAACGCATCACCCAAGCCGTCGACGACCTCGACCTGACCGTCAAGCACATCCGCACCGCCATCTTCGGCCTGGAGGCGTCGAGGCGGGCCGCCGGCGGCCTCCGCCAGCGGATCCTCGCCCTGTCCGGTGAGGCCGCCGGCGCCCTCGGCTTCGACCCCCGCGTCCTCTTCGACGGGCCGGTCGACAGCACCCCCGAGCAGGTGGCGGTCGAGCTGCTCGCCGTGCTGCGAGAGGCGCTCAGCAACGTGGCCCGCCACGCCCACGCCAGCCGGGTCGACGTCGACGTCGTGGCCGATGGCGACGTGATGCTCCGGGTGGTCGATGACGGCCGGGGCCTTCCCTCGGAGCGCCGGGCCGCCGGCCGGGGCATGCTCAACATGCAGGCCCGGGCGGCGGTGCTGGGCGGCACGATGATCGCCCACTCCGGCGCTCCTTCCGGGACCGTTCTCGAGTGGCGGGTGCCGGCGGTTCCTGCCAGCTCCTAGGAGTCGCCTGGGTCGACGGCCACAGAGATGGAGCGGATTACGGCAATGAGCTCGTCGAGCCTGGCCCCCTTAGTCACGAAACCGCGGCACCCGGCCGCGAACGCCGACGCACGGGTGTCGGGATCATCGCGCCCGGTAAGCATCACCACCTTCGTGCCCGGCACGGCGTCGAGGACCAGGCGGGTGCCCGTCAAGCCGTCGCCGTCGGGGAGGCGGTAGTCCATCACCACGACGTCGGGCTTGACGTCCACCGCCACCCGCAGGGCCTCTTCGATGGTCATCGCGGTGCCGACGATCTCGAAGTCGGCCTCCATCCGCAGTACGGCAACCATCATTCCGAGCACGAGGTCGTGGTCGTCGACCAGCAGCAGCCTGATCGGGTTCACCCCGGAAGCGTAGAAGGCGCCGACCGCCATGACTTCAGCCCGCCCACTCCCCGGAACAACCTGAGCGCTCCACGTGATCCAGGGGGTACAATCTGGGTACAACTTGGTACGACGCGGAAAGCAAATCCGCCGAAAACGGACGGCACTCATGACAGCAGTGATCCAGCGTCCGTTCCGGGTGAGCCGTGAGTCAGGCGCCGTCCTCGTCACCGTCGAAGGTAATCTCGACGTGCCCACCTCGATCCGGCTCGGAGCCGCCCTCGGTGACCTCATCGACGGTCAGGGGAACCTCGCCGTCGCCGTCGACCTCCACCGGGTGGACCAGGTCGACCAGCGGGCGCTGGGCGTGTTCGCGGCCGCGGCCCGGCTGGCGTCGGTCCGGGGTGGGTCGTTGACCGTGACCGGCATGCCGCCCCGGTCGCCGCACGTCGACGCCCGGGGCGACACCGACGACGATGCCCACGTCGTCCACTTCTACAAGAGCGACGCCCTGCTCGCCGACTCGGTCCGCAAGCATCTCGAGCTGGCTATGCGCGACGGCGAGTGCGTGATCGTCGTGGCGACGAAGGCCCACCGGGATCTGTTCGAGGTGACGCTCCTCGGGGCGGACATCGACGTGGACCGCGCCCGAGCCGAGTCGCGCTACATCGACCTGGATGCCGCGGAGACCCTTTCGTCCTTCATGATCGACGGCGTCCCCGACAAGGCCCGGTTCGATTCGGTGGTCGGAGGGCTGATCGCCAAGCTGCCCGCGTCCGACCGGGTCGTGCGCATTTACGGCGAGATGGTCGCGGTGCAGTGGGCCGAGGGGAACCCCGACGGCGCCATCGCCCTCGAGGACCTCTGGAACGACCTCGGCAGTCAGCTGCGCTTCTCGCTGTTGTGCGCCTACCCCACGGGCGCATTTGATGCCAAGGGCACGTCCGGGCTGTTCCGTGCGGTCTGCATCCAGCATCTCGCGTCGGCCTGAGGTCGCTCAGCTCCCCACCCGGGCCCGCCGGCCCGACCACGACAGCCCCGACCACTGCCGCCCCGACCACAGGGCCATGGCCAGCATGGCCGCGCCCACGACGCCGAAGGACCCGACGGCCAGGCTGAGCCCGGCCCGGTCGGCGACCGCGCCGATGGCCACGGGGATCCAGAAACCGGTGGCCTCGATCGTGCCGAGGACCGCCTTCGTGGTGCCCACCTGGCCGGGTCGCAACGTCAGCGACCGGTGTTGGACGGCCAGCCACGCCAGGCTCAGCCCGATCGACGAGGCGAGCGCGGCCACGGCCACGACCGCCAGCACGGGGACGACCGCTATCGTCACCGCGCCGGCGGTCATGACGGCCACGCCGCCAACGAGCAGGCGCTCGTCGGCGACGCCCTCGAAGCGCGTCGCCAGCACGGTGAACGCCAGCACGCCGCCGCCGATGCCGACGAAGGCGATCACCGTGGCCGTGGCGGCCGAGGCCCCACGGTCCTGTTCGAGGAGGGCGATGGTGAACCCGATCAGGGGCTCGTCGAAGGGTGTCATCAGCAGCCCGATCAGCCCGAGGATCCACACCGCGGGGTCCCGGAGGACGGCCCGGAGGGCGCCTGGCCGGCGAACCTCGCCGGCCTCGTCGTCACCGGCGCCGGCCCCGTCCCTCGTCGGCGGCGACGGGAGCGGGGCGCCGGCCAGCGCCAGCCCGTAGAGGCCCATCAGCACCGCGCCGGCGGCGAAGGGCACCCGCCACGACACGCCGGCCACCGCGGCGGCGGCCACCAGCGCCGGCCCGAGCAGGTCGCCGGCGGTGGCCAGGAGGTTCGCCCGGGCCAGCCAGTGGCGGAGGTCGTCGCCGGCCATCTCCACCATGGCGACCTCGGTGCCGTCGACCATGGCGGTCGACGACAGCCCCATCACGAAGGCACCGAGCGCCAGGGCGACGAAGGACCCGCCGGCCGCGAACATGGCCAGGGAGAGGGCGAAGCCGAACGCCCCGCCGGCGGCGATCACCCGCCGGCTGAACCGGTCGGCCGCCGCCGCGAACACCCCACCCACCACCGCGCCGGGGAAGATGGCGGCCAGCACCGTGCCCGCCTGGGCGTAGGTCAGCCCGAGGTCGGCCCGGAACGACTCCAACGAGCCGTAGGGAAGGAAGACCGCAGCCTCGTCGGCCAACCGGACGAGCAGGATCGTGGCCAAGGCCGAGACCGGGGCCCGGCCGGCGACCGGCAGAAGGCTACGGAAGGTACGGCGTCAGAAATGGGTGATGCGGCTCATGCCCCCAAGGTACGTGACCGGACGCCGCAGTGCCACGACGTTTCTGCGACGCTGGTGCAGGAGGACATGTTGGCCGGCCGCCATCCCGAGGAACGTGTAGAGCGGCCGGCTTCGCACCAGCAGTGGTTGTCGTTGACCTTCCTGCACTGGCCCTTCGAGCCGGCGACGATCCAGTCGCGGCTCCCCGAGGGGTTTGTGGTCGACGCCTTCGACGGTGTGGCGTGGGTCAGCATGACCCCGTTCCTCATGGCCTTCCGCGTCGCCGGCCTCCCGCCGATACCGACCATGGCGACGTTTCCGGAGACCAACCTGCGGACCTACGTCCGCGGCCCGGACGGCCGGGACGGCCTGTGGTTCTTCTCGCTGGACGCCCAGAGCCTGGGGCTCGTGCTGGCCGCGTCGACGCTCTACGGCGTGCCGTACCGGTGGGCGGACATGAGCATCGCGTTCGGCGAGACCATCCGCTACCGGAGCCGGCGCCGGCACGGCCCGCCCGCCGGGCACGACATCGTCGTGCGCCCCGGCGCGGCCATCGACGAGCCGCCGGCGCTGGACGTCTGGCTGAGCGGCCGGTGGCGGGGATGGACCCGGATCGCCGGCCGCCCGTTCGCCGTGCCCGTCCACCATCCGCCCTGGCCGCTGCACGCGGCGACCCTCGTCGCGCTGGAGGAATCTCTGTTCCACGCCAATGGGCTGGCCCGGCCGGCGACCCCGCCACTGGTGCGGTACTCCCCCGGAACGGACGTGCGGCTCGGGCTCCCGCACCCCGTCCGGGGGCCACGGCTTCCCCACGGCGACTAGATCCGCCCGGCGATCTAGGCTGGGCGCGTGGTCGTCGACGAGCGACCGAACGCGACCTTGACCACATCCTCCCCCGCCAAGCCGCTCGGAAAATACGAGCTCAGCCACCTCGACGCCCTCGAGTCCGAGGCCGTCTTCATCTTCCGTGAGGTGGCGGCCGAGCTCGAGCGGCCGGTCGTGCTGTTCAGCGGCGGGAAGGACTCCATCGTCCTGCTCCGGTTGGCCGAGAAGGCCTTCCGTCCCGCCGGCTTCCCGTTCCCGGTGATGCACATCGACACCGGCCACAACTTCCCCGAAGTCCTCGACTTCCGCGACCGGCGGGTGGCCGAGCTGGGCGAGCGGTTGATCGTGGCGTCGGTGCAGGAGTCGATCGACAAGGGGCGGGCGGTCGAGGAGCCGGGCGAGAACTCCAGCCGGAACCGGCTCCAGACGGTCACCCTCCTCGACGCCATCGTCGAACACGGCTTCGACGCCTGCTTCGGCGGCGGGCGGCGGGACGAGGAGAAGGCCCGGGCCAAGGAGCGGGTGTTCTCCTTCCGCGACGAGTTCGGCCAGTGGGACCCCAAGCGCCAGCGGCCCGAGCTGTGGTCGCTCTACAACGGTCGGATCCGGAAGGGCGAGCACATACGGGCCTTCCCCATCTCGAACTGGACCGAGCTCGACGTCTGGCAGTACATCGCCCGGGAGAACCTCGAGGTCCCCGAGATGTACTTCGCCCACCGCCGGCAGGTTGTCGAGCGCGACACGATGCTGCTGGCGGTGAGCGAGTGGATCCAGCCCCGGGCCGGCGAGTCGACATATGAGGCCACGGTCCGCTACCGCACGGTGGGCGACATGAACTGCACCGGCGCGGTCGAGTCGTCCGCTACGAACGTGGCCGAGATCATCGAGGAGGTGGCCGCCACCCGCATCACCGAGCGGGGCGCCACCCGGGCCGACGACCGCTTCTCCGAGGCCGCCATGGAAGACCGCAAGAAAGAGGGCTACTTCTAGGTGGAGTTGTTGCGCCTGGCGACGGCGGGCTCCGTCGACGACGGCAAGAGCACGCTCATCGGGCGGCTGCTGTTCGACTCCAAGGCCATCTTCGAGGACCAGCTCGCCTCGGTGGAGCGGGCCAGCGTCCAGCGCGGCCACGAGTACACCAACCTGGCCCTCCTCACCGACGGCTTGCGGGCCGAGCGCGAGCAGGGCATCACCATCGACGTGGCCTACCGCTACTTCGCCACGCCCCGGCGGAAGTTCATCATCGCCGACACCCCCGGCCACGTGCAGTACACCCGCAACATGGTCACCGGTGCCTCGACGGCCGACGTCGCCGTCATCCTGGTCGACGCCCGCAAGGGCCTGTTGGAGCAGTCCCGCCGGCACGCGTTCATCGCCACCCTGCTGCGCATCCCCCACCTCGTCGTGGCCGTAAACAAGATGGACCTGGTCGACTGGGACGAGACGTGCTTTCGCACCATCGTCGACGACTTCTCCGCCTTCTCGTCCAGCCTGCTCCCGGTGGCCGATGTCACGTTCATCCCGATGTCAGCCCTCCAGGGCGACAACGTGGTGGACCGCTCCACTCGCATGCCCTGGTACGACGGCCTGCCCCTGCTGGAGCACCTGGAAACCGTCCACATCGCCGAGGACCGCAACCTGGTCGACATGCGGTTCCCCGTCCAGTACGTCGTCCGGCCCATGTCCGAAGCCCACCACGACTACCGGGGCTACGCCGGCCAGGTGGCCGGCGGCGTGCTGCGAGCCGGAGACGAGGTCGTCGTCCTGCCGTCGGGCCAGCGCTCGACCGTGGCCGGGATCGACACCTACGACGGGCCGGTCGAGGAGGCCTTCACCGGGATGTCGGTCACCGTGCGGCTCACCGACGACGTCGACATCTCCCGGGGCGACATGCTGGTGCGTGCGGACGACGAGCCGTCCACCAGCCAGGACGTGGAGGCGGTCGTGTGCTGGATGGTCGACCAGCCCCTGCGCCACGGCGGCCGCTACGCCATCAAGCACACCACCCGCTGGGCCCGAGCCATGGTCGCCGACCTGATCTACCGGCTGGACGTCAACAGCCTGGAGCGCGACGACGCCGCCACCGAGCTGGCGCTGAACGAGATCGGGCGGGTGCGCCTGCGGGTGACCGCCCCGCTCATGCACGACCCCTACGGCGTGAACCGCACCACCGGGAGCTTCATCCTGGTGGACGAATCGACCAATGTGACCGCCGGCGCCGGGATGATCACTTCGGACTGATCCCTTGACAAACCGGTGGGCGGACCGGCACCCTCGGTGGTAGCGCCCTTCTGGGCGGGCTGAGGGACTGGGGAGACAGATGACGAAACGGCGATTCGTAGGCGTGCTCTTGTTCGGCGGCGTGTGGCTGGCGGTCGGCGTGGTGCCGGCGGGTGCCGCGCCGGCGGCGAGTCCAGCAGGACCGACCGTCGCCACCCTTTCCGGGCCGAACAGCCGGCCGTGCAACGGCCTGGCCGGGACGGACCCGGTCGGCACGGCGAGCATCCAGAGCGGCACGCCGGCGGGGGCGGGCACGCGGGCGCTGCGCGTCAACGTCGCCGCCAACAAGGTCCGGGGTCGCATCACGTACGACGTCGTCTTGGCGACCACCGTGAGGATCGGCCCGGACAGCAACGGGAACTACGCCGTCGGATGCCAGTACTGGAGCGCAGGCACGACGACGGTCCCGGCGAACGGCAAGCTCGCCTTCACCGGCGCCGTCAACGTCCCCAGCGAGCTCCTGTCGTTCCAGGTCTACGTCGGGCCGGTACAGGGGCCGTCCGACGTCGGCTACACCACGCCGGGCATGAACGTCTCCGGGCTCTGACCGCCCGCCGGCGCCGGCTCCCCGCTTCCTGTCATTGACCGAGCCGGGCGGTCGGCGGACCGCGCCGCCAGCCGGTCGCTGGCCCGCCGGAGCTGTGTCTCCAGTTCATCGAGCAACTCGGTGCCGTTCCGGGCACCATCGGACCCGGCGCCGGCCGACCACGGGACGTCCCGCTGCAGCACCGGATGGGCCGCCAGGCGGTCGAGGCGCTCCTCGAGATCCTTGATGCGCGCCGTGCTGGCCGCCGCCGCCCGTGCCACCTCGGCGGCCATCCCCTGCAGTCGCTCCTCGAGCGCCGCTTCCACCTGGGCCAGGGCCGCGATCCCCTCCCCGAAGCGGACCTGGGCCTGGGCGAGGTCCTGGGCGCCTGCCACCACCCGCTGCACCTCGGCGCGGGTCCGGACGATCTCCGAGCCGATGGCGGCGACGTCGGCCCGCTGGGCCTCCACCAGGCCCCGCAGCGCGGCCAACGCCTGCCCGACGTCGGTCTCGATGGCGGCCGCCCGAGCCCCATGCTGCGCCGATGTCGCCGCTATCTCGCTCCGCACCTCGCCGAGCGCTCGGCTCATGGCCCCGGTGAGGGCCGACAGCGCGCCGTCGGCCTCGCGCCGTCGTTCCTCCTGGCCGGCGTGGTGCGCCTCCGCCTGGCGGCTCAACGCGTCCACCTGGATGGCCAGGGCGTCCAGCCGGGGCTCCATCGGCGCCGGCAGGGCGCTCCCGCCGGCCGGCGGGCCAGGGACGGGATCGGCCGGCGGCGGGACCTCGGCCGGAGGCCGAGCGGCCAACTCGGCCGCAGGCTTGACCGTCTCGAGCTCCCAGACGCTGAAAACGCCCGCATTTCGAACGCAATCGGCACAGATCACCGGCCGGAGCGGCGCGTCGAGGTCGGCGAGGGTGAGGACCGGTGCCCCGGCCTGACCCCGCCCGCAGCGCTCGCACGCCACCAGCCGGCTGAAGTTGGGCGCCTGGCCCCGGAGCACCAGTCGCACGGAGCGGACCTCGTACACCGGCTCCCCGTCGGGCAGGGCCCCGACCAGCTTCGGACGCTGGCGCAGGGTCCGAAGGCCGATCCAGTTGGCATGGCGCTGGCGCTGGGCCGCCTGATCCGACGGTTCAGGCACGGTCCAACGCCAAACCGGGCGGGCGCGCCGAGTGGGGCGCCGGGCGGGTCGGGAATGCGGTCGGGATCACGTGCAGGTTGAACGTACCGAGCAGCGGTGGGCCGAGGAGCCGGCGCCGTCGCCCCAGCAACGTCCCCAGCGTAGTCGTGCTGACGTGCGGAACCCCGCCTCGGCCGCGCTACCGTGCGTTCGTCGGCGGCCGAGGACGTCGTGACTGGATCGCGGAGGATGACGATGAAGGCTCTGGTCTGTGGTGCGGGCGGATTCATCGGCGGCCACCTGGTGAAACGGCTGAAGGACGACGGCTACTGGGTGCGCGGCGTGGACGTGAAGGAGCCCGAGTTCGCGGAAACCGAGGCCGATGAGTTCCTGCTCCTCGACCTCCGGGAACCCGACCAGTGCGCCGAAGCCGTCACCGTCGACGGGAACTTCGACCACGTCTACCAGCTGGCCGCCGACATGGGCGGCATGGGCTTCATCCACTCCGCCGAATGCGAGATCATGCGCAACAACGCCTTCATCAACCTGAGCATGGTGCACGCCGCCTCCCAGGCCGGCGTCGGGCGCTACTTCTTCTCCTCGTCCGTGTGCATCTACCGGGACATGGAGGTGGAGGAGCCCGAGCTCACCGAGGACGACGCCTACCCGGCCTTCCCCGACAACGAGTACGGCTGGGAGAAGCTCTACGCCGAGCGCGTGGCTCAGGCCTACAGCCGCAACACGGGCCTGAAGGTCCGGATCGCCCGGTTCCAGAACTGCTACGGGCCCCAGGGCACGTGGCGGGGTGGCCGTGAGAAGGCGCCGGCGGCCATCTGCCGCAAGGTGGCCGAGGTCCCCGGCCAGTCGGGCACCATCGACGTCTGGGGCAACGGCTCGGCCGTGCGTAGCTACACCTACGTGAGCGACATGGTCGACGGCATCGTGCGCCTCACCCGGTCCGACGTCGAGGGACCGGTCAACATCGGCAGCCCCGAGTACGTGACCGTCGCCGAGCTCGTGGCCACGGTGGCCGAGGTCGCCGGCAAGGATATCGAGCCCCGGTACATCGAGGGACCGGTCGGGGTGCAGTCCAGGAACTTCAGCCACGCCCGGATCGAGTCGCTGGGCTGGAGGGCCGAGGTCTCCCTGCGCGACGGGATCGCCCGGACCTACCCGTGGATCGACGACCAGGTGCGGGAAGTGAGCGAACCGGTGCCCTAGGCGGTCGGCTAGCGCCCGGAGCGGCCCACCGCCACCGGCACCGTGCGCAGCAGGACGCCCAGGTCGGTCACGAAGGAAAGCTTCTGCAGGTAGTCGATGTCGAGGTCGACGCCCTCGTAGGCCAGCCCGCCGGCCCGCCCGGACAGCTGCCAGAAGCCGGTGATGCCCGGCTTGACCCGGTGGCGCTCGTGCTGCCACGGCTCATAGCGCTCCACGATGTGGGGCAGCTCCGGGCGGGGCCCGACCAGGCTCATCTCCCCCCGGATGACGTTCCAGAGCTGCGGCAGCTCGTCCATGCTCGACCGGCGCAGGAACCGACCGAACGGAGTGTGCCGGGGGTCGTCGTCCCGCTTGTGACAAACCCGCCGATCCGGACAGGCGAGGGGGAGGACGGCAGTCCTCCGATCGGGAGCCATGGTCCGGAACTTGTAGATGGTGAAGACCGCACCGTTGCGTCCCACCCGCGACTGCTTGTAAATGACGCCTTTGCCGAGCCTGATGCGGACCGCGGCGGCCACGATGACGATGATGGGGAGGGCCACGATGGCCAGCACCACTCCGGCGCAGCGGTCCAGCGGCGCCTTGGCGTACCGCTCGTACCGCGTCACCGCTCGACGTGCTCCGACATTCCCGTCGCCTCGGATGCCGGCGACGGCCTCGAGCCCGCCCGCCGGCGCGGCGAGGTCCGGAACGGCGCCGTTCGCTATGAGTGGGTCGCCGATCATTGCGTCCGCATCTTTCCCGTCTCCCGCTTCAAGGTCCCTCGCCTCCAAGCGGGATACCGGGCCGCCACGGCAGCCGCTGGAGAGCGGCCACATACTCGCGCAAAATCGACGCCGCTTATAAAACCGGCTCAACTGACGCTTCCGTGGGTCGCTGAGCAGGCCATCCGCGTGCGCACGCCTTGTCTTCCCTACGTTTCCGGCTGTTCGAAGGCTGGATTCGGAAGGAGACCAAGGCGTGC
>JAHFUP010000157.1 GCA_023265025.1 Acidimicrobiia bacterium | reverse complement strand
GTCGATGACCGGGTCGGGCCAGGGACGGACGGGCAGGATGGTGGCGGACGGGACGTCCGCCGGGAGCAGGGAAACCGTGCTCAAGGGAGCCTCCGGAGAGCGGGGGACCGCGGCAGGGAGAAGTTCGTGAGAGGAAGCTTCGTATCATTTCATTCCACTCCACGCACGCCGGTGTTGTCAAGGTGCTGAACGCACACGCCCTCGTCGCCGGCGCCGGCCGCATCGTCGCCCTCACCGGCGCCGGCATCTCCACCGACTCCGGCATCCCCGACTTCCGCGGTCCCCAGGGTGTCTGGACCAAGGACCCGTCGGCCCAGCGGAGCTCCCACATCAGCGAGTACGTGGCCGACGCCGAGGTCCGCCGGCGCATGTGGCGGATGCGCCTGGAGTCGCCGGCGTGGACGGCGGAGCCCAACCCGGGCCACCTCGCCATCGTCGACCTCGAGCGCCAAGGCCGGCTGCACGCGCTCCTGACCCAGAACATCGACGGGCTCCACCAGCGGGCGGGCAACGACCCGTCGCTGGTCGTAGAGCTGCACGGGACCATGCGCGAGGTCATGTGCCTGGACTGTGGCGACCGCGGGCCGATGCCGCCCGTGCTGGAAAGGCTGCGGGCCGGCGAGGACGACCCGCACTGCCTCCGCTGCGGCGGCCTGCTCAAGTCGGCGACCGTCTCCTTCGGCCAGCCCCTCGTGGCCGCCGACCTGCGGCGGGCAGAGGCCGCGGCGCGGCACTGCGACCTGCTGCTCGCCGTCGGCTCCACCCTCACCGTCTCGCCGGCCTGCAACTTCGTCGACGTGGCCGCCGCCGCCGGCGCCGCGGTCGTGATCGTCAACGCCCAGCCGACGCCCTACGACGGCATCGCCGGCGCTGTCGTGCGGGAACCGATCAGCGAGGCGCTGCCGGCGCTGGTCCGCCCGTGATGCGTGGTGGGAATGTCGACCTGCGCGGTAGGGTTTCCTAGGTCTGAACCACTCTCGTCTTGAGGATCGACATATGCCCACCTTCCGCGACCTTCTGGCCCAGGCCAAGTCGTCGATCCGCGAGGTCGACACCGCCGGCGCCGAAGCCGCCATCGCCGCCAACCCGGCCACCGTCGTGCTCGACGTGCGGGAGGCCGACGAGTACGAGCAGGGCGCCCTGCCGAACGCCGTGCACATCCCCCGCGGTCACCTGGAGAGCCAGGTCGAGAACCGCCTGGCCGACAAGCGCGCCCCGGTGGTCATCTACTGCGCCGGCGGCACCCGCTCGGCCTTCGCGGCCCGCACGCTGCACGAGCTCGGCTACACCGACGTCGTCTCGGTGGCCGGCGGGTTCAACAAGTGGAAGAACGAGAACCGAGCGTGGTCGGCCCCCCGCACGCTGAGCGCCGACCAGCGCAACCGGTACCAGCGCCACATCCTCCTGCCCGAGGTGGGCGACGCCGGCCAGCAGAAGCTGCTCGACTCCAAGGTCCTCCTGCTCGGCGCCGGCGGCCTGGGCTCACCGGCCGCCCTGTACCTGGCCGCCGCCGGCGTGGGCACGCTGGGCATCGTCGACATGGACGTGGTCGACGAGTCCAACCTCCAGCGCCAAATACTCCACAACATGGACCGGGTGGGGGACCGCAAGGTCGACTCGGCCAAAAAGACCCTGGTCAGCCTCAACCCCGACGTCAACGTGGTCACCTACGACGTCCGCCTCGGCGCCGACAACATCCTCGACGTGATGGACGGCTACGACGTCATCGTCGACGGCACCGACAACTTCCCGACCCGCTACCTGGTCAACGACGCCTCGCTGGTCAAGCGCATCCCCGTCGTCCACGGGTCGATCTTCCGCTTCGACGGCCAGGTCACCGTCTACCACCCCTTCGTCGGCCCCTGCTACCGCTGCCAGGTGCCCGAGCCGCCGCCGCCGGAGCTGGCGCCGTCGTGCTCGGAGGCCGGCGTGCTGGGCGTCCTGCCTGGCATCATCGGCTCCATCCAGGCCATGGAGGCGATCAAGCTGCTGCTCGGCCTGGGCGACCCCCTCGTGGGCCGGCTGCTGGCCTACGACGCCCTGGAGGAGTCCTTCCGGACGTTCAAGATCAACCGCGATCCGGCCTGCCCGGCGTGCGGGCCCGACGCCGGCGAGATCGTCATTGCCGAGTACGACGAGCTCTGCATGCCCCACCCGAAGCAGGCGCCGGCGGCCTGAGGGTGCGTCCTGTGCGGAGCGACCTTCCCGGCGCGGAGCTGGTGGCTGAGGGCCTCCTCGACCTCGAAGCCGGGCGGCGGACCATCGCCGCCCTCGTGGTGTCGATCGGCGCACCCCGGCTGCGGGTCCTTGGTTTCGATGTGCCGTCACCGGTCGACGACGCCGAGCACGCGTTGTTCCTCCTCCTCGCCTCCTCCGACGCCGACGCGGCCCACAGCCGGTACAACGCGCTCCTCCGACGGTTGGTGAGCTTCGAGCGCGCCGCGGCGTGCGCCGCCTAGCCTCAGCCGAGCGCATCCGGGCCTTCCTGTCGCGGCTGGGCCGCGTCGCCCGCAGCCCCGCCACCGCCTACCTGACCGGGGGGTCCACCGCCGTCCTGCTGGGCTGGCGGGAGAGCACCATCGACATCGATCTGAAGTTGGTGCCTGACTCGGGGGAGCTGCTGCGGGCCCTGCCCGCGCTGAAGGAAGCGTTGGAGATCAACGTGGAGCTGGCATCGCCCGACCTGTTCATCCCTGTCCCCCCTGGGTGGGAGGACCGGTGCCCGTGGGCGGCGACAGAGGGTCGGTTGACGGTCCGACATTTCGATCTCACCGCCCAGGCCGTGGCCAAGCTGGAGCGGGGACATACTCGGGACGTCGCCGACGTCGACGCCATGCTTGACCGAGGCCTGGTCACGCGTGCGGCGCTGCTCGCGTTCCTCGACGCCATCGAGGGCGAGCTCTACCGGTTCCCCGCGGTCGACCCCGGAACGCTCCGACGGGCCGTCGAGACCGCCGCCGGCCGGCCGCCGATGTCGGCCGGACTCTGACTAGGAGCGGGCCTTGGCGGGGACGGCGGCGTCGGTGCGGCGACCGACGGCCACCGCGGCAAGCCCGGCAAGGAAGAGGGCGAAGCCGGCGGCGCCGACCCCGGCCAGCAGCAGCGAGCCGCCGCTCGGCGTCGAGCTCGTCTCCAGGCCGACGGGACGACCCTCGACCGTGCTGCCCACGGAGGCGCCCAGGACCGGTGCCCCGTCGGCGCCGACGACGGAGAGCAGTGCCCGCGCCGGCACGCCCCACGTCTGCACGCCCTGGGTGAACTCCTGGGTGACAATCAGCAGGTAGTTGCCGGGCGCGGTGCCGGTCGGGACGGTGATGTTGCCCTCGATGCGGCCACCGTTCGGCGTGAACGAGCCCAGGACCGGCCCGTCGAGCGCGTTGAAGTGCACGACCGCGGGCTTGGTGCCGTTGTAGGCGTTGCCGGTGATGGCGATCTGTTGCCCGGCCTTGGCCTGCGCGGTGGAGAGGTTGAGCGTGGCGACCGGCACGCAGGCCCACGCCGCGGCGGCGACGACCACGCCCACGACGCCGGCACCGATGCTCAGGCCGGCCAACCTGCAGATCCTCATGGCTCCTCCTTGAGACCCCCGTGCAGTGGGGTCGTTTCTGTGGTCAGGGTACTACTCGGTCGGATTTCCTGGAAGGGGTCGGCGAGGCCGAGGACGGCGCCGGCTGGCCCCGACGCCGCACCGCGGCCAGGATCATCAGGCCCACGCCGACGACGGTCACGCCGCCGAGCACGGCGAGGGCATAGCGGACGGCGTTGGGTGTGCTGCTGGCCAGGGTCTTGAACTGGACGGTGGCCGAATACATGTCCTGGGCCTGGCCGGTGTCGTCACCGTTACGGGTGTCGTCCCAGGCGAACACGGTGTAGGCGTCGGTGGACGCGATGCCGACCGGCTGGCGCATGTCGAACCCGTTGCTCCATGGCCCGATCTTGCGGTTGACCGACCGGTCGGTGATCCGGATGTTCTTCGACCAGGTGGCCCCGTTGTCGGTCGAGTAGGCGTAGTACACGTCATTGACGTACAGGCCCGGATCGTCGCGGAAGTCCCACCAGGCGGCGTCGACCCGGCCGTTGGGGGCCACGCTGAGGCTGGGCAGCAGCTGGGTGTTGAGCTTGGCCTGGTCGTCGTCGTTGAGGCGGATCGGCTCGCTCCACGTCTTGGCCCCGTCGGTCGAGCGCCGGTAGTAGATGTCGGTGTCGCCCTGGGTCTGGCCCGGCTTGGCGTGCCAGATGGCGTGGAGGGTGCCTTCGGGGCCGCCCTCCTTGCTCCAGACGAGGAAGCCGCCGGCCAGGTTGGGCGTCTCGGCGAAGGCCTCGAAGGTCTGGAACGTCTTGCCCTGGTCGGTGGACTTGGACACGTAGTAGGCGAAGTTGGGGGAGGGCGTCACGTTGCTCGTGCGCCGCTCCCAGAGCGAGTAGAAGGTGCCCTTGTTGTCGACGGTGGCGACCGGGTTGAACCCCGAGAGGTTGACGGGGATCTTCTTGTCGTCGGGGATGGTGCCGGTGACGTTCTTGGGCTCCTTGGCCCACGCCTCCTGCATGTCAACCGGCGTCCCGAAGGTCTTCCCGCCGTCGGTGGACACCGCCACGAAGGGCCGCGAGGGCACGGCCGGCGTCGCCGAGGACAGGTTGCGCCGGTAGGTGACGTAGACGATGTCCTCCTTGCCGGTGGTGGAGTCCACGGCCAGGCCGGACACCGGGCGGTTGGTCTCGGTGTCGGCGCCGGTCAGCGGGCGGGTGTCTCGCGCCACTGTGCTGTCCCAGCTCGTCCCGAGGTTGGAGGACCGGGCCACCACCACGCTGAGATTGCCGCGGGCGTCGCCGCCGTCGTTGACGTCCCAGCCGACCAGGGCGTAGTAAAGGGTGCCGTTGCGGCCCCACGCCATCGGCGACTCGGTCACGCTCCCCGACGTCTGGAAGCAGAACGGGTAGTTGCGAGGGCCGGGCAGGGCGTCGAGCAGCTTCCACGACTGGCCGCCGTCGCCCGAGCGGAAGAGCCGGCACGTCCGGCTGCGCATCTCGACGGTGGCGGCCACCACGTTGAGGCGGTTGTGCGGGTCGATCAGCACGTAGGGCGACCCGTAGGTCCGGGTGGGGTCGGCGTCGCGGGTCAGCTGGGTCGGCTGGCTGACCCGTACCGGGTCGGCGCCCAGCGCCGGCCCGCCCTGCACCGCCACGCCGACGGCCAGAAGTCCAGCTACGCCTGCAGCGCGCCAGCGGAACGATCTCATTCCCCAACCCCCAAAGTCGGTGCGAGCTGGGCAATTCTACCGGGCCGCCATGTTCTGCAACAGGGGTCCTAGGGCCGAACCTCCGAGACCGCTTCTGCGTCG
>JAHFUP010000012.1 GCA_023265025.1 Acidimicrobiia bacterium | reverse complement strand
CAGCACCCTCCAGGACCGCGGCACTCGACATCATCTATTATCGTCGTTGGACGGTCGGAGATGGTGGATGGGCCCTTGCACGACAAGGGTTTCAGCGGGCTATGTCAGGAGTCCTGGATTCCACAGCTCGATGGAGGCGGCGTCAGCAGCAGCGGTGACCTCGACGGCAGCTCGCGTCACATCGTCGTGGACGATGTCTAGGTCGTGCATTCCGGGGCGTGACCCATCGTCGTGCTGCTCGACCGGAACGCCCAGCGCCTGGCTGATCATGGCCCGCGCCCATTCCTCCTCCGGCCGAAGCGATCTTCTTCGCCGTGCCGGCTTGTTACCTGTCGCGCCGGGTTTCGTCACCGTACTCCTTCACGAACACTAGTTCGTCCAGAGTAGATGCTCTGGGGCCCCGGTGCATCTGGACGCCGGGTGAACCTTGAAAGGCCACGCTAAGCCGGGGCCGGCCCGGCCCGGTCGGCGAGACTAATCGGGGTCGCTGCGATTGTGGCGACGGGGCAACAGAACGGGCCAGCCCGACCAGTAGAAGAAGCAATGACGTCGTTCGACGAGGGAGTACACAACGATCGCTAGGAACAATCCCGCGACTATCCACTCCTGCATGAACAATTGAACCACCGCTATTACGAACGCGATAATGCCTCCGAACGCTACGCGCTTGCGGTAGCTGTCTCTGCGATCGGGCTCAAGGCGAATGCCAGCTCGCCGGTCCAGCTCGTCCACACGGCTCCATATCCGTCAGTCAAGGAATCCCACGGCGCCAGCGTAGCGGGGGGCACCGGACGAGCTCCCGAATCGGTGCAGGATTGGGTCAACGTCGCCCCAATCGGCGCGGCGGCCGGCCGTCGCTGGCCGCATCCGAGTCTGTCCGAAGCACCCACTACACAAAGGGGGGACACCCAGGCGGCAACCTCGTCAGGGGTACTCGATCTCGGCCGGTCGGACCCGCTTAGCTTAGGCTTGCCAGCGGTGATCCGACGGGTAGAGGACGTTCCCATGTTGGTGTGGCTCATTGGGGCGGTTTCGGCCTTCAGCGCGGGCTTCGCATCGGCGTTCGCCGCGCAATGGATCGGAGTGGCCGTCGCGGCCTTCTTGGCGATCTACTTCCTTTGGCGGGCCACCGCTACCCGCCGGTCCCGATAAGTTGTGCCGGATATTCCCCACCGCCGTCCCCCCTGCGGCGATCCAGTCCCGGGCGATATCGCTGGCCGCCGCTGATACTGCGCCGTCGCCCAGGTCAGCGAGAAGCGGCACCGACCACGGGTGGGGCGCTAACCGGGATGAGCCGCTCTGAGAACCGCTTCGGCGTCGTTCTCCGCTTCAGCAGACAGGGCCCTGCGCGAGAGTTCGAAGACGAGCTCCCAGTCCGGCGTCTCGTCACGGTCGTAGGCGCGCTCCACAGCGTCGGCGAGCTGGCCGGAGTCCATCTCAGCGAAGCGGCCTGGTCTGCTCTGAGGTGCTGTAGGCACGGCCCAACGCTACCCCGGTCGACGGTCCACGCAGGGGATCGTCCCCACGGACAGAATGATCGGCCATGGCGCTCGTCGTGCGCATCGGCCCGTTGCCCCTCGGACGGCGCCGGCGCGAACGGGTTGCCGAGCTGGAGCGGATTTTCGGGACAGCCGTCGAGCTAGTTGAGGTTTCCGACGTCGTCGAGCTCGCGACAGCTGTGGCGGACGCCGGGGCGCGGGCGGTCGCTATCGATGCAGCAGCCGCAGATCAATTGGCGGAGGCCGTCGTCATCGCAGGTCGACTGCCCCGTCCTGCGCCCGCTGTGGAAGGACGTGCGCAACGCGCGGGGCGAGACCGATGAGATGTTCGACGGCTACGGGCTGCTGACCGGCAGCCGCCTCGATCGCCTGCCCGATGGCGCGTTGGCATTTTCGTAGCGGGTGCGTCCGCACGGCATCCGGGCGTCTACCCCTCTCGTGAGGATCGAGGCCATTTGTGCCGTTCCCGCGCCCCGCGAAAAACCCGCGGAAGGTTGGGAATCGATTCGAAACCGACGCCGATTACTCCTAATGGTGCGAACCGTTTCCACTGCTGCCGGCCCAACGACATCGTGACTCCTCCCGCCGATGGGGGTCATGTCGGTAGATCGACGGCGTGGAGCCCGCTCCAACTTTTGGAGAACGAGTGAAGAATATCGGCGCCGCCGCAGTCCAATTCATCAGTCAGCTCGCCGGTCGGCGGGCGACCGACACGGCCGGCTGACCCGACGCCGGCGAAGCGGACGGAGGTCCAGTATGCATAGTTCACTTGCCCGATTGGCGGTCGCTACCGGCGTGGCCGCCCTGAGCACGACACTCGCAGCTCCCGCCGCGCTCGCAGGGTCCTCGCCGCCGCCCACCGTTCGCATAGGTGCGTTGAGCCAAGCGATCGTCGGTCCGAACGGCACGTCCGAGTACTGGCTTGACGTCACGGCACGCGACCGCGACGGCGTCATAACTGAGATCACCGTGGAGTGGACCGGAGACGACTTCTCATCCTTCGTCTTGGCATCCCGGCCCTGCTTCCTGCTGCCCAGCGACCCCGGCGAAACCGTCACCATGCGCGTCCCCGTCACCCTCCCCGGACCGGGCATCTACCGCGCCCGGGTGCACGCTCATTCCGTCGAGTCGTGCGGAGGCCTCGATGAGCAGACCGGTCCGGCCCGCCAGCGCCGGTTCACCGTCGCACTCGGCGATTGACCTCGCCTTCGGCACGGGGAGACTCTGCCCATGCCAGCGCCTCGATTCGACCGATTCCCTCGATTCGAAGAGCTGACCGAGCTGCTCCAAGGCTGGGCGGCTGACTACACGGGCCTCGTAGAGCTGTCGAGTGTCGGACGTTCGCACGAGGACCGTCCGATCTGGCTGGTCACGGTGACCAACATGCGAACGGGTCCGGCTGCGGAGAAGCCGGCGTTGTGGGTCGACGGCAACGTCCACAGCGTCGAGGTAGCGAGCTCGATGGCCGCCCTTCATCTGATCCACCGCTTGTTGTCGGGGTTCGGGGTCGACGCCCGCATCACCCATGCACTCGATACTCGAGTGTTCTACGTCGTGCCCCGCCTCAGTCCCGACGGGGCCGAGTGGTACCTGGCCACGCCGCCACGGTTGGCGCGGTCGTCGAGCCGTCCGTATCCCGCGAGGGGGGAGCAGGACGGGCTGGTGGCGGAGGATGTTGACGGCGACGGCCGCATCCTCACCATGCGCGTGCCCGACCCAAACGGGAACTGGAAGGTAGACGGCACCGACCGTCGACTCATGGTGCCCCGGCTTCCGGAGGAGGACGAGCCCGGGCCCTACTTCCGCCTCATTCGCGAGGGCCACATCCGCAACTACGACGGCGTGACGATCATCGACGCCGACAACGGCTTCGGCCTCGACCTCAACCGCAACTACCCATTCGAGTGGCGACCCGAGCCCGACCAGCGCGGGGCCGGACCCTACCCGGCGTCGGAGCCCGAGGTCCGGGCCGCGGTCGCCGCGATCCTGGAACGCCCGAACATCTGCGCCTCGATCCACGTCCACACCATGTCTGGCGTGCACCTACGGCCCTACTGCACCAAGAGCGACGACGCTCTGCCCGACCACGACCGGCTGACCTACGAGACAGTCGGGGCCGCGGCCACCAAGCTCACCGGATACCCCGCGGTCTCGGTCTTTCATGGCTTCCGCCACGATCGCAAGACGGTCACCACCGGTACCGCGGTCGATTGGGCATACGACCATCTCGGGGTGCTCTCGTGGGCGACGGAGCTTTGGAACCCCCAGAAGGCAGCCGGGATCACCGACGCACGCTTTCCAGACTGGAGCATCTCGCATCCGGTCGAGGACGACCTGGCCCTGCTGGCGTGGAGCGACCGCGAGTTGGGCGGCCGGGGCTTCGTCGACTGGTACTCCTTCGACCACCCGCAACTCGGCCCGGTGGAGATTGGCGGCTGGGACGTGGCCACCTTCTGGATCAATCCGCCACCCCACCGGTTGGAGGCGGAGGTCGCCCCGCATACGGAGTTCGCGCTCCACCTCGCGCTCATCTCGCCTCGCCTCGCGCTCCGCGATCTCATGGCAACCCCCCTGGCGGACGGACTGTGGCGCATCAGGCTCGTCGTTGAGAACACCGGCTGGCTCCCGACGAACGTCATGCAGCGGGCCGCTGAGCGCAGGCTCGTGGGCCCGGTCGAGGCGACGATCTCGCTTCCTGACGGCGCCGGCGCCGAGGTGCTCGGCCCGACACGCATCGACGTCGGGCAGCTCGGCGGGCGGTTCCTCAAGAGCTCGATGCTCGGGATCATGGGACCCACGTCCGACTCCACCGCCGACCGGGCCAAGGCGGAGTGGACCGTGCGCGCCGCGGCGGGGAAAGTTGTGGCCGTCGAAGGCCGTCACCCGCGCGCCGGTGTGGTTCGCGGCCAGATCGTGCTGCCGGGGGACTGAGTCGCGGCCCGAATGGGTGGGAACCATGCGGCCTCACGCAGAGAGGGACCACAAGCCACAAGGTGTGGAGCCAATGCCCTCCCTAGGGCAGCCGGCGTCCGAGCGTCCCTTAACGGGATCGACGCCCTGTTCCGCGAGAGGATCCGGCTACGGGTCGCGTGCGCCGAGCGGTCTGCGGACCGAGTTAGGCGGTCCCACCCATGCCGCCACCCATCTGGTCTCCTGGGAACCGGGCGTTTGGGTTCAGGCTGGAATCCGTTTTACCGTCGAAGCCTCCGGGACGACGCGTCGATCGAGGCTGCGACCCCAGCGGATCGAAGGAACCTCGGCGACGTTTCAGTTTGCGCCAAGCCTTGAGTCCTGGGAATGCCATACGACACGCCTCCCTCTGGCCCACCGCATCCGGTGCCGGCCTCGTGGAGGCTACCTTTCTCGCCGGAATTCCTTGGCAGGAGCGGGAGAACCTGTCGCCAGCCTTTTGAGCAAGCGCGTGATCGTAGCGAACCCCGCATCGCCGCAGTCAAGGAGCGCTGGACCGCCCGTCGCGCTTCCTTACGAGCGACGGTTCTCTATAGCCGGCGCCCGGGATTGCCCATCCTCTCGGCCGAGAGCCTGCCGAGCGGCCTGGGCGGCGGTTGACCGCTCTGGTGCTCTTCGGCGACGACGGTGCGGGTGCTGACCGACAGTTCTCTATGAGCGTCGCAGGCTGGCCGGTGCGCCCCACGGCGGACGCGATGAGCCCGGTCGAGCTGGCCGGCCATCAGTCGGCCATGGTGTCCACGTACCGCTCGGTGACATCGATCACGGCGGGGGCCGCCAAGAGCAGCCTCCGGAGCGGGTCAGGCACCGTTGCAACGACCTCGAGGACGTAGTGCCGTGTCCCGGTGACGAGCCCCGAGAGCGACGCACCCTCCCCGCGCCCGCGGGTGAGTCGGGCGACCACGTCCCCCGACCTGTCACGCAAGACGAAGGCTCCGCTCCGCGGTCTCGTCTGCTTCATCGACGCCCCGCTGCCTTCGGGCCACGACAGCGAGAAGTCGCGCACGACCTGCTGGGTGAACGCCCCGACCGGACGACCCACCCCGTCCCCGATTAGGTACTTCGCCCGCACGAATGTCCCCGACAGAGTGAGCGGGCGCTTGACGGTGATCTCGGGTGCGCCCGACATGTCGACCAGCTGCAGGTTGCGGGCGCGGAGGACCGAGACCTCGACGAACCTCCAAAGGGCCTTGGCCCGCGTCTGCCCGACCTCGCGAATGGCGCCCAGCTGGCCACCGTCCGCGCTGGAGATGGCGAACTCGGTGCTCCCCTTCGATCCTGTTCGGACGGTGGTGCTGAACACCAGCACCGGTTCGGTGAGCAGGGTTCCTCCGCGGGGCGCGGTCGTCGCCGCACCGGCCGAGGCGACCTGGCGTCGGATGGCCTCCGGCGTGGTCTCCACGTTCGCGACCCTGCGCCCTCCCCCGGGGGGATCCCGGCGCCGGCGCCCGTTCGTGGTGACGGAATCGGTCCAAGTGCCGTCGTCGAAGTAGCGCAGCTCGTGGCGACCAACGGGGTCCGGTCGCCACCCTTGCTTCTCCCCGCCGACCTCGCTCACCATGCGCCGCCTTCCGCCGCGGTCAACATCCGGTTTGGCCGTAGATGCCCGCGGGGCCGCCGGCAACGGTCCAGGTCTGGCCCGACGCGTCGGTCGCCACCACCGAGGTGACAACCTCACTCGCGTAGTCCGCGATCCACCATCGCACCGACACGGCAAAGGGCTGTTGGGCGAGCGTGGCCGGGAGGCGCGGGCCGGCGGCCGTCACCAGCTCGACCTTGACCGCATCGAATCCCACGACGCCGAATCCGTAGACGTGGGGGAGGGCGTTGGCGCCGGACATGTTGGCGCCCGAGCCGCCGGCCGTCAGGCACCGGCGGCCGAAGTCGCCGATCCATGATGAGGTGTAGTCGGACGGGGCGCTGCCCGAGCGACGGATGGACCCAGACAGCCGCCGGGTGCCCGCGTCGTAGGAGCCGTAGACCTCCACCGTGTAGGACTCGTTGGCCACGGTAATCACCGGCACGGAGCGCGGGCCAGTGTCGGCGGCCACCGTCGTCGGCGGCGCGACGGTTGGTACGGTGGACGTGGCCACGCGGGTCGTTGGTGACGGCGGCAACGTGGTGGTCACGGGCGCGACGGTGCTGGGCACCTCCCCGGTGGTGGCAGGGCCCGGAAGCGTGGTGGAGGTAGTCGTCGTCTCGGCGGCCACCGCCACCTCCGGCTGCCCCTGATCGGCCGCCGTCAGGTTCCGGTCGCCTCTGTCGGGGGCGGCGGCGAAGGCGGCGACAGCCAGGGCGATGACGGCGACCGCAGCGGCAATGCCGGCCGCCCGGCGCCGGCCGGTGCGGGTCGCCGGGTCGGCGACCAGGGTCGGCGGAGCCGACGGGTTGCGGGCGGGCGCCCGCTGCGGCATCGGGAGCTCTCCCGACAAGCCGACCAGGCTGCTGCGACGGAGCTGGGCCACCCAGTTGGCCAGGCACTCGGGCCTCAGGTCGGGATCGGGGTTGAGCATGGTGGCGACGTGGTCGGCCAAGTCGGCCCGCCCATGCACGAGGGGTGCATCCAGAAGGCGGCGGCGGAGCTCTCCGGGCTCGGGCCGGGCCACCGGTTCCTCGCCCGTCAGCAGGAAGTAGGCCACTGCGCCGAGTGAGTAGCGGTCGGCGGCGGAACCGTATTGACCGTCGGCGAGGACCTCGGGGGCGATGTAGCCGGCGGTTCCGACCAGACTGGCCCGGCCATGGCCGCCGGCCAGGCCCCGCACGCTGCCCAAGTCGACCAGCACGGTGTCGCCCTCTGGGCGGACGAGGATGTTGGCCGGCTTCACATCGCGGTGGACGACCGGCTGCCCGCCGGTGGCGGCGCCGCTGTGGAGCAGGTCGAGGGCGGCGCCCACTGGGACCAGCGCCAGTAGAAGTTGCTCCGGTTCGGGGTCCACGAGCGACCGGGCCCACTGGTCGAGCGACACGCCGGCGACCCAATCCATGACCAGGTACAGCGTGGCCGTCGAGTCGTCGGCTTGACCCGGCGCGTGGGGCAGCGGGCCGACGAACCCGCCCCGGACGGCGACGAGGCCCGGGATCTCGACCTGCCGGAGCAGCCGGACCTGGTCCCGCCACCGCGCCGTCCATTCCTCGAGCCGGGCCAGGTGGCCGGGATGCAGCATTTTCACCGCCAGCGGCACCGGCCCGTCCGGCAGGTCGACGTAACCCCGGTACAGCACACCCTCGGCCCCGCTGGCCGCCGCAGGGCCGAGGCGAATTCGGTCTGGCTCGTGGGCAGGGCCAACCCAGAACTGCGTGCTCATGACCGCCGCCTTCCCGGAAGCCTGGCCAGGTCCTGGCCGCTGAGCACTCCCGACGCCACCAGATTCGCGGCCAGATCGTAGTTGGCCTGGGGCCCCTGGAAGTAGACGTTCTGCTTGGCCGCGAACCGGTCCTTGACCCGCTCGACCGCCTTGCGCACCTTGTCGGCGGTCCACGGCTCGCCCCCCAGCAGCCGGGCCGCGTCCTCGTAGGTGTTGGGGTGCTCCCGCCGGTGCGGGAACGACTCCAGGTACCCGGCGCACAGGGCGGCCAACGCGTCCCGCTCCCGGTCCGAGAGGCTCACGGCGGCTCCGGTCAGCGTGCCCGTGGTCAGCGTGCCCTGGCCCCCGCGCAGGCCGTCCACGTAAGCCTCGGGCAAGACGACCTCGAGCACGTGAGTGTAGATCGCGCCCGGGACGAGGACGTCCACCCGGTCGGTGGTCAGAGCGTGGCGATGCCCGGGCGCCAGGCGCAGCTGTGTCGTGCCGCCGGGGTGCTCGAGGAGCAGCGGCCGCTTCGTCGACTGGTTGATGACCCACCACACGCCCCAGGCCAGCTCCAGTGACCCGGCGATCGCCGAGATCCCCATGTCGTCGGCGTGCAGGCCCACCACACCGTCGCCATCGACCCGCCCGAAGACCAGGGGCCGGTCGGGAGAGGCCACGAAGCGTTCGCCGGCGATCGTCACCGAAGCCTGCACGTCGGTCCCCGACCCGTCCTCCCCGCCGGTCCGCCGTCGCATGTGGACAGATCACCACATTCTGCCGGCCCGGAGAAGGGGGAGCCCTCCCTCTTCCGTGCCGGCGCAGGTCGTGGGCATATGGGGCTGGAGGTCGGTCGGCTCTCGGCGGACACGGCGTGATGAAGGAGTGGGACGACATGGCGTTCGCTATATGTGGCGAACTGAGCGACAGGGCGATCGTGGAACGGGTCCAGCGCGGTGACCACGGTGCCTTCACCGAGCTGGTGGGGCGTCACGACCGGCGGCTCCGGACGCTGGCCAGTCGGCTGCTCCGAAGCCCGGAGCGAGTCGACGACGCGCTTCAGGAGGTCTACATCAAGGCGTTCCGGACCATCGGACGTTTCCGCGGCGACGCCGACGTGGGCACATGGCTCTACCGCATCACCTACAACACCTGCCTAGACGAGCTGCGCCGACGCCATCCGGTCCTCGTCGACGGCGACTTCGATCCGCCGAGCATCGAGCCGGGCCCGGCCGAGCGCTACGCGGCCGCCTCGGAGGTCGCCCACATGCTGGGCCGGTTGTCCCCGGAGCTGCGGGCCACCGTCGTGTTGGTGGACGGGTACGGCTTCGACTACGCCGACGCCTCGCGCCGGCTCGACGTGGCCCCGGGCACGGTGGCCTCTCGCCTGCATCGGGCCCGCCGGCAACTCCGCGGTGCGACGGCCAACGCGGCATAGGCGTGGGCGAAGAACTGCGAACTGATCGACGTCAAACAGACATGGAGCACCAGATGCTGACAGAAGAGCTGCACGTGGGATCGGCGGGGCGAGACCGGCTCGGTGAGCGCAATCCCGCCAGGAACCGGCGCCGGCGGACGGCAACGACGGTCGCCGTCGCCCTGGCCCTGGTCGGCGCCGGGTTGGCGCTTTCGGCGGAAGTGAACGCCGACGGCCGAGGCCGCGTGAAGGTGCTCGCCGACCCGGCGCCAGCGACGACCGCCACGTTGGCGCCGTCGACGACCGCGCCGGTGACGACCCCGCCTACGGTGGCGCCCGATCCCGCACCTCCCAGGACGGCGTCGGCGGCCCAGCCCACGACGACGGTCCTCCGACCGGCCGCGGCACCCGACCGCAGCCGGCCGGCGGGGATGGCGTACACGCCGGAGGCCATCTGGCCGGAGACACTGGCTGAGCTGGACAAGCTCCAGGCGGCGGTCGACCAGGGCCAACAGCCGTGGCGCAGCGACCCCGTCGCCGTGGCCCGGGCCTACCTGCTCGACCGGGGGCTTCCCACGCCGGGCATGGGCTCATTCGAGGCGAGCGCGGCCGGCGTCGGCAGCGTGAACTACACCGTCGCCGGTATGGGCGGCCGGGTCGACCTGCGGCGGCTCCTGAACGGTTCGATCTGGTACGTGGCCGGCTCCCGGAGCGCAGCGGTTCCGGGACTGGAGGTCAGCCGTCGGAGTGACTCGCTGGCCGTGGTCGTGCAGGGCGGGGCCGACGGCACCCTCGCCGTCCGGGCCAAGCGCCCGAACCTCCATTGGGCCGGCGAGCAGATTGTTCAGCTTTTCGTGGGCGGCACCCGGTCGGTCACCGTCCCCACCGGGCCAGGGTCCGGCGAGGTGATCTTGCAACTGCGCCTCCTGGGTGACGGCAAGGCGGGTGTGGCCGAGATCTTCCTGGGTGTCGGAAGCGAGGGCGTCCAGTACTCGGCGCTGGACTCCGAGTCCCGCCTGCGGGTCGACGGTCTCGGCCCTGTCCGCATCGGCATGGGCCTCGAGGACGCGGTGGCGATGACCGGGCTCGCCATGTCCTACCGGGAGGGGCCTTACTGCGTGAGCTACGCGACCACCGGGACGCCGGCGGGCGTCTTCCTCACCAGCGCCCAAGGGTCCTTCAAGGTCGACTTCATCAGCATCTCGGAGCCGACGATCGCCACCCTCTCGGGCATCCGCGTGGGCAGCACCCTGGCCGAGGCCCGGCGGGCGTACGGCGACAAGCTGCGAGGCTCGGTGCAGGACGGGTGGGGCAAGCTGGTCTTCCGGCCAGAGGACGCCTCGGTCAACCACCTGTCGCTGGCGCTTCTGTTCAGCGACGGAAAGGTTGCCGACATGTGGGCCGGGCTGCGGGGCGTGGTCGAAGCCGACGAGGCGTGCGCGTGACCAGTCACCGGAACGCAAAGTCGACCCTCCCGCAGCGGCCCCGCCGTTCCCGAGGCAGCTGGTTTCTCGGGGCCGCCACCGTTTGTGTCGCCGGCCTCAGTGCCGGACTGGTGTTGATCGCAGCGGACGACGGTTTTACGCCCCATGTCGTCCAGACGCCGGTCGAGGACTCCGCTCCGGCGTCCTCCCCGACACGCGAGACCCTGACCGACACCAGCCACCTGGAGCTGAATGGAGTCGGCCCCATTGTCGTCGGCATGACCCTCGAAGAAGCGTCGGTTGCCCACGGCCAGCCGGTCGCCATCGACTCCCGGACCCTGGGACCGGGATGGAAGCGGGGCTGCGGACACGCCCTTGCTGAGGGTGGTCCGGAGGGCCTGCGGTTCATGGTGATGAATGGAACCATCGTGCGCATCGAGGTCGGGAGCGGGCCAGTCGCCACCCGGGAGGGCATCACGACTGGAACTCCCGTGCAAGACGTGCTCGCCGCCTACGCCGGTCGGATACGGGTCGAGCCGCACACGTACACGGCCCGCAGGGGAGGCCAGTACCTCATCGTCGACGGGACTTCCGACGGCACCCCGATGAGCATCCTGTTCGAGACCGACGGCAGTCGCGTGACGCAATTCCGGTCCGGCTTCACGAACTGGGTGATGGCACCCGAGGGTTGCACCTGATGGCCCACGAACGCAGCTGGGTTCTCCACGTCGTCCGGCGTCGCGCCGGCACGACTCAACCAGAAAGAAGGCAGACAGTGAAGGCTCTCCAATCCAGGCCTGCGGCGGCACTTCTCGCAGGTATCGCACTCATCCTTGGCGCCCTCGGAGCGCTTGTCGCCGTAGGTCCGGCCTTGGCCGCCGACGCGGGCTCGACCTACGTGGCCCTCTCACCCACTCGCATACTCGACACCCGCGACGGGACCGGCCGGGGTGGGGTCAGTGGACCGATTCCTGCCGGCGGCACGGTGGACTTGACCGTCACCGGCCTGGCCGGCGTCCCTGCGACCGGGGTGGAGGCCGTGACCCTCAACGTCACCGCCACGAACGGCACCGCGCTCGACAGCTACCTGACCGTGTTTCCCAGCGGTGCCATCCGCCCCCTGGCATCGAACTTGAACTTCAACGCCGGGAAGACGGTGCCGAACCTGGTCATGGCCCGTGTCGGAAACGGTGGGAAGGTGACCATCTACAACAACTCCGGCACGGCCGACGTGGTCGCCGACCTCCAGGGCTGGTACGCCTCTCCGATCAACGCGCTCGGCTCGCGCTATGTCGCCCTGGAGCCGGCGCGGATGCTGGACACCCGCGTTGGCGTTGGAGCCCCCTCTGGCCCGGTCCCCGGAGGTGGCGTCGTTGAGCTCACGCTTGGCGGAAGAGGTGGTGTTCCTGAGAGCGGGGTCACTGCCGTGGTCCTGAACGTCACAGCCGTCGGCGCGACCGGTCCGGACAGCTTCGTGACCGTGTACCCCACGGGAACCGAGCGCCCGCTGGCGTCGAACCTGAACGTCAGCCCGGGCCAGACAGTGCCGAATGCGGTGGTCGCCCGGGTGAACAACGGCAAGGTGTCCCTCTACAACAACCGGGGCGAGGTCCACCTGATCGCCGACGTCCAGGGTTGGTTCAAAGCTCAGACCGATCCGTTGGGCGCGGTATCCAGCTACAACCCGGTGGCACCGGTGCGGGCCCTGGACACCCGGGACGGCACTGGCACCGGCGGTGTCAGCGGCCAAATGGGCCCGGGAGGAGTCGTCATACTCCAGGTCGCCGGCAGGAACGGGATCCCGTCAGACGGTGTCACGGCGGTGGTGCTCAACGTCACCGTAACCAACCCTACGGGGCCGGACAGCTTCCTCACCGTGTACCCGGCGCCGAGTCTCCGGCCTCTGGCTTCCAACCTCAACTTCGGAAGGAACCAGACGGTCGCCAACCTGGTGGTGGCCCGAGTCGGGCCTACCGGAGCAGTGGCCCTCTACAACAACCTCGGCGCCGTCCACATGGTCGCCGATGTCCAAGGCTGGTTCCATGCCATCTGAGCCTCCACGATCGAGTGCTCAAGAACGTACGGCTCGAACCGCGTACGACTCGATGACTGTCCGCAGCGCCCGGCCGAAGGGCCGGGCCTCGGCATAGGCGTCAGCAGTGGTGACCACCACGAGATCGAGGGCAGGTACGACGTAGATGTACTGGCCACCGTGCCCGCCGGCGAAGTACGCCGGCGGGCACGCCAGGTCGTCCACCCACCAGAGATATCCATAGGCCACCCCTTCTGGGAACGGACGGCCCGGCGCCTGCCGGGCCGTTGCCGCGTTGACGTACCCGGCGTCGATCAACTGCGCTCCGTCCCACACGCCGTCGCGGAGGAATAGCAGCCCCATCTTGGCCATGTCGCGAGGCGTCATGAGCAGATGGCCGAAGGCCATCTCATGCCCCTCGGGGTCCACCGGCCATTCGTAGTGGTCGATGCCCAGCGGCCCCAAGAGGCGCTGCGCGGCCACAGTTCCTAACGAGGCGCCGCCGACGTGTCGGACGATGGCGGACACCAAGTGCACGGCGCCGTTGTTGTAGGCGTACTCGGCTCCGGGCGCCGATCGAAGGGGCGCGCCAAGCATCGTCTCCATCCACGAACCGCCGTGCAGTGCCACCTCGCACAGCTCCCAACGTCCGTCGGCGGGCAACCCCGAGGTCATCGTCAGCAGATGGCGCACGGTGGCGCCGCCCGTGGCCAGATCGGACTTCGCCGCGGCAGGGAGGAGGGACGCCACAGGCGCGTCGAGGTCGAGCGTCCCATCGCTCACCAGCGCGCCGACGACCGCGGATGTGAAGCTCTTCGTCACGGAGTGCGTGTCCGCCAGGTCATCCGGCGAACGCCCTCGGTAATAGCGCTCGTAGGCAACTTCGCCCCGATGCAGCACCACGAAGCTTTCGGTGTTCCGAAGCTCTGGGAGACCCTGGATGCGGGCGTCGGCTGCGGCGAGCAGGTTCAATTCGATGCCGCCGTGCATATCGCCATCTTCGCAGACGGTCTGGATCGGCGCAGCGGACGACGCGTCGTTCACCCCGGCTCGGTGGACACCAGATGCGTCGTGGCGTACAGGACCGCAGCGTCGGTCGACATGGAGAGCGCATCATTGAACGCCTTCTCGACCGTCGTGTTCTTGTATTCGCAGCGCAGAATCTTCAGGGTGCGTTCAACCTCTTCCCGCTGATCTCTCGGGGTCCTGGTCATGAGCAGCCGTTGTGCGGCCCCGAGGAGGAAGCCGCCCATTTCCCCGTCTCCGGCGCGGAGGGTTTCCTCGGCCGCATGCAACAGTGCAGCCCCGGCACCACGCGAGCTGATCTGCGCCTGCAGGGCGGCGACCTCGAGGTTGAGGCAACCGCCTCGACGAACATCCCCCCTGGCCCTCTGCACTTCGGATTGGTGCAGCAGGGCCATGACGAGGCCCCTGTGATCCCCGATGTCCCGCAGTGTGCTGATCGCCTGGACGAGCAGGCGATGCGCGTCGTCGAGCCGGCCTTCTTGGTGAGCAGCGCCACCGAGGAAGATGAGCGCCCGCCCGATGTACGCCGGGTTCCCGAGCTCTCGCACCAGGACCAGTCCCTGCTCGAGGAAAGGCCGTGCTTCGGCGACTTTCCCCTGGAGGAGGGCGGAAAAGCCGATATTCACCACCGCCGAGGCAGTCGCAAGGCGATCCCCGGCCCGCTCGGCGGCTTCACGGCTCTTGCAGTAGGCAGCCCGGGCGGCGGTCGGGTCGTATCGGATGATCGCCGCTCCTCCGGCGGCGGCCCACGCCTGCGCGGTCACCTTGTCGCGTCCCAAGGTCTCCGCCAGGGCGACGCTCTCGGCCGCCAAACGTGTCGCATCGTCGGCGTCGTCGTTGCACATGGCGAGGATGCCCGCGTCGGCCAGCGCGCTGGCACGCGTCACCGGGTTGACGGCGACGGCAACGGAGAACAGGCGCTCGAACCAGTCACGGCCTTCCCGGACACGCCACCGCATCTCCCAGTAGCGACGCATGGCCGATGCCAGCCGAAGGCCGGCATCGGGGTGCGGCCGGACCACGGCCCATGCGAGCGCGCCCTGGATGTTGTCGTGCTCGACGTCAAGCGTCGCGAGCCACCGGCGTGCGTCCGGCCCGCAGAGCTCGACATCCGCCGCCTCGACGAGAGATACGCACCAGTTCAGGTGGCGGGTCCGGAAGAGCTCCTCCTCACCGCAAGCACGAAGCCTTTCGGCCCCGTACTGCCGCAACGTCTCGAGCAGGCGGTAACGGGCCGGCGTGGTCGAGGTGTCCACGAGGACCAGAGACCTGTCGACGAGAGCGGGGACGCCGTCAACAACCTCGAGTGAGGGGCCGCGATCGACGCACACCTGCGCAGCGGACTCCAGCGTGAAGCCGCCGGTGAAGACGGACAGTCGCCGGAACAGCACCTGTTCGGCGGTGCGGAGCGCGTCGTGACTCCAGTCCACCGCAGCCCGCAGGCTCTGGTGTCGCACGGGCGCAGTGGAGTCACGCCCCACGAGGAGCCGGAAGCGGTCGCGGAGGTGGGTCGCAATCTCGGGCACGGACATCGACCGGGCTCGGGCTGCGGCCAGCTCGATGGCAAGGGGAAGGCCGTCGAGGCGCCGGCAGATCTCGGCTACAGCTGGAGCGACATCGTCCGACAGGGTGAACGTCGGGTCGACGGAAGAGGCCCGGTCCACGAACAGCTGCACGGCGTCCGATTCCCACAGGCGGTCGACACCGTCGTCCTCTCCCGCCGGCATGGAGAGGCCCGGAACCGGCCACAGGGACTCGCCAGGCACGCCGATCGGCTCCCGGCTCGTGGCGAGCGCCGTCACCCCCGGGGCGGCGAGAAGCAGACGTCTGACCAACGTCGCGCACGCCGCGGTGAGGTGCTCACAGTTGTCGAGCACGATGAGGAGCTCGCGCTCGGCCAAGTGACGGCACAGCGCGTCGGTGGCGGTCACGTCACTGTCCGCGACCAGGCCCAGTGCCACCATCACGTGAGAGGGGACGAGCGCCGGATCGACGAGTGGCGCAAGCTCTACCAGCCAGGCACCGTCCCGATAGCGATCGCGCAGCTCCGAGCCGACCCGGGTCGCAAGGCGCGTCTTCCCCATGCCTCCGGGCCCGACGAGAGTGAGCAGCCGAGTGGTACTCAACACCTTCTTCACCTCGTCGACTTGGCCACTGCGGCCGACAAAGGAACTGAGCTCGGCGCCAATGTTGGTCGACCGGGCCTCCGCGGCAGGAGGGTCCTCTCGGAGGAGGTCCAGATAGAGAGCCTGGGTAGCCGGCCCGGGCGAGACGCCCAGTTCCTCGGCCAGAACGACCCGGCAGCGTTCGTAGGCTCGGAGCGCCTCCGGACGGTTCCCGGCCTGCTGGAGGGCGGCGATAGCCCGGAGGTGGGCCGACTCCCGCAGCGGGCGCCTGGCGATGGCGGCCTCAGCGGCGCTGATGGCGACGCGGTGGTCACCACTCGCGGACGCCGCCTCGGACACGATTTCGCTCAGTCGGACGCCCAGGTCTTCGAGCTCGCCCTGCCGGCGTTCGACCCATAAGCCGCTGGCGCCGGGGAGGAACCCCCGCTCTGCGACGTCGCCGGCTGCCTGCGCCAATGAGCGGGCGGCGTCCCAGTCGCCGGACGCCAGGGCATGCTCCGCGGCAATCCGCTTCGTCGCCGCCTCCTCCACGTCGACCACCACGTCGGCAGGCAAGTGGAGGCGGTAGCAACCGTTGCTGGCTGTGATCGTCTGGGTCCCGAGCCCGCTGGCATCGAGCCACCGACGCACCCTCGATACGATGCTGCGCAGCGACGGTTCCCACGTCGGGGGGAGTACTTCGTCCCAGAGGATCTCGGCCAACTCCTCGCGCCGCACCGGGCGGTGGCGCTCGATCGCGAGGAAGGCCAGGGCCAGCGTCGCCAAGGGCCCTAGCGCGGGGCCCTGGGCCACGACGCCGTCGATCTCCAAGGCGAGTTGGCCGGCCAGCGAGAGCCTCGTGCGCTCCGTCGTGCGCTCCTCGATACTCCTATTCTGGCACCGTCCATCGCCGAGCGAGGGGTCGAGGGGAGAAGGCGGGGACGCCCTCCCCCCTCGAATCAGCTAAGGGATCTGCGGCACCGGGTGGCCGGTGGGGTAGATCAGGTAGGCGGTGCCGCCGGACTTCTTCACCCACAGGTGTTCCAGCTCATCGCGGAGGTAGGTGCGCTGCACCAGCTCGTTTGATGCGGCGGCGGGGTCGTTGACGATCGGGTTGCCGGCGGCGTCGAAGCCTACGAGCACGGCCAGGTGGCCGTCGCTCGAGGGGATCGGGGCGCCGGTCAGGTCGCCCTTGTGCCAGTAGTAGCTGATGACCACGGGCACCCCGGCGGCCACCCAGGGCTCGGCGTCGGCCATGCTCTCGAAGCGGACCACCTCGGCCTCGAGGCCTTGGGTCGCGGCGTAGGCGGTGTTGAACGGCCAGTTGCCGGCGCCGTCGTATACCCAGTCGTAGACGCCGGCGACGGCGGCCCGAACATCCGGCTCGCACGGGCCGGTGTCGCCCGACCAGTACTTCAGCACCATCGACGTCGAGGTCGGGCTGCACCAGACCGCGCCGCCGTCGGGGTAGACCATCTGCGAGCACTCCGGCACCGGCAAAACCGAGCCCCACAGGGTCGGGTTGCCGGGCACGAACTCACCGATCTTGTTGTAGCCGCTGGACATGGCGAGGGCGGCCGAACGCAAGGTCGGGACGGCTGCGCTCGGGTTCTCACTGAACAGGCGGAAGGTGAGCTCGTAGGCCTCGCCCCGCAGCTTGTCGTCGAGCACCAGGGTGTCGACGGCCACGAACCCGTCGGCGTCTCCCTGGCGCCGGACCGAGTGGCGGGCGACGGTGGACGAGTCGGACGCCCAGATCCCGAGGTTGTAGTACTTGGTGAAGCGCCCGCCGTCGACCTTGGCCCGGATCAGGGTCTCAACCCAGGTCCCTTCAGGGGTGTCGGCACTCCATGAGGCGATGGCCTCCGAGAAGCCCTCGGGGGTGGCGGTCACCGGGCTGGTCGCCTGGCCAACGACGAAGGCTCCGCCGTTGTAATAGGTACCACTCAGGTAGCCACCGGGGCCGAAGGGGTCCACCCCGGGCGTGGCCGTGCCGGGGTCGAGCGTGAGCTCCCCTCCGGCGGTGAGAGCGGCGCCGGCGAGCGACCACGCGCCGAAGTCACCTCCTGCCGCCCGCCAGCGAGTCAGGCTGGTCTGGTATTCCTTCTGCCCGGCGGTGACCGGCGCCGGTCCGGGCACCGCCTGGGCGGGGGCGACGACGAGCAGTTGCCCGAGGGCCAGGGCGATGACCGCGGCTCGTCTCATTGTCAGCGCGGCGCTGTCGCGGGTGAGGTCTCTGTTCACGTGGTTCCTCCCATGGCCGGCGGCCGGTCGGCAGCTCGGACTCGCATCGCGTCCCGAGGATCTGGGACGGCATCGGTTGGACGTTCGAACCCGCCGAATCATTCAGCGAGGGATTTCCGGCCTAAGAAGACTTCAGCGACGACCTCTGCGAACACCTCGCCGGCGTCGCAGACGACACCGTGGCGCTGCGCCCACCGGCAGACGTTGGTCACGTCGCGCTGGAGCAGCGTGAAGCCGTCGGGGTGGGTGGCTCACCGCGCCGGGCACCCGGCGGGTGCGCCGGCGTGGGCCGGCGCCGTCCCCACCGCGTTGAGGTACGTGACGACCATCTCCACCCGCTCGGCTGTCTCGTTCCGGGCCAAGTGGAGCTCACGTCCGCCGACGTAGGGCTCGCCGGCGACGACCCGCTGCGGCCGGCATTCGCCGTCGTACACGGTCAGCTCGCCAGCCAGCACGGCGACGGCGTGGAGACCGGCGTGGGTGTGCCACCCGCTGGCCTGTCCCGGTTCGTAGACCTGGGTGACGACGGCCACGTCGCCGGGCCCTCGTAGGACGTCGGCGGTCGGCACGCCCGCGTGCCCGGGGGTCAGCCGGCCGACGCCGGCGGCAAGGAGGATGGCGATCACACCCAGTACGACGAACGCCGCCGGCGTCAACTTCCGCGTGGTGGTGAGGTCATGCGGCATGTGCGTCCACCCCCACCAGCGGCCGGCGGGCCCGATGCAGGCGGGAGCCGACGGTGCCCACCGGGACACCAAGGATGCGTGACGCCTCTGCGTAGTCGTAGCCGTAGCCGTGCACGACCACCACCGCGGCACGTACCTCCGGCGTGAGGCGCCCGAGCACGTCGGCCGCCTCCATCCGGGCGACGGCCCGCTCGGCGGGCCCGCGCTCGGCCGTGGGCCGGTCCAGCTCAACGTCGGATACGGCAACACTCGGCCGCCGGCGGAGCTCGTCGAGGCAGGTGTTGTAGGTGATCCGGTACAGCCAGGTGGCGACGGTGGCGTCGTGCCGGAACGTGCCGATCCGGCGGAACGCCTTGAGGTAAGCGTCCTGCAGGGCGTCGTCGACGCGCTCGGGACTCCGGAGCAGCCGCTGGGCAAGAGCCCGCAGGCTCCGGTCGTGGCGGCGGATGAGCTCGGCGAATGCGTGGTGGTCACCGCGCTGCACGCGCTCGACCAGGGCGGTATCTGTGGTGGTTGTTTGCATGGGCCCCATCCTCCGGACGGGGCGCAGCACGGCCGCAGCGTGGCCGCAACGTGAAGAAAAGTTGGCGTTCGGAACGTCAAACGAGGTGACGGATCGCCAGTCCTCCCCGGCCGTGTGCCCACCTCGGCCGGGAGGACGGTGGTTCTACCCCAGCGCCGTCGCCACCAGCCGGAGAACCTCGTCCGTTCCCAGCGCCGCGCCGGCGTCGTGCGCCGACTCGAACGCAGCCTCATCCAACCCCTCCTGGATGACGGCCCGGGCCCACTGGTAGGTGCGTACGGATCGGAGCGGCGTGAAGTCGGAGCCGGTGGTCCGGTCGTGGATGGCGTCTGCGGCGCCGGCGAGGGCCGCGGCCCGCTCGAGGTCGCCCTGTCGGACGGCGAGAATCGTGACGGCGTCGATGAGCACGGCCGAAGCCTGCGGCCGGTTGTTCAGGGAGGAGGAGAGCATGGCGAGGGCCTTCCGTCCCAAGTCCTTCGCGCCCTCCGGATCGTCGTCCGCCAGAGCCGCGTGGGCGAGCGAAAGAGTCGTCCAGGGATCGTCGATCCCGGGCTCCTCCTCCTGGGCTACGGCCGCGGCCTCCACGAAGAGTCGGCAGGCCTGCGACACCTCGTCCCGTTGCAGGGCCAGGACGCCGAGGCCGTTCAGCGCCTCGTAGAGATCCCAGCGGACCTCGAGCGCGCGACCGATGGCGGCAGCTTCCTTGAGGAGGCGCCCGGCCTCGAGGTGGTCGCCCTCCGCCCACCAGACGTCGGCGAGGGCGATGAGGCCTCGGGCCTCGAGTGAGGGATCGCACAGGTCTCGCCCGGCGCTGAGCAGGTCCTCCAGCACGGAGCGGGCGCCGGCGTAGTCCGCCTGGCGCTGGGCGACCGCAGCCAGCCTCGTCGTGTAGGCCACGAACCCCCCACGGATGCCGAGGCGCCGGAAGATGCCGGCCCCTTCGGCGAACGCCGCCGATGCGTCGGCGTACCGGAGGGCGTGGATGGCGACCGCACCCAGGTCACCCAGCGCCCGGGCCGTGGCGAGATCGTCGCCGAGCGCTCGCCACAACCCCAGGCTCTCCTCGTACAGGGACCTGGCGTCGAGCCCTTCGGGCCGCGGCGCGCCTCGGTTGATGGCACTCAACGCCACGTTGCCGAGGTTGTTCAACGATGCGGCGACCAGCCGGTCGTCCTCGAGCTCACGGCCGATGGCCAGGGTGTCCTCGAAGCACGCCCTGGCCGCGTCGAACTCGAACAGCCGGAAGTGCAGGCCGCCCAGCCCGTGCAGCGCGATCGCCATCCCTCGTCGGTCGCCGGCCGCCCGCCGGATGGCCAAGGTCTCCTCGAACAGCGACCGGACGTTGTCGACGCCGGCCTCGCGCAGGGCGGCGTCATGGCCGGAGAGGAGGAGCACCGCCGCCGACGTCAGCGCCTTCGCCCGTACCGGTGGAGGAGCGTCGGTGGTGGTATCGAGCAAGGTCCGCAGCCAGCGTCCGCCCTCGGTGCCCCGGCGCCGCTCCTGCCAGTACCGCCACAGCGCCGCCGCGGCCCGCAGCCCGTCGTCGCCGGCCGGATGGGTGACGGCCCAGTCCAGCGCGGCGCGCACGTTGTCCTCCTCGGCGTCGAGCCGTTGGAACCACGTCGACTGGTCGCCACCCTCCAGCCCGATGTCGGCCTCCTCGGCCAGCGACCGGACCCAGGCCAAGTGCGTGTCCCTGACCGCGGATTCCTCGCCTGCGGCGGCCAGCCGCTCGGCGCCGTACTGTCGGAGGGTCTCGAGCAGCCGGTACCGAGTGGTGGTCCCCGATCGGTCGGCCAGCACCAGGGACTTGTCCACCAGGTCGGCGACGCCGTCGAACACATCAAGGTCGTCGAGCCCCGGCGAGCACACCGCGGCGGCGGCGTCGAGGCTGAACCCTCCGGCGAAGACCGAGACTCGGGCGAAGAGCTGCTGCTCGGTAGCTGAGAGCGCCTCGTAGCTCCAGTCCACCGCCGCCCGGAGGGTCTGGTGTCGGTCGGGAGCCGTGGGGTCGCGGCCAACCAGGAGCCGGAAGCGGTCTCGGAGGCGGTCGGCGATCTCGGTGACGGACAGTGTGCGGACCCGGGCGGCAGCCAGCTCGATGGCCAACGGCACGCCGTCGAGCCGGCGGCAAATGTCGGCAATGGCGGCGTCGGTGTCGGCCGACGATCTGAAGTTCGGGTCGACCGCAGAACCTCTCTCGATGAACAACCGCACTGCGTCCGAATCCCACGCGCCGGCGCCGGGACCGGGCAACGACAGCGGCGGCACCGGCCACAGCGTCTCACCGGGGACACCCAACGGCTCCCGGCTGGTGGCGAGGATTACGAGGCCCGGTGCAGCGCGCAGCAGGTCGACGGCGAGGGTGGCACAGGCAGCCGAGAGGTGCTCGCAGTTGTCCAGGACGAGCAGCAGCTCGCGCTCCGCCAGGTGGGTGCCCAGCGACTCCCCGGCGGTCGATCCGGACTTCTCGGCCACGCCGAGCGCTGACACCACGTGCTGAGGGAGCAGGGTGGCGTCGACGAGGGCGGCCAGCTCCACCAGCCACACGCCGTCCCGGTAGCGGGTGACGAGCTCCCCGGCCACTCGCGTAGCCAGGCGGGTCTTACCGACGCCTCCCGGCCCCACCAGGGTCAGGAGGCGGGCGGTCCCCAGCAGCTTCTCGATGTCGCGACGGGCCTCCGTGCGGCCCACGAACGAGCTGAGCTCGGGGCGGAGGTTGGTGGCCGGCGGCGTACTCACCTCGCCGGCCAGCACCGCCTCGTAGGCGGCCTGGACCCGCTCCGAGGGCGACACGCCCAGCTCCTCGGCCAGCACCACCCGGCACCGCTCGTAGGCCCGCAGCGCCTCGGCCGGGTTGCCGGCGCCGGCGTGGGCGGCCATCACCCGCAGGTGGGCGGACTCCCGCAGGGGCTGGGCCGCCACCGCCGCCTCGGCCGCGGTGAGGGCGGTGGCGTGGTCGCCGCCGGCGGACGCCGCGTCGGCCAGGATCTCCAGGGCGCTCACCCGCAGCTCGTCGAGCTCGGCCTGGCGGTGCTCGACCCACAGCCCGCCGAGCCCGGGGAGGAACCGGTGGCCGGCGGCGCCGGCGGCGGCGCCGGCCCGCTCCTGCGCCGGTCCCCAGTTACCGTGCGCCACGGCGGCCTTGGCCGCTTCGAGGTCGGCCGCCGCCTGCTCCACGTCGATGACCGCGCCCTCCGGCAGGTGGAGCTGGTAGCAGCCTCCGCCGCCGGTGATGACGTCGCCCACCAAACCGGCTGCCTCCAGCCGCCGGCGGACCCGGGACACCACGGCCCGGAGCGACGCCTCCCAGCTCCGGGGCAGCGCCTCGCCCCACAGGACCTCGGCCAGCTCGTCGCGCGTCACCGGACGGCTGCGCTCGGTGGCCAGGAACGCGAGGGCCAGACCGCCCAACGGACCGAGCGCCGCCCCGTCGACGACCTCGTCGCCGACCTCCACCCCGATCCGGCCGCTCAGCGAGATCCGGATGCGCTCCGCCATTCGCGCCTCGATATGCCCATGCTGCCACGGATCGGCGTGAAGAACGAGGGGGTCGCCTCCGTCCAAGTGACTGCCATCAACGGCGGACACGGAGGAACCAGGACGTGAGCGAACCAACCAATCGCCCCAGGCACCGGCTCGGCCGTGCGGTCGCCGCCGCCTTGGGATTGAGCTTCTCTCAGCAGGGGTGCATGGCCGCCGAGACCTTCGTCGTCCACGCCGTGGACGGGCGGGTGAAGGTCGGTGCCGGGCGACCGGACGAGCTCGTCGACTCCGAGGCGGTTGAGGGCAATCGGCTGCAGTCGCTGATAGCGGCTGTGGATTCGTCGGGTGACAACCGCCTCTGGGACCACGTCGCCTCGCCCCTGCCCCGTCCATCAGCCGCTTCCGCCCAGCTCGCCGCTCTGGCGTCGTGACCAGCGCCATGGACACGAGCGACACCGCCACCGTCGACCACCCCGAGCTCGACGCCGGCAGCGCATCGACTGGAGCCACAGGGCCTTGCTACCTGTTGTTCGCCGGGGCTGATGCAGTGCCGATGGGAGGCATGGCCGACGTCGTGGGAATCTTCCCGTCCGAAGAAGAGGCGCGTGCCGCCTTCCGCCGGGTCCGTCTCGAGACGGCGACATCTCCGTCCAGCTGGGCGCAACTCGCCGTCGTCCAGGGCGAGAACGGGATCAAGCCGTTGTGCTGGTTCGGCATCGGCGCCACGCCCGCGCCGATTCATAGAGCAATTTCCGCTGATCACCACCACGGAGGAGCCATGCAAATCCAGACCGTCGAGCACCTGTCCAAGGGCCTTGCTGACCCCGGTCCCCCTCGCCGGCGCCCGGCGAAGAAGGTTGCCGCCCTCTTCGCCGGAATGCTGACGGCGGGAGCGGTCCTGCTCGGAGCGCTGCTTCACTCGGGCGCGAGCGACAGAGTCGTCCCGACAATCACGACTAGTAGAGACGTCGATCCCATGCCCGTGCCCATCGTGCCGTTCGCAGTCGACAGCCGATTGACCGTCACTGGTGACAGCAGCCCGGACCGCTGACGCCGGCTGTCCACATTCATCCCCGAGTACCTCACCTCTCGACTGGGCGTCGGACATTGAGGACGACCGCAGCCAGGCAAACCTACGGATCCGGCGTCCGCATACGCGGGTGTTCCGGTCGTGAATGGCGTCCGCCACGCCGGCCAGGACCGCCGCCCGCGAAAGGTCGCCCTGACGCACCGCGAGGACCGTGGCGACATCGATAAGCACGGCTGCTGAAGGCTGCGGCCCGCTTGTCCAGAGGGTGGGAGAGCATAGCGAGGGCCTTCCGGCCCAAGGCCCTCGCCCCGAGGTTTGTGCCCCGGCGTGTTCGTCCCGCCGGCCAGCACGGCCTCGTAGGTGCCTGGACGCGCTCCCAGGGCGACATGCCCAGCTCCTCGGCAAGCACTACCCGGCACCGCTCGTAGGCCCGCAGCGCCTCGCCCGGGTTGCCGGCGTTGGCGTGGGCGGCCATCACCCGCACGTGGGCGTACTCCCGCGCGGCTGGCGGCGCTCGACCCACAGCCCGCGCAGACCTGGGAGGAACCGGTGGCCAGCGGCACCGGCTGCAGCGCCGGCCCGCTCCCGCGCCGCTCCCCAGTCACCTTGCGCCACGGAGTTCTTGGCCGCTTCGAGGTCGGCCGCAGCCTCCTCGACGTCGACGAGCGGCCCTCCGGCAAGTTGAACTGATAGCAGCCCCCGCCGCCGGTGATGACGTCGTCCACGAAACCGGCTGACTCCAGCCGCCGGCGGCCCCGGGACGACGGCCCGGAGCGACGCCACCCAGCTCGGGGGAAGCGACCTCGCCCCCCACGACCTCAGCCAAGCTCGTCGCGCGTTACCGGCCGACTGCGCTTGATGACCAGGAAGCCGAGGGCCAGCACATCCCAGCGCGCCGAGCGCCGCCCCATCGACGACCTTCACCTCGATCCGGGGGCTCAGCAATATCCGGACGCGCTCCGCCGTTCGCGCGCGCCTCGATTTTCCAATGCCGCCATGGATGGGCGTGAAGAACGAGGGGGCCGCCTCCGTCCAAATGAGTGCCAACAACGGCGGACACGGAGGAACCAGACGTGAACGAAACAATAAATCGCCCCAGGCACCGGCTCGGCCGTAGGGTCGCCGCCGCCTGGGACTCAGCATGGCGATCGCGGCCCAGGCCGCGCCCGCCGGCGCCGGGGGAGCCGAGACGCTCCACTATGGATTCAAGGGCCAGACGGCCGAGGCCCGCTTCTTCACCCAGCAGGGATGCATCGGGACCGAGGCGTTCGTCCACGCCGTGGACGGGCGGGTGAAGCCCGGGCCGGGGCGCCCCGACGCCGAGTCGTCGGTCTTCGTGGCCGTCACCCGCGTCGACATCTGCACGCAGCAGCCGCTCGGGTTTTCTCTCGGGTTCCGCGAGGATCTGGGCGACGCGCTCGACTTCGACCGTCTCGACGGCGCGAGCTTGGCCGCGACCGTGCAGATGAGGGACCTTCGGACCGCCGACAGCGCGCCGTACCCGATGGACATCCAACTCCAGTGGACGGGCATCGGCGAGCCGTCCAAGGCTCGCGAGCACATCATGCTCGACTACCCCGGGTTCCGGGTGAACTCCCGAGAGAGCGGCACGACGCGGGCAGCCGACGTCACCGGCGTGGTCTCCGATGGGACCACCAACTACGTCTCCGGCGCTTGGGCGGGTGGGACGTTGAGCTCGGTCGCCGCCGGCCAGGTGGTCATCCTCCACTAAAGCGGCGGTACCGGTCGACGGGGCGGGGGCCATTCTCACGACGGGGGCCCCCGCCTCGACGCGTCCGCTTCGCAGAGTCGTGGAACGGACCTTACCGAGCGCCGACTTGGGCGGGGAGGGGAAGGTCAACGTGACCGCCGCAGCGCCGACTTCTTCCTACTGCGCCTGGCCCTTGGCGACCGTTGAGCCGCCGCTCTGGATCAGGATCCGCGAGGGTGCTGACGTCGCTGATGGCCGGGACGGTGAGCTGGCACTGACCGAGCGCGGGCTCGTTGGCGCGTCAGGCTGAGCGGGACGTAGACGCGCAAGAGCCCTCCCGCCGATCTTGTCCGGACTGTCGGGAGGGCTCTTCCTGGCAGATGCCGGAGGCACCCGTGCTCATCGTAGGCAACGACCAGGCCGTGGTCGAGACCGATCTCGCCGCCGGGCGCTTGGGCTGCCCACCGTGCGGTGGTGTGCTCAGGCCGTGGGGCCACGCCCGACGACGGGTGCTGCGACGCAGGACCGGCGAGGATCCCGGGGGTCGACGACGACGGTGGGGACGTCAAAGAGCCGAGTGGGGTCGGTGTCGATCGTCACCTGACGGGCCGCTTCGACGACCGGTGCGCTCAGCGTCGCCGCGGGCGCCGGCGCGACGCCGGCCGCAGCCACGCAGGACCAGGCCCGGCCCAGCGATGAGCAGTCGGTTTAAGGTCCGCCGCCGCATCGATGCGGCTCTCCTCCGCGCCATCAACGGGAGGTCGCAGCGGTCGCCGCCGAGGCCCCGGAGAGCCGGCTCCGGCTGAGGAAGAGGGCGACGCCAGCAAGGGACAGTGCCAGGGCGGCCCCGCCAAGGCCCCACGCCACCTTGGTGGCGGTATCGGCGCCCGCCGCCGACGACGTCGCGCCAAGCGGGGGAACGGCGCCCAATCGCACCCGAGTGAAGTAGACGTCCTGGGCCTTGGTGTCGGCGGTGGCGTTGCGGGTGTCGTCCCAGGCCACATAGGCACCGGTATCGAGCGCCTGGAGGCCGACGGCGCTGTGTACCCCGGTGGCCCAGACGTCGCTCAGGCGGCGGTCGATAGACCGGTCCGACACTCGCATATTCTGCGACCACGTCTCGCCGCCGTCGCTCGACGACGACAGGTAGACGTCCTGAAAGGCGTTCTGGGCGGTCGGGCCCGCCTTGAAGGTGTAGTCATTGCGGTAGTCCAACCAGGCCACATCGATGCGCCCGTTCGGGGCCACCGACACCGCCGGCTCCTCCTCGTTGAAGTCCCACTGGCGGCCGGGATCGGCATCGTTGACCTTCACCGGCTTGGTCCATGTCGCCCCCTTGTCAGAGGAGCGGCTGAAGAGGATGGCCGGCGCCGGCCGCGCGCTGTCCTCCCAGGTCAGGTACACGGCGTCGGTCTTCAGGTCGACGGCGGTCGAGATCCCGAGCAGCACCGTGTACTCGTCGCCGGACTTCCCGGGCGTGGCCGTGTAGATGATCTTCGAGGTGAAGGTCTTGCCCCCGTCGGTGGAGGTGGACTGGAAGAGCCGGGTCGCCGCCGGCGGGTTGGTCGACCCGAAAGGCACCGGGGTGTTGACCTCGCCGGCGAAGACATAGACGGTGCCGTCCCGGCCGATGGTGAGGTAGGCCCGGCTGGCGTGGTCCTTCGGGTCGCTGGACACGGCCACGGGCTGGCCAAAGGTCACCCCACCGTCGTCGCTGCGGGCGACGTAGGCGCGGAGCGGATAGCTCGATGAGAACTTCCCGGGCGGGAAGACCGAACCCGCCAATGAGAAGAGGCCGTAGTTCGCCTGGTAGGCGACGAACACCCGCTTGGGGTTGGACGGGTCGACCTTGACCGTCGGCAGCGCCGGGGTGCCGAAGCTGTCGTCGGCGTATGGCGGGTCGAGACCGGGAACAGCGGTGGCCTGGAAGCTGCGGCCGAGGTCCGTCGATCGAGCCAGGTAGATCTTGCTGTGGAAGTCGTTCGCCTTCGGGTAGCCGGCAAAGGCGTAGTACAGGGTCCCGTCGGGAGCGAAGGCAAGGCTGGCCAGGGGGCCATTGGTGTTGCGGACGCAGCCGGCAACCTCCTTCGGAAGGGGGTTGGCTCCCTCGGTCCAGCTCAGCCCGGCGTTGGTCGAGACCTGCACCCCGCAGCCCGAGCCTCGGGCTTCGCCCTCGGCGATGACGATCGTGTTCCTATCGCGCGGGTCCACCGCCAGTGCGGGCGACGCATAGGCCCGGACGGGGTTGCTGGCCCCGGTGACCTGCACGGCGCCGTCGACCTGCGGCGTGTCCGCGGCCCGGGCCAACGGCGCCCCGACGGCCAACATCACGAGCACGGCCATCCCCGCCAGCCATCTCCGCACGTTCTCCTCCTCCGAACCCGGGGGGAGCGTCTCGCCCCTGCCCGGCGTTGAGCCTGCCTCAACGCAGCTTTCGACTCAATAGATGCGTCCTGCCTTTACCCTCGGGGGAAAGGTCAGGGCGCTCGTTGTCCAGGAATTGGGCACGTGGCGACCTCGCCACCGAACGCGACCGGCATGACCTCAGGCTGTCAGAGCTGCACGACCAGCTCGCACAGTTGCTGGCCCGTCAGCCTGACAGAAGGGGTTCCGCCGTTGCGTGCCCGATGATTGCCGCATGCTCAAGGAACAGATCATTGTCAGTCGCCCGGCCAATGTGGCGGGTTCAACGTGGCCGTCGCCGCGGACGCAACTCCGGATGTCCCACGCTCGGAGAACCTCGCCACCGACATCCTCACAGTCCGGCTGGCGACCGGCGACGACCTCGCCGTCCTGCTCCCACTGATGGACGCCGCGATCGAGCAACTGCAGCGTGGATTCCTCGACGATGCCCAGATCGAGTCGAGCAAGGCGATCATGGGCATGGACCGGCAGCTCATCGAAGACGGGACCTACTTCGTAGTAGAAATCAGAGGCACTGTGGCTGGTTGCGGGGGGTGGAGCCGACGGGCAACGCTCTATGGCGGCGAACACTCGGCCGGGCGCAACGCCGACCTGCTCAACCCCACGACCGACGCGGCACGGATCCGAGGCATGTACACCCACCCCGACTTCGCCCGACGAGGGGTGGGCCGTCTCGTGCTCGAGGCCAGTGAGTCGGCCGCCGCGGCCGAGGGGTTTGCGACACTGGAGCTCATGGCGACGCGCTCCGGCCGACCCCTTTACGAGGCGTTCGGCTTCCAGCCAGTTGAAGAGGTTGAGGACGCGTCGAGCGGCGCACCTGTCCCCCTGACACGCATGCGCAAGCCAGTGACCGCCACCACCGGCTAGCGCCCACCCCGAATCGGCGTCCGGTTCAGCTTCAACCCGCACCCGTGATCTCGTCTCCCGCACGGTCCAGTCGGACACTGGGTTGGGGTCTCGGGATCGACCGCGCGCAAACCCTGATGGCACCCATGAAGTCAGCGTGATCAACGCGCCGGCGTCCCCGGCGGGATGTTCTTGTTGTTGTGGAACACGTTCTCGGGGTCGTACTTCGCTTTCACTTCGGCGAGCCGCCGGTACGTGTCGTCGCCATAGGCCTCGCGGACGCGGCTCGTGTCGTCGTCGGAGTCGAGGAAGTTCACATAGACGCCGGCTCGGTGAGCCTGCAGGGCGTCGAGGAATGCTCGTGCCCAAGCGGTCTCCACAGCGCCGACGGTGTCGTCCTGTTCCGGGAGCCAGGCTGCGTCGATGACGATGTTGTGCTCCACGTCGCGCCCCACGTAGGCCGTGGAGTCCCGAGGGGCGCGGGCCACTGCGCCACCGAAGTGGAACATCGCCGCATACGACCTCGGTGAGGCGGCGCGGTAGGCGTGCTCGGCGACGATGTCGATGACCTCGTCGGACAGGCCGGTGAGGTTGGTGGCCTTCCAGTAGTAGTGCCAGCCGTGGGGGACGGTGTCATCGACGCCGCTTTGGTGGTCGACGTACAACGTGGGTCCGACCAGATCCACGAGCGGGGTCCCGAACTGGCGGAGCGCACGGACGGCGCGCGCGCCTTCCTGAACGGGTCCGGCATAGCAGGTGGCCACTGCGATCGCCGGCCGGAAGTGGAGGTTTTCGTCGATCACCGGCAGGGGGGGGATCGTGCCGAGCCGGATGACGTTCCCGAGCTCGTCGGGCGCGTCGGTGACGAAGTCACGGTAGAAGCGCAGGACGTCCGCGGTGTCCTCGGCCGCCCAGAAGACCGGGCCGGCCACGACGGTGGGGCCGACCGGGTGCAACGCAAACCGGAACGAGCCGACGACGCCGAAGTTCCCACCGCCGCCCCGCAGCGCCCAGAACAGGTCGGGGTGATCGCTGGCGGACGCCCGCGCGACCTGGCCCTCGGCCGTGACCACCTCGGCCTCTAGGAGGTTGTCCACGGTGAGCCCGTGCTTGCGCATCAGCCAGCCGATGCCGCCGCCCAGGGTCAGGCCGCCGACGCCGGTGTGGCTCACGATGCCGCCCGTGGTGGCGAGACCGTGCGCCTGCGTGGCGTGGTCGACGTCTCCCCAAAGAGCCCCGCCCTGGACGAGAGCGGTGCGCTCGACAGGATCGACCGTGACGGCGCGCATCGCCGAGAGGTCGATCACGATCCCGTCGTCGCACACCGCCGTGCCGGCCACGTTGTGGCCCCCGCCTCGCACGGCGATCTCAAGGCGGCGGTCGCGGGCGAAGCGGACCGCGGCAGCGACGTCGGCGGTCACTCGGCAGCGCGCGATCACTCGAGGTCGTCGGTCGACGGCGCCGTTCCATACGGCGCGTGCTCCGTCGTACTGATGATGCCCCGCGACGATCACGTCGCCCCGGAACCCGGGAATCTGGATCGTGGTTCGCTCTGTCATCGTTCCTCCTCGGCGTATGGGCTCATCGCGCCATAGGAGGGAACCGGGGGGAAGTCAGCTATCCGGACTTCGAAGTAAGGAATCCGGACTTCACACCGGCGGAAAGGCGCGGGACACTGCGCTCATGAGGACCTACGGCCAGTACTGCCCCATCGCCCGGGGTGCGGAGATCTTCGCCGAGCGGTGGACGCCGCTGATCATCCGCAACCTCCATCTTGGCTGCGAGACGTTCGGCGAGATCCTCGAGGGTGCGCCCGGACTCTCCCGCACCGTGCTCGCCGAGCGGCTCAAGCAACTCGAACGCCTCGGCCTCGTCGAGGTAACGCCCAAGGCGCAGGGGCGCGGTCACCGTTACGTGCTCACGACGTCGGGCGATGATCTGTTCAAGGTCTGCGAGGCCCTCGGTGAGTGGGGAGCTCGCTGGCTCGAGATCGCCCCCGAGAACCTCGATCCGTTCGTGGCGCTGTGGTCGATGTGCAACGCGCTCCGTCCGGAACGCCTGCCTGACCAGCGCGTCGTCGTCCGGCTGGACTTCACCGGCTTTCGGCCCCATGAGCGGTACTGGCTGCTGCTCGAACACCGCGAGGCCGAGATCTGCAAGACGTATCCCGGTCTGGACGAAGACCTCTTCGTCACCGCCGACGCCGAGGCCTTCGTCAAGTGGCATGCCGGGCAGCTCACCTGGGCGGAGGCCACCCGCGACTCTCGGATCCTGCTCCACGGTCCGTCGTGGCTCGTGAGGGCCTTCCCGACATGGAACGGCCGCAGCATGTTCGCTCACATCAAGCCCGAGACTGGCGCCGCAACGGCTGATTGATGCGCCGATGGGCCGAGCGGATGGAAACAAGCCGAGCGCTCATTCGTCGCTCCGGCCCGAGCGGTCCGCTGCGCAGGTACGCGAAAGAGCCCCCCTGACCTGGGAGAATGCGTGTTCTCGACGCACGCAGTCCGCACAAGAGGAGGGCTCCTTGAAGGTGCATCGTAGCCAGTCGGTCAGGCGGGCGAAGGTGACCACCGACGGTGAGGGCCTGGTGTCGCACGCCGGCACCGCGCTGGTGGCCGAACTGGCCGACCGCTCGGGGCTGAGCGAGGCGATGTCGGTGGCCATGGGCGAGTGGGGGACATCTGGGTAACGGCGCCAAAGTGGCCAACAATGCTTCCTCTAACGCAGGTTAGATGCCCTTGGCCGAGCGCTGCTCCGCTCTGGATGCTCGGGTCTACGGGGTAAGCGTGCCAAAGTGGCAAAAGAACTCGGCCACGAACCGCGATTATGGCCGCAAGAAAACCGATGGCCTCGGCCCGTGATGAGGATCGGCGCAGATTCCTGAAGGGGTACGTCGTCCAGGTGCTCGTCGACGCTGTCCGGCCGGGTGCGTCGGAGCGGGCGGGGACATCCTCGCTCGGCTCGCGTCGGCACTGGTGACGCCCGAGCGGTTCCCTTGCGGCCTAGACGCTGCGTTTCCCCTGGCGCGGACCCGGGGTAGACGCGCTCCCGCCGGACCTCTGGGCCGCGGTGAAGCAGCCCAGCACGGGCCGGAGGCCCGGCACGAACACCCGGCACAGCGCCGCGTGAGGCCCAGTTCCTCTCAACCGGAACTGGCCCTCCCGGATGGGAGCCTCACCGTGAAGGTGCTGCCGCCGCCGGCGTTGGTGCGCGTTGTGACCGATCCGCCCGAGGCGTCGACGAGGCCGCGGACGATGTGCAGGCCCAGCCCGACGCCGGGAGCGGCCATCAGGTCCGCCCCGCCCCGTTGGAAAGGCTGGAAGACGTCGATCCCCTGGGGCAGGCCGAGCCCCTGGTCGATAACCGACACCTCGGTCCAGCCGGGTGTGCTGTGGCCCGTCACCCGGACGAGCCCGCCCGCCGGCGAGAACTTGACCGCGTTGTCGAGAAGATGACCGAGCACCTGAGCCAGCGCGGTCGGGTCGACCCAGGCGCGCAGGCCGCCCTCCACCTCTGAGTGCACCACATGGCGGTCGGTAAGGGCATCGAAGGCCTGGCTCATCGTGGCGGCGGCGACGGCGACATCCACCTCGGCGGCGACGAGCTCTCTGCTCTGGAGGTCCGCACGGGCCTCGGCCAACAGAGCGTCGATATCGGCGCCCAGCGTGTCGGCGGATCGCTTCATCGCCCCAAACCACTGCTCCCGCTCGGCATCGCCGAGAACCTCCCACCGCTGCTGCAGAACCTCCAGGGCTCCCCGCAGGACTGTCAGTGGCGTCTTGAGCTGATGCTCGGCCTGGGCCAGGAAACGTCCGCGCGAGTTCAACGCCGCCTCGGCGGTCTCGGCTCGCCGCTCGGTCGCCGCCGCACGCCCCCGGCTGACGTGCTCGGCGATGATCTCGGCGAACTGCTCCATGACCGTGATCACCCGACCGCTGACCTCGGGCTGGGCCAGCCTGCTGGCGCCGCAGATCATGCCCCACAGCTCGTGGCCGGCCAGCACGATCGGGACGCTGACGTAGGTCGCCAGGCCGACCTGCTTGGCCACCTCGCTGTCGGCGTGGCTCTGGGTCATGCCGGCCGGCGAGCGGGTGACGCCCGGGAGGCTCTGGCGTGACACCGCCGCGGCCAGGGGGAGCCGGCTGCGGTCGGCGATCTCGATCTGGCCCCTGCTGTGGAGGTAGCGGACCTCCTGCTCGCACACGTCCCAGTCGAAGACGGTGAGGTACGTCGAGTCCAGGTCGCCGATCGTGGCCAGGGCCTCCAGGAGCGGTCGGGCCAGGCCCTCCAGGTCCGTATCGGAGGTCGCCGCCTCGGCCACGACCGGCATGGGCCCGAACAACCTGGAACCTCCGGCCACAGCGCTCTCCTTTCGTCGGAGCGCGCCACCGGGATCATGAGCGGCTTGCCTTACGTCACCTACTCTCATGGTACGCCGGTGGCGAACGAAATGGGGAACAAAGTGCGGTCCCTAGGCGAGTGCTCCCGGGGGCAGGCTCTTGTCGATGACGCTGCGGGCGACGTCGGAGAGGCGCAGGTTGTGGTCGCGGGCGTAGTGGCGCAACGCCTCGAACGCCGCCTCCATGGACAGGCCGGTGCGCTCGGCGAGCACACCTTTGGCCTGTTCGATGACCACACGGTTGTTGAGGGCGTGAGTGAGTTGGTCGTTGAGGAGGCGGGACTCGGCCGCGACGCGCTGCTGGAGGACGGCGATGGTGGCCACCGACGCCAGCGCCCCGCCGGCGGCCACATCGGCCACGGTCAGTGCGCCCGGCTCGGCGCTGAAGAGGTTGAGGGCGCCGACGATCGATCCCCGCAGGCGCATGGGCAGGGCTTGCACGGAGCGGAAGCCGGCCTGCATGGCCATGGGGGCGAACCGGGGCCAGCGGCCCCCCGCAGTGGCCAGGTCCTCGTTGATGACGGCCTCCCCGCTGCGACAGCAGTCCGGGCACGGGCCTTCGTCGGCCTGGAGCTCGAACAGCTCCACCACCCGCATGGCCTCGCTGGATGAGGCGACTACCCGGACCTCCCCCTCGGGAGCGACGAGCATGACCCCGGCGGCCGAGACGCCCAGGAGCTCCACGCATCGGTCGGCGAGCAGGGAGAGCAGCTCGACGACGTCGAAGTCGTCGACGAGGTTGTCGGCCAGCTCCACCAGCGTCTGGATCAGTAAACCTTGGTCGGTCATGGCGATGGCCCTCCCGCCGCCGGCCTCTGCTCGACCAGCGCCCTCCTTCGATGCTACGTCGGCCGGCTGCTGCGCAACCAGCCCTGGACCGGCCGGTCAGGCGAACCTCAGCCGGCCTCCCACCACGTCCTGGGCCACCTCGTCAAGCGGGCGGTGATCGGCGAACGCGTGCGCACGGAGACGGATGAGTGCCTCACCGACGCTGACGTCGAGCTGGGCCGAGACCATGCCTGAAGCCTGGTGCACGACGAAGCGCAAGTCGGCACCCCCCTCGAGTTCGGTGCCCAGTCTGCCGGGGGGTGCCCCGGCCTGCATGGCCAGGACCGCCCTGGCGGCCACGCCGGCCAGGACCAGGGCATCGGCATGCTGGTCGTCGTCGAGGGGGCCGGGGCGGTCGCGGTAGAGGTTGAGGGCGCCCAGGCGCACGGCGCCGACATGGAGAGGGAAGCCGAAGACGGCCCGGGCGCCGGCGGCCAGCGCCTCGGGGGTGAAGGCGGCCCAGCGAGCCGCCCCGCGCGCGGCCAGGTCCGCTTCCAGGATGGGCCGGTCCTGCCTGTAGGCGTCGACGCAGGGCCCCTCGCCCAGGGTGTACTGGAGATCCTCGATCAGGGCGCTCACCTCGTTCGAGCTGCAGACCGAGCCGCGAGGCACCTCGCCGGACATCAGCATGATCCCGGCGCCGGTCATGGCCATGAGGTCGGCGGACACCTCACAGAGCCGAGCCGGGCCCGGACCGCCATCCTCGATCCGGGCGAGTATGCGTAGGAGCCGATGGCAGGCCAACGCGCTCAGCCCTCCTCGGGCGCGTGGAGGGCCGGGTGCTGGATCGGGGCACATTCCACGGGCGCCATGCCGTCAAGACCGAACGGACCCGGAGGCGCTACCCGGGGACTCGGTCCAGGGTCTCGGTGTGACCGACGTGGTCCGCCGTAGCCCTTCAGCCGCCGTTGATTCCCGGGACGCGACGGTGCGAACGCCCGCTCGAGTCGTCGCCAGCGCGGGCCCGAGGACCGACGTCGATGCCGTCTGGTCGACGGCCGGGCTCGCGGGACCGGGAGAGCGCACGGTAGGCGCCAAGGAGTGCGGCCTTGTCCTCGTCGTCCAGCCCGGTGCTCTCGGCGATCGCCACCTCCACGCTCGGCGTCTGGGCCGTGTCCACAGGCCGGTAGCCCAGCGCTCGGCAGAGGGTGCCGGGCTCCAAGCTCAGCAGCACCTCCATGGCGAAGACCTTCGTGGGGGACGGCTCGTACCGACCAGCGATCCATCCGCTGACGGAGGCCTGGCTGGCGCCCACCATGCGCCCGAAGCCCTGCTGCGTGAGGTCGCGCCGCCCCAGCGCCTCGCCGAGAAGGCGCCCGAACTGTGCGGGGCGATCGTCGGGCCACCAAGCCGGGGCCTCGCTCATGGAGTCACCACGGGGCGGGCATGACTGGGTGTGACCTCGACCGAATGCGACATCCCGTTCGACAGCAGCACGTCGTGAGCGTCCGCCGGCAGTCCCTTCAGGATGAACCTCGTGCTGTGGAGGCCGGCTCGGCGCGCCGCGTCGATGAACACCGGTAGCGCCGCCGGCTCGACGGAGGCCCGGGCCAGATCGACGGCCACGGCCAGATTGCCCTGGCCCTCGATGAGGTCCGCGAGCAGGGCTTCGAGGCGCTGGCAGCTCGCCAGGGTGAGGGGCCCGTCGGCCGTCACCACCACGGTGCCCAAGGCCCGACCGACCACCAGCGAAAGGCTGGGGTTCGGTCGGGCTCTCCGTCATCGCCGGCTGGCCATGGCCAGTCGTCGCCGGCGGGGCGAATGGGGGCCGGGCTCAACCGATACCGGCCTCGACGGCTGCGAGCAGCTGCCAGTCGACCACGAAACCTTCGGCCAATTCCGGGAGCGCCTCCTCACCGTGCGGGAGATTTGCGGAGTGCTCCGGGCCGAGGAACGAAGCGCCAAAGTCGATGCGTTCAAGGCGTTGGCGTCCGGCCGCCTCGACGACTTTGGACACACCGCCGGTCACGGGGTTCCCCCCGGAACCGGCGACGAAGCGGGCTGGCCAGCTCGCCGGGCGCGAATCACCAGGCCCGGGACGTGGGGGGCTTCCGAAGGCTCGCCGCCGGCCGGGATGACTTCTGGATCAGACGACCGGAGGCCGGGCTGGACCCGCTTGTCCCGGCTCCGCCACCCGAAGAACCCGGACCATCCGGCCATCGCGCGCTCCTTCTCCTGGAAGTGCCCTGAGGTGCACCACCGGGGTCAGGAGTGGGTAGTACTGCCAAGGACCAGGTTAGTCCGATCTCGGCGGCTCGCCAACGGTCCACCGCCCTACGCGGTCGAGCGTCGCAATGACGGCGGTGTTCTTCCCGTCTCGCCGCGACGGGCGTTGACAAGTTCCTCCCAGCTCGTCGCCCTCGGCCTGGTCAACAGCCCAAATCTGCCCGCCGTCCGTCGCGACTACCTTGAGCAGCGCGGCCGGGCGGAGACGGGTTGGGCGATGCAGGCGGTGGTCGCCCTCGAACTCTGGTACCGGCGGTGCATCGAGGGCGATCCTCGGGAAGGGGTTGGCGATGGAGGAGCGCATGGTTCCCGAGGAGCGGCCGGCGCCGCCGGCCGGGACGGCTGAGCCCGATCGTCCGCCCGAGCTTCGAGTCCTCGGCACGATCGAGGAGCTCACTCGGGGAGGAGTCGGCGGAGGGGACGAGATCGGATGTACCGGCTTCTCCTAGGGCCGTCAGTGGTCGCGTGGTGCAACCGGCGTGCAACGACGGGCCGCACGATGGGGCGACCGACGAGACAGAGGAGTTCGACATGGCAACCGCGGTGGGCGAGAAGGGCGCGGCCGCCACCCCTTCGCCCGGGCGCATGCTCCTGCGCGGCGCACTGAAGCGTTGCCCTGCGTGCGGCGCCGGCCGGCTGTTCTCGGGCTGGTTCGCGATGGCCGACCGTTGCCCCGGATGTGGCTACCAGTTCGCACGGGAGGAAGGGTTCTTCCTCGGCGCCTATGTGATGAACCTGGTGATCGCGCAGGGCCTGGTGATGCTCCTTGCCGTCATTCCCACGATCGTCATGCTCAACGCCGATCCCGACGCCAGCCTGGTACCGGTCATCGTCGGCGGACTTGTCGGAGCAGTGCTGGCACCGCTCGTCTTCTACCCCTATTCCAAGACGCTATGGGTCGCCATCGAGCTCATCCTGCGTCCCGTCGACGAGACCGAGCCGAGCGACGTCCGCCTGAAGCCCAGATGATCGCCGTCCTCGCGCCGTCGCGCCTCGCCACCCGATGGGATGCCACCCGAGCCGTGACCCTGGGGCTGGTCGGCGGCTACGTCGACACCGCCGGCTACATGATGCTGCGCGGGCTCTTCCCCAACCACGTGACGGGTAACCTTCCGATCGCCGCAGCCCGTCCTGGACGGAGCGCCATCCCCCTGCTGATCATGGTGCCGCTGTGGCTCGCCGCCGTGATCGCCGCCGCGTGGGCGGCAGGCCGGATCCGGCGCCGGAGCTCTGCTGGGGCGCTTCCGGTCATCCTGGGCATTGAGGCAGTGCTCCTCGGACTGTTCCTGGTGTTCGGCGTGTCGCTGGTTCCTCACCGGAACGGCCCGTCCCTGGTGGCCCAGACGATCGTCGGTGCCGCCGGCGTGTCGGCGATGGCCGTGCAGAGCGTCGCCACCCGGCTCGGCGGCTACGTCTTCCCGACGACCATGGTGACGGGCACGTTGACGCTGCTGGGGATGGACATCGCGGACGGGGTCTTCGGAGGACGGCCGAATGACGAGCGGGCGGCTGTCATGCGCCGCGTACAGGCGTTCCGCCGGGTGGTGGTCGCCTTCGCCGGCGGCGCTGCGCTCGGGGGGCTGATGACCGCCCTCGTCCACTTCTGGGCGATCATCCTTCCCGTTGCTGCGGTGGCGCTCTGCGCGTGGGGTCAGGCAGTGGTTGACCCGAGATCACAGGTGAGCGCTACTTCTTCTCCTCGTTGAGGTCCACGACGTCGAGATCGTCCTTCTCGCGGCCGGACCAGCCGACGCCCTTGGTGGCGAAGGAGGTCGGCACCTCCGGCGCCACCTCGTCGTCCTTCTCCGGTTCCTGCTCCTCGTACGTGCGGCTTCGCTTGAATGGCATGGTGTCAATGTTCCCAAACCGGGAGGAGGAGATGCGCGAGCGAGCCGGGACGGGGTCGTACGAGGTCCGCACGATGACGCCGGCCGAGGTGGGGAAGGCGATCGGCTGGGCCCGGGCCGAGGGCTGGAACCCCGGACTGCGCGACGCCACCTGCTTCCTCACCGTCGACCGGGAGGGCTTCCTCGGTGGCTATCTCGACGGCGATCTGATCGCCTCGATCTCCGTCGTGAACTACGGCGACGCATTCGGTTTCGTCGGTTGCTACATCGTGTCGGAGCCGCACCGGCGGAAGGGGTACGGCCGCGCACTGTGGCTTGCGGCGCTACCGCACGCCGGGAATCGGCTGATCGGCCTCGACGGGGTGCCCGCTCAGCTGGCGAACTACGAGAGGTCCGGTTTCGAGCTGGCATATCGCAACGTCCGGTACGGCGGCCGGATCGACGCGCACTCCGAGGCGGTGGCCACCACCGGCCGGATCGTGGACATCGGCGAGGTGCCGTTCGCCGCGCTCGCGACCTACGACCGGGCGTGCTTCCCAGCGTTGCGTGACGAGTTCCTCTCGGCCTGGACCACGACGTCGGGTCACCGGGCGCTGGCTTTCATGGCCGGGGACGTTCTCGCCGGCTTCGGCGTCCTCCGCCGGTGCCACACCGGCCACAAGGTCGGGCCGCTGTTCGCCGACGACGCCGGCGTAGCCAGGGCGCTGCTCGTGGCACTCGCGGCCGGCACCGGCCCGGAGCCGGTCTTCCTCGACGTGCCGGAGGTCGGGCATGCCGCCGTGGCCCTCGCCGAGGACCTGGGCATGACCCCGGTCTTCGAGACGGCTCGCATGTACAACGGCCCCGCCCCCGACGTTGCCCTGGAGCGGATCTTCGGCGTGTCGACGTTCGAGCTCGGCTGAAAGGGCGACGGCCGAGGACGGCGCACCGTCACCGGAGCTCGGCGTCGTAGACCTCCTCGGCCGGCAGGCGAAGGAGCCGCTCGGCCACCTCCTCCTTGAGCTGCTGGGCGCGGACGGCCTCGGCCGGCGTCGGAGCCTCCCTGCAGGCGACGTCGAGGAACTCCGCCGGCATGATGCCGGCCCGCAGGACGAGGTCGACCGCAGTTCCCCGGTAGCCCAGCCGGAAGAAGAAGTGGCCACCCGGAGCCTCCGGCGCCGCCACCGGAGGATCGGACGTCAGGCGGTAGCGGTCGCCGGTGACCGCCCGGGTGACCATCTCGAACGCGTCGCGTGCGCCGCCGCCGGGGAACCCGCTCTCGACGGTGATGTCGTATCGCTCGGGCGGACCGCCCGCCGACACCAGGGGGAACCCGCGCTCCATCGCCTTGAAGGCGTGGGCCACGCCGGCGATCGAGCTCCGGCCGTGGTACTTCAGGAGGTCCTCGAAGCAGATGGAGATCGACTCGCCCTGATCGAGGACCACGAGTGTCGTCATGGGCACATCCTGCCCGGCGGAAGTCAGACCATGGAAGCGGGGCTCAGGGCTGGTCACGGAGGAGGCCCGCGACGGGGATCTTGACACCCCCGACGTCGTATCGGCCGACCGCGCATTCAACCTCCCGCCGGCCGGCGAGCCAGCTCTCCGCGGAGATCGAGTAGTTCGACACCCGAAGGGTCTGATTGTCGATCGGCCGGGCGAGGTACGTCTCCGCCAGGCGCCGGCAGTCCGCTTCGACCAGCCTTTCCCACTGCTCGTCCGTAGACGGGCGTGCGGGCGCCCGGTCGGCGATACTGACCGACCCAGTCACCTCGAAGCTATGGGGCTTGTCGCAGCTGACCGGAGTGGTTGTCTGCTGCGCCCCCGGAATGATCGCGAGACATGTGCCGACGGGCCGCAGCCTGGTCTGACTCTGACCGCGAGCGCTGCCCTCGCTGAGCGCTCGGCCGTTCGATCTGTCGAGCGGATCCCGCGCCGGCCCTAGGGCGCACCACACGTCCCGGTTCCCCGTCGCCCAGTAGGCGGGTGAGGGTTTGATCCCGGTCGAGATGAACTTGCCGGACGGGTCGAGCGGGCTGTTCAGAAAGCGCTCGGCGAACGGCCGGCAGCCGTCGCCCGCCTTCCGGAAGATCTCGTTCCACTGCTCGGGCGTCGGATACTCCGGGTACCCTCGAAGCCGGAAGGTGCCGGTGATCTCGTAGAGGTGGGGCCGATCGCACGGAACGACCCTGGTCGCCGTCTTGCCATCGGTGCTGAGATGGTCGCTGCCACCGAGCACGTTTTCGGCCTCCTCGGAGATGACGCAGTCTCCGACCTCATACCGGCGGGCCAGCACCGTCTCCGTCTTCTTGGTCGAGGTCACGCTCGCATCGGATTGGGATGCCGCACCCGCCTGTCCTACGGACACATCCTCATTGGACTGTCCTCCGGACGAACAGCTCGCGCAGAGAACGGCGACAGCGATCAGCCCGAGAATGCGAGAGTGGATCGAACCGGGCGGTCGATCGTGCCGCCGTAGCGAAGCGTGGGCGTCGATATGCGTTTCGGTGTCCCGCCGTTTCCTCATAGTGCTCCTTTGCCGCCTGAACCGTATGAAGCCTCACGAGACCGACCCGGCCTGCGCCTTGATGCTCCCATACCTTCCTAGACTGGGGGGCATGGCTGATCCGAAGAAGGCATGGGCGGACGTCGGCGACGCGATGTCGGCGCTCGGCCTCAAGCTGAAGCTGCATGCCGAGCAGGAGATGTCCGAGGACGGCAAGGAGTTCACCTCGGCGTTGGAGCGGCTGGCCGGCACCGTGAGCGACATCTTCGAGGGTGTCGGCAACGCCGCTCGGGATCCCGCGGTCCGGGACGACGCCCGCAGCGTCGCCGAGGCCTTTGCCGGCGCGGTGGATGCCACAATTGCCGAAGCAAAGGGTCGGTTGAAGAAGGGCGACTGAGCGTCGCCGTCCGGGAGGGGGACAGCATGGGCGAACGAGGTAGGGCCGACGGCGCGCGCGGAGCGGCACGATGAGCGGGCCCGATGCGTTCGCCGGCGTGTGGCAGCCGGGGACCGGCACGCAGTGGGTCCGGGCCGGCCTGACCTGGGACCAGTTCAAGACCCAGGACTCGACCTTCTTCGCCCAGGGACTGCGCGTCACCTCCCTGGCGATCCGCGACGGCCGGTTCGCAGCCGTCTGGCGCCCGGGCAGCGGGACCCAGTGGATCCGCCCCGGCATGACGTGGGACGAGTTCAAGGCCCAGGACACCACCTACTTCGGGCAAGGGCTGCGGGTGACGTCGCTGGCGATCGAGAACGGCAGGTACGCGGCCGTCTGGCGTACCGGCAGCGGGACCCAGTGGATCCGCCCCGGTATGACGTGGGACGAGTTCAAGGCCCAGGACGGCCCGTACTTCGGGCAGGGCCTACGGGTCACCTCGCTGGAGTTCGAGAACGGGAGATATGCCGCGGTGTGGCGGCCTGGTTCAGGTACGCAGTGGGTGCGGGGGGGCATGTCCTTCGGCGAGTTCGTGGAACAGGACAGGACGTACTTCGGCCAAGGGCTGCGCATCACGTGCCTGGCCGTCGAGAAGGGCCGCTACGCGGCCGTGTGGCGGCCCGGTTCCGGCACGCAGTGGTGGAGCTCGAGGCGGGGGTTGGTCGACTTCGCCACCGAGGACAACACCTACTTCGCCAGAGGCCTCAGGCTCACGTGCCTCGAGCTCCAGGACGACCCGGTCGGGGCCTACCGGTACCCGTGGGCGGGCGGCGTGTCGCACGGCGTGGGCCAGGGCAACAACAACCCGTCCGGCTCGCACAACGGGAGCCAGGCGTTTGCCTTCGACTTCTCGCTGCCCGCCGGCACCACCATCCGTGCTGCCCGCGGCGGCACGGTGGAATGGCTCCAGGAAAACCTGACGGCGACCTTCAACCCCAACCTGCCACAGGGGCCCGGGAACATGCCGTTCCCCAACGGAAGCCTCCAGAACTGGGGGAATGCGGTGAGGATCCGCCACGCCGGCGGCTTCACCAGTTGGTACTTCCACATTCAGGCGAACGGCGTCCTGGTCAACGTGGGCGACGTGGTGACCCAGGGGCAGGCCATCGCCACGTCGGGGGGCACGGGGCGCTCGTCGGGCCCGCACCTGCACTTCCAGGTGCAGGCCGACTCCACGGACTGGGGCCAGTCGGTGGCGCACACCTTCGGTGACGACTGCGAGCAGCCGGCGTCGGGTGCGACCGTGACGTCGGACAACGCCAGCTGACGTCGCCGGTCAGGTCGTCCCGGCGCCGTCGATGACGCCGGCGACAGCGAGGGGTATTGAACGATTCCCTGACCACCCCAACCCCAATGCGCCGTTGTTATCCGACGAGCGGCACGGCCGGAGCGCACCAAACGCGCCGTCGGGCTACACGGTGGCGAACGGCTTGACGACGATGGGTCCTCACCGGTTCGTCGTCACGCCGCAGTGCGCCTGTGCGATATACAGGTCGCCGACGGCGACAGGACCGAGCAGCTTCATGTGGATGGCGGTCACGGTGATCGATCCCGGGACCGAGGTGTCCTGCTCGTTGTAGTAGACGTCGTACGAGTCGCCGACGTTGGTGATGACGCCGTGATGCGGTCCGTCGTTCGGTCGCGGGTGCGCCGGCATCGGGGCGAACGTGTTGGGGTCGCCCCAGGCGTCGGTGGTGAGGCCGAGGACGCCGTGCGTGATCGTCGTCGCCCCGGTGGCGGTATGTCCGGGCGAGGCCGTGCACGTGCTGCGCACCTCCTCGGCGATGATCGGGCCCGGCCCGACGCCCCCGGGCCACGATTGGGCTTCGGTGGACCCGGCCGGCGTCCAGGACGCCGAAGCTGGTGTCGGGGTGATGGACACCCAGCTCGTGACCGACCCGTGAGGACCGGTGCTGCCCTCGGTGCTCACCGTGATGGGCCCCGACGGCGGCGGCAGGGTGTTCTCGCGGGGCCACGTGCCGCCGAAGACGACCGCCGGGCCCCAGACGGCTCGTGCGCCGTCGCCGTCGGTCATGCGGACCGGAGCGGCTGCCCCCTCCGAGGGCAACACGACCGTTGGACTGCACCCCTCCGTCGGCGTCGTGTTCGGGCCCGGGGCGTTCTGGCGTGGGTCGCACCCTGGGTCTCCCGTCGGGCCTCGTTGGGTGGATGGCCCGCCGAAGAGGCTGACGCTGCCGAGAAACCCGGTGGCGCGCCCCGACACGGCAGTCACCGGTCCGGCAGGAGCGGGGGACCCGGCACAGCTGATTGCCGTCATCGCGATCGCGGCAAGGAGCACGAGCCGCGGTCGCACGACCGTCATGGCACGAAGGACTCGGTCTGGCGGCCGGCGGAATCGATCGCCGTCAGACCCACGATCCGTCCGGGGCCCACGGCGACGCCCCATCCGGTCGCACCAAGGGCCGCAGGGAACGTGCGGCCGTCCGCGGTCCTGGCCGACACCGATTTCACGTCGGGACCGACCCGCATGGCCGTCGCCGAGGACGGCGCGGTACCCGGCTCCCCCCACACGAGCACGGCCGATCCGATGGTGGCGATCGCGCCCGGAGCCGGTCGGGTACCACACCCTCCGCCCAGGCGGTCGTGGCCCTGCTGGTGGGGCTGGCTGCCGGCGGGGCGGAAGTAGGCGCAGTCGGCATCTGCCTCCAACACGACCGAGGAGGGCCCGGTGCCGGCCCGGGCCACCTCCTTGAGTGCTTGGGGGGCGGCCGACGCCCCGGACGCGCTCCCCGCCGGCGGAGCCGGCGGAGCGGTGCCTCCGGCGCCGACCAGGCGGATGCTGGCGGCAACCGCTTCGGCCTCGCGCAGCCGGCTCGCCGGCGCATCCGGACCGGCGTATGACGCGATCTGCACGATGGACTGCGGCACGTCTCCCTTCCGGAACCGGACGCCGCCCGCCAGCACCCGCTCGGGGCCCAGACCGTACGCGGGGCCGGCGTTGATCACCGAGCCGTCCCAGTTCGTCCCGTACTTGACGTCCAGCGGGTCGGCGCCCACGGCGACGACGACCGCATCCGGCGGCAAGTCGCGGAAGGACGCATCGGACCGCGTCAGAAGCGCGAGCTCCCGGTCCCGGTCCGACAGAGCGTCGGTCGCGACGGCAAGCCGGTTGCCTTCGGCATACAGGGTCTGCCATCCCTCGGGCAGGGAGTACTCCAATCGCGGGCCGGCCGGGATCGCCGGCGCCGGGACGGTCGCGATGCGGGTCGGTTGGTCGTCGGCCCGGTGCAGGATCGGCACGACGGCGATCGACATGGCGACGGCCGCCAGGCCGGCGGCCAGCGAGCGACGTCTCGCCCGGCGCCGGCGCCGTACCCCGACCCTCCGATGCAGCTCCTCCACCGGCTCCGGCGCATTTGCCGGATAGTCGAGAAGGGAGCGGAGTTCCTCGGCCACGTCCGTCATGGCCGCACCTCCTGACGTTCGGCCGGTTCGTCGACGACGCGCAGCTCGTCGGCGAGCCGGCGCCGGGCGGCGGTGAGGGTGGCCGAGACGGTGCCCTCGGCCACGCCCATGACCGCGGCGATCTCCCGCTGCGGGAGGTCGCACAGGTAGCGGAGCGCGATCGCGGTCCGCTGGCGGACCGGCAGAGCCCGGACCGCGGCCCAGAGATCGGCATCGACGGCCGGCGGCGGGACCGGCCTGGGCGGGTCCCGCACGAGACGCATCTCGAACGCCGCCCGCCGCCCGCGGCGACGGAGCAGGTTCACCCCCACGCGGTACGTCCACGCCGACGGCGACGCCATGACCCCGACGCGCTCCCAGCGCTCCAGCGCCCGGGTGAACGCCTCGGCGGTGGTGTCGCGGGCCACGTCGGCGTCGCCGGCCACGACGGTGAGGAGGGCGAGCATGCGGCTGTGTTCGGAGCGGTACCACCGGTCGAAGGAAACGTCCGCCGCCACCGTCTGCTCCATGCCCCCTCAAGTCACACGTGCAGAGGAATGCTTAGGCCGTCCCGCACGCCGGCACAACCGGTTTCCTTCCTTTCAGGGTCAGGGAACGGACGGACACGCCGATCCCATGGCTTGCTTGATCTCCGCCGTGCGCTGGGCCCTGATCCGCTCCAGGTCGGCCAGCGCCGCCGCCTGCAACTCGCGCGGGACGGTGAAGGGGATAGACGCCTCGGCGGCGTCGACGGCCGCGTTCATACGGGCCAGGGACGCCTGGAGCTCGGCACAGGACATGGGAGCCGTGGTGGCCATCGTGGTGGTGGAGCCGCCGCCGCCTCCGCGGACGCTGCACTGGGTCCGGCCGATGTAGAGGTCGCCCACCGCGATCGGGCCGAGCAGCCGCATGTGGATCGCGGTGACGGTGATCGACCCCGGGACCGACGTGTCCTGCTCGTTGTAGAACACCTCGAAAGAGTCGCCGACGTTGGTCAGGACGCCACGGTGCGGGCCGTCGTTTGGGCGGGGGCTGGCCGGCATCGGCTCGATTGTGACGGGGTCGCCCCACTGGTCGGTGCTCAAACCCAGGCGGCCGTTGTTGATGGCGGTCCAGCCGAACACCGTCGACGATCCGGTCGAGGCGTTGGTCTCCACGGCCCGGCACCCGCTGGTCACGCCATCGGCCACCACGGGCCCGGGACCGACACCGCCCGGCCACCAGATCGAGCCCTTTTCGCCCGGCGGGAGCCAGGTCGCCCCCGACGGCGCCCGGGTGATGGAGACCGAGCTGGCCACGGATCCGTACGGGCCCGTGGTGCCCTGCGTGCTGACGCTGATCGGACCCGACGGCGGGGCGCTGATCGACCACGACCATCGGCCGCCGAAGATGACGGCGGGCCCGTATACCGCCCGCACGCCGTCGGCGTCCGTCGCGGTGATCGGGGATGCGGAACCCGATGACGGAAGGCTGACGGTGGGGCTGCAGCCTTCCGTCCGGGTGGAGTTCGGCCCCGGAGGCGGCAGGTTCGGATCGCATCCCGGCGTTCCCGCCGGGCCCCGCTGGCTCGCCGGACCACCGAAGAGGCCGACGGAGAGGAGGTACCCGGTCGCGCTCCCCGACACGGTTGTCACCGTCGCGCCGGAGGGGCCGGAGAGGCCCACCACCAGTGCGCCGGCGAGTCCGACCGCCGTGGTGACCGCCACCACCCGCAGGCGGCGGCGGGGCCGTGTGGGGCACACGTCCCTTGCTGGCGGATGACCGTCCGGCCCGTACTTCTCCACCGTGTCGTTCATGGCCCCTCAAGTCACGGCCGGCCGCGAATGGTTAGTTCGCGCGAAGCTCATCCAGGCCGAGAGAGGGGAGCGGACATGCGGGTCATCCTCAGCGACTTCATGAGCCTCGACGGGGTGGTGCAGGCCCCGGGCCAGAGAAAAGAGGACACCGACGGCGGGTTCGAGCACGGGGGATGGTCCATGCCGTTCTTCGACGCCGAGGCCATGGGGCCGGCGATCGGCGCAGTGATGGAGCGGACGGAGGCGCTCCTCTTCGGTCGCCGCACCTGGGCGACGATGGCGGCGGCGTGGCCGGGACGCGCCGGCGACCCGTTCGCCGACCAGATGAACGCGATTCCCAAGTACGTGGCGTCGAGGACACTCGGGCCGGACGACCTCACCTGGACCAACACCACCCTCCTGCCGGCGGACGACGCCATCGGGGCGATCAGGGCGCTGCGCGCGCGGGATGGCGGCGGGGCCCTGAACGTGATGGGCAGCGCCTCGCTGGCCTCCCAGCTCCTCGTCAACGACCTGGTCGACGAGCTCCACCTGATGCTCGAACCGATCCTCCTCGGTGGCGGTAAGCGGCTCTTTCCGGAGGACGGCCGGAAACGCCGTATGGAGCTGATATCTACGACGATGGCGAGCACCGGCGTGATCATCTGCGCCTACCGGCCGGTTCCCGCCTGATCCACGGCCCGCGCCCCTGAACGCACTCCGTGACGCGACGGCGGCTCCCCGTGGGGCTACCCTTTCGGCGCCGGGCGGCAGGACGGGCCGGAGGGGCTGTCGGAGGACGGGGGTGGTTGGCGATGTCGGGGCAGGCTGGGAGTCCGAGAGCGGCCGGGTTCCGCAGCGCGGTGTCGGCGGCGGTCGCCGTCGTGCTGGGTGCCGTCGGCATCGCCGGCGTCGGCGTGGTGGTGACCGCCGGCCCCGCCGGCGCCGCCCCGGCCATCCACGGGATCGACGTCAGCGGCTGGCAGGGCACGGTGGACTGGGGGGCAGTTCGGCGCTCCGGCCGTCTCTTCGCGTTCGCCAAGGCCACCGAAGGGGCCACGTCCGTCGACAGCACCTACGCCGGGAACCGTCTGGGCATGGCTGGCGCCGGCTTCGCGCTCCGAGGCTTCTACCACTTCGCCCGCCCGGACCGGAACACGGCCGCGGCCGAGGCGGCCCACTTCCTGCGCACCGTCGGGCCGCTGGGCCCGGGCGAGGTGCCGGTGCTCGACCTGGAGGTGGCGCCCGGCGCGGGGGTCGGCGACTGGGCCGCCGAGTGGCTCGGCCTGGTGGCCCAGGGGACAGGCCGCACGCCCGTCCTGTACAGCTACCAGTCCTACCTCTACTCCATCCCCACCAGCCGCCTGACCCAGTACCCCTTGTGGGTGGCGGCGTGGGGGGCCGACGACGGGAGCGTCCCGGCGACCCCGCCGAGGACCGACCGCTGGAGCAGGTGGACCTGGTGGCAGTACACCTCGAACACGACGGTGCCGGGCGTGGTCGGCAGGGTGGACGACTCGATCTTCGCCGGCACCGCCGCCGAGCTCGCCGGCTACGGCGGCACCGTGCCGCCTTCCGCGGATCCCCTGGGCGACCTCGTCCGAGGCCTGCTCACGAACATCCTCACCGGCTTGCAGGGCGCGCCGAAGCCGTAGGTGATGCGGAAGGTCGTGGGCGCGTTCGTGATGGCGGTGGTCCTCACCGCCTGCTCGGACGACCCCACGGCGAGGACCGCACCGCCCGTCCCGACCCCAGAAGTGGTGCAGACGAGCACCTCGACGTCATCCACCACCACGCCGGCGGCGTCGACCACGACGACGGCTCGGGCGACGACCACTGCGCCGGCGCCGGCATCACCCGAAGCCTCGGCCCGGGCGCTCTACGCCGCGTGGGCGGCTTCCGACCGCGCCGCGGCGGCCAAGGTGGCCCAGCCGGCGGCGGTCGACGTGCTGTTCGCCCGCCGATGGCAGGCGGCGGACCTCTGGTCGTTCTCCGAGTGCTCGGGTGCCGCAGGTTCGACGATCTGCGCCTGGCGGCGACCGTCCGGTGAGCAGCTGCTCATACGGGTGCAGAACCCCACCGGCGGCGTCGCCGAGGTGCGATTCCAGCCATGATCGACACATGCGCGTCCTCGTAGCGACAACCGCCGGCGCCGGCCACTTCGGCCCCATGGTCCCGTTTGCCCGTGCCCTCCGTGACGCCGGCCACCAGGTTGCCGTCGCGGCACCCGAGTCGTTCGCCGGCGCCGTCGCGTCGGCCGGCTTCGACCACCGACCGTTTTCCGACGGCGATCCCGTAGCGCAGGGCGCGGTGTTCGCCCGCCTGCCCGGGCTGTCGAATGTCGATGCCAACGCGATCGTCATCGGCGAGATCTTCACGGGCATCAACGCCCGGGCCGCCCGGCCCGGATTGCGGGCCACGGTAGGGGAGTGGCGTCCCGATCTCGTCCTGCGTGATCCGAGCGAGTTCGCCTCGTATGCCGTCGCCGTCGAGGCCGGCATACCGCACGCCTGCGTGGCCGTCGGGCTCATGGCATTCGAGGACGCATTCCTGCCGGGCCTCGCCGGCCCCCTCGCCGCCCTGGGCGCGACCGCCGGCGTCGCCGGCCTCCAGTCGGAGCCGTGCGTGTCGCTGCTGCCCGAGTTGTTCGACCCACCGGCGGCGGGGGGCAGCCGGTCCGTGCGCCGGTTCCGGGACCCGGCCACCGCCGCCGAGCAGGCCGCGCTGCCGGACTGGTGGGACGGGTCGGACGCCCCGCTGGTCTATGTCAGCTTCGGGTCGGTCGCGGCGGCGATGGGGCTGTTCCCCGTCCTGTACCAGCAGGTGGCGGCGGCGCTCGGCGACCTCCCGGTGCGCGTGCTCCTCACGCTCGGCGAAGCGGGCGACCCGGAGGCGCTACGGCCGCTCCCGGCCAACGTGCATGTGGAGAAGTGGTGGCCACAGCGTGCGGTGATGCCCCATGCCGCGGCGATGGTCGGCCACGGCGGCATGGGCACGACGATGCTCGGCCTGGCGGCAGGAGTGCCCATGGTTGTCCTGCCCCTGTTCGCCGACCAGCCCTACAACGCGGCGCGGGTCGCGGCGCTGGGCGCCGGCATCGCCCTCGAAGGGGAAATGGCCGCGGTCGGCGCGCTGGCGGCCGCCGTGACGCGGGCGCTCTCCGACCCGTCCTTCGGGGATGGTGCCCGGTCCGTGCGGGATGCGGTGCAGGCGCTACCCGAGGTTGCCGAGTCGGTTCCCTTCCTCGAGCGGGTGGCCTCCGGGTAAGCCGCGTCAGGCGAGACGGCGCCGCGGCCCCGCCGTCACCAGCGTGGCCGCCCGGGGGGTGGTCGCCGGCACGAGGGGGATCGTGAACTGGACAGTGGTGCCGGCGCCCGGCACGGAGTCGACCCGGATCGTCCCGTGGTGGTCGTCGATGATCTTCTTGACGATGGCGAGGCCGAGCCCGGTCCCCGGGATGGCCATCGACATGGCGGTCGGCGACCGGAAGAAGCGGGTGAAGAGCCGCTCCCGGTCGTCGGCGGACATGCCGATTCCCGTGTCCCGGACGCTGAAGATGGCATTGGTCTGGTCCCAGCCGACTCGCACGGCGACCGAACCGCCGTCCGGGGTGAACTTGATCGCGTTCGAGACGAGGTTGAGCAGGGCCCGTTCGAGGGCGGAGCGGTCGGCCAGCACGGCGGGGAAGTCCGGGGCGACGTCGAAGCTCATCGCCAGGCCCTTCGGCGTGGACAGCGCGGCCCCTGCCGTCGCGACGTCGGCCAACAGCGCCGGCACGTCGGTGGCGACGATGTCCAGCCCGAGCCCACCGTTCTCGATCTTGGCCAGCGTCAGCATGTCCTCGATCAGGGTGAGCAGCCGGTGGCAGTTCCGTTCGATGGCCTTCACGGCCCAGACCTGCTCGTCGGCCAGCGTGCCGAACTCTCCGTCGCCCAGCATCTCGACGTGGCCCACCACCGTGGTCAGCGGTGTGCGGAGCTCGTGGGAGACGGTCGTGACGAGGTCGGTTTTGATCCGGTCGAGCTCGGTCAGTTCGTGCACCTGGAGGCGCAGGCCCTCTTCGAGGGCGCGGCGCTTGGTGGCGTCCCGCATGGTGACGACGATCCCCATGACGCGGGGGTCGGCCAGGAGGTTGTTGCCGAGCGCATCGATGGTGACCCATCGCCCGTCGGCACTGCGGAACCGGAACTCGGTCTCGGGCCGGAGGCCGGCCCGGGCCGCCAGCGCGCTGAGAAACGCCACGGCCACCGGCACGTCGTCGGGGTGGACGAGGTCGATGAACGGCACGCCGGTTATCGCCGCCGCCTCGTAATGCAGGAAGCGGCTCTGGGAGGCGGTCTGGTGCCGGATGACGAGGTCGGCGTCGAGCACGATGATCACGTCGGACGCCTGCTGGACGATGGCGGACATTCGCTCGTCGCTGCGCCGGCGGAGGAGGTCGTCGGCGAGGGCGGCGCGGTCGAGGGCCACGGCGGCCTGGGCGCCGAGCGCCTCCAGGGCGGCGAGCAGAGCCGGCGCCGGTCGCTCGGGCCCGGAGACCCAGATCGACCCGTGGTCGGCGGCGTGGGTGGCGATGGGCACCTGGAGCGTCCAGGGACCACCGGGCGTGGGCATGGGTCCGGATTGGGGGCCCGAACCGCCCTGCGCCGGGCGGAGGGCGACATCGACCTCCACGCGGCCGGCGTCGGCGGTGAGCGCGGAGGCCGCCTCCAGTGTCACCCGGTCTACGACATCGCGGTCCGGGGCGCCTCCGAGGGCCACTGCGGCCCGGCGGAGCACCCCTTCCCGGAAGACGGCCCGGTGCTCGTCGTCGATGCTGTGCCTGAGGCTCTTGACCAGGCCGGTCATGCGGGACAGCACGAGGAGGAACAGCACGGCCGACGCCACCGCCGACACCGACAGCGCGGCGTCGGTGTCCTGGATCGACTGGATGATACCGACGGCGGGGGCGATCAGCGTGGCGGCCGCCAGCGGCAGCAGCCGGCGACCGGTGAGGCTGGGCCCGCGTCCGGTCGCACGCTCTTCGATCCTGCGCATGTTGGGCAGGAGGGCGGCGGTACCCCAGAGCAGGTAGTAGACCAGCCAGCCGGCGTCGAGCAGCCCGCCCTGGCCGTAGCCGTTGTGCAGCAGCATGTACCCGTAGACACTGTCGGTGGCCAGAAGGCTGACGATGCCCACGCTGATCAGGTAGAAGCTGAGCGGCCGGGTGCCGGAACCGATGGCCAGCCGGGCGGCGACGGCGAGGAGCAGGACGTCCATCAACGGGTAGGCCATGGACAGCACCCGGTCGATGGTGGCCAGGCCCTCCAGGTGGGTGTAGGGCTCGATGAGGAACACCCAGGCCAGCAGACCGAGTCCGACGGTGATGATGGAGGCGTCGAGCAGGCTGCCCCGGTCCCGGCCGGCGCTGCGCGAGCGGACCAGCATCAGCAGGCCGGCGACCAGGAGGGGGTAGACGGCCAGGTAGAAGACGTCGCCGACGGACGGGAACTCGGCGTCGAGGGCGTAGTAGAAGAGGTCGCCCACCACGAAGGACACCTGGGCGGCGGCGAACAGCATCCACGGGAGGCGACGCCGGGGCCGGTTGCGGAGGGCGCCGACGACGATGGCCGCCGCGGCCGACAATCCCACCAGGCCGAACACCACCCCGTTGCCCTCGAAACCGGGGACGAGGAAGTAGGCGACCGAGACAATGGCGCCGGTAACGAGGTACAGCGCTGCGCCGTTCATCATGTACTTTTCGGCCCGGCCAGGGCGCGCGTTGATGATGCATTCGCGAGCTTCGGCCCGCTCGGTACGGGTCTCGACACCCGCGCCGGATTTCTGCCCGCGTGCCGAAGGTGGCACCATGGCAGGGCCGCCACTTCCCCGGCGTTGGAGGTCCTCCCGCATGCGTGCACGCCCGTACCAGCATCCGCTCGCGGCCGCCCGCCGCCTCCGCACCCGGCTGGGCGTCGCCGCGGCGGCGGCCACGCTGGTGGCCACGGGGATCGTCGCACTGCCGGCGCAGAGCGACCTGCGGGGCGAGATCTCCGACAAGATCCAGGCCCTGACCGAGGGCCGGGCCGAGCCCGGATGGCAGCGCACCGTCGACACCGGCCAGCCGAGCGAGATGGTCGGCTTCGAGTGGCAGGGGTCGCGCGCCGGGGCGGTCGAGGTCCGCTCGCTGGGGCCGGACGGCTGGACCGAATGGGAGCGGGTCGAAGGCGAGCCGACCGAGGGCCCCGACGTCGACTCCCGCGAGCACCACGACCGCACCACCGCCGGCCCGGTGTGGGTCGGCAGGGGCGTGGAGCGGGTGCAGGTGCGGGTGGCCAAGGGCTCGCTCCCGAACCTCAAGCTCCACGCACTGCGCTCGCAGGAGCCGCCCGCCGGCGCCGGCGTCGGCGGGGTGAAGCCGGCGGGGGCGGCGCCGGCGCAGCCTGGCATCGTCTCCCGGGCGAACTGGGGCGCGGACGAGTCGTACCGCACCATCAACCCCGGCTGCACCCAGCCGCTCTACGCGTCCGGCGTGCGGTTCGCGGTCGTCCACCACACCGCCGGTACCAACGCCTACACCGCCTCCGACTCGGCCGCGCTGGTTCGCGGCATCTACTTCTTCCACACCCACACCAACAAGTGGTGCGATATCGGGTACAACTTCCTGGTCGATAGGTTCGGCACCGTGTTGGAGGGCCGGTACGGCGGCGTCACCAGCGCGGTGGTCGGGGCCCACGCCGAGGGCTTCAACACCGGGAGCACCGGCGTCGCCGTGCTCGGCACCTTCACGACCGAGCCCCTCCCGTCGGCGGCCTACACCGCGGTCAAGAACCTCCTGGCGTGGAAGCTGGCCCTCCACGGCGTCGACCCCAACGCCACCATCGTCGCCAGCGGCGTCCCGGTACAGACGATCTCCGGCCACCGAGACCTCACCGCCACCGAGTGCCCCGGCACGATGGTCGAGAGCCTCCTCCCGAGCCTGCGGACCGAGGTGGCGGCGATCATCGGCGTGCCGGCGGGGTCGACGTACCACCCGCTGTCGCCGGCCCGGGTGCTCGACACGCGGACCGGTGTGGGGGCGACCGCCGGCCGCGTCGGCCCGAAGGCGACGATCGACCTGCGGGTGGCTGCGGCCGGCGGCGTGCCGACGACGGGCGCCACCGCGGTGGCGCTCAACGTCACCACCACCCTCGCCAGCGGTCCGCAGAGCTACCTCACGGTGTGGCCGAAGGGCGCCGGTCGGCCGTTCGCCTCCAACCTCAACTTCACCGCCGGCCCGTCGACCTCCAACCTGGTCATGGTCCGGCTGAGCGCCGACGGGAGCGTCTCGCTGTACAACGACGTCGGCACCGTCGACATCGTGGCCGACGTCCAGGGGTGGTACGGGCCGGTGGCGACGGCCGGCGGCTCGGCGTACACCCCGGTCGATCCGGCCCGCATCCTCGACACCCGGACCGGCGCCGGCACGGGCGGCGTGGTGGGCAGGACCGGCCCCGCCGGCGTGGTGTCACTCGGCGTCACCGGTGTCGGGGGCGTGCCGGCGTCCGGCGTGTCGGCGGTCGTCCTGAACGTGACCGCAGCCAACGCCACCGGCCCCGAGAGCTACCTGACCGTCTGGCCGTCCGGCGGGGCGCGGCCGACGGCGTCGAACCTGAGCTTCACGGGCGGTCCGGCCACCACCAACCTGGTCGTCGCCCAGGTGGGCGGCGACGGGAAGGTCGCCTTCTACAACAACCTCGGGTCCACCGACGTGATCGCCGACGTGCAGGGGTGGTTCGCGGCGCCGGTGCCGGTGCCGACCAGATCCACCTACGTCGGCATCAGCCCGATTCGCATCCTCGACACCCGCACCGGCACGGGCACATCCGGCATCGGCCGCCTGGGGCCGGGCGGGACCATCGAGCTCACCGTCGCCGGCGTCGCCGGCGTGCCGGCGTCGGGGGTGACGTCGGTTGTCCTCAACGTGGCCGTGACCGAGCCCACGGGGCCGGAGAGCTTCCTGACCCTCTTCCCGACCGGCACCGCCCGCCCGGTGGCGTCGAACCTCAACTTCGTCGCCGGCGAGACGGTGCCCAACCTGGTCATCGTGCGGGTCCAGAACGGCAAGGTGTCGCTCTACAACAACCTCGGCTCGACCCACGTCGTCGCCGACGTACAAGGTTGGTTCTCCTAAACGTTCCGCGTCACTCAGATGTACGTTTTTGACGCTCTGGAGGACGCGGAAGGGCGGACCAGGTGCGAGCCGTGTCACTAGATGCTGCCGACACGTATCGGTAGAAATGCTGTACGTACGCGACGGCCGGGCGTACGATTGGATTGAGAGAGAGGGGGTCACATGCGCCGCTATCTCATCGTGGCCAACCGGACGCTTCTCGGCGCCCCGCTGCTGGCCCGGGTCAAGGAGTGCCTCGCCGCCGGCCCGTGCGAGTTCCATCTCGTCGTGCCCGCCACCCATGCCCCGGGCCCGTTCAGCCAGCTCGAGCACCGCGATCATGCGTTCGCGCTGCGGCGGCTGGAAGAGGGGCTGGCCCGCTTCCGCGCCCTCGGCATCGAGGTCGTCGGCGAGGTGGGCGACGCCCGGCCCATGGACGCCATCCGGGACGCCATGCGCGACGCCCCGCCGTTCGACGAGATCATCCTGTCCACCCTGCCGCCGGGGCTGTCCCGGTGGCTGCACCAGGACCTCCCGCACCGGATCGCCCGGACCTTCGAGGTCAAGACGTCCGCCGTGGTCATGGCCCGGGCCGCGGCATGAAGGTCAACGACATCCTCCTCAACAAGGGCGGGGCCGTGGAGACCATCCGTCCCGACGCCAAGGTCCTCATCGCCGTCCATCGCATGCGGATGCACAACGTCGGCGCCCTGGTGGTCTCCAGGGACGGCGAACGGGTCGACGGTCTCCTGTCGGAGCGCGACATCGTCAGGGGCCTGACGTCACATGGCGCCGGCCTGCTCGACATGAGCGTGGTGGCGGTGATGTCGCGCGCGGTGCCGACGTGCGCGCCGGAGGACTCGCTGACCTCGGTGATGGCCAAGATGACCCGGACGCGGAACCGCCACATCCCCGTCGTCGAGGGCGGTCGCCTGTGCGGCATCATGAGCCTGGGCGACGTGGTGAAGTGCCGGCTCGAGGACATGGAACTCGAGACGAACGTCCTCCGGGACGCCTACCTGAGCCACCGGTAAGCCCGCCGGCCGATCAGGGCCGGCGGTCCGGGCTCAACTCGTGCCGGAGCCGCACCCGTGCCCGGTCGGCCTCCCGCGCGACCCGGGCCAGCAGGTCGCGGGCCGCGCCCTGATCCACGGGTGACGCCATCGACTCCAGCTCGGCGCACACCGCGGCCAACGCGCTGGCACCGAGGGTCGACGCCTCACCCTTGAAGCGGTGCGCCACCCGGGCGAGCGCGCCGGCGTCCCCGGCCTCTATCGCCGTCCCGAGCTCACGTAGGCTGGTCTCGGTCGAGGCGAGGAATGACTCGACCACGCCGGCGAGGAAGGCGCCGTCGCCTTCGTCGAGCGCCCGCAGCCCTTCGAGCTGGTCGCCGTCGATCGGGTCGTGGGTCATCGCCGGGCCGGCGGCCGGCTCCCACCGGGAGAGGACGCGGTCGAGGTCGGACATGGTGACCGGCTTGGACAGGTAGTCGTCCATGCCCACGGCCAGGCACCGCTCCCGGTCACCGACCAGCGCGCTGGCCGTCATGGCCACGATGGGCACGTGGACGCCGGCCGTCCGCTCCCATAGGCGGATGGCGACGGTGGCTGCGTAGCCGTCCATCCCCGGCATGTTGCAGTCCATCAGGACCGTCGCGTACTGGGACTGGGCGACGGCCTCGACGGCCTGGTGGCCGTCGGAGACAACCTGGACGTTGAACCCGAGGCGGGAGAGCAGCCCGGTCGCCACCATCTGGTTGGTGAAGTTGTCCTCGACCACGAGGACGCGGCCTCGACTACGGGGGCTGACCCCTCGCGCCGTGTCAGCCGCCAGTGGGCGGTCGACCGGATCGGCCGCAGGGGGGGCCGACGGCGCCGGCGGCGCCTGCAGCACGTCCACGAGAGCGTCGTGAAGGAGGTGCTCCACCACGGGCTTGCTGACTCGGGCGCCGACACCTGTCGCCGGCGTGGCCTCCACCGAGCGGCCGGTGGTGAGCAGGACGATGCGGGTGGACGCCAGCGCCGGGGTGGCCACCGTCCGGGCGGCCACCTCGAGGCCGGTCATCTCGGGCATCGCCATGTCGACCACCGCCACCCGGAACGGATCCTGCTCCGCGGCGGCCGCAGCCAGGCGGCCCAGCGCAGACACGCCGTCGCCGACCGACTCCGCCTGGACGCCCCACGAGGCGAGGTGAGACTCCAGCACGGCCCGGGTCGTGGCGTTGTCGTCGACCACGAGGACGCGGACGCCCGCCAGGTCGGGTGACACAGCGGCGGCGGCTTCGTCGGGAGACGGCCAGATGATTCCGAGCGGGACGACGACGCTGAACGTGCTCCCTTGGCCGGGCACGCTCTCGAGCGACATGGAGCCGCCCATGACCTCGGCCAGCTGGCGGCAGATGGCCAGGCCCAGCCCGGTGCCGCCGTACCGGCGGGTCGTGGACGCGTCGGCCTGGGAGAAGGGCTCGAGGATGTGGCGCTGGTCGTCCGGGTCGATGCCGATGCCGGTGTCGCGCACCTGAAGCTGCACCGTGGACCAGTCGCCCGCCGAGACCCCGCACGGATCGATGCGCACCACAACCTCGCCCCGCTCGGTGAACTTCACCGCGTTCGAGGTCAGGTTGACGAGGATCTGCCGGAGCCGCCCGGGGTCGCCCCGCAACCGGGCCGGCAGGTCCTTCGAGCACACGCCGACCAGCTCGAGGCCCCTGGCGTGGGCGGTCGGTGCCAGGAGTTGGACCACGTCGTCCACCAGGTGCCTGGGGTCGAAGTCCACGTCCTCCAGCTCGAGCTTGCCCGCCTCGATCTTGGAGAAGTCGAGGATGTCGTTTATCACGGCGAGGAGCGACTCCCCGGCGCTGCGCAGGCCCTCGGCGTACTGCCGCTGCTCGGCCTCCAGCCCGGAGCCCAGCAGGAGCTCGGCCAGGCCGATCACCCCGTTCATCGGCGTGCGGATCTCGTGGCTCATGGTGGCGAGGAACTGCGACTTCATGCGCGACGCCTCCATGGCCTGGTCCCGGGCGACCGCCAATGCCTGCTCGGTGCGCTTGCGCTCGGTGATGTCCTGCACGAAGGCGTTGAAGAAGTGCTTCCGGCCGCTGGTGGTCTTCCACATCGACATCTCGACCGGGAACTGCCGGCCGTCTTGGTGGAGGGCCACGAGCTCGATCCGCCGGCCGATCATCGGTGCGTCGCCGGTCTCGGCGAACCGCTGCAGGCCGTCTCGATGGGCCTGGCGCTGGCGCTCGGGGATGATCGTGTCGGCCAGGAGGCGGCCGACGACCCGCGACGCCGGCCAGCCGAAGATCGCCTCGGCGCTCCGGTTCCAGTCGGTGATGACGCCGTCCTCGTCCATGCCGATGAACGCGTCGTTGGCCGCGCCGAGGATCGTGCGGGTGCGCTCCTCGCTGTGGCGGAGGGCATCCTCGGACCGCTTGCGCTCGACCACCCGGCCCAGCTCGGTCCCCACCTGCGCCACCAGGTCGAGCAGCCGGCGGTCGACCTCGACCACGTCCGTGGAGAAGAACTCGATCACGCCCACGACGTCCTGGCCGGCGAGGAGCGGCACCGCGAAGCCGGCCCGCACCTCGATGTCGACGCCCCGCCGGGCCAGCGGGAAGTTCGAGTCGACCAGCACGTCCGGAATCCACACGGGCGTGCGGGCGGCGGCCACGCGTCCGGGCAGGCCGCTGCCCATGGGAAGACGGGTCGTCTCCGTGACGCGCTGGAAGGCGGCGAAGCGGTCGGGGTCGTCGACGTGCCAGATGGTCGTGGGCGCGGCCTCACCCGGGAGCTCCTCGGCGACGAGACAAACGTGGCCGACCGGCCAGCCCGTGTGCCGGCACACCTCGTCGAGCGCGATCTGGAGGGCTTCCTCCACCGACGACGCCTCGTTGGTGGCGACGGCGATGGTCCTGAGCAGGGCCACCGCCTCGGAGCGCTCGGCCAGGCGGAGGTTGGTCTCGGCCAGCTCGGTCGTGCGCTCCTGCACCCGACGCTCCAGCGACCGACTGAGGGCCTGGACCTCGGCGAAGCCCTCGGCGTTCTCCAGGGCGGTGCCGGCGAGGGTGGCGATGAACTCGGCCAGGCGCACCTCCTCCTCGCCGAAGAGGGCCCCCACCTGCCCGTGGGTCAGGTAGAAGCAGGCCACGGCCCGGCCCCGGACGAACACCGGCGCGCACATGGCCGAGCGGACCGGGCCGTCGGATTCGTCCGGGTCGGTGTCCAGGACGACCGGTCGACCGGCCACGAGGGCCCGGGCCACCAGGTCGTCGCTGACCGGCCGGGCGCTGCTGGCGGCGACGACCTTCGTGGATGAGGGTTCCCCCGCCTCGACGGCGAGCACTGCGCAGTCCTCGGCCCGCAACAGGGCGAGGCCGGCCTCGCCGACCGCGCCGTAGACGGCGTGGGGTGTCAGCGCGGATGCGATCTGCTGGCCGACCTCCAGCAGGGTGTCGAAGCGGTCGAGCAGGGAGAGCGTCACCTGGCCCTCGTCCTCAGCCATGGAAGGCGCGGCGATCTCGGCCAGCTCCCGCCGGGCCTGGGCGACGTCGTCGGCCGCGAACGGCCAGTCGGCTTCCAGCCCGATCAGGCCGCGGGCGAGCAGGGTCTGGGCGTGCTCGTGGCGGGCGTGCTGGGCCTCGGCGCTGGCGAGGCTCTCGTCGAAGCGACGGCGGGCCCGGCGCGTGCGCCCGGCCATGGCCGCCAGCAGGGCGCTCTCCCGCAAGGCGTGGGGCCGGTTGTTCGGGTAGCTGCGGGCGATGCGCCGGGCGCGGCGGGCGGCGGTGTTGGCCCGGTGCATCAGGTCGCGGCGGCGCGGCGACCAGGCCGGCGTCGTCTCCGCCGCCATGCGGAGGGCGGTGGCCAGCCAGGGCTGGACCGGCGCGACGTACTCCTGCTTCAACCCCTTGGCCTTGACCATGCGGGCCGCCCGGAGCAGCACCTCCGCGGCGTCGGCGGGCTGTCCCGCGCCCATGAGGCGCAGCGCTTCGGCCTGGAGGACCTCGGCCGAGGTGTGGACGTCCTCACCGACCAGGAGGAGGTCGGCGTGGATCACGTCGGCGGGGAGGTCGCCGGAGGCCGCCTTGGCCCAGGCGCCCAGCGCGATGCCGGCGGCCTGGTGGTCGCCGATCTCCACTGCCGCCTGCCGGACGGCCTTGGCCGCCTCCACCGCGCCGGCCAGATCGCCGAGGCGGTACAGGGAGAAGGCGATGTGCCACCGGGCGGTGTTGGCCTCCCAGCAGTCGCCGGTGCGGTCGAGGTGGGCGACGGCCCGTCGGCAGTGGTCGATGCAGTCCTGGTACCGAGAGGCCGCGTACAGGACCACCCCGATGAAGTGGAGCGACTGGCCCTCGCCCCAGACGTCCCCGAGATTGGCGCGGATCTGCAGGGAGCGCTCCCCGTAGGCCTGGCCGCGCGAGAACCACGGGACCATGGTCATCACCGGCGCGTGCTCGGAGTACGCCTGGGCCAGCTCGGCCGACGGCGGGTAGCGCTCGGCGAGGTTCATCTCCCGGAGGTGGGCCCACAGGCAGGGGATCCGGCCCCGCTGGAACCAGTAGATGTAGGCCAGGCGGCTGTACAGCCGGACGGCGAGCAGCTCGGCGCGGGCGCCGTCCGCCCGCCGGCGGGCCAGGAAGATCCGGGGCATCAGGCTGTGGAACAACTGGACGACGATCTCGCCGACGGCCGAGACCAGGAAGCCCATCGAGCTCCTGGGCATCCGCCGGCCCAGCAGCCGGACGGCGCGCTCGACCGCCTCGCTGGCCGACCCTACGTCGCCCCGCTTGAAGGCGAGCTCGCCGAGCTTGCCCTCGATCTCGGCCCGGTCCACGACGTCGGCGGCCAGCCGGGCCGCCATCTGAAGCTGCGCTGCCGCGTCCTCGTAGTGGCCCCGCAGCATGAGCACGTCGCCCAGCCCCTCGGCCACCCGGCGGCGGGCGTCGTCGTCGCCGAAGACCACGCCCCGCTCGGCGATGCGGTACTGGCTCTCGGCGATCTCCAGCGCATGCTGGGAGCGGGCCCGCTCGGCGGCGGCCAGGGCGTAGGGAAGCGCCCGGCGGGCGTCGCCCGCGGCGTCGAAGTGGTAGGCCAGCTCGAAGACCCGGTCCTCGTCCTGGCCCTCGAAGGCCAGGGCGGCGTCGCGGTGGAGGGCCCGGCGGTCGGCGTCCTCGAGCTGGGCGAGGAGGGCCTCCCTGAGCTTGTCGTGCACGAAGGTGCAGTGGTTGCCGGAGGACCAGAGTATGTGGCGCCGGCGGGCCTCCTCGATGCCGGCCGCCGCCTCGGTGGCGTCCTGGCCGATGAGGGACGCGGCCATGCCGGCGTCGAACTCCTTGCCGAGGAGCGCCCCCACCGCCAGCAGGCGCCGCGCCGGGGCAGGAAGGAGGTCGAGGCGCCGGGCGAGGAAGGCGGCGGCGTGGCGGGACGTCTGGACGCCGGCCATCGCCGTCGGGTGCACGCCCCAGCCGATGGCGTCGTGGACGATGGCGCCGGTCTCCACCAGCCCCCGGAGCACCGCGGTGGCCATGAACGGGTTGCCCTCGCACAGCTGCTCGACGACTTCGACGGCCTCCTCGGGGAGGGGCCCGGCCATCGAGACGAGCATCCGCCGCATCTCGACCTCCGCCAGGGCCGGGAGGGCGAGGTGGGCGCCGGCGTGGAGGCGCCGGAGCGGGTGGCCGGGGGCCACCTCCTCGGAACGGAACGCGGCGACGACCATCACCCGCCGGCCGGCCTCGCCCGGGCGGTGGCTCGACCAGTGGCCGACGAGCTTCAGCGTCAGCTCGTCGGCCCACTGGCAGTCGTCGAGCAGGACCATCACCGGCCCCCCGACCGTCCCGAGGGCGTCGAGGAATGCGGTCAGGGCGGGCAGGGAGCGGGCCTCGCCGTAGGCCTCCGGACCGAGGGAGTGGGACTCCGTGGCGCCGAACGTCTCGGCCAGGCTCGGCAGGGCGTCGACGAGCGCCTCGAGGTGGGCGCCGAGGGCGGCGCCCATGGCCAGGGCGAAGCGGCCATCGTCGTCCGCCCGGTGCCGCACCGCCTCGACCACACCGTCCAGCACCCGCAGCGGGCGCTGGGCCATCTGGTCGACGCCCTGGCCCCGCAGCACCCAGACCCCCTGCTCGCGGCTGCGCTGGGCCAGCTCCTCGAGCAGCTTGGTCTTCCCTCCGCCGGACTCACCCTCGACGAGGACCAGCCCACCCAGCCCGTCGCGGGCCCGTTCGAGTTGGGCTCTGATCTCGGCCAGCTCGGCCTCCCGCCCGACGAAGGCCGGCTGGGCCAGGGTCCCGCGCGTGTCGTGGGCGCCCACGACCACGTCGGGATCGGCGTCGCCCGACTCGAGGGCGGCCGCGATCTCGTCGAGGTCGGCCAGGGCGGCATGGGCGCCGGCGTAGCGGTCGGCCGGCTCCTTCATGAGCAGGCGCTGGACGACCTGGTCGAGGGCGGCGGGCACGGCGCCGGCGAGGGTCCGCAGGCGGGGCACCGGTTCGGTCACGTGCTGGCGGAGCACCTCGCCGACGGTCTCGCCATCGAAGAGGGCCCGGCCGGCCAGGCACTCGAAGAGCACGGCGCCGAAGGAGTAGAGGTCGGAGCGCTCGTCGACCTCGTGGTCGACGCTCCCGGCCGCCTCCGGCGAGGTGTAGCGGGCGGCCCGCACGCCGGTCTCGGGCGGGGCGCCGGCCACCCGCCGGAGCTGGGCGACGCCGAAGTCGACGAGCGTCGCCCGATGGAGGCGGCTGCGCTCGGCCGGGGAGGCGCCGGCGGCCCGGCTGAGGGTCGGGACGGTGAGGACCTCGACGACGATGTTCGACGGCCGTACGTCCCGGTGGAGCCAGCCGTGCCCGTGGGCCTCGACCAGGGCATGGAGGACGCCCCGACCCACCGCCAGGGCCTCGGCCACGGTGAGCGGCCGGCCGAGCGCGGCGAGGTGGGCCTCCAGGGTCACACCGGCGACGTAGGGGACCACCGAGTACAGGACCGCGCCTTCCCGACCCACGGCCAGGGGCCTGACCAGGTCGGTGCCCTCCAGGCGGGCCAGGGTGGCCAGCTCCTGCTCCAGGCGGGCACCGGCGGAGGGGTCGGCGCTGGTGATCGTGCGGATGACGACCTCGCGGCCGTCGGAGGCGTCGATGCCGCGGAGGGTCTCCCCGGCCGCCGTCGCACGCAGCACGCGCGTCGCCCGGAAGCGGCCTCCGAACCGGCGGGGCTGGTCGGCGTCGGACTGGGGAGCTGCGGTCGAGACGTTCACCCCCTCGGTTCCTCTGGCCCTTGTTCTGGACGCGGGTGTCGTGGTTGATATCGGCGGATCGTCCGAACATCTTGAGCGGGTAGGGGGTGAGTGGAACAGTGATCCGTCGAGAGGAGCGGCCGATGAGCGGCTCGTGGTACTGGTGTCTGAAGCACGGGCGGGCCGAAGGGGCGGACGCCGCCTGCCCGCCGGAGGACCGCATGGGCCCGTACGACTCCAAGGAGGCGGCGGAGCACTGGAAGGACCGGGTCGAGGCCCGCAACGACGAGTGGGACCGCGAGGACCGCGAATGGAGCGGCGAAGAGGCTTAGGGCCCCCCAGGCAGGGGCGTGCCGATGCGGATCAAGTTGCCGCTGGGGTCGACGACGAAGAACTCGCGCATGCCCCAGGGCGTGTCGCGCGGCGGGTGGACCTCGGGGACGCCGAGGGGCGCCCACTCGTCGTAGACGGCCTGGGCGTCCTCCAGGCGCAAGTAGCAGCCGCCGTGGCTCTCCTTCGGGTCCGTGTCGGGGGAGTGGACGAAGTGCAGCTCGACGTCATCGCGCCGCAGCAGGAGGTACGGCGCCCCGAACCCCTCGTACAGCCGCACGACACCGAACCCAAGCCGCTCGTAGAAGCCGACCGTCTCGGCGATGTCGCGAGAGGCCAGGATCGGGATCGTCTCGCCTCGCAGGGAGCCCATGGGCCCAGTATCGCCGCTGGCGTTAGCGCCAGGGTCAGGGAGGGAACACCTCCCGTACCAACGAGAGAGGAAGTACCGACATGGTCGACAACGTAGATGAGCTGAAGGGCCGCATCAAGGAAGCCGCCGGCGACCTCACCGACGACGGCGGCCTCAAGCGCGAGGGCAAGGTCGACCAGGGGGTCGGCAAGGTCAAGGAGATCGTCGAGGACATCGGCGACAAGTTCAAGAAGTAGCCCTCCGGTCCCACCCGTCCCGGCCGGGGCCTACCCTGGCCGGGATGGAGCTGGAGGACGCCAAAGCGCGGGTGCGGGACGAGGTCGACCGCCGAGCCGACCTCCTCCTCGAGGTTTCCCACCGGATCCACGGCCATCCGGAGTTGCTCTTCGCCGAGACCTTCGCCGCCGACGTGTTGGCGTCCGCCCTGGGCACCGAGGCCGGCGCCTACGGGCTGGACACGGCGTTCGAGGTGAAGCACGGATCCGGTGACGGCCCCAATGTGGCCGTTCTCTGCGAGTACGACGCCTTGCCGCGCATCGGCCACGGCTGCGGGCACAACGTGATCGCCGCCGCCGGGCTGGGGGCGGCGCTGGCCGCAAGCGCCCTGGCCGAGGTGGCCGGCGGCCGGTTGGTCGTCCTCGGGACGCCGGCCGAGGAGGGCGGCGGCGGCAAGGTACTGATGGGGGAGCGGGGCGCCTTCGAGGGCGTCGACGCGGCGATGATGGTCCACCCCTGCGGCGCCGACCTGACCGAGGCGGACATCATCGCCATCGCCACATGGCGGGTCGAATACTTCGGCCAGGGCGCCCACGCCGCCGCCGCCCCCCACCTCGGTCGCAACGCCCTCGACGCCATGGTGCTCGGCTACAACGCGGTGGCCGCCCTGCGCCAGCACATCGCCGCCACCGACCGCATCCACGGCGTCTTCACCGAGGCCGGCGACAAGCCCAACATCGTCCCCGACCACACCGTGGCCGAGTGGTACGTCCGATCGGCCACCATCGACAGCCTCCAGCCCCTCAAGGCCCGGGTGCTGGCCTGCCTGGAAGCGGGCGCGGCGGCGGCGGGCTGCCGGCTGGAGGTGCACCCGACGTGCCCCGAGTACATGGACCTGCGGACCAATCCGGTGATGATCGACCTCTACCGGGCCAACAGCGTCGCCCTCGGCCGGCCCCTGGCCGACCCCAGCGCGGCCAACCGGGTGATCGCCAGCACCGACATGGGCAACGTCAGCCACCTGGTCCCGTCCATCCACCCGATGATGGCCGTCAGCCCGCCCGACGTGCCGCTGCACTCGGCCGAGTTCGCCCGGTGGGCCGCCTCGGAGGAGGGCGACAAGGCCGTGCTCGACGGGGCCAAGGCCATGGCCATGACGGTCATGGATCTATGGCTCACCGAGGGGGCGGTCCAGAAGGTCCGCGCTGCGTTCCGCTCGGGACCCTAGTCTCGCCGGTCCATGCATCCCTACGTCGTCGAGCCGTGGACGGACCAGGAGGCCGACGTCCTCCGGCGGTACTTCACGAACCTCGACGGCCCCGTGTTCGCCCTGGTCAACCTGCCCGAGGTGGTCAAGGGCGCCCTCTTCGCCCGGTACTCCCGGTCGCACAAGAGCCTGCGCCGGCTGTTCCTGGACGAGTTCGTCGGCGACCTCGACACCGAGGGCGACTCCTCGATCGACGCGACCGTGGGCGTCAAGCGGGCCGAGGCCCTCTACGAGAAGGTCTTCACCGAGTACGGCGACGACTCCGTGGCCCAGCTCGGCGGAGTGCACCTCGCCTGTGAGCAGTCGTCCAACCTGCTGACCAAGGTGCTCGAGTGGGGCCGTCTCATGGCCTACCTGGAGCAGTCGACCCGGTACGTCGCCTACGACGCCCGCCTCGGCGGCCGCTACCGGTACCACCGCGACCCCGCCGTGCTCGCGTCGGCGCTGGGCACCCGCTACGTGGCCGACCTCGACCACCTCTTCGACACCTACGCCGCCCTGGTCCCGGTGATGGGCGACCACTACCGCGAGCGCTTCCCCAAGGAGCCGGGCGACTCTGACTTCGTGTACCGGCAGTCGATCAAGGCCAAGGCCTTCGACGCCCTCCGCGGCCTGCTGCCGGCCGCCGCCCTGTCCAACGTCGGCATCTACGGCACGGGCCAGGCCTACGAGCTCCTCCTGCTGCGCATGCGTGGCCACGCCCTCCCGGAGGCCCGGGAGTACGCCACCCTGATGGTGGCCGAGCTCCGCAAGGTCATCCCCTCCTTCCTGACCCGCCTCGACCGCCCCGACCGGGGCGGGGAGTGGACCGACTACCTCGCCGCCACCGCCCGGGAAACTGCCGAGGTGGCCGAGCGCCTGTTCGCCGGCGTGGAGCCCGACCCCCGGCCGGCGGTCACGCTCGTCGACTTCGACCCCGACGGCGAGGACAAGCTCCTCGCCGCCATGCTCTACCCCCACCTGGACTTGCCCGACGACCAAATCCTGGCGCGGGTGCGCACCCTCTCGGCCGACGAGCGCCAGGCGGTGGCCGACGCCTACGTGGGCGACCGGCGCAACCGCCGGCACAAGCCCGGGCGGGCCCTCGAACACCTGTTCTACCGGTTCGACGTCCTCTCCGACTACGGCGCCTTCCGGGACCTCCAGCGCCACCGCATGCTCACCATCCAGTGGCAGGCGCTCAGCCCGCGCCACGGCTACGTCATGGCCGACGACGTCCTGACTGCAGGCGCCTCGGAGGCCTTCGAGGAGGCGATGGCGTGCTCGGCCGCCCTCCACGGCGCCCTGGAGCCCCAGTTCCCCGCCCAGGCGTCCTACGCCGTCTCCCTGGCCTACCGCCTCCGGTACTCCATCGAGCTCAACGCCCGGGCCGCGCTGCACATGCTGGAGCTGCGGACGTCGCCGGCCGGCCACCCGTCGTACCGGCGCATCTGCCAGGACATGCACCGCCTGATCGCCGAGCAGGCCGGGCACCGCGTCGTCGCCGGCCTGATGGCCTTCGTCGACCACAGCGAGGCCGGTGCTGGCCTGGAGCGACTGCCGGGGGAGCGGCGGGCCGAGGCCCGGCGCACCTCGCCGACCGGGCAAGCCTCGACATGAACTAGAGGTAAAAAATCCGATGCTCCTGACCTGCGCTGACGCGCGAAGAGGCTGGTCACGGGCATCCTCGGTGCCCTTGCACGGTCGGCCCAGGCGCGCCATGCTCCGGTCGTCCCTTTCGCCCCACACCCCCGGGTCGTGGGCCTCGGCGTCGCCTGCGGGCTGCGCCGCGGTGGGGGCGTACTTAGGGCAAGCGCGGGGCTCGGGGGACCAAGTAGAGAACGTTCTGATAATCCACCACGGGGGGCCGGGCCGGCCACCGTCCCCGTGGGAGGGCTACGGAGCGGTACCAACGGTCTCTCGGGCCCCGATCGCTTCGGACCACCCGGCGACACGGCCCGTAGCCCGGGCGGGTCGTCTATGCTGCCGCCCCCGAAGGCCCCTCTTGTGGAACGGACGCTGTCGAAATGCCTGATGAGCCAGACGAGGAACTCGACGACGTCGACGAGCCCGACGACCCGGATATCGTCGACCTGGAGTCGCTCGAGGACGACGACGATGACGACCTGATCGAGGACGACGTCGACTTGGTCGACGACTTGGTCGACGACGTGGTCGTCGACGACGTCGACCTGGTCGAGGACGACGTGGTCGTCCCGATCGGCGTGGTCACCGACGACGACGATGACGACGACGAGGACGACGACATCGATCCCGACGACGTGGAGGCCGGCCTCGACGTCATCCTGAAGGACCGCCTCGTCGTGGTCGACGAGGAGGAGGACGAGGAGGACGACGTCCCCGACGCCGAGGACCGGGCCGAGGGCTCGACCAAGGTCCTCCCCAAGCGGCCCGGCGAGTTCGTCTGCCAGTCCTGCTTCCTGGTCAAGCACCCCAGCCAGCTGGCCGACCCCGAGCGGATGTACTGCCGCGACTGCGTCTAGGCCGCCAGTCGCGTCTGAAAGGCCCGCCGGCGGCCCTAGGCTGGCCACCATGAGCAAGCGCCAGGAACCCGCGGAGCACCTCCTCGACCTGCTGGTGTACGCACCGCTCGGCCTGCTGATGGAGGCCCGGGACCTGGTGCCCAAGCTGGCCGACAAGGGCCGCCAGCGGATGGGTGGGCAGGTCACCGTGGCCCGGATGATCGGCGAGATGGCCGTCCGCCAGGGCCAGCGCCGGGCGGAGAAGATCGTCCAGCGCCTCCGGGAGGAGCGGGCCGGCGGCCCGGCGTCGCCGGCGTCGGGAGCGGCGCGACCGACGAACGGGCACCGGCCGGCGCCGGCGCCGGCGAGCGTGCCATCCGACGCAGGCCCCGCACCCGACGCCGGCGCCCTGGCCATCACTGCCTACGACACCCTCTCGGCGTCCCAGGTGGTGCCCCGCCTCGAGGGCCTCTCGGCCGCCGAGCTGGATGCCATCCGGGCCTACGAGGAGGCCACCCGGGCCCGCAAGACGGTCCTGACCCGGATCGACCAGCTGCGGGCCAGCGCCTAGTGGAGGAAGGCTGCCGGCCGGCCCGACCAGCCGACGTGGCCCGCATCGCCGAGCTCAACCGGGCGGTCATCGAGGAGTTGACCCCGATGCGCGGCGGCGGGGTCTGGAAGGCGCGGGAGGCCCGTCCGGAGCCGATCGAGGAGGGGCTGGCGGCGCTGCTCGACGAGCCCGACGTCCGGATCATCGTCGCCACCATCGACGACGTCGTCGTCGGCTACGGGATCGTGCACCTCGAGCACCTGCGCGACGGATCGGTCCTCGGCGTCGTCGACGACCTCTTCGTCGAGGATGAAGCCCGCCAGGTCGGCCTGGGTGAGCTGATGATCGGCGACCTCATGGCCTGGTGCGAGGAGCGCAAGTGCATCGGAATGGACGCCATGGCCCTCCCCGGGCACCGGGCGTCCAAGAACTTCTTCGAGGAGTCGGGCTTCACCGCCCGCCAGCTCGTGATGCACCACCGGTTCGGCATGGAGCAGGAAACTGCTCCCCGCCCGACCCCGGCGTCGTGAAGCCGCCGAACTCGTGAAGCCGGAGGTCTGCGTCGGGGCGGTCGCGCTCGTCGACGACCGGCTCCTGCTGATCCGCCGCGGTCACGGGCCGGCGGCGGGGGAGTGGAGCGTGCCCGGCGGCCGGGTGGAGGGCGGCGAGACGCTGGCGGAGGCCGTCGTCCGGGAGCTGGCCGAAGAGACCGGCCTGGAGGCGGTGTGCGACGACCTGGTCGGCTGGGTGGAGCGCATCGGCGAGGACCACCACTTCGTCATCTTCGACTTCTTCGTGACCGTGCTCGACGACCCGGACGCCGCCACCCGGGCCGGCGCCGACGCGGCCGAGGCGGCATGGGTGCCTCTCGACGAGGTGTCCCACCTCCGCCTCGTCGACGGCCTGGCCGAGTTCCTGCACGAGCACGGCATCGTGCCCGTGATCGCCTGAGCGTTCGCCGACCGTTCTTTGTCGGCTGGGATACCGCTGCGGCAGTTCCAGCCGACAAAGAACCGGTTGGGCGGCCGAGGATCGAGGTTAGTCGACCGTCCGCTCGGGCTCGTCCTCGCCGGCATCGGCCAGTGCAGCTGCGGCCTCGGGCACAGGGTCGGCGGCACCGCGCGCATCATCGGCGGCCGGCGCCTCCGGAGCGGCCGCGACGGGCTGCATCTCGGGGGCGACGGCCATGGACTCGGGGGCGACGGCCATGGACTCGGGGGCGTCGCCGGCGACGGGCGCGTCCTCGGCCGCTGTCTCGGGCGCCGCGGTCTCGGGCGCCGGCGTCTCGGAGCGGGGTTCGACTGCGGGGGCCTGCTCGACGGCGGGGGCCATCGACTCGGCGGCCGGCGCCGGCTCTGCGGCCGTCTCCGGCGCGACCGGCGCAGTGGCGGCGGGCGGTGCCGGCGGCGCCGGCGGACGGCGCGGGGGCGGCGGGGGGACCGGGCGCGACGACGGTGACTCGCCAAGGAGAGGGCCCAGCGCCGGCACCTTGGAGATCGCGGCCCGCACGGTCTTGAGGGTCTCCTGGTCGGCGCCGGCCGGCAGGCCCTTGGGCGCGATGGTGCGCCGCACCGGGGAGGCCAGCACCGCTTCCAGAAGGGCCAGCCAGCGGTCCGGCGCGGTCTCGGGCGTCATGGCCTCGGCCACCGCGGTGCTCAGGCCGGCGCTGAGCTCGGCGGGGAGACGCAGCCCCTGCTCCGGCGCTCGGCCGCTCACCCGCAGGGCACGCACGACACGGCCCTCGGCGAGGCAGGAGGCGATCTCGTCCGTCCAGGCCTGGCGCTCCGCCGCGCTCCGCCGCTCGAGGCCCTCGCGGAGGAGGGTCGCGAGGGCCCGGCTCTCCTCGTCCCGCCCGGCCAGGTCGGCGCCCGCCACGATCGAGCGCAGGTCGCGCAGGCCGACCTCGTCGACGATGGCCGCCGTCGCCTCGGCCCGGTCCCGCCACTCGGCGGCGCGCAGGCTGGGCAGCAGCTCCTCGGCCAGGCTCAACAGGGCCTCGGGCCGGATCTCCGGACCGCCGGCCGCCCGCGTCTGACTGTTCTGCTCCTCCACGGCCTGGCGGACGCCCGCCAGGCCGCCCCGCAGCACCTGCTCGGCGATGGCCCGCTGCTCGGGGGGAAGGGCGGCGAGCACGGCCTCGCGATGGGTCCGCCCGGCCTGGATGCGCTTCGGCTGGAGACGCGGGCGGGCGGGCGCGGCGCCGGCCGGGCCTCGTGCCGCGGGCCGTTCGCGACCGGCGGCCTCCCGGGGCGGCCGACCGCCCTCGCGGCGCTCACGCGGCCCAGTACCCTCCCGCGGCCCGGCGCCCTCTCTGGGCCCGGCACCCTCACGGGGCCCGACACCCTCACGGGACGCACCTTCGCGCCGCGGCCGCTCGCCGGCGGGGCGCTCGCCCCTGGGACCGTCGCCGGCCACCCGCTCGCCGCGCGGGCGCTCGGGACGGTCGGGCCGTGCCCGCTCGCGCTGGCCCGGGCCACGGCCGGCGCCGCCCTCGCGCCGGGCCCCTTCGCGCGGCGCCGGAGCCGGGCTCGGCGTCGCCCTGGGCCGGGTGGCCCCCGGACCGAGCGGCCGCCCATCGGGCCCGACCGGTCCCTTTTCACCCCGTCCGCCGCCACCGAACCCACCGCCACCGCCACCGAACCGGTCACGGCCGCCGCGCTCGCGGCGATCGCCGCCCCCTTCCCGCTCGGGCTTGATGCCGGGACTGTGCGTCACCAGCTCCTCGACCTTGCCCGAGCCGAGGATGGGCAGCACCTCCGGCGCGGCCTTCTTCGCCTTGGGCGCGGCGACGGACGTGACGTTGATGCCGTCGAGGTCGAAGTCGGCTTCGGCCTTCAACACGTCGCCGACCTTGGCCCCCTCGTGCAGGACGGATGCCGCCACCACACCCTTGGGCTGACGGGCACCTGCGGCGCGCCACGTCCAGGTACCGTCGGGGCGGGAGCTCGTCAGTTCGATGTCGATGCGCGGCATAGAGGGGCCAACCTAGCCAAACGGTCCGCAGGGCCGCGGAAAGGGGCCATGTTTCCCCGTCCTGCACTCTCCGCCGAGCATCGGTTTCCTCATCGTTCACCACCCGCTACGGTGCCGCCGTGGAACGGGAGATGGCCGACGAGCTCGTCCGGGTCGACCTCCTCCAGCTGCCGCTCGACGTGTGGCAGCGGACCCAGGAGCACGTCGACGGCCTGCTGCGGGAGTTCGCGCTGATCGTGCAGGACGCCGAGGCCCGGGCGGCCACGCCAGGACGGCTGCTGGGACTCGTCCAGGAGTTGAGCGCCGGCTACGGCCACTTCTCGCAATCGCAGCGCATCGAGATGGAAGCGGCCCTGGAACGGGGTGAGATGTCGATCGACCTCACCTACCAGTTGCCGGCTGGCGCCGCCGGCGCGGCACACGCGCTGGGGGACATGCTGGACGAGGCCGACGACTACTGCCGGCGGGGCGACCACCTCCTCACGCTAGCCACGCCTCCTGAGGAGCTCCGGTTCCGGCACTGGTTCATCGACGAGTTCGTCGACCAGATCGGCGGTGCGCCGCCGACGCCGTGGCCCGACTACGCCAAGGGCGCCTGAACGCCGGCTGAGGTGGCCCGCACCTCCTGCACCCCACGCTCGACGGTGGCCAGGCCCAGCTGCACCGCAGTGTCGAGGGCCCGGTCCAGGAGCGGTGCCGCCGCCTCCGTCTCGCCGGCGTCCAGCAGGCACCGGGCCCACTCCAGACGGGTCCGAGCCAGCCAGGTCGGGGCGCCCATCCGCTCGGAGGCGGACGCGGCCGACGCGTAGTGCCCGAGTGCTTCGTCGCGGCGGCCGAGGGTGGCCGCCAGCACGCCGAGGTAATGGGCCACGGGGCCCGTGTACGCCAGCGACGACATGGTCACGAACTGGCCGTCGTACGGGCGGAGCAGCGTCAGGAGAGTGCCGGCGTGCTCGACGGCGCCGAGGCGGGCGCAGACGGCGGCGCAGTGGGTGACGACGTGGAGCCATGTGGGCTCGAAGGCGAAGTCGGCGAAGTCCTTGGCCGCCAACTCCTCGAAGATCGGGCGGGCCCGCTCGGCGTCGCCGGCCTCGCTGAAGGCGAGCGCCTGCCACGACCGGAGGAACCAGAGGGACTCGGGGTGGCGGTTCAGGGCGACCCGCAGCGGGCGCCCCCACGGTCGAGGCCGCCGGACTCGAACGCCAGCTGGATCCGCTGGCAGGAGAGGAACAGCTCGGCGTCGGCGTGGCCGGCGGCCCGTCCGAGGCGGAACGCCTCGCCGGAGAGCCGCTCGGCGTCGTCGAACCGGCCGGCGAGGAGCATGCGGCCGGCCCGCAGGTAGGTGGTGTACCAGGCGGTGGTCGGCTGGCGCAGCTCGGCGGACAGCCGCTCGAACGTCGAGAAGCAGCGCGCCGCTTCGTCGGCGTCGGCTGCCTCCATGGCCGCGATCGCCCGCCAGCCCCACCCGTGGCACCGCATCGACGGGTCGGGGATCTGCTCGGTCACCGCCAGGAGCTCGGCCGTGTTGGCCAGCCGCTCCTCGAGGGTCCCGGGGTCGCCCCGGAGCGTGTTGTAGCGAGGGATGAGCACGGATGCGAGCGTGGTCAGGTCGCCGATTCGACGGGCCATGGTCAGGGCCTCGTCGCTGCGCCGGCGGACGCCCTCGGTGTCGCCCGTGTACACCAGCTCCACCGCCAGGTTGGCCAGCACCCGGGCCCGCAGCGGGCCGTCGTCAGCCGGCAAGGCGTCCAGCGCCGCCTCCAGCACCGACACGCGCTCCCGGTCCACGCTGTTGGTGGCGCTCCAGAACCCCCGGCCGTTGGCCACCGCGGCCGCCGCCAACCGGCCGGCGTCGCCGAGGCCGGCGGCGAGGTGGGCGGCGTCGAGCAGCGTGGCCCGGTGGGCCGGCGTGCCGCAGCGCTTCTGGGCCTCGCCGAGGGCCAGGAGCAGGTCGCAGCGCTGGAGCTCCTCGTCCGCGGCGCCGGACGCGGGGAGCAGCTCCAGGGCCCGCTGGTAGTGGTCGGCCGCCTCGTCGTGGGCCAGGAGCTCCAGGGCGCGGTCGCCGGCCAGGCGTCCGTAGCGGACCGCCTTGGCCGCAGCGCCGAGCTCGGCCGCACGCGAGAAGTGGTGGGCGAGCTCCGGCAGGTGCTCACCGAGGCGGCCGGCGAACACCCCTTCCAGGGCCTCGCCGACCTGGCGGTGCAAGTGGGCCCGCCGGCCGGCCGACAGGGTCTCGTAGAGCGCGGCCCGGACGAGGGCGTGGGTGAAGCGCTGGCGCAGCGAGCTGCCCGGCACCTCGGCGACGAGGCCGGCGGCCAGCGCCTCCTCCATGCCGACGAGGACAGTGTCCTCGTCGAGGCCCGTCGCCGACTGAAGGACATCGAGGTGGTAATGGCCGCCGATCACCGATGCCACCACCAGGAGCCGGCCGGTCACCTCGGACAGCCGCGACAGGCGCCGGCGGACCACGCTGCGCACGCCGTCGGGCACGCCGGCCGCCTCGATCGACCAGCCAGCCCGCGGGCCGCCGTCTTCGGTGAGCGCGCGCATCACCTCGCCGATGAAGAACGGGTTGCCCGCGGTACCCGCGTGGATCGAACGCGCCAGTCCGTCGTCGAGCTCCACCCCCGGCCCACCGACCAGCTCGCGCACCGCCGGCTCGTCGAGGCCGGCGAGCGCCACGCGGCTGCTGGCGTCCGCGTCGGCCAGCAGCTCCAACGCACCCGTCCCCTCGGTGTCCCGGAACGTGCCCACGGCGAGCAACGGCATGGTGCCGGCTCGTCGGACGAGGTGGCGGAGCAGCAGGACCGTCGGCTTGGCCGCCCAGTGGAGGTCGTCCAGGACCAGGACGACGGGCGTCTCCCTGCACAGCGCGGCGAACGTGCGCGACACCGCCTCGAACAGCCGGTACCGCTCCGTCTCCGGATCGGACGGGACCGGGGCGGGCAGGTCCTCGACCAGGTCGCCGAGTTCCGGCACCAGGCGGACCAGCTCGCCGCCCCGGCCGGCGAGGCAGGTACGGAGCTGTTCGGGGCTCAGCGTGATGAGCGCCCGGGCGAGGGCCTCGGCGAAGGGCTGGTAGGAACAGCCAACTCCTCGTCGCAGTGGCCGAGAAGCACCATCGCGCCCCCCGCGTGGGCGGCGCGGGCCAGCTCCATGGCCAGCCGGGTCTTGCCCACGCCCGGCTCGCCGGCGACGAGCACGAGCCGCGGCCCGCCGGCCGTCGCCGCCTGCCACTCGCCCAGGAGGTGCTCGAGGTGGTGCCGGCGGCCGACGAAGGGGGAGGCCTCGGTCCCCGCGGCCATCGGCAGCGCGCCGGCGCCGGAAGTGGAATGGTCGACCTCGACTGGGCTGATCGGGCCGTCGGCCACCGTTGGCGTCCAGTCCAGCTCCGACGCCTGCAGGAGCACGGCCTCCTCGAGGCGCTGGAGGGCGGGGGAGGGGTCGATCCCGAGCTCCTCTCCGAGGTGGTGGCGGAGCTCGCCGTAGGCGCGCAGGGCCTCGGCCTGCCGCCCGCACCGGTACAGGGCCAGCATGAGCTGGCCCCAGAGCCGCTCACGGAGCTGGTGCTCGCCGGCGAGCTGACGCAGGCGGCCGACCAGCGTGGCGTGGCGGCCCAGGGCCAGCTCGGCCTCCACCCGCTCCTCCTCGGCGACGAGTCGGAGCTCGTGCAGGCGGGCGGCCTCGGACATGGCGAACGGCTCGTCGGCGAACTCCGCCAGCGCCGGCCCGCGCCACAACCCCAGGGCCTCGTCGAGGAGGGCGAGGGCCTGCTCGGGCGTGTCGCCGGCCATGGCGTCGCCCGCCCCGGCGACGAGCCGTCTGAAGCGCTGGGCGTCGAGATCCTCCGGTGCGACGTGGAGGACGTAGCCCGGCTTGCGGTTCTCCACGACCACTGCGCCGCCGGCGCCTTCGGCGAGTGCCCGCCGCAGCCGCGACACCTGCACCTGCAGCGCCGCCGATGCGTCGTCCGGCGGGTGGCCGGCCCACAGGTCGTCAACCAGCTTGTCGACCGACACGACGGAATTGGCGTGGATCAGCAGGAGGGCGAGCAGGGCGCGCTGCTTCGGACGTCCCAGGTCGAGCCGGCGCCCGTCGTCGTCCACCTGGAGGGGCCCCAGGATGCCGAACCGCACGGCCCCACTCTAGGAGGGGCCGCGGCCGCCGGCTCGGGCCTTGCCACTAAAGGCCTGTCAGGAACGGCTCCAACGTGGTGGGAGGGCGGGTGTCGCACCACAGCGCGGCGATCTTGGCGACGGTGAAGGCCGGCTCGATCGGGAGGTACACGAGCTCGGGGAACCGCAGGGCCAGCTGCTCGCCACTGAGGCCGACGCCAAGGCCGGCGGCGATGGCCAGGGCCTGTGTCTGCGCGTCGGTCACCTCCTGGACGAGCTGGAGGGTGAATCCGGCGCGCATGCAGGCCTGGATGTAGTTGTCGAACACCACGGGCTCGAGCCGACGGGGGAACATCACGAACCGTTCGTCGGCCAGGGCGCCGAGCTTCACCTCCGGCCCGACGGCCAGCGGGTGGTCCGCCGGCAGGATGGCGATCAAGCGCTCGTCACGCAGGGGGCGGACGGTGATGTCGGGCGTGGGCGGCTCAGTCAGGCGGCCGAGCACGACGTCGACACGGCCGGTGCGCAGGGCGGGCACCTGGTCGCGCTCCGACAGCTGATGGATCACGATGTTGGTGTCAGGGCACGCGGCGACGAGCCGGCGCAGGAGGGTGAGGACTAGGCAGTACAGCCCTCCGTAGGAGTAGCCGATGCGCACGCGCCCGACCTCGCCCCTGCCCGCTCGCCGCACCTCGCGGGCGGTCGCCTCCATCTCCTGGACCAGCCGGCGGGCGTCGTCGAGGAGAAGCTCGCCGGCGGCGGTGAGCCGGATGGGTCGACTGGCGCGATCGAAGAGCTCGGTCTGCAACTCGTCCTCGAGCTTCTTGATCTGCTGGCTCAGCGACGGTTGGGCGATCTGCAGGCGCCGGGCCGCCCGGCTGAAGTTCTGTTCCTCCGACAGAGCCAGGAAATATTGCAGGTGCCTTAATTCCATCTGTCTATCCTCACATAGCTCCAGCCTATTGTGTTGCCTGGTGGCGCCTGCGAGCACTGAATGATCGAGCGCGCATTTTGCACCAGGGTATTGGACTCGTCGCCGATGTCGTGGTGTACTTAGCTATAGCAACAACGCACTACCGTAACGATGACGGGTCGAGACCTGGCCCGTCACAGGCACACTCAGACGGAGCACGACAGTGGAGACAGGACCCGTCCCTCACCGCCGGCGTACCCATCCCTGTCCTCGTCCGGCCGTCCGGACGGCGAACGGTCATCATCAGTCTTGTCGACTACGCAGGGACACACTGCGCTCGAAACATCTCCTGCTCAACGACGCCGTGATCCGCGTGCACCCGAGGGTCCGCTGCCGCTGAGCGCGAGGTCCAACCGCCCCGGCGGTGGCTGAACCTCTTCTGTCGCTCTTGTTCGTTTCCCGGCCTCTCGATTGGCCGCACGGCAAGGAGCGTTCGACTCCGACATACATCGACATCGGCGCAGCGTTTATGTGCCCACGACGTGAGGATGTCCGACCTCACGACGCTGATCCGGATCAAGCATTGCCTCGTAGGTTTCGGCGATCCGCTCGTTCATGGATTGATCGAAGGTACTGACTGGGTCGTCGTGTATCCCGATAGTCAGACCGGTGGAGGCACGGGGGACCTCACTGGGGGAGCGGTTGCGGAGGTACTGGGCGCCCCGGGCCCGGTGGGTCACCCGGAAGCGGGCGAGGGCGAGAACGCACGCGTCGAACCGCGCCGCCAGCTCGGGGGAGCCGCCGTCGGTGACGAAGGCCCGCAGGAGCGGCCCCGCCTGGTCCAGGGTGCTCAGGAACCGGCGATGGCGTCGCGGCATGTGGCGACGGGCGGCGCCGGCCATCTGTGCCATTCCCGATCGTCCCCCGACCGTGAACGCGGCGTCCAATGCCTGGATGATGCCGAGCTGCATCCCGCTGGGGCCGCCGCCGATGCGACCGGCGTCACACGCCTCGGCTCCCCACGCGAACGTCGGCTGGATGACCTCGAGCCAGATGGTTGGGTCGACGGTCCGTGGCCGCACGTTCCGGCTGAAGCCGAGCGTCATGGCCATGATGGCGATGTGCACCCGGTCGAGGGCGGCGAGCACCCCGTCGGAGGCGTCGGCGGCGGCGCACTCGATCGCGTCGACCAGGCCGTCGAGGACCGCGGCGCCCATCGCCTCCATGAGGACGAAGGCCAGTGAGAAGCTCTCCAGCTGGTCAGCGAGGGGCGGAGCGAGCCACGTGTGGGCGATGCGGAGGACCGGTCGGTTCAGCTCCCCGGCCCGGTAGGAATCACCACCCTGCCGATCGGGCATCCTCCAGTTGGTCAGGTGCAGGCTCCAGGCCGAGCCGACACGCGGTTGGTCGAGACGGCGCGCCAGTTGGCTCCATGGGCCGAGGATCCCGGGTGGGAGCTCGATCGACCGCTCGGCGAACCGCTCAGCCAGCGGGGGCACGCTGTCCCACCGGTAGGTGTGGCCCAGCACGGCGAGTGCGGTCATGAGCGCATCGGCTTCGGCGGCGTCCAGGGCCTCGACCGCTTGGCGGACGGCTGGCGGGTCGGTGCGGAAGCACCGGTCCAGCCACTCGCGAACCCCTCCTCCGCCCTGCGGGTACCGGTTCGGAAGCTCGCCGCAGGCAAGGAGGTAGGGCCGGAGTGCCCGGGGCAGGTCGTCGGTTGGAACCCGCGCCGGGAGGAAGGCCCCGATCCCGCCCAGATCCACCTGGTACGACGTCCGCACCTGGGCGGCGATGTGCAGGGCCCGCGTCGTCGCCCGGCGCTGGGACCCAGGGCCACGGTGGCCCGCGAGCGGTGCGCTTTCCATGTCGGTCTTTCGTGCGTGAAGAGGCTGCGAACAGGACCGCCTGGCGAGACGCGGCCCGTGTGCTCGAGCCTCGTCGCCGGCTGGGTACGCGTCGGCTCGGTGGCAAAGCCGGGCGACGCCCCGCCGGGATCGAAAGCTACGCCTGCCGGCTGCCGGCTGTCCAGGGTCGGACACCCCCGGCAACGGAACCAAGGGTAGGGGTCTTGCTGCAGGGACCCCTGAAAGGGGAAAGGTGGACGATGGGTAGCCCTCCTGTGATGCGGATGCGCGTGTAAACATGCACCGGCGCATGATAGGGTTTGGCGTGCCGAAGACGATCCAGGTGCGCGACCTCGACGATGACGTGTACGAGGCGCTTCGACGGCGCGCATCAGAAGCTGGCCTGACTGTGCCGGAGTTGCTCCGGAGGGAGGCCACCCGACTCGCGGCGCGTCCGACCGTGGAGGAGTGGCTCGCCCGGACGAGACGTCGACCGTCACAGATCGATCGTGCAGATGTGGTCGCCGCGTTGGATGAGCTTCGTGGGCAGTGGCCCGATGCTGGTCGTTGATGCCAGCTGCCTCTACGAGGTCGTCGCCGATACCGCTCGTGCCGACGACGTCCGGGCGAGGCTCGCCCTCGATACTGAACACGCAGCACCATCAGTCATCGACGTCGAAGTGGTCAGCGTGATCCGAAGGGATCACCTACGAGGCCGTCTCGACGCAACGGCGGCGGACCAGGCGGTCGAAGACCTTCGAGAATGGCCGGGCGAGCGTTTTGGGCACCGGCCGCTCTTGGGCAGAGTCTGGGAGCTCAAGGGCTCGCTGCGAGCGTGGGACGCGTTCTATGTCGCCCTTGCGGAGGCGCTGCAGGCCACGCTCATCACGGCCGACGCCCGGCTGGCGCGGGCACCCGGTCCTCGGTGCGTGATCGAGGTCGTAGAAGCGCGTCCACTGCCCTTGTGAAGTGAAGGGAAACTGACAGTCACGCCGCGTTGACAGCCGGCGCTCTGCGCGGACCAGCCCCATCGTCCGGATCGCCTGTCTCCTCCATGCGCGTAGCGACGACCAGGCCGGAGACGACGCTCAATGCTGCGACCACCATCACCGCGGCTCGGAGATCGAACGCGTCGGCCACGACACCGCCGAGGAGGGCGCCGACCACGTAGCCAGTGTCGCGCCAAAGCCGGTAGACGCCGACGGCAGTCGCCCGCCAGGTTGGATGCGCCACGTCGCCCACCGCGGCGATGAGCGTGGGGTACACCAGGGCGGTACCGATGCCGATGAGCACGGCGCCGACCGCCCACGACGCGAAACCAGTCGTCGCCGACACCAGGGCCAGAGCGGCACCCTGCAGCACCATGCCGGCCACGATCAGCGGCTTGCGCCCAACCCGGTCCGACCATGCCCCGGTGAACAGCTGGCCCACGCACCACACGCCGGGATAGAGAGCGGCCAGCACACCGATCGCCTCCACCGACTGTCCGTTGGCCGCGAACAGAAGCGGCAGGATCCCCCATGCCAACCCGTCGACGGCATTGTTCACCAGTCCAGCCTGGCTGACCGCGCTGAGCGTAGGGTCGCCCCAGGTGGCCCGGGCGAAGATGGAACCGAAGCTGTCGGTGCCGTCCGCCCTTCCGGCCGAAGCCGCTTCGAGGCGAGCGTGGCCCTGGGTCTCTCGCACGAAGAGCGTGGACAGGCCGAGCCCCAGGGCGGTGACGGCGATGCCCAGGAAGAACGGCTCGGGGCGTAGCCCGTAGCGGGCGGCGATCGCGCCCGTCGCCAGGGCGGTGAGGGAGACGGCGCCGTAGCCGGCCGCCTCGTTGAAGCCCAGGGCAGTGCCTCGCCGGGCAGGTCCCACCAGGTCGATCTTCATGACGACCGTCGTCGACCACGTCATGGCCTGATTGACCCCGAGCAGCACGTTGGCGGCGATGATCCACCCCCAGGTCGGCGCCCAGATCAGCAGGAGCGGCACCGGGATCCCGACGATCCAGCCGGCGACGAGCACGGGCTTGCGGCCGATCCGGTCGATAAGGGCCCCGGTGGCCAGGTTGGCCAGCGCCTTGGTCGCTCCGAAGGCAATTATGAAGGTGGCGCTGGCGGTGAAGGCGGTGAGAGCGAAGGTCTGCTTGGCCAGCAGCGGCAGCACGGTCCGCTCCTGGCCGACCATGCCGCCCACAAGGGCGTTGACGGCCACCAGGAGGCTGAACTGGGCCAGGTTCTCCCGCAGCCCCAGCTGGATCGCTAGGCGGGCCCTCGGCGCAGGCACTGTCAGACGGCCAGGCGCTGGTGCCGGGCGGCAACGACGTCAGCCGGGCCACCGAGGAGCACCGAGACGTCCGTGCGGCCCTCGGCGGCGAGGATGCTCGCCGCACTCATGGCTCGCTCGCCGTGGCCGCACATGACGGTGAGCGGGCCCGCCGGCAGCGTCGAGAGCTGCTCGGCGGTGTCCCCGAGCTCCATGCTCACTGCACCGGGTACGTGGCCGGCGGAGAACTCGTTGCGCTGGCGCACATCCACCACCGTTCCGATCGCCTCGTCGGGGAGGACGAGCGACATCGTGGCCACCGGGTTGCCCTTGGACCTCCATGAGTCGATCCCGCCGGCCAGCTCGCCGGCCAGGCGCTCGTAGCCGATGGCCAGGCACTGACGGACCAGCTCCGCCCGGTTTTGGTCCGCGTCGAGTACGAACACGATGTCCTGGTCCCGCCCGACCAGCCAGCCCAGCCAGCTGGCAAACTGCGGGCGCAACGGGATCGACAGTGAACCCGGCATGTGGCCGGCGGCAAAGGCCTCGACTCCTCGCACGTCGACCACCACGGTGCCCTGGGCAACAAGGCCGGTGACAGTGCTGACGCCGAGCTGGCTCAGGGAGGGACGTTCGCCGTAGACGTCGGGGCCGCGGCGGTTGACCTCGCGCAGCTCGAGGAAATAGGGCGGGAAGGTGCCAAAGCCGGCCAGGAGGCGGGCGACGAAGGCGTCCTCGTCGGGCGCAGCGAGGAGCGGGTTCGAGCTGCGTTCGCGGCCGATGGTGGTGACCCGCTCGCCCCCTGGAGCGACCGAGCAGAACGAGCCGGCACCGTGGGTGGGGTGGACGGGCACCTCGTCGGGCAGGCTCAGAAGCTGGTCCTGGATCGATCGCCACAGCAAGCGGGCCAGCTCCTCCGTCCGCTCGGCGCTGATGAGGTCGGTGCGGGCCACTGCGCCGACGAGCAGCGACCCGCCACTGAACAGGGCGAGCGGGCGCTGGCCGTCCCGGAGGAGGTAAGCGAGGTGCTCGGGGGTGTGGCCCGGTGTGGCTAGGGCGACGAGGGTGAGCCCGCCCATGTCCAGCTCCTCCCCGCCCTCGAGCCCGTGGTGGGGGTGCTCCAGACCGGCGGAGCGGGCGGCAATGACCCGGGCGCCCCGGGCGGCCAGCTCGCGGCTGCCGGAGACGAAGTCGGCGTGGAGGTGCGTCTCGGCGGACCGGGTGATGCGCAGGCCACGACGGTCCGCCTCGGCAAGGTAGCCGTCGGCATCGCGCACCGGGTCCACCACCAGGGCGCTGCCGTCGCCGAGGTCGACCAGGTACGAGCTGTTCCCCAGGCCCTCGTCGACCACGGCCACGACATCGGGCACGCTGATGGCGCCGCTCACGCCGTCGGCTTGCGGGCCAGGAACGCGTAGCCGAAGACCTCATAGGCCCGGGCATTTGCCTCGCCCCCCGCCCCGCCGAAGGTGTCGACCGGCTCCCCGATGCGGACGTCGACGAAGCCCGAGCCTTCGAGCATCTGCTGCCAGCCTGCGCACGGCAGGCCACCGGCGATTCAGCCGGTCCACAGGTCGATGTCCCGCAGGGCCTCGGTCGGCACCGGCCGGCCGTTGGCGATGTCGGCGAACTGGAGGACCCCGCCGGGGCGCAGGACACGGAAGATGTCGGCGAACACTGCCCGCTTGTCGGCACACAGGTTGATGACCCCGTTGGAGATCACCACGTCCGCCCACGCGTCGGCGATCGGCAAGGCCTCGGCCAGGCCCTCACGGAACTCGACCTGATCAAGCGCTAGCTGCTCGGCGGTGGCCCGGGACTTGGCCAGCATCTCTTCCGTCATGTCGACGCCGACGACGCGACCGTGGGGCCCGACCTGGCCGGCGGCCACGAAGGAGTCGAAGCCGGCCCCCGAGCCCACGTCGACCACCCGCTCGCCCTCTGCGAGCTGGCGGAGGGCGAAGGGGCTCCCGACGCCGGCGAAGGACTCCACCGCCACCTCGGGCAGGGCGTCGACCACGTCGGGGTCGTAGCCGAGGCGAGCTGCGAGGGCCCGGCCGGTGTGAAAGTGGTAGGCGCGGGTGGGATCGACGGCCACGGCGCGGTACTTGTCCCGCACCTCGGCCCGAAGGCTCTCGGCGTCAACCAGCACGTCGGAAGGCATGGGTCGTTCTCCCCGCTCAGTCTTGGCCGGTGGTCACCGGGCGCCCGGCCCGCTTCCATTCTGGGAACCCGTCCTCGAGCCGCTTGGCCCGGTAGCCCCGGCGGCCCAGCTCGCGTACGGCCTCGTCGGCGTACACGCAGTACCGGCCGCGGCAGTAGGCCACGACCTCGGCGCCCTTGGGCAGCGCCCGCAGGCTGCGCCGGAGCTCGCTGAGGGGCACGGAGCGGGCGCCGGTGATGTGCCCGGCCCGGAACTCGGGCTCGGGGCGGACGTCGAGCACCACCAGGTCGCCCCGCGCCAGCCGCGCCGCCAGCTCCTGTTGGCTGATGGCCTCCAAGCCGTCACGGTCGCCGAGATAGGCCTCGGCGAGGCGGTCGATGCCAGCGACATGGTCGGCTGCGACGTCGCGCATTGCGGCCCACAGGCTGGCGACGCGGTCGCTGGCCAGGCGGTAGAAGATGCGGGTCGCATCCCGACGGGTGGCTACCAGCCCGGCTCGGGCCAGGGCCCGGAGGTGGTGCGACGTGTTGGCCACCGACTGGCCGAGCTCAGTGGCGATCTCCTCGACGGATCGCTCCCCTTGGGCCAGCACGTCGATGATCTCGGCCCGCCGCCCGCTGGCCAGCGCCTTGGCCACTTCGGCGAAGGCGTCGAACAGCGCGTCCTTGGCCTGTCGGTCGCTCATGGCGTCATCCTCCGCTGGTGTGGCGGCATTGTCAAGTTATCACACTAACTCTTGACAATAGCACCCAGGGGATCCAAGGATGTGGCATGTCGAAGGGTGCGAAGGGGACCGTTATGACCAGGCTGGCTGCAGACGACATCGCCGCGCTCGATCCCTACAGGTTCATGGCGGTGATCGGCAAACGAGTGATCCACCCGGGCGGCCGGGCCTCGACGGAGTCGCTGCTGGCCCGAGCCGGCATCACCCATGGGACCCGGGTGCTCGACGTCGGGTGCGGGGTGGCGGCGACCGCCGTCGAGATCGCCCGCCGTTCTGGGGCCCAGGTGACGGCGGTGGACATCTCGCCGCTGATGCTGGAGCGAGCGGAGGACAACGTCCGGGCTGCGGGCGTCGCGGATTGCGTCACGGTGGCTCACGGCGACATCCTCGGCCTGGATGTGGGCGACGGGGTCTTCGACGTCGTCATCGCCGAAGCGGTCACCATGTTCGTCGATCGCCGCCGTGCCGCCGCCGAGCTGGTGCGGGTGGCGAAGCCGGGCGGGCGGGTGCTGGCCACCGAGTTCTTCTGGCGGAGCCGGCCGTCGGAGGAGGCCAGAGAGATCTTCCTGGGCCAGGTGTGCCCGGGGCTGGAGTTCGACACGGTCGAGGACTGGGTCCAGATCTACGAGGCCGCCGGCCTCGGCGCCATCGAGACCGAGACCGGTCCGTTCGAGATGATGACGCCCCGCGGGTTCCTGGCCGACGAGGGCGTGGCGAGGAGCATGGCGATCATGGGCCGGGTCGCCATCCGGCCGGCGCATGTCCGCAAGATGGCCTGGCTCATGCCCCGCATGGCTCGCGCCGTGCCGTACCTCGGCTACATCGTCGTCGCCGCAATGAAGCCGCTATAGCGGCTTGCCCTGCCAATCGGCCTGGGACCCGGTCGTCTGCCGGCCCGGCACACGCGCCTCGGTCTGTACGTCGCTATCCGTGGGGCCCGAGTTCATCTCAGTCTGGTCGGAGAAGTGGATCGGTGGACGGCTCCCGAGTTCCTGAACCGGGTGCGGGCTCTGGTCGACAGCGGGTACCGAAGCGTCGTCGTCAACCTCGGTAGGGCGGAGTTCCTCGACCACGCGGGACTGGTCGCCCTGGTCACCGCTTCGACGCTGCTCGACGAGATCAAGGGCGAGATGCTCCTCAAGTCCCCCGCTCGGGGACTCTCGAGAAGTTGAGCCGAGCCGGGCTCAGCGACCGCTTCATCATTGCTGAGAACGACCGCTGTAAAGCGACAGGAAATTGACAGTGGCTGCGACAGCAGAGTGACAGTGCCCTCATGGCCCGCATCGACTCGACCGACGTTCTCCATGAGCGCGCAAGCGGGCTGCTGCTCGGATGTTGCGGACGAGCCCAGGTACGCCAGCCCGGATCGGCCGAGCGCGAGCCGGACGACCGAGGAGGCGCGGGCGTTCAGCAAGCGCCTTCGGTCTCGGTGTCGTGCCGTCTCGGCTGCCTCAGGAACGCCCTCGGTGCGGGTGAGTCCTTGCTTCGTGTCAGCGCGCCAGCCCGCCGCCGTCAGCTCGCTTCCACGGGGGGCCGAGTGGGCCGGTATTGGACCAATCAGTTCCTGGGATTCGCGAGCCCACCTCGCCCCAAGCGCCTCCGTATCCACCCGTCCCCGATTCTCCATACCAAGGCCGGCCCTCGACATCGACGTTCCTCAGGGACAACCAGGTTTCCCATTGCGCTCCGCCGTCGGCGACCAGGTCGAAGGCCGGCGGGCCAGAAAAGCAGGGGAACAGGTAGCCACCGCTCAATGGGACCTCAAAGTACGACGCGTGGGAGCCCAAGGCGCTGTACACGATGGGATGGGTCTCATTGAACAAATGACCGTTCAACCCCATCACGGACCAATCGACAAGCTTGCCGTCACAGTTGTGCTGAAAGTACTCGACGCCGATTGGGTTTTCGTTCCTGTCCAAGCGGACGACGATCCGCTCCCAGTCCCCTTCATGGCGATCGAGCGACGCGTATACTGGCAGAGGAGGAATCGGACCCCAGTTGGTCCATCCGATGCCGGGATCGTTGAACCCATACATGAACCAATACGTGATGAACCTGCCAGGAACATAGGTGTAGTACACCGGAACCGTATAAGGCTCACCCGCGACCGGCTTCTGCCCGGCTCGCCAAGAGTTGTCTAGATCGAGGAAAAAGCCTTCGTCGGTAGCAAGGCCCGGCTTGCCCGTCTGGCCGGGGCGGGTGAGCTCATCCGATCCGAAGCGGGGACCATCGTCCAGACAGCGCGAGAGGAGTCCGATGCTCGCGGCTTGATGACCGTAGCGACCGTGCCCGAGATCGTAGGGGTCGATCGTCCCGAGGGCCGCGGCGGTGTGGTCTCCACAGGCACGATCGTGTGCCCAGCGAAGCTCCGAGTGAGCAATAAACAAGTCTGGGTCGAGTGGGAAGTACCTCTCAAGCGGATGCAGCCGCACAAGCGGCGCATAACGAGACACGGGGTCGGGGTCGTCGTGAGGAATCCAGGACTCCTGACCTACGCGCAGTAGTCCCTGCGGTGCTCAGGGCTCCTTGACGCTGTAGCGGAGGACGAGGTCGGTGCCGGGATAGACGGTGTCGGTGGTGCTGAGGTCGGCGC
>JAHFUP010000185.1 GCA_023265025.1 Acidimicrobiia bacterium | reverse complement strand
TGGCCGACGCTCCCCTACGCCGACGGCACGCACCGCGTCCGGGTCGAAGCGCATGGCGACAACACGACCTGGGCCGGAGCTGCCGTCCGGGAGGACACGTACACCCTCCTGCATCGCCGCCCTGCGCAGCCGTCGGCCGTCGCCCCGGCCAATGCCAGCTTTGTCAACACACGAGACGTGACCTTCAGTTGGACGCCCTCGACGAATGTGCAGTCCTACCGCTTCAGGGCCTGGCGCAGCACTGACCTTACGCTCCCGCCGATCGTCGACCGTACGGTCGATGGCGCCACAACTTCGTTGACGCAGACGTTTAGTGCAGACGAGCCGGAGATCGATTGGCGGGTTACGGCCATCAACGACCTCGGCAGCAACGACTCCGTGGTCGAGAAGGTCGGCATCGACCGGACGGCACCGAGTGCGCAGGTCGACGGTCTACCCGAGATCACAACGTCCACCGCCTTTGCGGTCCGCTGGACGGTCGCGGACGACCGTGCCGGCGTGAAGTGCACCAACGTGCAGGTTCGAGAGTCGACATCGTTGGCGTGGTCCGACTGGTTCGGCTGCACCTCGGCCGCGTTCGCACTCTTCACGGGCCAAGCGGGCCGGACATACCTGTTCCGCGCTCGTGCGTACGACAACGCGGGGAATGTTGGTGCGTTTTCCTCCTTCGAAGGCGATACCCGGACCTCGCTGGAGTCGCCGCCCGTCCTGGTCTGGTGGAACGACGCCTACGGTTACCGACGCCCGCTCACGATCCTCAACAACTCGGGCACCGATATCCCTGAGGGATATGTCGTCCGAGTGCAGCTCGATGGCTCCACCTCGCCCACCGCCCAAGAGGTCTTTGACGCTTCGCAGAGTTCGGTCAAGGGTGACGACATTCGCATCCTGTGGGGCGATCGCACAGAGCTCGATCGCCTCCTGCTCGCGTTCTCGAGCACGAGGGTCGATATCGCGTTCCGGGTCACCGCCGCACTGGCGCCCGGAACGTCGGACTCGACGTCGTACCAGATCTACTACGGCAACCCCCTCGCAACGGGCCCTCCCGCCGACCGAAATGCCGTTCTCTATCCCGCCGTCGGCTCCACCACGTCGCGTGCGTATGACATGGCGGAGGCCTCCGGCGTCGTCTTGCACGACAGCAGCGGGCGCGTCGACGCTCAGATGAACAACGCCCTTGGCTGGGTCCCGAACGGAAAGTTTGGGCCGGGAGTTGTGATCCCCGCGGCATCGTCATCGGCGCCTGCCATCAGCGCGGGTTCGGCGAGCCTCCCAACGGGGGCGTTCACCGTCGAATTTTGGATGAAGCGAACGTCAACGAGCCAGGCGACCTTCGCCAGCACGGTCCTCACCGGCCCTCGGACCGGCTGGTTGCTGCGGACCGATGGAGGTCTTCTACGGGTCGAGGTATGGCCTGCTGGGGCGGACGGAGGTCCTGCCTACAGTCGCCGGTCGCTCGACGAGCCGACCTTCTTCTCCAGCTTCCATCACATCGCGGTGACGTTTGACGGGGTCGATCAGGTACGTATTTACATCGACGGGCAGCTCGACGCCGCACGAACGCTGTGGCACACCGGCCTCGCCCCCGGTGGCGCCGAACTTAAGATCGGAGCCAACCAGAACAACGACGACCGGGCTGGGGCCATCCTCAGTGGGTTCGCATTGACCACCGGGGCGACGACGTATTTCCCCTATGCCAGCTTCGCCGCTGTCGACGTCGACCCGTCCGTAACTGCGGGAGCCCTTCAAGCGTTCACGTCGGGGTTGCCGGGCCCGACGCCACTCGTGCCCCCGACCCCGCCTGGTCCTGTGCCGACGATCGTCGATGCCGGCACAGGCGCGGACGGCGCTTTGACCGTGTCCGGGCCACTGGCGCTCGCCGCGCCGAGCACCGCCGCGACGGGCGCCTCAGGCTCGAACAGCCTGAGCGTCGGGACGGCTGCTGGCTTGGCCGCGGGCGACGAGGCGCTCGTCCACCAGACGAGGGGCGACGGTCACTACGAATTTCGTCGCGTCACGACGATCTCGGGCACGACCGTGACGTTGAACGCGCCCCTTACCGCGAGCTACACCGCGGGCGCGCAGCTCGTCCGCGTACCGAACTTCAGCGACGTCACGGTCACGAGCGGAGGGATCCTCAGCGCCGCGCCCTGGGACGGGCAGCGTGGCGGCCTCCTCGCCTTCCGAGTCAGGGGCAGTCTCCATGTGTTGAGTGGAGGCCGCCTTGACATGACGGGACTGGGCTTCCGGGGAGGCGCGGGTCGACCGGAGCATTGCAGTGAAAACGACACGGCAACGCAAGGGGAAGGGTTCCCGGGCCTGGGTGTCCAGAGCAGTAGCCCGAACGGAAACGGCGGTGGCGGTGGGCGCCGGTCGGCGATCGATGGAATGGGCGCCGGCGGCGGTAACGGCACCCTGGGCGAGGGTCCCCGCTGGGGTGGGGCGGGCGCCGGGGGCCAAGTTGGCACGCCTGATCTGACCCAGCTTTCCCTTGGCGGGGGAGGCGGCGGCAATGCGTGTACGGGCGCTGGCGCGACGGGCGGGGCGGGCGGTGGCGGGATCCTGCTCGCGGCCCACGACGTCGCCGTCGATGATGGCGCGGCGATCCTGGCCTCCGGCGTGGGCGGCAGCACCGACCTCCACGGCGGCGGCGGGTCCGGCGGCGGGGCCGGCGGATCGATCCTGGTGCGGGCCGACGGAATGAGACTCGGCACCCATCGGGTCCGGGCGGAGGGCGGCGCCGGCGGCGCCGGCGAGGTGGGCCGTTACGGCGGAACGGGCGGCGTCGGCCGGATCCGCCTGGAGTCCGCGGTCTCGAGTGGGATCACGCTGCCCGTTGCGGACCAAGCGTCGCTGACATTCGTCGACCCAGGTCCGCCCGCGCCGTTGGTCCCGCCGGCTATGGCGAACCCGGTGGATGTCTTCGGCGACGGCCGTGACGGTGACCTCCGAGTCACGTCCTCCGTTGATGTGAACACTGTCCGTGCGAGCGCGTCCGGCACCGCGGGGAGCCGAGTCCTGTCGATTTCCAATACCAGCGGCAGCGGATTCCGACCCAATCAACTGGTCCTCGTTCACCAGACACGGGGGTCCAACGAAGGGATCTGGGAACTCCAGCGCGTCCAGGAGGTCGCGGCCGGACAGCTGACCCTGGCAGCCCCGCTCCGGAGCACCTATGTAACTGAAATCGGTCCCCGTCGCGCCCAGGTGCTCCGCGTTCCGGAATATCGGAACTTGACCGTCGAAGCTGGTGGGATCGTCGCTCCAGCCCCCTGGGATGGAAGCACGGGTGGCATCGTGGCCGCTCGGGTGTCTGGGCAGACGTCTGTGTTGGGTCAGATCACGGCCACCGGCCACGGGTTCCGGGGCGGGAGCTACGGACCTCAGCACGGGCGTGCCTTTACGGGTGAAGGCACCGGTGGAGCGTCGATCCAATCGACGGCCCCGAACGGCAACGGTGGTGGTGGAGCCGAGAACGCCAGCGGTGGCGACGCCTTCTCGTCCGGGGGCGGTGGCGGCAATGCCAGCGTTGGCACAGTCGGACTGACAGGCCACGGGACCGCTGGAGGGGGCGGCCTCGCGGCAGGCACCGACGACATGACGTCGATGGTCTTCGGTGGCGGCGGGGGGGGCGGTGTGTGCGGAACAAGCGCGTGCACCACCGGGAGCGGCGGCAGCGGCGGAGGAGCCATCTTCTTGGCGACTGCCGATCTCTCGGTGCTGGGGATGGTGTCGGCGGGTGGTGTGGACGGCGCCTTCGGCGGTAACCAGGGCTGGCTCGGGCCAGGCGCGGGCGGCGGCGGCGCTGGTGGGTCGATCCTGGTCCGGGCCGCCAGCGGCACGATCCATGCCAGCCGGGTGCTGGGTGCCAAGGGGTACGGCGGTGTCGACTCAGACGCCGTCTCAGGAACGGGTAGCCCCGGGAGGATCCGTCTGGAGTCCTGCGTGCCGCTGGCTGGGTCAGCCGAGCCTTCGGCCAGCACGGTTGGCGGCGTTTGGTGCAGCCCGACGGCCCCGGCGGCGCTTCCTCGCTCGATCGACCCGGCTGCGACCTTCGGCACCGGCGCCGATGGCCCACTGACCGTCGCTGGTACGCAGATCGTTAATTCGGTGCGGACGGCGGCCTCCGGCTCTGCGGGCGGGAACTCTGTGACCGTCACAACGACGAGCGGTTTCGCCGCGGGTCAAGAGATCCTGATCTGGCAGACGAATGGTGGGACGGCAGGGGCGTACGAGTTCGCGCGGATAGCAGCCGTCAGTCCGAATCAGCTGCAACTAGCAGCCCCACTGCAAAATCGCTATGTGACTCCGGGGGCTCAGGCGGTCCGCGTGCCCAACTACACCGACGTGACCGTCGCGGGAACGCTGACGGCGCCTCCGTGGGACGGGGTCACAGGTGGAGTCCTCGTTTTTCGTGCCAGCGGCACGGTGACGGTTCAAGCCAACGGGTTCATTGATACATCGGCGGTCGGTTTCCGCGGGAGCCCTAGCCGGCACCGCGACGGACCTGCCTATCAAGGCGAAGGCACGCCCGGCGCGGGGACCCGGACCAGCCGCCCGAACGGGAATGGAGGCGGAGGTGCTGGCACTCCTGGGGCTGGCAACATCGGTGCTGGCGGCGGTGGCGGGTCTGCACAATCGGGACAGACGGGCTTCGAGCACTCGGGAACTACTCCCGGTCTCGGAGGAAGCGCGATCGGGGATCCGTATGTGTCCGATGCCGTCCTGGGCGGTGGCGGAGGAGGCGCCCACACAAGTTACGCTGGGTCTGCAACAGGATCCTCGGTCGGCGGCGCCGGCGGTGGCCTGGCCATGGTGTTCGGCCGAACGGTGACGATCGCTGGCTCAGTGCAGGCCAACGGCGCCCAGGCGGCTGGTGAGCAAGGCGAGGCAGCCACCGTCCGGAAGGTCACGGCCGGGTCAGGTGGCGGCGGGGTCGTGCTCATACGCGGAGCAAGCGTTGATCTCGGCCTGAACCGTGTTGTTGCTTCGGGTGGGCCGCAGTTGGTCGCTTCGGGCCCCGAACCGTTCACCGGCGGTGCTGGCGGCGACGGGCGGATCCGTGTCGAATACTGCGATGCCGTCAGCGGATCTGCTGTGGCGGGGAGCGTGCAGCAGGTGCGCTGCGACCCCACGGGAAATGACGCGCCCATTGCCGCTGGCGACAGCTATGCGACGGACGAGGACACAACGCTGAGCGTGAGCGCCCCGGCCATCCTTGCCAATGACACGGACATCGAGGGAGGTGCCCTCACTCCGGTGCTTATCAATGGTGTCCAGCACGGCCAGCTCAGTCTTATGGCGGATGGCGCGTTCAGTTACGTGCCGGCGCCCGACTACTACGGCGATGACCAATTCACCTACAAGGCTTCCGATGGCGCCGCGTTGTCAGGGGTTGCA
>JAHFUP010000156.1 GCA_023265025.1 Acidimicrobiia bacterium | reverse complement strand
CTTGTGCTCTCGCGGCCCGCCTTCGCCATTCGCGCCCGCAATACGGCCCGCCGGCGTGACTCAGACCCCGCCTGACCAGCACCTTTACACCGTGGGCGAGGGGGGACTTGAACTCCGCCTCAACGCGTTATGTCGGGTGTCGTTTGATGCCGCACATGTGCCCTGACCTGGGCAAACGCGGTTTCGACCACCCTCGCCATGCCGGCTGATGGTGCCCCGTTACGGATCTTTTGTGACCAACTTGTGACCACGCCGTGACCAAGGCAGCCGTCACACTTGCTCCGGATCAGTTCGCCTCAGTGAGGAGGATGAGGCCGTCGTGCTCGACGAACGGTGCGAAGTCCTTGGTGTTCAGCGTCACGAGCGGCACGCCGTGCCGGACGCAGCACGCGGCGATCCAGGTGTCGTTCTGGGGCCTGGGTCGTCCCCGCAGCTGCGCCCCAGCGGACATCCTCGCCCACGTTCGTGCGATCTCGGCGTCGTACGGCAGGACGGGTCGCGCTGCGATCCACGCGCCGAGCCGCGACTGCTTGACCGCACCCCACCTGCGAACCTCGGCCCATTTCCACAGCTCGCCGACGGCGACGAAGGTGAGCCAGACACGCGCGCCGACGACATGACGGTGTACCCACTCGGGAGCACGGGCCTTCTGAATGACCGACGCGACGTCCGTGTCGATGACGACGTCGACCACGACCGAGTCAGCCGAGCGAGGAATGGCGAGACGAGTGGAGGTCGGCCAAGAACTCGTCGAGCTCCTTGTCCGACTCCCAGATGTCCGCAGCGAGCTCGCCCAGACCGTGAACCTCGACGGCGTGCTGCAGCCGGGCCAGCTCATCGATCGCCAATGGGGTTGCAGCCGCCATCGGGTTGTCGTAGCGCTGCTCGCTCACATACGTCAGCCTACGCACCAGGTGGCGGGACCGTACGACGAGGTCGGGCCAGGTCAGGTATGCCCCGGCGGCGAGGTCGAACGCCTCCTCCGGGGTGCCATGGTCGCTCCCCGACAAGAAGGCCGAGGGCTCGCAAGTCTCGAGGAATAGCCGTAGAACGCGAAGGTCCAGCGATCGGCGTCACCGTTGAAGCGGAGCCGGCACAGGCCGACGTTCGGGACGACTGGCGGTCATCTCGCGATCGGGAACGACTCGCGCTCACGGGGCGACGCGACGTTCCAAGAGATCCAGGCGAAGTAGCCGTTTGTCACGGGAACGACGAACTCTTCACCCTCGAAGTCGATGGTCACCGTTGCGGCGGAAGACTGTCCTCCGAAGCCCAAGACGCCGAGATCACGGTCCGTCCCATCTTCAACCCACAACGCCCCGCCAGATTGGCTTGCTCCTCTGAAGAGCCAGACGCCATCCATGCGCCGGGCCACGACCGTGTGGACGTCGTCGCCCTCCAGGTTGCGGACCAGCTGGAAGACAGCGTGTCTTCCTCGCTATTGCCGCCGATGGAAGTCTTCGGGCGGTCCGCGGATGCTGAGGTCCCGGGCAGTGCCAGCGGCCGATCCCGGTGGGCGCTGTCCGTGAGCCGGCGTCGTGGCGAGGGCTCACCTCGGAGGAGTCGTTGATAGGAGCGCTCAGCTATTTGGATGCGGTGTCAGACCAGGCGACGGTCATCCAGCACTGACCTCGTTCAAGCACGCGTTCCCCCTGTCGGGACGGGGGCCGACGGTCGAAGGAGACGTCAATGGACCAGTCGGCTAGCGACGGCCGGCCCTCCGCCCGCCAACGGGTGATTTCGTCGTTGAGAAGGGCCGACGCCTCCTCTTCCCCAAAGCTCAACATACGGCAGCGTCGGTCCTTGCCGGCCAGGACCAACGACAGACCTCGGCCATCGCGCGTCGCTATGCCCATGCCGCGCCCGGCGTCGCCGGCGTGGGCGACCAGCACGCCGGCGCCCTGGTTAGCCAAGGCCAGGAAGGGCAACAGCGTCGAGTTCGCAGGTCCGGAGGTAGGGATCGGTCGTGTTCGGGGGCGGGTGAGGAGCAGCTCGGTCAATCGCCGCCGCGCAGCGGGTCTCATTCGCGCCAGCCCGTGGCCCACCAGGTTGGCGAACATGTGGTGTCGCCCGTCGATCACCTCGCTCACGCTCACCGTGGGCGGCTGCACCTCAGCCCCACCGTCACCAGCGGAACGCAGGTACATGAACCCACCCCAGACCACCCCGACGGACCGGAGCCCCTGCCCGGCCTTTTGGAATGCGACAACCAGCTGCTGCCAGGGTCCGGGCGCGGCGATCCGTATCGGCGTCACGATCAGCCCCTCTGGGCGCAGCTGCTCGAACCAGGCTCGCGGAATGTGATCGACACTGGCGGTGGCGATGATGCGGTCGAACTGGTCACCGCCGTAGCGACCGTGTTGGGCGTCCCCGACGACAACGTCTACGGCGAAACCGCCTGCACTGAGGGCACGGCTCGCCTTCTCGGCCAGATCCCACTGCAGCTCGACCGAGGTAACTCGACCCCCCGGCATCACCAGCGTGGACACGAGGGCAGCGTTGTAGCCCGTCCCCGCGCCGATCTCGAGGACCCGGTGACCGGGTCGTAGCTCCAGGCGCTCGAGCATCTCGGCCATGATGCCCGGCTGTGACGAGGAACTGGTCGGCCGGCCACCCTGGGGGGCCCTGGTGACGAGCGCTTGGTTCGCGTAGACGCTGGCCAGCCCGTCGCGGACAGCGATCTCGGGCACGAACAACTCCCGCCGTACTCGAAGGAACGCCCGTCGAACGGCCGGCGTACGCACGAGCCCCAACCCCTCAAGGTCGGCGACGAGATTCCGCCGCAGCGAAGCGCTAGATGTCGCAGGCAAGGCGCCCCGCCGGATACAGGTGTCCCCACCTAACCGAGTTCGCCATCACAAAGTGCCCACCGTTGAACACGGGCGAGTGCCACCGTCGACGATCGGCCCTTCGTCCGGTCTAGTCGCGGCAGGGCCCAACGCAGGAAGCATCGCCGGCATTCTCCCGCCTACGGAGCGGTGTCGCACGCTGCCGAGGGTAGGTGGCGCGCACGCGGCTGGAGATTTGGGGTGATAGGGGATACCCGGCATCACCCGGCGTCTCGGCGGGTCGGCGAGTTCCATCCCCGCACGGTGAACCCGGAGTCCGGGCGGCTACCCAGCTCACCCGCGTGAGCCGTATGTCCATTCCAGCGCCCTCGGAAGCTCACCGTCCCACATGACGGCGTCGTGACCACTGACCCAGCTCCGGTGCACAACCTCGGCCCCTGCCGCCCCCACGATCTGGGCCCAGTGGCGGGTGCCACGCTCGAAGCCCTCCTCCAGCGACCCGGCGCACAGGTAGTGGCGAGGAGCTTCACCCGGCTCCCAGGTCGGCGTCGCGCCCGTGATGGCGAGGGAGAACGCGATGACGGTCCCGAAGTGCTCGGGATGGCGCACGCCCATGGCTGCGGCGAATGCCGCGCCGTTGGAGACGCCGAAGACGCTCCGGAACTTGCGGCCGGCAGCGACCCCCAGCTCTGCCTCCGCCCACGCCGACACCTCTTCCACGAAGAACCGGCGGTGGGCGTCGAAGTGGTCCGGATGAAAACCGGGCAGGTACTCCTGGGCTCGCCGGTCGGCGCCACGGTCTTCTCCGAAGGGCACACCGACCGACACGATCGGGGGGATGCGGCCGGCGAGGATCAGGGGCTCGATGAGCTCGGCGCCCACCCGGCCGTCGGTGGCATAGAACATTCCGACCGGATTCCGGCGATCGTGGCCCGGGGGCAGGTACACGTGGAGGCGCCGGCGCTCGCCGAGGGCCGCACTGTCGAATTCCACGGTCCGTAGCTCTCCGACCAGTGTCTGAGCGACCACTGGCGCCGGCGGTGCATCGGGGCCCCGCCAGGTGCCGGACGGTTCTCCCCATGGCCGCCCCTCGTTCTCGTCGGGCAGGAAGCGATAGCTGAAGGCGCCACGGTCGAGGTCGCGGATGCGCACCATGAGAACCCATAGGTCGGTACCGTCGAGATGGTCCAGGGCCATGACGATGCCGAACCACACGTTCACCGCCGACGCGGAGCCCCGCCAGCAGAACACAATGTCGTCGCCATCCCGCCAGACGGCCTGGCTGCGCTCGGTGAGCTTCTCGGCGAGCTCCGCCGGTCGGAGAGGGCGATACACCCGGCGCCACCAGCAACCCGGCCTCGGGGTGTCCGCCTCGATGGGCCCGGCGGCCGAGATCGACGGCCGATTCGAGCGGCGAGAGGTCGCCCGGCCACGCCCGGCTGAGAATCAGCGCCAGCATGTAGGCCTCCTCTGTCGTCGGCTCGCTGGTCCCCAGCAGCGCCTCCAGGTCCCGCTGCGCCCGTTGGCGACGCTGTCGCTTCTCGATCCGGTCCGCGTCGCTGTCGTCGGTCTCGACCACACAGCTGTGAAGCACGCGCTCCACGTCTGCAAAGTCCACGCCAGCCGCTCCTCCACGCCGTCTACTTCATCGTGCCACGTTGTCAGCGCTCCATAGCGGGGGGAGAGTGGCGACCCGAGATCGGCGGGATGTAGCAGGGCCCAGGCGGCGCCAACAGACTGGGGGCGGTGGCACGGGAGGCAAGTCATCGGTGTGATCCTGAACCCGTGGGCATGGACGCAGCGGAAGCGATCAGCAACACGCATGAGTGGTTCGAGGTCAACAGCGGATGGGCGCCGCCAGATGAGGACGAGCTGGCCGAGTGGCTCGGCGATGGCGTTTGCAGATGCCCCGACGACTGTCTTGTCGAACCGGAGGGCTGGCGCTCGCACGGACTCGCTTCGTGGTGGCTGATCCTCCGCGCCATGGATCCCCATCGTTGACGTCACACGTCCGGCGGTCAGGGGCGGTCATCGCCAGGCGTTCTGGGACGTTCTCGACGAGGGTTCTGGGCGAGCCAGTCGCCGACCTCCAGGTGCCGATCGCTGCCCAATCGGGACGGGTGCCGCTCGACTGATCTGAGGCGCGGCGGCAACTGGCGCACCCATGATGATTAGCGGGTAGGCTAAGACTATGCCTGCTGCCGAACGTGCACGGCCAGCCAAGAGCCGACCCCGACGGCCCACTCCTGATGAGGTCGAGGCAGTCTTCGGCGCGGTCTCGCATGAAGTCCGCCGTCAGATCATCCTCGTGCTGTTGCACCATTGGCCCGAGCTGCCCTCGGGGTATCTCGCCAGGCGCTTCACCCACAGCTGGCCCACCACGACGCGGCATCTGCACGTCCTCGAGGCGGCGGGCGTAGTCAGCGTTCGTTCCGAAGGACGTAACTGCTGGTACCGGCTTGAGCGGGACCACGTCCGACGCGTCGTCGGCGGATGGCTTGAGCTACTCGACCCACCGACTCCAGGACTCCTGACCTACGCGCAGTAGTCCCTGCGGTGCTCAGGGCTCCTTGACGCTGTAGCGGAGGACGAGGTCGGTGCCGGGATAGACGGTGTCGGTGGTGCTGCGGTCGGCGCAGA
>JAHFUP010000083.1 GCA_023265025.1 Acidimicrobiia bacterium | reverse complement strand
ACCTTCGCCCACCATCGCCACGGAGACGACGAGGGTGACCGAGGAGGAGAGGTCGCCGCCCACGATCGGGCACTCGTAGGCGTCGGACGCGGCGATCAGGCCGTCGTAGAGGAGGTCGAAGTCGAGCGTAGCGAGGGGGCCGGCCACGGTGACGAGGGCGTAGCAGGGGCAGCCGCCGGCGGCGGCGATGTCGCTCACGTTGGCGACGAGCGCCTTCCAACCCATGTCGTCGAGCCCGACCAGATCGAGGTCGCAATGGACGCCGGCGACGACCGCATCAGCGGCCAGCAGCATCGGCCCCGTCGGGCCGGGGACCACGGCCACGTCGTCACCCACCCACGTCTGGCCCGGAGGGGCGACGAGGCGCCGGCGCAGGCGCTCGATCAGGGCGAATTCAGATAACGTCGTGGCCAGAAGGTATCCGCAACCCAGGAGGGCTCTTGCAGGGAGTCATCAAGTCGTACGACCCGGGCACGGCGGAGGGCGTGGTGATGCGTGACACCGACCGCTCGGAGTACGACCTCTCCCCCCATGCCCTTACGGGCTCGGTGTTCCGCATGCTCCGCCAGGGCCAGCGCGTCGTGTTCGATCTCGACGCCGACGGCCGGGCCACACGCGTCCGCCTCGGCTCCGAGGTCGACATGGGCACCCCAGGTTTCGCACCCCGACCCGACGGAAGGACGGTATGACAGCAACCACGGCACCGACCACCACCACGAATCAGCGCCTGCTCGACTGGGTGGAGGAGACAGCCGCGCTGTGTCAGCCTGATCGGATCGAGTGGTGTGACGGCTCCCAGGAGGAGTACGACCGTCTCTGCCAGCTGCTCGTCGACGGCGGCACGCTGACCCGCCTCGACGACGCCAAGCGGCCCAACAGCTACTGGGCCACCTCCGACCCCGGCGACGTCGCCCGGGTGGAGGACCGCACGTTCATCTGCTCGGCCAAGGAGATCGACGCCGGCCCCACCAACAACTGGCGTGAGCCGTCGCAGATGAAGGCCACGCTCACCGAGCTGTTCCGGGGCTCGATGAAGGGCCGGACGATGTACGTCGTGCCCTTCAGCATGGGCCCCATCGGTTCCCCCATCGCCCACATCGGCGTGGAGATCACCGACTCGGCCTACGTCGCAGTCAACATGCGGATCATGACCCGCATGGGCCAGAAGGTCCTCGACGCCCTCGGCGCCGGCGGCGACTTCGTGCCCTGCCTGCACTCGGTCGGCGCTCCCCTCGAGTCCGGCCAGGCCGATGTGCCGTGGCCGTGCGACGCCGAGAACAAGTACATCGTCCACTTCCCCGAGGAGCGGTCGATCTGGTCCTACGGGTCGGGCTACGGCGGCAACGCCCTCCTGGGCAAGAAGTGCTTCGCCCTGCGCATCGCCTCGTCCATGGCCCGCGACGACGGCTGGCTGGCCGAGCACATGCTCATCCTCAAGCTCACGAACCCGGCCGGCGACTCCAAGTACATCGCCGCCGCCTTCCCGTCGGCCTGCGGCAAGACCAACCTGGCCATGCTCGTCCCCACCATCCCGGGCTGGACGGTCGAGACGGTGGGTGACGACATCTGCTGGATGAAGTTCGGCGCCGACGGCCGCCTGTGGGCCATCAACCCCGAGGCGGGCTTCTTCGGCGTGGCCCCCGGTACGTCCGACCACACCAACCACAACGCCATGGAGACGCTGAAGTCGAACTGCCTCTTCACCAACACCGCCTACACCGACGACGGTGACGTGTGGTGGGAGGACATGACCGAGGAGCTGCCGGCGCACCTCGTCGACTGGAAGCGCAACGACTGGACGCCCGAGTCACCCACGCCGGCCGCCCATCCCAACGCCCGCTTCACCGCCCCCGCCGCCCAGTGCCCCACCATCGCCCCGGAGTGGGAGGACCCCAAGGGCGTACCGATCTCGGCCATCCTCTTCGGCGGCCGGCGCTCGTCGGTGGTCCCGCTGGTCCAGGAGGCCAGGAACTGGCAGCAGGGCGTGTTCCTCGGTTCCATCATGGCGTCGGAGACCACGGCGGCCCAGGCCGGCGCGGTCGGCAAGCTGCGGCGCGACCCCTTCGCCATGCTGCCGTTCTGCGGCTACAACATGGGCGATTACCTCGGCCAGTGGCTGCACATCGGCGCCTCCGCAGACCCGGCCAAGCTGCCCAAGCTGTACTACGTCAACTGGTTCCGCAAGAGCCCCGACGGCAAGTGGCTGTGGCCGGGCTTCGGCGAGAACAGCCGGGTGCTGGCGTGGATCTTCGATCGGGTGGCCGGGACGGCCGAGGCGGTGGAGACGCCGGTGGGCCTGGTTCCGGCTGACGGCGGCATCAACGTCGACGGGCTCGACGTGGCGCCGGCCGACATGGCCGAGCTGCTCCGGGTCGACGCCGAGGAGTGGCGGGCCGAGGTGCCCTCCATCGAGGAGCACTACGCCAACCTCGGCGAACGCCTCCCCGTCGAGCTGCGTGACGAGCTGCAGGCCCTCGAGAAGCGGCTGTCGGCATCGTGAGCGACGCCCAAGCCTATGTTTTGATTCAGACCGATGTTGGCAAGTCCGCCCAGGTCGCCGAGGAGGTCGCCCGGATCGAAGGGGTGATCGCGGCCCACAACGTCACGGGCAACTACGACGTCATCGTGCTGGTCGAGGCGCCCTCCATGGACGACCTCGGTAGGCTCGTGGTCAACCAGATCCAGCTCGTCCACGGGATCACTCGCACCGCCACCTGCTCGGTCGTCCACCTCTAGTCCCTCGCCCTCATTCGTTCGCTTCGCTCACTCCATTCGGTCGAAGTGATCGTGCTCCGGCGGGCGAGCGGAGCTCGCGCCGCCTCCGCCCTGTCCCTCCCTCCTGTCCGCGGCCGGAGGGGCCCACGAACGCGGCGAACGTTTGCGGTCAGGGCTCTAGCGGGGGCCGACTTCCAAGGCCCGGATGCCCAAGCCCATGATGAACAGGCCACCGAAGCCGTAGAGCAGGTAGATCCGGTGGCGCAGCTGCTGGCGGTAGGAATAGATGATGCCGATGGCCACGAGGGTGCTGAAGCCGTAGAGCATGTGAAAGTGCAGGTCGGGGACGTCCTTCCCGGCCACCATGGCCACGCCCATGACGACCTGGACGAAGGTCGCCACCTGGATCGCGCCCGTGAACCACCACAGGGCGGCGGTGCGCAACGAAGCCCATCGCGCCGCGCCCAGAGCCCAGAGGCCGGCGGCCGCGTTGCCAAGGATGACCACCCATGCCCATCCCCGGTGGATGCCCGCCAGGCTGGCGAGCACTCTTACTGGATCCCGTCGAACAGGTCGGTCTCCACAAGACCGGGCTCGGCGTCGCAGCGGATGAACCACTCCTGGCCGAAGCCGGCGTCGAAGGCCGCCGGCTCCATGGTCATGAAGAAGGATGTCTCGCTGATCTGGCTGGCATGGGCGGCCATGGCCGCCCGCTTGCGGGCCAGCCAGGGCCGGATGTCGACTGTGGTGGTGATGCGCCCCTCGGGAACTCCCAGGTTCATGAGGTCCTCGGGGTTCACGTCGGCGGGCAGCTCGACCCCATCGGCCGCGGCCTGCTGGAAGGAGCGGCGCAGATGATCGCGGTTGATCGTGTTCATGTACACCCTCGGCGTGCCGGCGAGCTCGGCAGCCCGGACACCGACCCGGTAGACCTGGATATGGTCGGGGTGACCGTACACACCGTCCTCGTCGTAGACGGTGAGGATGTCGGCGTGCTCCTCGTTCAGGATGGCCGCCAGCCGGGCAGCTGCCTCCTCCACGTCGGCCTGCCAGAACGACTCCGGCAGGTCGTTCTCCGGCGTGCCGATCATGCCTGAGTCGACATAGCCGAGGAACTCCACCCGGGCCACGCCGAGGATGTCCGCGCAGGCGTGAGTCTCCCTTTCCCGCCGCTGCCACAACGCCTCGCCGTGCTCGAGGAACCCCTCGGCGACCTCGCCGTGCTCACCTCGGGTGGCCACGACCAGGATGACCCGGTGGCCCTCGTCGGATGCCTTGGCCATCACCCCGCCGGTGGCGATCGACTCGTCGTCGGGGTGGGCGTGGAACGTCACGAGCGTGGCCATCGTCCGGCGACGCTACCGGAGTGCCCGCCCCACTTCCTTCAGATCGAGAGAGCCCCGCAGGTGAACCGGCCGTAGGGGGCGAGCGCGGCATCGTCGGCGCCGAGGGTGGACGGGGTGCGGTGCACCTCGTCGAGGATGCTGCCCAGGAGCAGGTAGGTCGTCGTCAAGGCCTGGTAGAAGCGCCCGTCGGTGGTCGTCGCCTGGTACGCCACCATCCCGGGCACCTGACAGGCCAGCCCGGCGCGATTCGTCGCCGCGGTGCCGACCCCGAAGTCTGCCGGTTTCCCGGCGAGGGTGACCCGCTCGAGCCGGCACGAGCGAAGGACGAACATGCCGACGTGGGCGCCGCCGGTGTCGCGGGCGACGACGGCGAACGCGACCTGCGCCGGCCCGACGTCGACGGTCGCCGCCCCGACCGCCTTCACACCTTCGGATGTGCCGGGTAGCTCCACCTCCGCACCCCCGCCGGCGGCCAGCTCCATACGGACCCGCCAGGGACCGCCGGCGGCGGCCCGGCCGGCGACCAGTCGATCCGGACGGCCGTCGCCGTCGAAGTCGCCGGGCGCGTTGGTCGCGTCGACCGTCGGTGCCGCGCCGGCGAGCGCGCCACAGCCGGCAGTCGCCGCGGTCGAGGCGGGTGGGGACACGACGGGATCGGCGGCGTTGTCGTCGCCACCGCCGCAGCCGGCGCACAGGACGAGCGCCAGGAGTGCAGTCGCGATCCGTCGCATGCCGCGGACCCTAGCGTGGGGCAATGCCGGAGACCCCGCCCGTGTGCCTGCCGGCGGGCTTCCGTTTCGGCGTGGCCACGTCGGCGTTCCAGACCGAGGGCGGCATGAACGGTCCCGGTGAGCCGGCCAACGACTGGCTCGAGTGGGAACGCTCCGGGCGGGTCGAGCCTTCGGGCGTGGCCGTCTCCTTCTGGGACCGCTACGAGGACCACCTCGACCGGGCAGTCGCCGCCGGTTGCGACGCCTTCCGACTGTCGGTGGAATGGGCCCGCTGCGAGCCGGCGGAGGGCGGCTACGACGAGGACGCCTTCGACCGCTACCGCGCCATCCTCGCCGCCTGCGCCGAGAAGGGCCTGCGCCCGACCGTCTGCCTGCACCACTTCACCCATCCGAACTGGCTCGGCCGGGACTTCTGGCTCCAGATGGACAGCCCTGAGCGGTTCGCGGCGTGGGTGGGCGCGGCCGTCGACCGGCTGGGCGGGGGCTGCGCGAACTGGCTGACCCTCAACGAGATGAACGGCTACGCGGTGCAGGCGTACGTGCTCGGCGCCATCCCGCCCGGCCGGTGCCTGGCGTTCGGCGACCTGGTCCGCTCGCTCGACCATCTCCTCACCGCCCACGTGCTGGGCCACGCCGCGATCCACCGCCGCCAGCCGGACGCCGTCGTGTCGACCGACAACCACGCCTCGTCGCTCTACGAGCTCGACCTCATGCTCGTCGACGTGCTGGTGGCACGGGCCGCCGGCGTCGACCGGGGAGACCTGCGTGGGTGGCTCGCCGGCCGGCGTGAGGACCAGCACGTCGCCCTGGGCGGCACCGGCCGGGCCGACGCCCCCATCCAGCGCGCGACTCGGGCCATCCTGCCCCTCGACCAGGCGCTGCCGCGGGCTGTCGCTGCCGTCTACGACGGTCCCCACGAGCGTCCGCTCGACCTCGTGTCGGTGAACTACTACGACCCGGTGGCTGTCGACCACCTCCGGGTGCCGGGCCATCGCACCGCCGGCGGGCGGACCTGGTCACCGGTCGGCCAGCACTGGGACATGGCCATCCACCCGGAGGGCATGCTGGCCTACCTCCGCCTGAACACCGTCCCCGGCCTCGGCCTGGAGGTGTCGGAGAACGGGCTGTGCAACCGGGTCCGGCGCGGACGTTCGTGGCCCCGGGCCGACGGCTGGGACCGGCCCCGCTCGCTGCGGGCCCACCTCAAGGCCGTCGTCGCCGCCCTCGACGAGGGCCTACCGATCACCGGCTACTTCCACTGGACGCTGGCCGACTGCTACGAGTGGGGCTCCTACGAGCCCCGTTTCGGGCTGTACGGGATCGACCGGGAGCGGGGATGCCGCTGGAGCGACCTGGACTCGATGGGCGCCGACGCCGCCGGCGCCTACCGCCGGCTGGCCGAGGGGCTGCGGGCCGGCGACCGGTCGGTGCTCTGACCCCGCCGCCCATCCGATCTGGGTTAGAGGCGGTCGAGGAGCTTGGCCTTCTTGAGGTCGAACTCGGCCTGGGAGATCACGCCCCGCTGGCGCAGCTCCTCCAGCTTCTCGAGCTGCTCGAGCGGGGACAGCTCGCGCCGGCCGGCCATGCGGTCGGCGTCGCGGGCGGCGGCGGCCTCGATGGCCCGGTGGATGTCGTTCTGGATGTCCTGGGGATGGGCGAAGCTGCCGAACTGGGACTGGCCCCGCTCGCCGCCGGACTCGACGAGGAGGTCGCCGGCGCCGAGCATGCGCTGGAACAGGCTCTGGTGATAACTGACGTCGTTCACCCGCTCGAGGGGGATCTCCCTGCCCTGGCGGGAGAGGATGCCCTTCCGGTAGATGAGGCGGTCAGTGGTCAGGACGAAGTCGGTGGTGATCCACTCGACGTAGCGCTTGAGGAACCAGCCGAGGGCGACGACGGCGAGCGCGAGGGCCGGGAACAGGATGAAGTCTTCGACGTTGGCCGCGCCGGCCCAGATGGCCAGCACGAGAGCACCGACGAGCGCCCCCCCTGGCCCGACCAGGAAGAACCAGTGGGGCCGCAGGTCGAGGATGATCTCCTCCGCGTCGTTCAGGTACTTCTTGGGAAACGCCATCGCACCGATGAATCTACCGGTAGACCTTGCGCCGGTACACCGAATGGGCGGAGGTCACCCGGTCGAGGAAGAGAAACCCGTCGAGGTGGTCGAGCTCGTGGAGCAGGGCCCGGGCCTCGAAGGCGTCGGCCTCCACGACCCGCTCGCTGCCGTCGATCCCGATGCCCCGCACCACGACCCGGGTGGCGCGCGCCACGTCGCCCGTGAGGTCGGGGATGCTCAGGCACCCTTCGCGGCCGATCACGGGCTCCTCACCCGACAACAGCTCGGGGTCGAAGAGCACGAGCTCGCCGGCGCAGGAGCGGGCCTTGCGGTGGCCGGTGACGTCGATGGCGAACGCCCGGAGGCCGACGCCGATCTGGGGGGCCGCCAGCCCGACGCACGCCTCGCGGGCCCGCATGGTGTCGAGCAGGTCGGCGGCCAGGGCCAGGGCGTCGGTGTCGACCGTGCCCACCTTGGCGGACGGCCGCTGGAGGAACGGGTCGGGCAGGGCCAGTACGGGTCGGACCGCCATCAGCCGCCCCGCTTCAGAGGATGTCGGCCTCGGACGGGTGCAGCCGGCACGTCACCCCCAGCTCGGCGGCTTTGGTGGCGAGATCGGCCTCCAGGTCGTGCGGGTTGACGCCGATCGGGAGGGTGACCTCCAGCACCATCGTGTACACCGGGCTGTCTGCCGTGCCGACCATGCGGGTGCTGAGGTCGACGATGTTGACCGAACGTGCCGCCAGCAAGGACGCCATGCCGTGCACGATCCCGGGGTGGTCGGCCCCGTAGACCGAGACGGTCCACGACGCAGCCGCGTCGTCAGGGTCGCCGGCCGGCGCCGGCAGCGGGGCGGGACGTACGGTGACCACCAGGTCGAGGTCGGCGGCCGGCCCGGCCAGCGCCTCCTCGAGGTCGCCGGCGCCGACGCCGGCCGGCGCGTCGACCACCAGCATCATGGCGAACTGGCCCCGCAGGATGGTCATGGAGCTGTCCTCGAGGTTGCAGCCGTGCTCGGCGAACGCCCCCGTGACCGCGGCCACGATCCCGGGCCGGTCAGAGCCGACGGCAGTGACGGCGAAGTGGGTCATCGGCCGGCGCTCAGGCGAACAGCCGGAGCTGGCAGAGCCGGCCGACGGCGTCGTCCCAGGATGACAGCCGCCGGGCCCGGACGACCGGCGACGCCCGGTTGTAGGGCCGGTCGAGCAGCCAGGAGTCGCCCACATCGGCCAGAAGCTCGGCCTCGGTGGGGTTGTCCTCGATGGTGGCGTGGGTGCCCAGTTGGCGGGCGACCGCCGACTTCGTGCCCACCGCGGTGTGGTGGATCTCCTCGATCGGCAGCCCGTGCCGGGCCATCCACGCCCGGGTGGCCGGCGCCAGGTGGGCGGGCCGGGCGGTGATGCCGACCAGGCGCCAGCCGGCGCGGCGGAGCTGGTGCAGCGCACCGACCACACCGTCGCACACCGGCGCCGTGCCGTAGAGGTCGGGATCGGCGAAGGTCTCGTCGAGGAACTCGGAGAACTTGTCCTCGGGGACACCCAGGCGCAGCAGGCGCAGGTCGTAGCTCCGCCACGTCGACGGATGGCTGGCCACGCCGAAACGGTCGGCGATGCGAGCGGCCACGCTCGGCCCCAGGTCGCACAGCACTCCGTCGAGGTCAAGACCGCACAGCATCAACCAAAGGCTACTGGCGCCCTGAGACAGTGACCTCTACCGGCCGGGACCATCCACCATCCTGTCTCACCCCCTCGGTACGTTCAGCGGGGTCATGGACAGTACGTACGTTCCCCCCGACCTGCTGGGTGGGCTCACGCCGGCCCAGCTGGAGGCGGTGACCACCGACGGCCAGCCGCTGTGCATCCTCGCCGGCGCCGGCTCGGGCAAGACGCGGGTGCTGACCCGTCGCATCGCATGGCGGGTGTCGCAGGGGTCGGCCCTGGCCTCCCACGTCCTGGCCCTGACCTTCACCCGCCGGGCCGCGGATGAGCTCTCCTCCCGGCTCGCCGGCCTGGGTGTGCGCGACCAGGTGGCCGCCGGCACGTTCCACGCCATTGCCTACGCGCAGCTCCGCCGGCGGTGGGCCGACAGCGGCGAGCGTCCGCCGGCGCTGCTCGACCGCAAGACGCGCGTGCTCGGCCGCCTCCTTCCGGCCCGACGGTCACCGTCGGACCCCGGGCCCTTGGAGGTCGCCGGCGAGATCGAGTGGGCCCAGGCCCGGATGGTCTCGCCCGCCGGCTATGCCGACTCGGTCCTGGCCGCCGGCCGCAAGCCGCCCATGCCGGCGGCCGCGGTTGCCGCCATCTACGAGCGGTACCAGCAGGAGAAGACCCGCCAGCACCTCGTCGACTTCGACGACCTGCTCCTCGAATGCGCCCGCGCCATGGAGACCGATCCGGCCTTCGCCGCCACCCAACGCTGGCGCTTCCGCCACCTTTTCGTCGACGAGTTCCAGGACGTCAACCCCCTCCAGTTCCGCCTCCTCGAGGCCTGGCGGGACACGCGTGACGACCTGTGCGTGGTCGGCGACCCGCGCCAGGCCATCTACTCCTGGAACGGCGCCGACCCCCAGTACCTCACCGACTTCGCGGGACGGTTCTCCGGGGCCACCGTGGTCCACCTCGACGAGAACCACCGGTCGTCGCCGCAGGTGGTGGCCGTCGCCAACGCCGTGCTCGACGGGATCGGCGGCCACCCGCTCCGTGCCCCCGGAGCCGACGGTCCGCTGCCGACGGTCACCGCCTACGCCAGCGACGGTGAGGAGGCCCGGAGCGTGGTGCGGGCGCTACGGCGGCGGGGCGGGCCGGGGCGCTGGTCGGACCTGGCCGTGCTGGCCCGCACCCACGCGCAGCTCGTGGTGTTCGAGGACCTCCTCAAGACGGCGGGCATCCCCTACCGGCTGCGGGGCGCCTCGGCCTTTCTCGACCATCCGGCGGTTCGAGAGGCCATCGCCGGCCTGCGCCGGCGCCCGGGGGCGCCGCTGGCCTCGTCGCTGCCCGACCTCGACGCCGCCGCCATCGAGGCCGCCGAGGTGGGTGAGCGGGGCGCCGACCTCGACGTGCTGGCCCGCCAGGCCCGGGAGTTCCTGGCGCTGGACCACGGCGGATCGGTCGGGGGCTTCGTGGCCTGGCTGACCGCCCGGCTGGCCCGCGAGGAGCCGGCGCTGCGCGGCCAGGCGGTCGACCTGGCCACGATCCACGCGGCCAAGGGCCTCGAATGGCCGGTCGTGTTCGTCGTCGGCTTCGAGCAAGGGCTCCTGCCCATCGGCCACGCCACGACGCCGGAGGCGAGGGCCGAGGAGCGCCGGCTGCTCTACGTGGCCGTCACCCGGGCCGAGCGGGAGCTGCACTTCTCGTGGGCCGAGCGGCGGACGTTCGGGTCGGGCACGATGTCCCGATCGCCGTCACCCTGGCTCGGCGACGTCGAGGACGCCATCGCCGCCCTGGAGGGCGCCGCCGTGCCCGACGATGACGGCTGGCGCAGCGGCGTGGCCGAAGGTCGGGCCCGGCTCCGATCGTCCTCGGGGGGCCGGCGGGCGCCCCGGGCCGGCGAGCGGGCCGACCCCAAGGTGCTCCAGGCGCTGCGGTCCTGGCGGGCGAGCACCGCCCTGGCTTCGGGCGTGCCGGCGTTCGTCGTCTTCCACGACACCACGCTCGCCGCCGTCGCCGAGGCCCGGCCCCGTGACCGCCCGTCCCTGCTGGCCCTGCCGGGCATGGGCCCGGTCAAGGCCGACCGCTACGGCGACGCTCTCCTGGCGGTGGTCGCCGCTTCCGTTTGACATCGTCGACCAACGGCGCGAGAAAAGATCATGCGCCCGTACCTGTGGCCCGAGGATGGTTGGCCGTACCCGGACCCCAAGGTCGAGCTGCCTGACCTGAACGCGACGATCGACGACGACATCATGCTCCTGCGCGGCATGGGCCCAAGGCTCATGGAGTTCCTCGACCCGCTGGAACGCCAGGTCATCACCGCCCACTACGGGCTCGACGGCACGCCGCCCCGCACGATGAAGGAACTGCACCACGACACCGGCCTCCCTCGGGCCGAGCTGCGCGAGGCCCTCGCCGGCGGCCTGGCCAAGCTCCGCACCACGCTCGCCGAGTAGCTCCCGGCTCGAACCGGCTGCAGTTCGCCGCGCATACGCGGCCAAGTGCAGCCAAATCGACGGGTCAGAGGTCGAAGTCGACCAGGAGCGGGGCGTGGTCGGAGGGGAGCTTGCCCTTGCGGGCCTGGCGGTCGATCAGGGCCCACGTGGCCCGGTCGGCCAGCGCCTTGGTGGCCAGCACCAGGTCGATGCGCAGCCCGCGGCCCTGGTGGAAGTCGCCGGCGCGGTAGTCCCACCACGAGTACACGCCCGACTCGGAATAGATCTGGCGGAAGACGTCGACCAGGCCCCAGTCACCTAGGGCGCCAACCGCCTCACGCTCGGGAGGGCTGATGTGGGTGCCGCCGTGGAGCTTGGCCGGATCCCAGACGTCGCGGTCCTCGGGAGCGACGTTGAAGTCGCCACAGATCACCATGTTCGACGTCGGGTCGCAGCCGGACTCGACATGCCGGCGCAGGCGCTCCAGCCACGCCAGCTTGGCCTCGTAGTGCTCGCTGCCGACCTGACGCCCGTTGGGCACGTAGACGCTGCCCACCCGCACGCCGGCGCACGTCGCCCACAGCATGCGGGCCTCGGTCGTCTCGTCCGCGGCCTGGTCGGAGAACCCGGCCACCACGTCGTCGAGGCCGACCCGGCTGGCGATCGCCACCCCGTTCCAGCGGCCCTCACCGCAGTGGGCCGACTCGTAGCCCAGGGCGGAGAAGGCCAGGGCCGGGAAGGCGCTGTCGGCCAGTTTGGTCTCCTGCATGCAGAGGACGTCGGGCTGGGCGTAGGCCAGCCACTCCTCGACCTTGGGCAGGCGGATCTTCAGCGAGTTGACGTTCCAGGTGGCGATGCGCATGACCGGATCGACTCTAGAACGGCACCGACTGTGCAATCTTGTACCGCAGAGGTACAAGATTGCTCACTCGGCGGGAGCCGCTGCCTTCTTCGTCGCCTTCTTGGCCGCGAGCTTCTTCGCCGCCGGCGCTTTCTTCGCGGCCGCCTTCGCCGCCGGCGCCTTCTTGGCCGGCGCCTTCTTGGCGGCCGCCTTCGTAGCCGGCGCCGGCGCCTCGGCGGCAGCCGCCGCCTTCTTCCGGCTGCGGGTGGCCTGGGCCGGCGCCTCTACGACCGGTTCGACAACGGCCTTCTTGCCCGCCCGGGTGGCCTTCTTGACCGGCTCCACGACCGGGGCGGCCGGCGCCTCGATCGGCGCAGCGGCGGCCTTCTTCCGACTTCGCTTGGTCGGCGCCGGCTCGACGACCGGGGCCTCGACCGCCACATCCGCCGGCGCCTGATTGCGCACCGCACTGCGCCGGGGGCGGGCCGGCGCCGGCTGGGCGGCGGGAGCGGGCTCCGGAGCGGCAGCCGCCTTCCGGCCCCGCCGGGCCTTTACGGGCGCCGGCGCCGGCTCCACGGCGACGACCTCGGCCTCGGGCTCGACCGGGCGCGGGCTGCCGGCCCGACGGGGACGGGGCGGCGCCATCTTGGGCACCGGCATCTCGGCGCTCATGGGTACCTCGGACTCGACGCCCGCCGGCGCCGCCTTGCGCCGGCTCCGGCGCGCCTTGGCCGGCGCGGCATCCGGTTCGGACGACGGCGCAGACGGGTGGGTGGCGACGTCGTCGATCTCGGCCTCGACCGTCTCCTCGGTCGGCGCCCCCGCCACCTTGGCCAGGCCGGGGAGGGCCAGCTCGATGCCCCGACGCGGCGGGTCGAGGGCCTGGATCACGAACATCCGCGACTCGCCCTTGGAGAGCACCTCCTTGGCACTGCGGGGCGGCGGGTCGCCCAGGCCCGAGACCGGCGCATAGCAGCGGGCGCCGCCGGCGGTGATGAACGCGCCGTGCGACGTGAAACCCTCGACCGTGCCCTCCACCTCGGTGCCCAGCGGGTGATCGGCGATGAAGGTGATGAACGGCAGTGGCTCGTTGACCGCCTCCGGCGTGACCGCCTCTGCGCCGGAGCGACTCCCCCGCCGGCGGCCGCCCCGCCTCGACGCCTTGGGCGCGTCCGGAGAGATGGCCTCGGCAGTCGCCTCGGCGATGGCCGCCAACGTCGGCTCCGGCTTGGCCACGACCGCCGCCGCCGTCTTCTTCCGCGCCCGGTCGGCGTCGCGCGTCGCCACCCGGCTCTTCGGACCTCGGACCGGCGTGCGCGGCGTGAAGATCCATCCGACACCGGGCACCGGCTTCCCGCCGACCAGCCGGCCCTCCTCGAAGAGCCACAGGTACTCGCCGTGGAACTCCTGGAACGAGTCGTTGGACAGCACGTCGGCACCGATGCGGTCGGCGATGCGCAGCAGGAACCCGTCGCCCCGGCCGATCGCCCCCGCCGGCGGCGACACGATCTCACCGGCCTCCTCGGCCTCCTCGAAGATCTTCCGCTCAGACTCGTCGATCCGGTAGCCGAACGACGCATCCACCACGACGATGATCTCGTCGGCCGGCCGTTCGGAGTGGAAGGACCGGACGGCCTCGTCGAGTTGGGCCAGGCTCGGCGTGTTCCGGCCCTCGGTGGCCAAGTTCGACCCGTCCACGACCACGCGATGGCCGGTGTTGGGACGCGGTGCGGCGGGTGACATAGCGTGCTCAGTCAAGCATTCCGCACAGCGCCAAGGTGCGATCCCGGCGGCTACAGGCCGTCGAAGGCCCCTGTGAGGAGGTCGGCCTGCTGGCGCTGATGGACGCTGTGGCTCCCCGACGCCGGGCTGGCCGACTCCGGCCGGCTGACGTGGCGGAGGGTGTAGTCCTCTCGCAGCAGGCGGTGGAGGCGCCGGTGGACGAAGGTCCAGGCGCCCATGTTCTCGGGCTCCTCCTGCAACCAGACGATCTCACGCGCCGCTGGGTAACGCGACAGCGTGTCGAGGACCATCATCTCCGGCCACGGGTAGAGCTGCTCGACCCGCACGACGGCGACCGCCAGCTTGTGCTCGTCGCGGTGGGCGATGGCGTCGTACGCGACCTTCCCCGACGCCAGGATCACCCGAGTCACCGCCGCAGGGTCGGAGACGCCGGCATCGTCGAGCACCTCACGGAAACGGCCGGTCACCAGCTCGTCGACGGGTGAGCGCGACCGGCGGGCCCGCAGCAGAGACTTGGGCGTCAGCACCACGAGCGGCCGGCGCACCGACCGGCGCACCTGGCGCCGCAGCAGGTGGAAGTACTGCGCCGCGGTGGTGGCGTTGACCACCTGGAGGTTGTCGCCGGCGCACAGGGTGAGGAACCGCTCGAGCCGGGCCGAGGAGTGCTCGGGTCCCTGCCCCTCATACCCGTGGGGCAGCAGCAGGACGAGCCCCGACGCCTGGCCCCACTTCCCGTGGCCGGCGGTGATGAACTGGTCGATGATGATCTGCGCCCCGTTGGCGAAATCCCCGAACTGGGCCTCCCACGCCACGAGGGCGTCGGTGTGGACCGTCGAGTAGCCGTACTCGAACCCCAGCGCCGCGTACTCCGAGAGCAACGAGTCGTAAAGCCACAGCTTGCCTCCAACCACCGAGGCGCCGGCGCTCAACCCCGAGAGGGGCAGCCACTCGGCGCCGGTCTCGTGGTCGACGAGCACCTGGTGGCGCTGGGAAAAGGTACCCCGCCGGGAGTCCTGGCCGGACAGACGGACGTCGGTGCCCTCGACCAGCAAGGAGCCGAAGGCCAGCGCCTCACCCATCGACCAGTCGACGACGCCGTCGCTGTAGAGGTCGGCCCGGGCCTGGAGGGTCTTGCCCAGCTTGGGGTGGAGGGTGAAGCCCTCCGGCGGGGCATCCATGGCGGACGCCACCCGGTCGAGGACGTCGCGGGCCACCCCGGTCTCGACAGACTGAAGCGATGCCGGAACGGCCGGCGGGGCGGAGTCGGCCTGCGAGGGCGACGGTGGGGCGGAGAGGCGGGTCTCCTCCAGCGCCACCTGCATGCGGGCCAGGAAGTCGTCGAGGGCCCGCTCGGCCTCCTCGAGCGTGATGTCACCCCGACGGACGAGCGTCTCGGTGTAGATCTTGCGCACCGAACGGCGGGCGAGGATCCGCTTGTACATCAAGGGCTGGGTGTACGAGGGGTCGTCGCCCTCGTTGTGCCCGTGGCGGCGGTAGCACACCATGTCGATGACGACGTCCTTGTGGAACCGCTGGCGGAAGCCGAAGGCCAGGCGGGCGACGCGCACAACCGCTTCCGGGTCGTCGCCGTTCACGTGGAAGATCGGGGCCTGGACCATCTTGGCAATGTCGGTGGCGTAGACCGACGAGCGGGCCTCCTCGGGCGCGGTGGTGAACCCGAGCTGGTTGTTGACGACGACGTGGATCGTGCCGCCGATGCGGTAGCCGCGCAGCGCCGACAGGTTGAGCGTCTCGGCCACAACACCTTGGCCGGCGAAGGCGGCGTCGCCGTGGATCAGGACGGCGAGGGCCGAGAACGCCCGAGGGTCGTCGATGAGGTCCTGGCGGGCTCGCACCATGCCTTCGACGACGGGGTCCACGGCCTCCAGGTGGGACGGGTTCGACGCCAGCGTCACCGGCAGGCTGACCCCGGAGCGGCCCACGAACTTGCCCACCGCGCCGAGGTGGTACTTCACGTCGCCGGTGCCCTGGGTGGTGGACGGGTCGAGGTCGCCCTCGAACTCCCGGAAGATCTGGCGGAACGACTTGCCCACGATGTTGGCCAGGACGTTGAGCCGGCCCCGGTGGGCCATGCCCAGCACCGCCTCCTGGTAGCCGGCGGACGCGGCGGAGTCGAGCACCTCGTCGACGAGGGGGATCAGGCTCTCGGCGCCCTCCAACCCGAAGCGCTTGTGGCCCGTGTACTTGGTGTGCAGGAAGCGCTCGAAGGCCTCAGCCGCGTTGAGGCGGTCGAGGATGTGGAGCTGCTCGGCGGTGGTGAGCTCAGTCGTCACCCCCTCGACCTGCTCCTGGATCCAGCGCTTCTGGTCCGGCTCCTGGATGTGCATGTACTCGACGCCGATGCGCCGGCAGTAGGCGTCGCGCAGCACGCCGAGGAGGTCGCCGAGGAGCATCGTCCGCTGGCCGGCCACGCCGTCGACGAAAAACTCGCGCTCCAGGTCCCAGATGGTGAGCTCGTAGGTGGCGGGGTCCAGCTCGGGGTGGGTGCGGGGCTCCTTCCATGAGAGCGGGTCGAGGTCGGCGATGAGGTGGCCCCGCACCCGGTACATGTTCATCAGGGTCTGGACGCGGACCTGCTTCTCCCGTTGCGCCCCCCCGCCGTCCATGAGGTCCATAGGGTTGGCGTCGGGCCGCCAGCGGACCGACTCGTAGGGAACGCCGAGCGAGCGGAAAATGTCGTCGTAGAAGCCGTCGGCGCCGAGCAGGAGCTCCTCGACGCGCCGGAGGTACATCCCCGACTCGGCCCCCTGGATGACCCGATGGTCATAGGTGGACGTAAGGGTCAGCACCTTGGAGATGCCCAGCTGGGCCATGACGCGGGGGTCAGCGCCGGCGTACTCCGCCGGCCAGCCCAGGACCCCCACGCCGACGATCACGCTCTGACCCGCCATCAGCCGCGGCACCGACGAGACGGTGCCGAGGGTGCCCGGGTTGGTGAGCGTCATGGTCACGCCGGCGAAGTCGTCGGGGGCGATCCGGTTGCTGCGGACCCGGCGGACGACGTCCTCGTAGGCGGCGTGGAAGGCGGCGAAGCTCAGCGTGTCGGCCTCGGGGATGCACGGGACGAGCAGCGTCCGCGACCCGTCGGACTTGGCCACGTCGATGGCCAGGCCCAAGCCGACGTGAGCCGGGCGGGAGATGCCGCCGTCCACGTAGATGGACCGCATGGCGGGCACGGCATCGAGCGCCCGGATCAGGGCGTAGCCGATGAGGTGGGTGAAGCTGACCTTGCTGCCCCCGATGCGGGCCAGATGGCCGTTGAGGACCTTGCGGTTGACCTCCAGGAGCCGCGCCGGCACCACCCGGGCGCTGGTGGCGGTGGGGACCGCCAGGCTGGCCTCCATGTTGGCGACCAGGCGCGCCGCCGCGCCGCGCAGGGGGCGGACGTCGGACGCCGGCGGATCCGGCGCCGGCTTTGGCCGGGGCGGGGGCGCTGCTGGGGGCGGCGAGTCCGCCGGCAGAACCGGCGCCGGCACGCCGGCGCCGCGGTAATCGGCGAAGAAGTCGCGCCAACTCTCGGTGACCGACGACGGATCAGCCCGGTACTGGTCGTACATCTCGTCGACCAGCCACGCATTCGGACCGAAGCTCGCCTGGCGCTCCTGTGCCATCGGATCCACTGTACCGGCCCCCTCCGGCGGGTCCGGCGGGCTACGATCTGTTCACATGCCGGGCGTAGTCACTGCCGGCCGCTTGGTGGATGACCGCTACCTGCTCGTCGAAGTGCTCGACGAAGGAGGAATGGGCATCCTCTGGCGAGCCGAGGATCTGATCTCCGAGCGGTACGTCACCGTGAAGGAGTTGCGGTTCCCTGAACCGCTGGACCACATGCAGCGGCGCGCGCTCGCGGCGCGGGTGCGGCGGGAAGCCCGGGCCATGGCTGCGGTCGAGCATCCCGGCCTGGCCCGGATCGTCGACGTGGTCGACGACGGCGACCGGCCCTGGGTCGTCACCGAGCTCATCGATGCCCCCACACTCGACCAGGTCGTCCGGCGTGACGGCCCGATGGATCCCGAGCACGCCGCCCTCCTCGGCATCCGGCTCCTCGACGTGCTGGACGCCGCCGGCGAGCAGGAGATGGTCCACCGGTTCCTGCAGCCGTCCAAGGTCTTCGTGGAGCCGTCCGGCGCCATCCGTCTCGCCGACTTCGGGATCTCGTCACTGATCGGCGACCCGACTGTCGCCCGCAGCGGCGCGGTCGGGGGCGTCTCCTTCATGTCGCCGGAGCAGGAAGGCACGTCCGAGGCCGACATCTGGTCGCTGGGCGCGGTGCTGTACTTCGCGGTCGAGGGCGTCCCGCCCTTCCCCGGCGAGGACTCCGCCGCCGTCCTGGAGGCCGTCGCGTCAGACCCGCCCCGGCCGGCCGGCGCCGCCGGCCCCCTGGCCCGGGTGCTCGAGGTCACGCTCCAGAAGGACCCGTCCGAGCGGCCGTCCACCGACGAGCTGCGGTCCCTCCTCGAGGTCGCCGCCGGCCCGCTCGCCCCCCAACCGGAGCCGGAGGTCGACGACGACGAGGTCGCGGGCGACGACACGATCGTCTGGTCCCGGAACGACGACGATGCGGAGGAGCCGGCCCCGTCGATGCGCCTCGTCGAAGCCGGCGAGGAGCCGGCGGCCCTCAACGGTTCGTCAGGCAACGGGCAGGCCGTCGCCGAGGACGCGGTGGACGAGGCGGTCGAGGAGCCCGTCGAGGAGCGGCCCCCGCCGCCGCCCCTGTCGCCCCGGGAGGCGATGGCCCGGATGTTCTCGCCGGACCCCGGCGCCCGGCCCGTGCTTTTCACCCTCGAGGAGGAGCACCGGGAGCCGGCGCCGCCGTGGCCCGTGCCCCGCCGGCGCAGCAAGTGGACGCTTCTCCTCAGCATCGCCGTGACGGCCGTGCTCATCGCCATCCTCTTCACCAACGGGCGGGAGATCTTCACCCGCAACGCGCGGACCGCCCGGATCCTCGCCTCGGTCGACTGGTCGGAATACACGGACCCCGCCACCGGCTTCCGCATCGACTACCCCTCGGACTGGCGGGTCAGCCGGGAGGGCCAGTACACCGACTTCCGCCACCCCGACTCCGCCGCCGCCCTGCGCGTCGTCGTGCAGGACTCCAACGCCCGCTCCGCCGAAGCGGCGTGGTTGGAGCTGGAGCGACGCTTCCGCGCCGAGCAATCGAGCTACAGCCGTATCCGCCTGGAGCCCGACGAGTTCCGGGGGTTCACCTCCGCGGAATGGGAGTTCACCTACAGCCGCAACGGCGTCCAGCTCCACAACCTCGACCTGGGCGTGGTGACGGGCACCAAGGCCTTCACCCTCAACTTCGAGTCCCGGGCCACCAACTGGTCCGTGGTCCAGGCCTACATGGAGCGCTTCGAGTCTTCCTTCAGACCTCCTGCGACCTAGTCGCAGGAGGTCCTCAGTCGGGCCTTCGGCCCCGACGCGAACTGCCTGGCCCGCCCTTCGGGCGGCGTTTTGCTGTCGGAACGGGTAGGGGCCCGCCGGAGGCGGGTCCAAGCCTTCTCGTCGGGCCGTAGGCCGACTGTGCGGGACTGAGCTTGTTTCGGCCCGGGCATCCATTCGGCCAAAGTCCGAATTGATGCCGGGGCTGGGGTGCACGGCGGACGCACCCCGGGCCCCGACGGCGGGAAACTTGGCAGAGTTCAGGCACACCCGTCAAGTCCAGTCGTGCCGGGAATCGCTCAACTGACCCGCTCACCATGCCGATAGGTCGAACATGGCAGTTCAGAGCATCTTCACCAGTCGGGCCGTGACACGCCTCATCGAAGCCGGCAACACCGCGACCTGCGCCGTCTGCCGGCTGCCGGTCAAGTTCCGAGCCAAGAGCAAGCTCCAACAGGTCATTGCCAACGTGTACACGGACGGCGTGTGGGAACGTGTCGAGCACTACCACATCGACTGTTATGAGAACGCCAGCCGGCCCTACGGGCCCGCCTCCTGACCTCGCCCCCTTGACCCGGCCCTAAGGGCCGGGTTGTACGATTGTGCCGATGGTCCCTGAAGGCCTGCTGGGCGTCGCCGAGGTCGGTCGACGCACCGGCCTGAGCCGCAAGGCGCTGCGGCACTACGAAGAGCTCGGCCTGGTGAGCCCCGCCACCCGCTCCAGCGCCGGCTACCGCCTCTACGACGGCGAGGCCCTCCGTCGTATCGAGCTCGTGAACCGGGCGAAGGTGCTGGGCCTGCGCCTGAGCGAGGCCAAGGAGTTCCTGCACGTCGCCGAGGGCTGCTGCGGGGACCACCACCCCGAGCTGGCCGCCCTGGTCGAGCGCAAGCTGACCGAGACCGAGCAGCGCATCGCCGAGCTGCAGTCGCTCCGTGGCACCCTGACCGGCGTGCTCGACCGCCTAGCCAGCAACGAGGGCCTGCACCGCTGCGAAGAGGCGCTGTGCACCTGCCGGTCCCCGCTGACGATCGGCAGCAAGCCGACGTAGCGCGCCCTAGCGCAGTGCTTCCTGTACGAGCTCCCAGAGGGTGTGGTTCAGGGCCGCCTGGGACTCCTGGATGCGGTGGACGCTCTGCGACCGGACGACGAGGCACTGCTCCACCGGGCTGCCCTCGGCGGCCATGCGCCCGCCGTCGGTGCCGGCGATCCCGACGGTGAGCATTCCCTGCTTGCGGGCCTCGGTGAAGGCCCGCATGAGGTTGTCGGAGTTGCCGCTGGTCGAGAAGCCCATGGCGATGTCGTGCGGCCGGCCGTGGGCGATGAGCTGGCGGGAGAACACCAGCTCGAACCCCACGTCGTTGCCGAGCGCGGTCATGACCGCCTGATCCTCGGCCAGGGAGCGGGCGGGTAGGGGCCGGCCGAAGGGGGGCTGGGTGTAGAGGTGGGCGACCGACTCGGCGTCGGTGGCGCTGCCACCGTTGCCGAAGGTGAACAGGCGGCCGCCGGCCTGGAAACGCTCGGCTATGGCGGCGGCGATGGCCCTCAGTTGGGCGTCGCACTCGGTCAGCGTCGTCACGCGGAGCGCCGAGCTCAGCTGCCACTTGCCCTCGGCCGAGCGGGCCAGGTCCTCCAGGAGGGTGGTGGCGTCAGTCTCGTCGCCCTCGATGAAGGGGTACAGGAAGTCGGTGGTCTCGGGCATCAGCCCACCGATCCCGTGATGGCGAAGCCGGCGTGGATCAGGACGAGATCGCCGGGCGCCGGCGCCTCGATCAGGGAGACGTCGATGCGCTCCTGTCCGCCGGGCGTGCGGACCAGAGCCTCGTCGCCGTCGACGGAGACCACCTCGGCGGGCCGGCCCTCGTCGGAGCAGGTGATGCACACCTCATCGCTGCACTCGGGCTCGGGCTTCAGCAGGCCGGGGTGCTCGAAGCACACGTGGGTCAGCTCCCAGAGCAGGTGGTAGATCCGCACGAACAGCTCCGACGCCTCCAGGGGCACGTCGGTGTCGAGCCAGATGACGTGGTTCGCCGATCCCGGCTCGGGTCGCCGGGAGCCGGCGCCGATCCAGACCGTCTCCACGCCCCACGCCGGGCCCCGTCGCATGGCGTCGAGCACCCGTGGGTCATCGGCGTCGGCGAGGACCAGGACGATGTCGCCCGGAACGACGGAGGCCCGCAGGGTCGCCACCATGTCGGCCGCCGGCGGTACGGTCACCGCGGCCAGGGCCCGCTTGCCCACGATCACGGGATGGACGAACTCCACGGCCACGTGATGGGCGTGGTACGGCCAGTTCGGCGATGCACACCACATGGTGGCGCCGGCCGAGAATCGACGGGCCAGCGCCAGGGACGCCCGGGCCAGATCCTGCCCGACCCCCCGGACCTCCTCGGGAACGCCGTATGAGCTAGGGCTCGGCTGCGTCGTGTTGGCCACGGTTCCAGTCTCGCATCGTGCGTTCGCTACGGAACCAAAAGTTCCACCTGAAATCCGATCTCAGTAGATGTAGCCTACATCTAGGTCGGGAACACCGGCCTACGACACTTACCGGTCGAGCGGCAGGAGAGCTGAATGGCAGACCTGAGAACACGACGGTCAACCCCCCGCAGCCGTGAGATTGTTCCCGGCCCCGGCCGGCAGCGGACGGTTGTACCCGCTGGCGATACGGGCATCGAGAACTGGCGGGACAACCCCCTCGACCCGATGGCCCCCATCGGGATCCGCTCCCGCGCGCTGGAGCCGGACAGCTCGAGGATCCGCCTCGGCCCGCTGGAGAAGATCTACCTGATCTGGATGGTCGGCGGCTCCTGCGACGGTTGCACCGTGTCGGTCACCGGCGCCGTGCACCCCCGGGTGGAGCACCTCCTCGCCGGCATCATCCCCGGCCTGCCCCGGGTCGAGCTGATCCACACCGTTACCTCCACCGAGGTCGGCCCCGAGTGGACCCACAACCTGTTCATGGCCGAGCGCGGCGAGCTCGACGCCCCCTACGTCATCACCTGGGAGGGCTCGATCATGGACGAGTCCATCGCCGGCGACGGCTACTGGATGGGCCTGGGCGAGGACCCCCAGACCGGCCGCCAGATCACCTCCCTGGAGTGGCTCGACCGCCTGTCCCCCGGCTCCGCGGCGGTCATCGCCATCGGCACCTGCGCCTCCTGGGGCGGCATCCCGGCGGCCAAGGGCAACGTCACCAACTCCATGGGCGTCATGGACTACCTGGGCAAGGACTTCCGGTCATCCTTCGGCGTGCCGGTGGTCAACGTGCCCGGCTGCAGCCCCATCGGGGAGAACTACATCGAGACCGCGGCCAGCGTCTGTCTGTTCCTCAACGGCCTGGCCCCCCTGCCCGAGTTCGACGAGCTGGGCCGCCCGGCCTGGCTGTTCGGCGAGACGGTGCACCGCCACTGCCCCCGGGCCGGCTACTACGAGGAGGGCGTCTTCGCCCGTGAGTACGGCGACAAGGAGTGCCTGGTCGAGCTGGGCTGCTGGGGCCCCGTGGTCCAGTGCAACATCGCCGAGCGGGGTATGGTCGACGGCCACGGCGGCTGCATGCAGATGGGCGGCATCTGCATCGGCTGCACCATGCCGGGCTTCCCCGACAAGTTCAGCCCCTTCACCGAGGTCGCCCCCGGGTCGCTGATCTCCTCGTCGACGTCGAGGGTCGTGGGCGGCTTCATCCGCCGCATGCGCTACATGTCCCGGATCGACAAGAACATGACCGTGCGCTGGGAGAAGGACGCCCCGTCCGCATGGTCGAGGGGGAAGATCGGCCCCCGCGGTGCGGTCAAGGTCGTCCACAAGGTCTATTCGAAGTACCAGCACAGCCACGAGGGTGGGAACGGCAAGACCTACGGCGAGACGCACGAGGGTCGGGGCCGCAACCGCTTCGAAGCCGGACACAACTGGTAAAGGGAGACAACCACCCATGTGTTTCAAGAACCTTCCCATTGAATTCGACGCCGCCGGCAAGGCCCAGCTGAAGAGCGGCGTGAAGGATCCCTACTCGGTCACCGTCGCCGAGCCCAAGGGCTACGTACGGCGTAAGGAGGGCCCCGGCGCCCAGTTGGCCGCCCCGCCCCGCCTGCGGGACTGGAACATCGACCCCATGACCCGGGTGGCC
>JAHFUP010000082.1 GCA_023265025.1 Acidimicrobiia bacterium | reverse complement strand
CCCCACCGGCACACCCGTCGGCACCGCCGAAGAGGCCCTCGACTGCGCCGCTGGCCTCTACATCAACACCATCGAATAGCCAGGAAATACACCGTCGAACTTCCGCGCGGCACCACTAGGCAACGCCATTGACCCTTGAGTCCCCGATTGCGTTGGGGCAATGATCGGGGCGCTCCATCGATGCCGCCTGATCACACCAATCGGGGTGGGGGAAACGAATGGGCCGGAGGCTGCGCACCGGCATGCTCGGCGGTGTCGCATCCGTCGTGCTGCTGTTGTCGACAGCGTACGCGTGTGTGGGCGGACCGATCCTGCAGGTGTCGCCGACCGAAGCCAAGGCCGGCGCCGAGGTCACCCTCACGGGTATCAGCTTCGACAAGAGCCTCCCGCTGGTCGTTCGGTTCAACGCACTGGACGGCCCGATCCTGGGCACGTTCCCCGTGAGCGACGACCGGTCCTTGCCGGTCACCAAGGTCCGCATCCCGGCGGGGACGCGGCCCGGGAGCTACGTGCTCATCGGGACGCAGCCGACCTCGACCGGCGGGCAGGTCGTCGTTCCCACCCGCGCGCTGGTGGTCGTCGTCGCGAGCGGCGGTGCTCCCCAGTTGGGCGCACCCATCCTCGGCGCGCAGACCGGGCGATCTTCCGGTCTCCTCGAGGAGAAGGACGAGGCGAGCGGAGCGCCGGCGTTGGTGGGCCTCGCCGTGTTCGGGATCGCACTGGTCCTGGCCAGCGGCGCGGCCTTCCTGTCCGGTGACCGTGGGGCTCGCGGTGCGCCGGCGCGGGTCGAAGGGTGAGGCCGCACTCACATGCTGAAGCCAGTCCGGTTGCGAGTGCTCGTTGCCCTGGCCGCAGGGGCGGTGCCGCTCCTCTCCCCGGCGATCGCGGCGGAGCCGTTGCGGATCACCGATTGCCACCACCGCCGACCTCAGCCCGGGGCCGCCGGTGGCCCACTATCTCTCGCGTACTACGCCTACTCGACCGACAACGGGACCACCTGGTCCCGGAACACCCGGGTGAGCGACCGTTCCGTCGACCGGAGGATTGGGCCCTTTGCGCAGAACTTCGACCTGTTGTCACCGCCCGGCCTCCTGTCGACGAACGCCTTCGCGCTCCTTGCCTGGGAGGACACGCGGAACGGCAATCCGGTCACCCAGACCCAGGACATCTACGCCGCGGTCGGTCGCCGGCGGCGGGCGCCGGTGGGCTAGCGCGAACCGGCGGTCCCTACAATTCGGATCGAGGGACGCGAACCGCGTCGGCCGTGCCGGGCGATGGTTGGGCGCGGAGGATCTGGGTCCCGGCCCCGAGCGCGAGCCCGCCGATGATGACGGCGATGGCCGCCCCGAGGGCGATCCACGGCACGTTCGACGGCTCGGCCGTCCCCGGCACGACCGGGTCATCGCTGAAGCGCACCCGGGTGAGGTAGGCATCCTCGGACTCGAGATCGGGTCGCCCGCCCCGTGAATCCGGCCAGACGACGTAGGCGGCCTCGTCGACCGACGCAATGCCCACGGTTCCCCGCAGGCCGAAGTTGGAGAACGTGACGCCGATCGACGTGTCGATCGACCGGTCGGTGACCCGGAGGTTGGGCCCCCACGTGCGGCCGCCGTCGGTCGACGACGTCATGTAGATGTCGGCGTACCGGGTCACGGGCGCGGCCGTGGCCGTCCGGGCCACGAAGAACGGGTCGTTGCGGAAATCGAACCAGGCCACGTCGATCCGCCCGTTGGGGGCGACGCTCACCCCCGGGTTGTAGTGCTCGATCCCCTTCGACGCCGCGTCGTCGGACATCCGTCGGGGCTCGCTCCACGTCCTGCCGCCGTCAGCCGACGCTACGAGGAGCACCTCTTCCGGGCCGTTGCCCTCCCGCTGGTCCCACGTGACGTACATGGTGCCGGTGCGCCGGTCGATGGCGGCGAAAGGGTTGGTGACCGACGAAGCGCCGGCGTTGATGACTGTCGTCGACCACGTCTTGCCCGCGTCGGTGGACTTCGACATGAGGAGGCGAGTCTTGCCCCGCTGGGCCGCCGGGATGGCGACGTCGATGATCTCCTTGGTGAAGGAGTACACGGCGTGGTCGCCGGCGACCACCATCACCGGTACGTCGCCGGCGAAGACCTTCTGGCCGTCGGCCATCGTGGCGACGGTGTTCACCGGCTCCGACCAGGTCTTGCCGCCGTCATGGGACACGGCCACCAGCGGCAGGCGGGGAGCGGCGTTCTCGATGACCGTCCCCCGCAGCCCGTAGCGCCAGCCCCGGTAGACCAGCTTGGAGTCGACGGGGTCGACGGCCAGGCTGGCGTAGCGGTGCTGGCCGATGAGGTTGGTCTCCGTCGTGCCGGTGATGCTGGTGAAGGTGATGTCGGTCCGCGGCACGGCGACCGTCGAGAGCTCGCTGGTCAGGCCGAGGTCCTTGGTGCGGGCGACGACGGCCGTCATGGGGCCGTTGGGGTGGTCGTTGGCCGGCGTGCCGCTGAGGCCCACGTACAGGGTGCCGTCGGGGGCGAACGCCGGCGCGATGTACGAGCCGGTGTTGCGGTGCACGCAGTACGGCAGCGCCGGCGGCATGAGGTTCTTCGCTGTCGTCTCCCACGAGAGGCCGCCGTCGTGGGAGACCCGCAGCTGGCACCCGCCGTTGCGGGCGTCGCCTACGGCGACGACCAACGTTCGGGGGTCGTCGGGATGGACGGCCACGGTGGGCACGTCGAACAGTCGCGTCGGGCTGGTATCGACGGTGACCTGCCTCGACGCCTCGACGACCGGCGCCGGCAGCTCGCTGGCGGTGGCGCCACCCCCGAGGGAGGCGACGCCCGCGAGGGCGGCGGCGAGCAGCGGTGCGGCGGCTTTCGCTCGTGTGCGCGGGCGCGACGCGAGACTTCGTCCGAGTTCCAAGTGTCCAACCCCCACGGTTTTTCCCGACCATATCGCCCGCCCCGCCGGGTGGGCAATGGACCTTGTGTCGCGGGACGGATTGGGTGAAGAGTATTGAAGGGGCGGGCTCAATCGTGACGCGCCGGTCGAGGTCCGCCTCGACGATGCCGGCGGTCCGGTGTTGGCCACCTCGCCGACGGCGGCGGGCGGGATCGGGGCGCTGGACGTCGTCATCCCTGCCGACACCAAGGCGGGCCCGCACGTGCTCCTGATCAGCCAGGCCCTGCGGCGGACCGACACCGGTGCCCGCCTGCCGGTGCGGACCGCCATCACGGTCACCGGTCCCGGGGGGCCCGCGGTCCTGGGCGTCGACCCGAGAGCCCTGCGGCCGGTGACGGGGCTCGCAGCTCAGCCGGTGGTCGAGAAGGCCCCGGGACCCGAGTTGGGCTCGCTCCTGCTCGTCGGGCTGCTCGCCGCCGCCCTGGTGCTGATCGTGGCCGTGCCGATCGCGCTGGCTGCGGGGCCGGCGCACCCCGGCCCCGGGCGACCAGGCATGACGGCCAAGCGGGTCGCAGCGGCGGTGGCGCTGGCTGCCCTGACTGCGCTGGTCGCTCGTGGAGGCGCCGGCGTCGCCCAGGGAGTTCCCGTACTGCTCGACCGACTCGGCCACGGCCACCCAGTCGCCGATCGCATGGGGGCGTCACAGCACGCTGTACTACGCCATGGTCGGTTGGGGCGGCGAGGAGGCGGCCGGGTGCGACGGTTGCGGGGTGGCCGGCAACCTCAGCGTCGTCCTGGCCCGCTCGACCGATCTGGGCGACACCTGGCAGACCAGCGTGGTGCGCGACGCCCGTGCGTTTCGTGGGACCGAGCTCGAGCGGAACCGTCCGGTCACCTCGGTCGCCGTGGACTCCACCCGCGGTACGACTACCCGAAGAAGACGTCCACCGCCGGCCCGCGGATCGCGACGTCAACCGACGGCGGCAAGACCTTCGGTGACCCCGTCAACCCGCTGAAGAGCTACCAGCCCGAGGTCCCCGAGCTCCGCAGCTTCACCGCCTACCTGACCCTCGCCGGCGACGGGACGGTCTACGCCCTCATCACGGCCGACGAGCCCGGCGACGAGTTGACCCGGCCCGTGATCGCCACGTCCACCGACCGGGGCAAGACCTTCACCGTCGCCGACGCCGGCCCGGCCTATCCGTACTTCCCGCGCACGGCCATGGAGTGGAGCCCGCAGGGCGGTCCGCAGGGCACGCTCCACCTGGTGTACGAGCACAAGCCCGACGTGCCGCCCGCCGCGGGCGACACCGAGTACTACACGTACTCGCTCGACAACGGGGCGACGTGGGCGAAGAACCTGCGCATCACCGACATCTCCAGCAACCGCCGGCTCGGCACGTGGGCCGGCAACTTCGACCAGCGGGGCCCTCCCGGCCTGGCCTCGGCCGACGCCTTCGCCGTGCTGGGCTGGGACGACACCCGTCTGGGCGACGCCACCACCCAGACCCAGGACGTCTTCGCCACCAGCGTCCAATTCGCACCGATCATCAGGGGCGAGGAGTCGGGGGCCGCGGCCTATGCCCTGGCCGTCGCCGGCGGGGTTGGTGCGGCTGGGCTCCTGCTGCTGGTCTGCAGCCCGCTACTGCGCCGCCGTCGCACCTGACCCCGACCCCCGATCTGGCTGCAGTGGCCGGTCGGCCTCGCCGGTGACCGCAGGCAGCCGCGGGATGCCATCCGCCGCCATCGCCGGCAGCTCGACCCGGAACCGGGCGCCGTGGCCCGGTGTCGACTCCACCCGGGCCCGGCCGCCGTGGGCCTCGGCCACCGCGGCCACGATCGACAGCCCGAGCCCGGTGCCACCGAGGTTCCGATTGCGCGAAGGATCGGAGCGGTAGAAGCGCTCGAAGACCTTCTCGGCCTCCTCGGGATAGAGGCCGGGGCCGTCGTCGGCGACCTCGAGCACCACCCAGCCGTCCGCTTCGCGCGCTTCGACCCGCACCGCGGCGGTCGCCGGCGTGTGCTGGCGGGCGTTGGCCAGCAGGTTGGCCGCGACCTGACGCAGGCGCAGGTCGTCGCCCAGGACGATCGCCACCTCTGGCGCGTGCAGCTCAATCCGCCGCTCCGGCTCGACGACCCTGGCGTCGAAGACGGCGTCGGCCGCCACCTGGGCGAGGTCGACCGGCTGGCGCTCCAGCGGACGGCCCTGGTCGAGGCGGGCCAGCAGCAGGAGGTCGTCGACCAGCACGCCCATCCGGGCCGACTCCTCCTCGATGCGGCGCATGGACGTGGCCAGGTCGGCCGGCCGTTCGGCCACGCCCCGGCGGAACATCTCGGCGTAGCCCCGGATCGAGGTGAGCGGCGTCCGCAGCTCGTGCGATGCGTCGGCGACGAACCGCCGTAGCCGCTCCTCGGAGGCCTGGCGGGCCTCGAAGGCGGTCTGGATCTGCGACAGCATGGCGTTGAGCGACAGGCCGAGGCGCCCCACCTCCGTGCGGGGCTCGGCCCGCTCGACCCGCCGGCTCAGGTCGCCGTCGGCGATGGCGCCGGCGGTGCGGCCGATGTCCTCCAGGGGGCGCAGCCCGGTCCGGACGACCACGAGCGCAAGGCCGCCGACGCCGGCTAGCACCGCCAACGTGGTGACCCACTCGATCACCAGCAGGCGGTGGAGCGTCTGGACGACGTCGTTCATCGGCACGGCCACAACCAAGTTGCCGTCGCCGCCGGTCAGCGGCTCGACGATCACCCGGAACCCCGGTGCGCCCTTCTCGACGGCCTTGATGGTGAAGGGCTGGCTGCGGGAGAGGTCGCCGACGGTGAGCTTGGGCTGGGGCAGGCTTCCCAGGTCCTCGCCCTCGTAGCCGAACGGCCGGCTGACCAGGACGTTCCCGTCGCTGTCGACGACCGCCCCGTAGGTGCCACCCGGGATGGGCGTGCGGTTGAGCGGCGGGCTGCGGCGCTCGCCGGCCGACAGGCGGCTGGCCACCGGGTCGACGGCGGCCCGCACCTGCTCGTCCAGCCGGCGCATCAGGAACGACTGCAGGAACCGGTAGGTGATGATGTCGGACGCAACCAGCCCGATCGACACCAGCCCGAGCAGGCCGAGCAGCAGGCGGGTCCGGAGTGACATGCGGAGCCGGCGTCCTACCGGGCGGCGGGGACGCGAAGCGTGTAGCCGACCCCCCGGACCGTGTGGATCAGCCGGGGCTCCACCTTGTCGACCTTCTTGCGCAGGTAGCTGATGTAGGTCTCCACCACGTTGGCGTCGCCGCCAAAGTCGTACTGCCACACGTGGTCGAGGATCTGGGCCTTCGAGAGCACGCGGCGGGCGTTGAGCATCAGGTACCGCAGCAGCTTGAACTCCGTGGCGGTCAGCTCGATCGTCTCGTCACCGCGCCACACCTCGCGGGTGTCCTCGTCGAGCTCCAGGTCGGCGAAGCTGAGGCGGCTGGAGCCGGCGCCGGCGCCGCTGGTCCGCCGAAGGACGGCCCGTACCCGGGCGACGAGCTCCTCCACGCTGAACGGCTTGGTCACGTAGTCGTCGCCGCCCAGGGTCAGGCCGTTGATCTTGTCCTCGGTGGCGTCGCGGGCGGTGAGGAACACGACCGACAGGGGCTGGCCGTCGGCCCGGATGCGCTTCAGGACCCCGAACCCGTCGATGTCGGGGAGCATCACGTCGAGCACCATGAGGTGGGGCCGGAAGCTGGCGGCCCGGGCGACGGCGGAACGCCCGTCGCCGGCGACCTCGACCTCGAAGCCCTCGTACCGCAGGGCCATGCTGACGAGCTCGGTGATGTTCGGCTCGTCGTCGACGACGAGGATCCGGGCCTTCTCAGTCATACGTCGTCCAGTATCGCGGAGGAGGCTGTGAAACAGCTGTGCATCGGCTGTGTCGCGATACTTCCCGCCGCAAAAAAAATGTGTAGTGACTACTGACGCCAGCGCCGATCGTCCGTAGTCTTGTTAGGGGCGACAAGGGAACCACCAGCAGGTTTAGGGGGACACCATGAAGTACAGGCGGGCTTTTTTTGGCGCGCAGCGAAGCGTTCGTAGCGGGTTGGTCGGGGCGGTCGCGGTGGCGGTGTTCGTGGCGTCCGTGCACCCGGCGGGTGCCGAGGTGCTCGGCGGGGCCGGCGTGACGGTCGCCGCCTCGCCGCCCCACCCCGCACCCGAGCAGGGCCGGGCCACCGAGCTCGACGGCCTCCAGTTCGGCGACGCGGCGGCCGGCATCGGCATCGTCGACCCCCCCGAGGCGGACAGCTTCGGGGAGGCACAGCTCCGCTACCCGATCGACATCCCGCCCGGCCGCCTGGGCTGGCAGCCGCAGCTGGGGCTGGCCTACGGCTCCGGCGGCGACAACGGGTGGATGGGTGTCGGCTGGGACCTCTCACTCGACGCCATCCGCGTGCCTGGCCTTGGCTCCGACGTCTCCGCCGATGCCATCGAGGTCGACAACCGCTGGGGCGTCCCCCGGTACGACGGCTCCGTCGAGAGCGAGTCCTACCTCTTCGGCGGCGAGCAGCTCAGCCCCAACGCCCACCGGGCCGACCAGCCGTCCCGCAACACCGGGGACGACGACCGGAAGGTCTTCACCAAGCGGGTGGAGGGCGACTACCTGCTCATCATTCGCCACGGCACCACGCCGAGGGACTACTGGTGGGAGGTTCACGACAAGCTCGGCAACAAGTACTTCTACGGCGGGGCCGTCGACGAGAGGTTCAACCGGGCCGACGACGGCGTGGAGAACGTCGGCCCCGAGGACGGGCACCAGGTCGCCGAGGCCATCCTCACCGACGACCAGGGCGACGTCTACTGGTGGGGCCTGCGGGAGAAGTGGGACATCAGCACGAACGTCGTCACCTACTTCTACGACAAGACCAAGAACGACTCGGGCGTGGGCGACGGGACCAGCGGTCCGAAGGGCACCGAGCTGTACCTCGACCACATCAACTACTCCGGATCCAAGCTGCGGAAGAACTCCACCTACGGGATCGACGACACTCCGCTGCCCCGCTGGGGCCGCTACGACGTCGAGTTCGTCCGCGACACCGAGCTCGGCGAGCCCCGCCGGCCCGACGTGTCGATCGACGCCAGCAACGGCGCCCTGGAAGTGACCGCCGAGCTGCTGCGCCAGGTCAAGGTGTGGTACTGCCCGGACACCAGAGGCGTCCCTGGCAGCACCGCGGTCAACTACCCGGCGTACAACGACTGCGCCGCCAACCGCCAGCTCGTGCGCCGGTACGACCTGAACTACGAGATCGGTCCGTTCGCCAAGAACCTGCTCACGTCGATCGGTCAGGCCGACCTCAACGGCAACGTCTTCGCCACCCACACCCTCGACTACTTCGACGACGTCCGTGACGGCCAGACGTACAAGGGCTTCGACGAGAGCGGCGACGACGGGTACCGCACCTGGGCCACCCACCTCGACAACACCACCGAGACCATCCTCGGCGTGGAGTTCTCCTCGGCCCTGGGCGGCGCCACGTCCACCAGCGGCGACGGGCGGCTCTACCTCGGCTTCAACCCCATCTCCCCCGACAAGAACATCTCCATCGGCGGCGGGCTCCAGCTGGCGGGGTCGGACGGGAAGAGCACGCTCGAGTTCATCGACATCAACGGCGACGGCCTCCCCGAGCAGGTGTACAAGACCGGTGGCGGGTTGTTCTACCGGCTCAACCAGTCGGGACCGACGGGGGAGCCGCGCTTCTCCGACGAGGTCAAGCAGGTCGGAGGCCTCGGCAACCTGCCCGAGAACTCCAGCTTCTCGGTGGGCGTCGGCTTCGAGGCCTACCTGGTCGCCAACATCATGTACAACCACACCTGGACGTTCTCCGAGGAGGCGTCGTACTTCGCCGACGTCAACACCGACGGCCTGCCCGACTTCGTCGACCACGGCACGGTGCTTTTCAACCACCGGGCGCCGAACGGCGACATCTCCTTCAGCGACACGAGCAACGGCACCGACGTCGTCATCGTCCCCCGTCCGTTCTTGCCGGGCGAGACCGTCCTGCCCAGCTTCGCCGACATCGAGGCCCAGCAGCGCAGCCAGTTCCCGCTGCAGGACACCGTCCGGCGATGGCTGGCCCCCTTCTCGGGCACCATCAACATCAAGGCGCCCGTCTACGTCAAGCCGGCGAGCCCCGACGGCGTGAAGGTGGCCGTGCAGCTCAACGGCGGCGAGCCGCTGTGGCAGGCGACGATCCCCGGTGGCGACAACGTGCTGCGCTACCCGGGCGGTGTCGACGGGCTCAACGTCCCCGTTTCCCGAGGCGACCGGCTCTACTTCCGGGTGCAGCCCGTGGACAACGGCGCCGGCGACCTCGTGTCCTGGGACCCGGCGATCTCCTACGTCGGGAAGGCGCCGGCGGTCGACGCCAACGGGCGTGACGCCTACAACTTCGCGGCCGCCAGCGAGTTCACCCTCGCCGGCCGGCCCGGGATCTACACGGCGATGCCGCTGAACGGCCGGGTCGAGGTGGCCGGCAAGGTCCGCAAGCTCCGTCCGACCACCGACGACGTGCGCGTCGTCGTGGAGCTGAACGGCACGCCCGTGCTGACGCTGCCGCCGATCCCGGCCAGCGTCGTCGGCGACGTCGATGTCCACGGGCAGTTCGACGTGCAGGGGCCGCGGGCCAACGGCGACACGGACAAGGTCACACTGCGTCTCGCGGTCGACTCGCACATCGACGTGACCGCCGTCGCCTGGACCGGCGACGCCGGCACCGGCGGGCCGCCGATGTTCTACGTCAACGCGACCGACGCCCAGGGCCAGCCGGTCAACACCCACGACGCGAACGGCAAGCCGCTCATCCAGCTTCACCCGCTCTACGACATCGACTTCTACGAGGCGTCGAACCTGACCGGCGCCCAGCAGGCGGTGCGGCCGTTCGCGGACAACGGCAACCCGAACCACGCCGAGACCACGAGGGTGCACGTCGAGGCCCATATCAGCATGCCCCACGACACCCCGCGGGACATCCTGCCAGCGACGGTCGCCTTCACCATGAAGAGCAGTGGCGGGCTGGTCCGCAAGGGCTTCACAACCGTTCCCCGCCCGATCACGCCCATCACCGACCCGGCGACGATCTTCGCCCCGGAGGTCGACTTCGGAGACGTCGAGGTGGTCGAGGGCCAGTTCTACTGGTTCGACGTGACGTCCTCGGACCCCCGGGTCGGCCCCCTGCTGCGTGTCGACGCCGAGGCGGGGTCCGACGTGGACGCCGCCGTCCGCTGGCCGATGACACCCGTGAACGACGATCAGGCCACCGTGTTCCCCCAGCCCTACCGCGGGTGGGCCTACGCCGGCTACAACGGCGACGGCGCCCGCGCCGACCAGCGACTCTACGAGGACGACTTCCGCTTCCGGGAGGACGACTATCCCGACGAGGAGGCCGACAAGCCCACCGGCTTCGCCCCCGGCATCGACCCCCTCCCGGGGACGACGACCGACGGATCGTTCAAGACGCCGATCAAGGCCAAGTCCTACGCCTACGCCCCGGACCCCGACACCAACCACTGGCGGGGGCCGAAGGACGCCAACCCCAGCGCCAAGGTCGTCGGGGCCACCTACGGCGCCGCGGGCGAGGCCAGCGCCTCCCGCCTCGGCCCGGACTCCGTCGGTGCCCCCGGGGCCGCGGAGCTGATGCCGGCGGGCGCATCGGCGCCGATCCGGCTCGGCCGGGCCAACGAGCACCAGGTCAGCGCCGGCATCCTGGGTGCCGGCGCGTCGTCCACCACCGGCACCAGCCGCGGCGTCCTCGATTTCATGGACCTCAACGGCGATGGGTACCCCGACGTGGTCGGCGACGGCGGTGACGTGATGTACACCAACCAGGTCGGTGGTCGTGGCCCGGTGGAAGGCGTTCCCGGCCTGGGCGGTGACGTCCGGTCCGACCACGAGTTCGGTTGGAGCGCCGGCGGCGGCGGCTCGCCGGTGTCGATCAAGAAGTCGGCATCCGGCGACGGCAACACCCAGAAGCAGGCCGGCACCGGCACCAAGATCGGGTCCCACCGCAAGTCGAGCGGCACCAAGAGCGGCGGCCAGAAGTCGTCGATCTCCAAGGCCCAGAAGAACCTCAAGGCCGTCACCTCGGCGCCGAGCCGCGCCATCAACAGCGTGAAGAGCCAGGCGTCGAAGGCGGCCAAGAGCGCGGCGACCAAGGCGGGGAACGCGGCGAAATCGGCGGTGAAGTCAGTGGCCAAGGCGGTAGCCACGAAGGGGGCCTCCCTGAAGTCCGGGGCCAAGACCGGCAGCGGCAAGGGCAAGACCTCCAAGAGTTCCACCAAGAACGCCAAGTCGAACTCCAAGTCGACCAAGAGCTCGAAGAACAACAAGTCCGACAAGAACAAGGGCTCCAGCGCCCGCAAGGCGATCAGCAAGGCGGCGCCGAGCCTCGACGTGGCCGGCAGCTACAACGAGACCTTCACCAACACCGAGCACGACCTGGACATCTTCACGGCCGATCCGGAGGAGGAGGACCTCGCCGACATGAACGGCGACGGGCTGCCCGACCGGGTCAAGGCCGCCGGCGGCACGCTGCGGGTGTGGTGGAACCTCGGCTACCGGTTCGCCACCGAGCCGGTGGAGTGGCCGTCGAGCTCGGCCCTCGAGCAGGGCTCGAGTACCGGCTTCGGGGTCAGCGGCGGCATCGGCTTCAACATCGGCTCCTACGGGTTCGCCGGCGGCGTGTCGCTGTCGCAGGACGAGGAGGCCACTGACGTCACCTGGTCCGACGTCAACGGCGACGGGCTGCCCGACCGCCTCACCGCCCACGACGACGGGGTGACGGTCTCCTTCAACACCGGCGGCGGGCTGTTCACGCCGCCGGCGTGGGACGGAGGCACGAACTGGGGCCACTTCATGGCCGACGAGGTGGGCCAGAGCGACAGCCGGGGCCTCGGCGGCGGCGCCGACCTCACCATCGGGATCGGCCCCCTGTGCCCACCTTGGTTCCTCAAGCTCTGCTTCATCATCATCAACCCCGGCGCCCACGTGGAGACGAGCGTCACCGCGGCCCGGATCGCCCTGGCAGACATCGACGGCGACGGCTACGACGACACCCTCTCGAGCGACGACGACGGCAGCATCAACGTCCGCCTCAACAAGACCGGCCGGACGAACATGCTCAGGGCCGTCCACCGCCCGCTGGGCGGGAGCTTCAACCTGGAGTACGAACGGGTGGGGAACACCACCGACAAGCCCGAGTCCGAATGGCTGCTGAGCAAGGTCAGCGTGAACGACGGCCACCCGGGCGATGGCGTCGATGTCCAGGCGACGACCTACCGCTACGAGGACGGAAAGTTCAGCTTCACCGAGCGGGAGGCCTTCGGGTCGCACAAGGTGGTCGAGAGCGAGCTCGACCAGAACGGCAACGTGTACCGCTCCTACGAGCGCATCTACGACACGAGCAACTACTACGCCCGGGGCATGCTCCTCGAGGAGACCATGTACGAGGCGGGCAAGGCCAAGGTGTCCACGGTCAACACCTACGAGATCGTGGACAGCAAGACCGGGATCGTCCTCACGCCCGAGCAGCTCAAGAGCACGACCGCCAGCGCCTACCCCCACATCGCCAAGGTGGAAGAGCGCTGGCACGACGCCGGCGGCAACGTGGCCAAGCGCGCGGAGACCACCTACCAGTACGACTTCCGGGGCAACCTCATCCGGATGGCGGACCTGGGCGAGCCGGATCTCCCTGCCGACGACGCCATCGCCGAGCTGGCCTACACGGTCTGCGGCGGCATCCGTGACGACGACCCCACGGGCGACTACCCGTGGACGCAGACGGCCTACAGCCTGCACGTCAAGTCCGGCAACGGCACGTGGCTCCAGCGCCGCGAGGCGAACATGGAGTGCAACACGGCGTCGGTGTCGGAGGTGCGGGACTACCTCAACCCGACCGGCGAGGACGCCGATGCGGTGGCGGTGACCGACGTGGTGTACGTCGACGTCGGCGGCCAGCTCAAGGAGGTGACCGGTCCGGGTAAGCGTCCCGCGGAGGGAGGGCCGGACAGCCGCTACGGCGTCTTCTACGCCTACGACGAGGTGGGGGCCGCCCCCATCAAGACCTCGGACAGCTTCGGCCTGACGGCCACGGCCGCGTTCGACTACCGGCTGGGGGTCATGCTCTCCTCGACCGACCCGAACAACGCCAGGACGTCGTACACCTACGACGACCGGGGCCGGGTGAAGACCGTGCGAGGGCCGCTCCAGCAGGGCGCCGGCCAGCCGGCCACGATCGCCTTCGACTACCACACCGAGGCGAACCCGCCGTACGTCGTCGCGGCCCACGTCGACGCGGCCCGGCCCGGAACGACGATCGACACCGTCAGCTTCATCGACGGCCTCGAGCGGGAGATCCAGACCAAGCAGGACGCCAGCATCTTCACTGCCGCGGGCACACCGTCCGCCGAGGTGATGGTCATCTCCGGGCCGGTGGTCTACGACGCCTTCGGCCGGCCGGTCGAGGAATTCTTCCCGACCACCGAGCCGGTCGGCTCGCCGGGCGCGTTCCGGACGGCACGCGACAGCCACTCGACGACGATGAAGTACGACGTCCTCGACCGGGTCACCGAGCTGGTCGAGCCGACCAACCGAAAGACGACGGTGGCCTACGGCTTCGCCAACGCCGGCGGCCAGTTCCCGACGATGTTCAGCACGCTGGAGACGGACCCCGAGAACAGCCGGACCCGGATGTACTCCGACGTCCGCGACAACGTGGTCGGGGCGGTCCGCCTCCGGGGCAACGCCGAGCCGCTCGTCCGCTACGACTACGACGCCCTGGCCCGGCTCACGAAGGTGACCGACCTCGGCGGCAAGGTCACCGGCATCGGCTACGACCTCATGGGCCGCCAGACGTTCGTCGACAACCCCGACACCGGCAAGATCGAGATGCGCTACGACCTGGCCGACAACCAGGTCGCCGAGATCACGCCGAACCTGCGGGCCGCCGGCGGGCAGACCGTCTACGACTACGACCGCAACCGCCTCACCGCGGTCCGCTACCCGCTGAACCCGGCGAACAACGTGACATACACCTACGGGGCGCCGGGTCCCGAGGGCCAGCCCGCTTCCGGGAACGCCGCCGGCCGGGTCACCAGGGTCGACGACGGCGCCCGCACGCAGACCAGGTCCTACGACCTGCTCGGTGAGGTCGTCTCCGAGACCACGCTCATGAAGGTGCAGAACCTGAGCCCCAGCACGGCGGCGGCCCACACGTACACGACCAGCTTCGTCTACGACACCTGGAGCCGGCCGCTGACGATGACGTACCCGGACGGCGAGGTGCTCACCTATTCCTACGACTCGGGCGGCAACGCCAGCGCCCTCGCCGGCGTCAAGGGACCGAACGCCTACCGCTACGTCGACCGGCTGGAGTACGACAAGTTCGGCAACCAGCAGTTCCTGACCTACAGCAACGGCGTGGCCAACGAGCGGTCCTACGAGCACGACACCACCTGGCTGTCGACCCAGGTCCTTACGCGGGGGACGGCCAAGCTGCAGGACCTGAAGTACAGCTACGACAAGGTCGGCGACGTCCTCGAGCGCAAGGACAGCCGCCCGGTCCCGCCGGCGAGCGAGATGGGCGGGCCGAGCACGCAGACCTTCACCTACGACGACCTGCACCGGCTCACGTCGGCCACGGGCACCTACAAGTACCAGGCGACCAAGCAGCGCGACTACACGTCCAGCCTGACCTACGACGCCGCGGGCCGGGTCACCAACAAGAAGCAGTCCGACAAGATCAGCGGAAAGGAGCAGAAGGACACCACCTACGACCTGGGCTACCAGTACAACGGGGCCCAGCCCCACGCCCCGACCCGAGCCGGCGCCCAGACCAACACCTGGGACGCCGACGGCAACTTCACCAGCTGGACCGACGACAAGGGCGGTGGCAAGCGGACGGTGGCCTGGGACGAGGAGGACCGGGTGAAGTCCATCGCCGACCAGGGCAGCACGACGACGTACCTCTACACCGACGAGGACCTGCTCGCCATCGAGCGCGGCCCCCAGAGCGAGGTCGAGTTCGTCAACGAGTTCTACACGGCCATGAGCGGCGGCGTGACCTGGAAGAACTTCGTGCTGGACGACGCCGTACTCGCCACCAAGCGGGCGTACTTCGACGGCAAGCCCGAGGATCTCCGGTACTTCCTCACCAGCGACCTGACCGATTCGGTCAACATCGTGACCGACGCGACGGGCAAGATCTTCGAGCACCTGGAGTACTTCCCGAGTGGGGAGATCTGGGTCCGGGAGCACAGCGAGACGTTCAGGGAGCCGTATCTCTTCGAGGGCAGCTACCACGAGGAGGTGCGCAACCTCAGCCGCATGGGCGTCCGCTGGTACGAGCCGCAGGAGGGCTTCATGTACTCGGCGGAGCCGATCATCGGGGCGGCGCCGGACTCGCTCGTGGAGGACTCCCGGCTCCTCGGGGCGTTCACCTACGCCTTCGACAACCCGACGACCTACATCGACGAGACGGGGTACTGGGCCCAGGCCGTCAACCCTGGAGCGAAGGCCGCGTCGCCGGGACCCCTGCACAGCCAGGTGCGGGCCAAGGTGAAGGCGTTCGTGCAGGATCCCGACGTCGGTGAGAACATTTCGGGGCTGATGGAGGCGCCATCGCTCATCGAGATCGACATCTCGGGGGACGGCATGTTCGGGCTGGGGCTGAGCGTGATCGGGTTCGACGTGAAGCACATCAAGCACGTCCGGAAGCTCGTCAGGCGCTGATGGACCGGACCACGGCGGGCGCCGGCGTCGCCCGGTGCCCGGCGTGGTCCTCCCGCACGATGGGCACGACCGTCTCCTCGTCGATTCGCCGGCTCGTGGCCGGCGTGAGCCTGATCCTCGTCGTCGCGCTGGTCGGTCCGCTCCCGCAGGCCGTGGCGGCCGACCCGCCGGTCACCATCCCCTCGAGTGGGGCGCCGGCGCCGACCAGCACGACCACCACCTCGAAGCCGGCGACAACCACGTCCGCGGCACCGACCACCACGACGTCCCCGCAGCCGGCGACGCGCATCATCTCCATGGACCCGGTCCCGACCACCGCGCCGGCGGCCGGCGTCACGTCCACGACGGCGGGGGAGCCGGCGCCGGCATCCTCGCCCGCTCGGCCGGCGGCGCCGGCGGTGGCCGCCCCGGCCGCACCGACCGCGGCCCTCCCCCTCCCGCCGGTCGCCGTCGGGGAGATCGTCGACGGCCTCCATCCCACGCCGGTCGACCCCACCGTCGCCACGTCGCTCCAGGCGTCGACCGCCTTCCTCTACTCGGGCGACAACCCGGTGCAGCTCGGTGTGGCGCCGGGCACCATCGACCGCCGGCGGGCCGCCGTCCTCCGGGGCGCGGTCCGCGATGCCGCCGGTGAGCCGTTGGCGGGGGTGACCGTGGCGGTCAAGGACCACCAGGAGCTCGGCCGGACCGTCACCCGCCGGGACGGCATGTTCGACCTCGCGGTGAACGGCGGGGGATCGCTCGTCGTCACCTACGGCAAGGGCGGGCTCCCGCCGGCGCAGCGCCGGCTGGACGTGCCGTGGGGGGAGTATGTCTGGGTGCCCGACGTCGTCCTGGTCGCACCGGGGCCGGCGGCCGGTGCGGTCGCGCTCGACGTCGCCCACGACGACGGCACCGTCGAGCACCTGGCTGCGGCGGTGCTGCGCGCCACCGCGTTCGGCACGGAGCCCGGCGCCCGGGCGACCGTGCCCGCAGGACCGGTGCCGGCGCCGGCGCCGGCCCAGCTTTTCGACCTGTCGGTCGACGAGGCGGCGAGGCCGGGCGTCACGGCCGTCGACCTCACCCGGCCGCTGGTGCGGTACCTGCCGGGCCCCGCCGGCCCGGTCCCGACCAGCCGGTACGACAGGGAGCGGGCCGTGTGGGTCCCCGGCCCGGATGGCCGGGCGGTCACGGTGGTCGGCGTGGCCGGGGGTGCCGCACAACTCGACGCCGACGGCGACGGGGACCACGACGACGCTGATCTCGTCGCGCTGGCGGCCCTCGGTGTCACTGGCGCCGAGCTGGCCGACGTCGCCGCCGCCCACCCGCCGGGGGCCTCCCTCTGGCGCCTGACGCTCGACCACCTGGGCACGTGGGCCGCCGGCGCCGCGCCGGCGGCCGGCGGCACGCCGGACCCCGCGCCGGCGTTTCCCGTGCCTACCGTCAAGCCCGCCGGGCCGGCGGGGCCGGCGCAGGTGGTGCCGGTGGCCGGCACGCCGTTCGTCCTCCGGTCTGCGGACGTCGGGTCGACGGGTACCACCATCGTGACCCGGGTCACCGGCGCCGCACTGCCGCCCGACCTGACGGCGACGGAGGTGACGCTGACCGTCGCCGGCACCCGTCGCACCGTCGTGCTGGCGCCGGCGGCCAACCAGGTCGACGAGTTCACCTGGCAGGGCTTCGACGCCTACGGGCGCCGGGTGCAAGGCCGTTTCCCGGCTGAGGTCACCGTCACCTACCTGTACGGGCCCGAGCGCCGGCGGAGCGCGTCCGAGAGCCACGTGGTCGATGTGGAGCGCTCGGCCGGCGGGGCCGCGCTCGACGGCTGGACGGTCGACGTCCAGTCGGTGCTGGACCTTGACGGCGCCACCCTCCACGCCGGCGACGGCACGGAGCGCAACCTGCGCACGGAGTCGCAGTCGAGGAGCGCGGCCGGAAACGCCGGCCTGGTGGTGGACGCGGTCGCCGCAGGGCCCGACGGCAGCCTGTACGTGGCCGGCGAGAACCGGGTCCGCCGGATCGCCCCCGACGGTGGCGTGACCACCTTCGCCGGATCGGGCGCCTGGGGCTTCTCCGGCGACGGCGGGCCGGCGGCGGACGCGTCGTTCCGCACCCCGAGCGCCCTCGCCGTTGGCCCCGACGGTGCCGTCTACGTCGTCGACCGCTGGAACTACCGCGTGCGGCGGATCGGGCCGGACGGGCGCATCTCGACGGTGGCCGGCGACGGGTGGGCCGAGGGTGTCCGCCCCGGCGCGCCGGCGATCAGCTCGTCGATCGGTGCAGTCGCCGACATTGCCGCCGGCGCCGATGGGCGCGTCCACCTGCTCGACGGCGCCGGCGGTCGCGTGCTCGAACTGGGCACGGACGGCATCCTCCGGTCGGGCACCGCCGCCGGCAATGACGGCCGCGGCAGCATCGTCGCCGGCGCCGCCGGCGACATCCTCGTCGCCGAGCCCTCGGAGGGTCGGGTCGTACGCGCCGGCGCCGACGGGCGGACGGCGACCGTCGTCGAGCTGTCCGCATCCTCGATCACCGGGCTGGCGGCCATGCCCGGCGGCGGCGTGGCCTTCATCGCCGACGGCGTGCTGCGCGTGGTGGGCCCCGACGGCGCCCTCGGCGCCGTGCCGGCGGGCGGCGGGGCCGACGGGCCGGCGCCACCCGCCCTCGACCTCGCCGTCTCACCGGACGGCGTGCGCCATGTCGCCTCCGGCGTCGGCCTGGTCGAGGTGGGCGCACCCGGGCTGACCGCCGGGCCCGACGGCGGGACGGCGGTCCGGACCGGCGACGGGTCGCAGGAGCTCCGGTTCGACGTGTTCGGTCGGCACCTCCAGACCGTCGACGCCGCCACCGGCGATCCCCGCTACACCTTCGGCTACGACGGTCAGGGCCGGTTGGCCGAGATCCGTGAGCCGGCCGACCGCACGACTCGGATCCTGCGGGACGCCGGCGGATCCATGACGTTCGTGGCGCCGGCCGGCCAGCGCACGACCGTCGCCGCCCGCCGCCCGCCGGGCGACCTGGTCGATCCGGCGACGACGTCGGTGCGGGGGCTCGACGTGCCGGCGGTGGTGCTGCAGGCGTACCGTGACGCGGCCGAGGCCGCCCGCCAGCGCCTGCGCTGCGACCTGCGCTGGTCGGTCCTCGCCGCCATCGGCAAGTCGGAGTCCAACCACGGGCGGGCCGGCGGGTCGACCGTCCTGTCGAACGGCGCGGTCGTGCCGGCGATCGTCGGGATCCCGCTCGACGGCGTGGGTGGCGTCGAGCGGATCGTCGACACCGACATGGGTGCCCTCGACAACGACACCGTGCTCGACCGGGCCGTCGGCCCGATGCAGTTCATCCCGGCGACGTGGCGATCGGTCGCCAGCGACGGCAACGGCGACGGTGTCGCCGACGTGCAGAACGTCTTCGACGCCGCCTTCGGCGCCGCCCGCTACCTCTGCCAGTCCCTGCCCGTCGGCCGCATCGCCGATCGCGGGGACCTGGCCCGCGCCGTCGGCCGCTACAACCACTCGTCGACCTACGTGGCCAAAGTCCTGGCCGACGTCGACCTGTACGACAGCCTCGGCGTCGGCGTGCGGACCGGGTCGGTCGTCGGTGCCTACGCGCTGCCGATCGACCGGGCGCTGATCGATGTCGGGCCCGCCATGCTCGACCAGCCTCACCACGACTACCCGGCGCTCGACCTTCCGTTGCCCACAGGCACCCCGGTCTACGCCGTCGCCGGTGGCCGCGTCAGGTCCGTCGACCCCGGCGGGCTGTGCGGCAACGGGGTGGTCGTCGCCGGCGACGACGGCTACGTCTACACGTACTGCCACGCCGATGCTGCCGCCGTCACCGCCGGCGCGGTGGTCGTCGCCGGCCAGCTCGTCATGCGATCAGGGAACACGGGCAACTCCGACGGCCCCCACCTGCACCTGCAGGTGGCCCGGCCGGACGGGACACTGGTGTGCCCTCAGGGACTCCTCCGGGCGTGGTACCTGGGCGACCCCAAGCCGGCGGCGTCGGCGGTGGCGACCGGCTGCGTACGCTGACCAGCCGGGGCGTCTCAGCCGGCGTGCTTGTCGGCCGGTCCCTGCTGTTCGCCGCCGGGGTCGCCGCCGGCCTTCAGGAAGGAGAATTTCCCATCGGGCTCGAGCACGCCGATGTCGATTTCGGCCAGGTCCCGGATGCCCTGGTTGCGGGCCTCCTCGCAGATCTCCTCCAGCGTCAGGCGCTCGATGGCCAGCACCTCGTCCAGCGGCCGCCCGTGGCGTATCACCACCACGGGCACGCCCTCCAGCGCCGGCCGGAGGCGGCGGAAGCGCCAGGACAGGTAGGCGAAGAACAGGATCCAGAGGGCCAGGGTGCCCACCGCCAGGGCGGCCCCGGTGAGCGACATGTCCTCCTGGGTCGCCCCCTGCTGGATCAGGTCGCCCATGGTGACGAGCAGGATGAGCTCGAAGGCGGTCATCTCCGAGAGCTCGCGCTTGCCGACGCCGCGGGCCACCGCCCAGAGGAAGAAGTAGATGACGGTGGCCCTGACGATGATCTCCATCAGGGCATCACCCAGGTGCGGAAGTCGACGGAGACCGCCGGCGGCGCCGAGCGGGTGGTGAGGACGTCGACGCGCCCCTTGACCGTCGTGAACTGGACGCCGGGCTCGATGCGGGCGTCGAAGGAGACGACCATCGTGTCCGCCGCCGTCGGTGCGAACCGCCAGACGGTGTGCTCGCTGTCCGTGGATTCCTCGACGGGCGCGGGATCGAGCCCGTTCTCGTCGAACGCGTCGAAGTAGCTCGACCGCACGGACACCAGCAGCCCGTCCGGGAAACCGCCGGGCCGGCGGACCTCGAACGACCACGGCGTGGCCAGGCCCGGCCGTGAGATGGCCGCGTAGTGGACCGACAGCTCGTAGCCGCCGCCGGTGGCCGACGCCGTGCGGGTGCGCACGCCGTAGAAGCCAAGGGCGCCGAGGCCAAGGAAGAGGGCGAGGGCAGCGACGAAGACCCGCCGGCCGGCGCGGGCCCTCCGCTGGCGGGGGATCTCTGTGGGCGGCGGCTCGGTGGGCCTGCTCTGGCGGGTTGTGGGCACGGCGATGGTGTACCCACGCCGGCCGCGCCCTAGGCCATGTCCGGCCTCCGTCGCCTCCCGGCCCAGACGCCTTCGTCGTCGGAGCGCCCGGTCGGGGGGAACGCGTAAGGGGGCGCCCGGCGGGCGCCCCCCTTACGCGCACTCGATCAGGTCTACGCCATGTTGTTCTTCTCGAGGGCCGAGCAGACCGTCTGGGTGATGGCCCTGGTCACCAGGTAGGGGTCGCAGTTGGCGTTGGGCCGGCGGTCCTCGATGTAGCCGCTCTTGTCCACCTCGACCTGCCAGGGGATGCGCACCGACGCGCCCCGGTTGGAAACGCCGTAGCTGAACTCGTTCCAGGGGGCGGTCTCGTGCAGGCCGGTGAGGCGGGCTTCGATGCCGAAGCCGTACTGATGCACGTGCTCCATGAAGTTCTCGCCGAGCGCCTCGCAGGCGGCGATGACCGGGTCGTAGCCGGATCGCATGGACTTGGTGGAGAAGTTGGTGTGGGCGCCGGCGCCGTTCCAGTCACCGTGGACAGGCTTCGGGTCGAGCGTGGCAGACACGTCGAAGTCCTCGGCCGTGCGGTAGAGCAGCCACCGGGCCACCCACAGGTGGTCGGAGACGTCGAGGGGGGAGCCTGGGCCGATCTGGAACTCCCACTGCCCGGGCATGACCTCGGCGTTGATGCCCGAGAACAGCAGGCCGGCGTCGAGGCAGGCCTGCATGTGCCTCTCGACGATGGGCCGGCCGAAGATCTCGTCCGAGCCGACGCCGCAGTAGTAGCCGCCCTGGGGGGCCGGGAAGCCCTTCGGCGGGAACCCGAGGGGCCGGCTGCCCTCGAAGAAGGTGTACTCCTGCTCGATGCCGAACCACGGCTCCTGCGCCGCGTACTTCTCGGATGTCTCGCGTAGCGCGGCCCGAGTGTTGGTCGGGTGCGGCGTCATGTTGGTGAGCAGGACCTCGCACAGCACCAGCACGTCGTTGCCGCCCCGGATGGGGTCGGGGCAGGAGAACACCGGCTGCAGCACACAGTCGGACGCGCTGCCGGGTGCCTGGTTGGTCGACGAGCCGTCGAAGCCCCAGATGGGGAGCTCGGCACCGTCGGCGATGATCTTGGTCTTCGAGCGCAGCTTGGCCGTCGGCTCGGTGCCGTCGATCCAGATGTACTCAGCTTTGTAGGCCACGTAACTCCTCGGGTAGCGGGTCGGGGGCCTCCACGGCCGGCCCGATTCTCTGACTTTACTAGTGAGCCTCATCGGCGTTGCCGAACCAAGTCTGTTTTGTGAACACTCTGTGAACGGCGCCGGCGGCGTAGGGTGCGGCTATGAGACGGTGGCTCCCGATCGTTGCCTTGGCGGCCCTGGTCGCCACCGCCTGCGGCTCCGACGACGACGAGGCGGCGCAGACCACCACGTCCACCGCAGCCGCGGTGGTCACCACCACGGCCCTGGCCACCTCGACCTCGACGAGCGTCGGGGGGCCGACGACGACCACCCGGGCCGGTGCGACGACGACCACCCGCGCCGGTGCGGCCACGACCACGACCGCGTCGCCCCGGCCCAGCGCGGCCAAGGCGGTGATTGAGCCGGCACGGGTGGCGGGCATCGGCCTGGGCGCCAACAAATCCCAAGCCATCGCCGTCCTGGGCGAGCCGACGACCACCGGGCAGGAGACCGACCTCAGCGGCAAGAAGTACGACTACCTCAAGTGGCAGCTCAGCGGGAACCGGGGCCTCACCCTCAACTTCCGGACCGAGTCGGCCACCTCGCCGCTGCTCACCGACTGGAACGCCAACGCGCCGGGGCCGGTCACCAAGGGTGGCGTGACGGTCGGGGACGGCGCGGTCAAGGTCACCGCGGCCCACGGGGCGCTGATGACGTTCTGCTGCGAATCGAAGGTGGCCTCGGTCGTCGACGGTGGGGGTCGGATGATCGTCGTGATCGCCAACGACACCCAGAAGGTGACCCAGATCATCGGCGGCGACCCTGCCTTCTGGTCCCGCTCGATCGCCGACTGAAGCGGCTTCGGGCGGGTCCTCCAGCCGGTGATCATCCACCCCTGTTACTCGCTGGGGACGTGGTGTGTCCGGGAGACCACGCTCGACCTGGACGTCCTGGCCCAGTCGGAGTCGGTCTTCGCCCTGGCCAACGGTCACCTCGGCCTGCGCGGCAACCTGGACGAGGGGGAGCCCTACGGGCTGCCGGGCACGTACCTGAACGGCTACCACGAGATCCGGCCCCTGCCGTACGCGGAGGCGGGGTACGGCTATCCCGAGTCCGGTCAGACGATGATCAACGTGACCAACGGCAAGCTGCTGCGGCTGCTGGTCGACGACGAGCCGTTCGACGTCCGGTACGGGCGGCTGGAGTCCCACGAGCGAGTACTGGACCTGCGGGCGGGCACCCT
>JAHFUP010000155.1 GCA_023265025.1 Acidimicrobiia bacterium | reverse complement strand
CCACGACCCTGCAGTACGACGGATCGGGCAAGCTGTCGACGGTGACCGACGCCGCCAGCCGCAGGATCTACTTCTACTGGACGGGGAACCACGTCACCACGGTGTCGGACCGGCCCCTCCCCGACGCCGCGGCCCGCAAGGTCAGCTTCGCCTACAACGACGTGGCCGGCAACCTCACCGACTACACCGATGTCGGCGGGGCCAACTGGCACTTCACCTACGACGGCCACCTGCTGCGCACGATGCGCCGGCCCAACCAGGCCGGCGCCGTCGCCCCCAAGGTGACGGAGAACATCTACGAACCCAACGGCAGCGGCCGGGTCACGGCCCAGATCGACGAGCTCAACCGGCGCACCGACATCGACTACACCTCGATCCCCAACGCCACCAAGGTCACCGGGCCCGTTCCCGGGCCCGGCCTGGACCGCAACGTCACCGTCGAGACCTACCAGAACCTGGTGCGCACCTCGATCACCCGGGGCTACGGCACCGCCGAGGCCTCCATCTGGACATTCGACACCGACCCCTACACCCTGGGCGTCACCAAGGTGACCGACCCCAACCTCCACGTAACCAGCGCCGTCTACGACCGCAACGGCAACATGACCTCGCACACCGACGCCCTCCTCCACACCACCTCGGCCACCTACAACGCGTTCGACGAGCCGGTCACCGTCACCGACGCCAAGCAGGTCACCACCACCTACGAGTACGACAACGGGACCCTCACCCGGGGCAACCTCACCAAGGTGTCGAGGCCGCTGCTCGACACCGCCGGGGCGGTGATCGCCAGGCAGGAGACGATCTACCACCGCGACGACCCCGCCCACCCCGGCGACGTCACCTCCATCACCGACCCCAGGCAGAAGACGTGGCTGCGGACCTACGACGCCTTCGGAGACCTGGTCACCACCACCGACCCCCTGGGTGACCTCACCAAGTACCGCTATGACACCACGACGGGCTGGCTGACCTCGACGCTGTCGCCCCGGGGCGTGGCCGCCAACCTCAACCTGCCGTGCACGCCACCGGCCATGGGCTGCACGGTCTTGGGCCACGACGCCTGGGGCCACGTCAACGCCGTCACCGACGCCAACGGCCATCAGAGCACCACGCACTACGACGCCGACGGCAACGTGGACCACACCGTCGACGCCGACAGCAACCCCACGGACTACGTCTACGACGTCGCCGGCCAGCAGACCGAGGTGCGGCGGGCCGACACCCCCCAGACCACCGTTGAGACCGCCTACTACGGCGATGGCTCGTTGAAGGCGACGACCGACGGGGCCGACCACACAACCACTTACACCTACGACGGCCAGGGCCGGCTGGCCACGGTCACCGACCCCGACACCCGCACGACCACCTACGGCTACGACCCGGCCGGCAACCTGGTGACCAAGGCCGATCACGGCGGCACCTGCCCCACCTGGCCCATCGCCTACCCGCCGACCCTGTCAGGCGGCGACAAGTGCACGGTGCTGGGCTACGACCCTGCCGGCCGGCTGACCTCGGTGACCTACAGCGACGGCGTGACCCCCAACGTCACCAGCATCGCCTACGACAACGTCGGCCGGCGCACGGCCATGATCACCGGGGGCGTAACCAGCCACTGGAGCTGGGACTCCCTCGGCCGCCTCAAAGAGACCTCCACCGACGGCGTCGACAACAAGGTGTCCTATGGCTATGCCAACCTGCGCGATCCGGCGACGTCGATCACCTACCCCGGCACGCCGACGCGGACGCTGTCCAGGGCGTTCGACGACGCCGGGAACATGGCCACCGAGACCGACTGGCGGGGCAACCTCACCACCTTCGAACCCGACCCCGACGCCAACCTCCAGAGGACCGTCTTCCCATCCGCTTCAGGCCTCAGCGACACCTACGCCTACGACAACGCCGACCAGCTGAGCTCTATCACCGACAAGTCGGGGACCACCACCCGCAGCTCGCTGACCTACGGCCGCGACAACGCCGGCCAGGTCGCCACCGTGGCCTCGGTCGGCGAGCCGGCCGACAACCACGCCTACGGCTACACCGAGCTGAACCAGCTCAAGGCGATCGATTCCACCACCATGACCTACGACAGCGCCGACAACCTGTCCCGCACACCTGTCGGCACCTACCAGGCCTTCGACGCCGCCAACCAGCTGTGCTGGAGCGGCTCTGCGGCAGGGACGTGCGCCTCGCCGCCGGCGGGGGCCACCACCTACGGCTACGACAGCCGGGGCAACCGCACCACCATCACCCCGCCGGGACTGCCCGGGGCTACCAAGCTCACCTGGGACCAGGCCAACCGCCTGACCAGGACCGAGCCGGCGGCGGTGGCGACCAACAACGGCCAGTACACCCCGCTGACGCCCGCCCGCATCCTCGACACCCGCGCCGGCGTCCAACAGGGCATTTGCACCACGGCCTGCGCCACTCTGGGCCAGGGGGCGACGCTGACCGTGCAGGTCACCGGCCAGGGCGGGGTCCCCTCCAGCGGGGTCGGCGCAGTGGTGGTAAACGTGGCCGCCGTCAGCCCCAGCGCCATGAGTTACCTCAGCGCCTGGGCCTCCGATGGCGCCCAGCCGGCCACGTCGAACCTGAACTGGAACCCGGGCCAGACCACCGGCAACCTGGCCGTGGTCAAGGTGGGCGCAGACGGGCGGATCAAGCTTTTCAACGCCGCCGGCACCGTTGACGTCATTCTCGACGTCGCCGGCTGGTATGCCACCAGCGCGGGTGGGCCGGGCTCGGGCTTCAACGCCATCAACCCGGCCCGCATCCTCGACACCCGCACCAGCGCCGGCACCTGCCCGCCGGCCACCTGCACCACCCTGGGCGCGGGCAGCACCCTCAAGTTGAAGGTGGCCGGCCAGGGCGGGATGCCCGCCAGCGGGGTCTCAGCGGTGGCCATCAACCTGACCGTCACCAACGTCAGCGCCGGCGGCTACCTCACGGTGTGGCCCACCGACTCGGCCCGACCGACCACTTCGAGTGTGAACTTCGGCCCGGGGGCCACGCTGTCCGAGCTCGTTATCGCCAAGGTCGCCCCCGACGGCACCGTGTCCATCTTCAATGCCGCCGGCAACGTCGACGTCATCGGCGACGTCTCGGGCTGGTACGGCAGTGGCGGGGCCGCCTACCAGCCCCTCAGCCCGGTCCGAATCCTCGACACCCGGGCTGGAGTGAACACCGGCAGCTGCTCCGCCGGCTGCACGACAATCCCGGCCGGGGGCACTCTGGTCCTCCGAGTCGGAGGCCAGGGCGGCGTGCCCGCCACCGGCGCGTCCTCGGCGGTGCTGACCGTCACCGTCGTCAGTGGGGCCAGCGGTGGGCTGCTGAACCTGTGGCCGAGCGACCAGCCTCGGCCCGACACCGCCCAGCTGACCTACGGCGGCTTCCAGGTCATCGGCAACGCCGCGGTGGCCAAGCTCGCCCCCGACGGCACCGTCGCCATCTTCGCCAGCGCCGGGCCGGTGGACGTGATCGTCGACCTCGTCGGCTTCCACGTGGGCGCCATCCCCACCGTGAGCTACACCTACGATGGCGACGGCCTGCGGGCCACCAAGACCATTGGCTCGACGACTTCGCGCTTCACCTGGGACCAATCGGTGGCAGTCCCCAAGCTCCTCGACGACGGCACCAACAGCTACGTCTACGGCGCCGACGGGCTGCCCCTGGAGCAAATCGCCCGGGACAACACCGTGACCTGGTTCCACCACGACCAGCTGGGCTCCACGCGCAGCCTGACCAACGCCAGCGGTGCCGTGGTGGCCACCGCCACCTACGACGCCTACGGCAACCTCGTAGCGTCCACCGGGACCCTGTCGCCGATGGGCTTCAGCGGCGAGTACACCGACGCCGAGACCGGCTTCACCTACCTGCGTGCGAGGTACTACGACCCGGCCACGGGGCAGTTCCTCTCACGGGACCGGCTGGTGGCGATCACCGGGAGTGCGTACGGGTACACGGACGGGAACCCGCTGAACGCCGTCGACCCCAGCGGCGAGAACCCGCTCTTGGTCGGAGCGCTCATCGGCGGCGGGATCGACCTTGGCGTCCAGCTGTTCACCGGGTGGGCCAAAGGCTGTGGCTTGTCCTTTAACAACGTCAACTGGAGTCATGTCGCTGAGGCGGCGCTCGTTGGCGCGGCTCTGGGCGGTCTCGGGACGTGGGCAAAAGGACGAGCCATCGCTAATGAGGTTGGAGCAATAAGGCTGGGCCGAGCTCCGGAGTTTCTCCGCGGGGAGCTAACTGAGAATCAGGCGTTGCCGGCCGCGTTGCGATGGTTGGGCCCGGACGGCTACTCCGAGGTGTCATCTGGTCGATATGTCTCGAGAGATGGGCTGCGCGGAATCCGCTACGGCACGCACGAGGTCAGCGCCCCGACACACCATATCCATTTCGAGACGTATGAAGCGGGTCGAGTCATTCTCAACGCAGTGGCGAGGATCATATGATGACGAATCCGCCGGGTCTCCTTGACGGTGCACAAGTGTTGAGAGTGTCTGACGTGTCCGCCGTGCGGTCGACAGGCCGAACGCGCCACGTCGTTGGTGGGCGTGACGTCGGCGCACCCGCCGCACTGGTCATTGCGACATACGCCGACGCCGATGGCGTATACTTGTTCCATTGCGATCACGAATGGAATGTGCTTGCCGACACCTATCATGAGACCGAAGAAGAAGCTCTGGATCAAGCGCGTTTCGAGTTCGGTGACGTCGTCTTTATCAACATTCCGCACTGACTGAATCGCTAACTAATGCGAATCAACTCCGGCTCACCTCGGTGACCTACAGCGACGGGGTGACCCCGCCGGTGTCCTACGCCTACGACGACATCGGCCAGCGCACATCCATGACCGACGGCACCGGCACCAGCTCCTGGGTCATCGACTCCCTGCACCGGGTGACCCGGACCACCGACGGCGCCAACCACGTCGTCGACTATGGCTACACCCTGCCGGGCACCACCACGCCGGACCTGCGGGACCCGGCCACGACGATCAAGCACACGCCGGCCAACGTGGTGACGCGTGGCTTCGACGATGCCGGCCGCATGACCTCGACCACCGACTGGCTCGGCAACGTGACCACCTTCCACCCCGATGCCGACTCCGACATCGACACGGTCACCTTCCCCACCGGGACAGGCCTCGTCGACCGGGACAGGCCTCGTCGACAGCTACGGCTTCGATAAGGCTGGCCAGCTGATGAGCGTGACCGACAAGGCCGGAAATACGGGGAACCAGAGACACTACGACAGCGGCCAACGGAAGAAGATGACCGACGGCACCGGCGCCAGCACGTGGACGTTCGACTCGATGAACCGGCTCACCCAGACCACCGACGGCGCCAACCACAGCGTCTCCTACGGCTACATCCTCCCCAACACCACCTCGACACCGGACCTGCGCGACCCGGCCACGGCCATCACCTACGGCCCCTCCCAGACCGTCAAACGCGACTTCGACGACGCCGGCCGGATGACCTCGTGGAGACCTACTCGTCAGGGCGCTCGGGCAAGGGAACAAGGTCAATTGGAATGCGGCTCAACTGACGCTTCCGTGGGTCGCTGAGCAGGCCATCCGCGTGCGCACGCCTTGTCTTCCCTACGTTTCCGGCTGTTCGAAGGCTGGATTCGGAAGGAGACCAAGGCGTGCGC
>JAHFUP010000011.1 GCA_023265025.1 Acidimicrobiia bacterium | reverse complement strand
GATGATCAACGTGACCAACGGCAAGCTGCTGCGGCTGCTGGTCGACGACGAGCCGTTCGACGTCCGGTACGGGCGGCTGGAGTCCCACGAGCGAGTACTGGACCTGCGGGCGGGCACCCTGACGCGCGACGTGGAATGGGTGTCGCCGGCGGGCCAGGCCGCCCACATCCGTTCGACCCGGCTGGTGTCGTTCACCCAGCGCGCCGTGGCCGCCATCTGCTACGAGATCGAGGCCGTCGGCGACCGCGCCCGGGTGGTCGTGCAGTCCGAGCTGGTGGCCAACGAGCCGCTGCCCATGCCCGGGCGCGATCCCCGGGTGGCCGCCGCCCTGTCGTCGCCGCTGGTCTCCGAGGACTACGGCACCGACGGCAACCTCTCGGTCCGTCTCGCCCACCGGACGGCGGTCAGCGGGCTGCGCATGGCGGCGGCGATGTCCCACGTCTACGACGGCCCGCCCCAGACCGAGGTGTTCGCCGATGCCAGCCCCGACGTCGGCCGGGTCACCTTCACCACGGTGCTGGAACCAGGGGAGCGCCTGCGGATCGTCAAGTTGCTGGGCTACGGCTGGTCGAGCCTGCGTTCGCGGCAGGCCCTGGTCGACCAGGTGGTGGCTGCGGTGATCGCCGCTCGCCAGACGGGCTTCGACGGTCTCCTCGCCGAGCAGCGGCAGTACCTCGACGCCTTCTGGGACTCGGCGTCTGTGGAGCTCGAGGGCGACCCCGAGATCGAGCAGGCCGCCCGCTTCGCGCTCTTCCACATCCTCCAGGCCGGCGCCCGGGCCGAGGGGCGAGCCATCCCGGCCAAGGGCCTCACCGGCTCGGGCTACGACGGACACGCCTTCTGGGACACCGAGTCGTTCGTGCTGCCCCTGCTCACGTACACCTTCCCTGCTGCGGCCGCCGACGCCTTGCGTTGGCGCCACAGCACCCTGCCCGTGGCCCGGGAGCGGGCGGAGACGCTCGGGTTCGAGGGGGCGGCGTTTCCGTGGCGGTCGATCGCCGGCGAGGAGTGCTCGGGCTACTGGCCGGCGGGGACGGCAGCGATGCACGTCAACGCCGACATCGCCGACGCGGTGGTCCGCTACGTCGACGCCACCGGCGACGAGGACTTCGAGCGCGACGTCGGCCACGACATCCTGGTGGAGACGGCCCGCCTCTGGCACTGCCTCGGCCACCACGACCGCGACGGGTCGTTCCGCATTCCGGGCGTGACCGGCCCGGACGAGTACAGCGCGCTGGCGGACGACAACGTCTACACGAACCTGCTGGCCCAGCAGAACCTGCGGGCGGCGGCCGCCGCCGCCGAGCGCCATCCCGCCCAGGCCGGCGCCCTGGGCGTCGACGCCGGCGAGATCAGGGCGTGGCGGGACGCGGCCGAGGCGATGTTCGTCCCGTACGACGCCGAGCTCGGGGTCCATCCCCAGTCGGACGGCTTCACCCGCCTCGAGGTCTGGGACTTCGACTCGGTCCGTCCCGAGCAGTACCCGCTCTTCCTCCATTTCCCCTACTTCGACATCTACCGCAAGCAGGTGGTGAAGCAGGCCGACCTGGTCCTGGCCATGCACCTGCGGCCGGACGCCTTCACCGACGAGCAGAAGGCCCGGAACTTCGCCTACTACGAGGGCATCACCGTCCGAGACTCGTCACTGTCCGCGGCGACCCAGGCCGTCCTGGCCGCCGAGATCGGCCACTTGGAACTGGCCTACGACTACCTGGCCGAGTCCGCCCTCGTCGACCTCCAGGACATCCACAAGAACACCGGTGGCGGCCTGCACCTGGCTGCCCTGGCCGGCGGCTGGTCGGCGCTGGTGGCCGGGTTCGGCGGGTTCCGGGCCCAGGCCGGCATCCTGTCCTTCGCCCCCCGGTTGCCCTCCGACATCACCCGGTTCGTCTTCCACCTCCGCTACCGGGACCGGTGCATCCGGGTGGCGGCCACCCACGCCGAGGCCACCTACACCGTCGTCACCGGCGCGCCGATCGAGATCCGCCACCACGGCGAGGTGCTCGTCGCCGGTCCGGAACCGGTGAGCCGGCCGACGCCGACGCCCGTCGCCCGCCCGGTGCCGACCCAACCGCCCGGTCGGGCGCCCGTGTCGAGAGACCGAATCGCCGGCAATGCCGCCGCAGACGGCCCTGGCGGGGCGTACACCTGATCAGACATTGGGGCCGCGTTGTCCTCGTGTTGGGTTGGGTGTGGTGGAGTTGGCGCTGTCGCCTCGCCTGCGCGGATCCCGCCATCCGCGCAGGCTGAGGCTCGCTTTTTCGAGCGGGCAGACCGAGGCCTCAGGCCACAGCCGGCGGTCCTGCGGGCCGACACACCGGGCGGAGCCGGCACCCGGGGCAGGTCGACGCGTCGACCTGGTTCACCCAGCCCCGCTCGGGATGCCAGCAGGCGGCGCAGGCCGGGCAGCGGAAGTTGAACCCCTCGCCGTCGAACACTGGATCCAACGTGCCGCCCCCACACGTGGGGCAGGGCCCGACCAGGCCGGCCAGGATGCGGATCTCGACGGCGTTCACAGGCCGGAGCATGGTCCCGGCGACCGCCGTTGCTCTAGGGCCGAACGGCCTGAATCCAGGAGCAGCCGCGGAAAATGGACCTTTGGCCCTGCCGCAACGGCACGGCCACGGAGGAGGATGTGCGCATGGAAACGGACCGCACCGGCCTGATCGTCCTCCCGCGCGGGCAGTGCCTCAGGCTGCTCCGGCGCAGCAGGATCGGCCGCGTCGTGGTGAGCATCGGGGCGCTTCCCGCCGCATTCCCGGTCAATTTCGCGCTGCTCGACGACGACGTCGTCTTCCGGACGGCGCCCGGCACGAAATTGTCCGTCGCCCTCGACGAGGCCGTCGTCGGGTTTGAAGTCGACCGCATCGACCCGGTCTTCGAGAGCGGCTGGAGTGTCCTGATCCAGGGGACCTCCTCGGTGCTCACCGAGCCCGAGGATCTGGAACGGGCGCAGCGGCTGCACCTGCGCCCATCCGCCCCTGGTGACCGTCGCCACTTCGTGCGCGTCCGCTCGGAGCTCGTCTCGGGCCGGCGCTTCCTGTCGCCCCTCCACGGTATGGCCGAAGCCAGCGCCCGGGACCTGGAGACGGCGGAACCGCTGCCGGCGTGACCGGCTGGTCGGTATCAGATACGCCGATGTAATATCGTGTGAGCAACTGTCCGCACGCGTCCCCTGAGTGAGGTCCCCGTGGAGCCGAGTGTCCACCGTCAGTCGTCGGACCGCCGAGTCCACTCGCTAGTCCTCGTCCTCGCCGGCGTGATCGTGCTGGCGTGGCTGGGCTTCCTCGCCTGGATGGCCGCAGGCGTCCTTTGACGAGGTTCGGCCGCAGTTGGTGATCTTGGCAATCCTGCTGGTCGCCGCGGGCTTGGTCGCCGCCTATGTCCTTCCGACACGTCCGTGCCGGAGTGGGCTCCACCGGCGCCGTCATCTTCATCACCGCCACTACCCCTGGGGCTGACCCGCGGTCCGGCCTAGGGGAGGAGCAGCGCCAGCTTCGGGCTGACCATGGCAGCCGACCCGATGTTCCCTACCCGGATGATCGCCTCGCCCGCCGGCGCCGGCAGGGTGCCGTTCAGACGCACGTCGAGCCCGCCACCCTCGGCGTTGTTCGCGGTGTTCCCTCCCTGCACCACCTCGACTCGGGCGGTGCTGGACGTGCCGCCGAAGACCTGGATCACCGACCACGTCAGCGTGGCCCGGTAGTTGCCGTTCGGGCCCGCCGGCGCGAGGGCGAAGGTGGGGCGGCCACCCGCCTCGCCGGACGCGATCTGGGGGAGCCGGACGTTGACCTCGCGGGAGGACGCCGAGTAGCGGATGGTGACCTCCTCCAGGCTGGTCACGCTGGCCGCCGGGCCGCTGCCTGCGACCCCGACCTGGACGAGCTCGACCCCCGAGGCGGCGGACCCCAGGGTGACCGTCACCGCCTCGCCGTTGGCCGGCATGCGGCAGGCGGCCGTGCTCAGCCGGCGCTCGAGCTCGGTGGCCTGGCAGACGGAGATGACCCGGTTCGGGGTGGGGAGTCCCATGACCGTCACCGAGGCGCTGGCCACGCCGGCGGGCAGCAGGACCCGCAGGCCATTGTCGGACTCCTCGGAGTTCAGCAGGCGCAGGTCGGTCATGCGCAGCGTCAGGCTGGTTCCCGGCACGGTCGTCCCGACGGAGGTGGTCGGTACGGGTGCGGAGGTGGCCGTCGTTCCCTGGGTGGTGTCGGGCGCCCCCTCGATCTCCTCGTCGGTCCCGCCACCGCCGCCCCCGCACGCGGCGGCGGCGACCGTCATCACCAACATCGTCACGATCACCCGGACGCGGCGCACCCGGGCACGGTAGTCGCCCCGACGGCCGTGGACGCGCCGGCCCGTCGCTGTGACCCGGCCGGTGGTACCGTCCGCCATCGACGTGCCCGGTCGACGGGGGAGGGGTGCAGGACGGTGCGAAGGGTCGTCGCGCTCGCCGTGATCGTCGCCAGCGGCCTGCTGGCCTCCTGCGGAGGATCGTCGGGCAACGGCGGCTCCGGCGCCGGCGAGGACGTCACTGCCGACAGCCGGGACGCCGCGGAGTGTCCTGTGCGCGACCACCTGGCCGCCGAGTACAACGGGCGCCGGCGGAGCGGGGTCGAGATGCCGATCGATTACGCCTTCCTCGAGGCCCGCCGCGGTGGCTGCCTCCCGGTGCGGTTTAACCCGTGCGAGCCCATCCGCTATGTCGTCAACGCCGCCCTCGCCCCCGCCGGCGCCCTAGACGACCTCCAGGCCGCGATCACCAAGGTGGAGGCGGCGACCGGCCTCTCTTTCGTGAACGACGGGCCGACCGACGAGCCGGCGACGACCAACCGCCTCATCTTCCAGCCTCAGCGCTACGGCGCCCGGTGGGCTCCGGTCCTGATCGTCTGGGCCCACGGCGGCGAGTACCAGATGGAGCCGACGAACCCCGCCGGCGGGCGGTCGTTCGACGCGGCGGAGACATTCGTGAGCGGCGTGCTGATCGTGAACGTCGATGCGGTGGCCTCTGACAACGGCCGCACGCGGCCGGGCAGCGGTTTCGGTGACGGCACCACATGGGGCCGCGTCTTCATCCATGAGCTCAGCCACATCGTCGGCCTGGGGCACGTGGCCCGGTCCGACCAGATCATGTTCCCCGAGCTCGGCGTGCAGCGGGGCCCGGCCGAGTTCCACCCGGGCGACCTCGCCGGCCTGCGGGCACTCGGCAAGGAGGCCGGGTGCACCCCGACGCCGCCCCTTCCGCCAGGGCGGTGACCGGCGCCTGAAGCGCTACCGGCGCAGGTCGGCGAAGGAGGCGAGGACGACTCCGGAGCTCTCGACCGCGGCCCGGACCCTGGGGTCGCAGAGCGCGGCGACTTCCCGCGGCCGCTCGTGGCGGTAGGTGGTCTCCAGGTCGTCGTCGAGGCCAGGGTGGCAGCCGAGCTCGGTCACACCGGCCGGGAGCGACTCGATCAACGACATCAGAGCGGCGACCGTGATGGCCTCGGGCACGGGCGTGCCCTTGCCGTCCTGGCCGTAGAACTCGCCGCTGTAGGTGATACCCGCGTCGTTGAACTGGCGCACGGGGACGCCGAGCCGCGCCCCGGCCCGGATCAGCAGGTCTTGGGCCGGGCGGTCGCGGTGCACGTGCTGGTGAGAGTCGAGATGACTCGGGGGGCGCCCGACCAGGTGCTCGAACAGTTCTAGCTGGCGGTCCAACTCGGCCGCCACCGCGTCGGCGTCGTCGGTGGCCACGACCTCGTAGCGGGCGTGCCACTCGCCGTCGTGGTACTCCCACTCGCCCAGATCGAAGTGCAGGCCGACGTCGAACGCCGGGTCTCGCTGCGCGTACGCCCCGGCCTCCCGGGCCGCCGGCCCGCGCACCATCAGCGTCGCGCTGGTCACGATGCCGTGCTCGCGGGCGCGGACGACGCCCCGGTTCACGCCGGCGGACGCACCGAAGTCGTCGGCGTTCACGATCAGCACCTGATCGGTCATATGCCGAGCCGTTCCGTCATCTCGACAGCCTCCCCGATCCAGTCGTGGGCGTGCTGGGCCGGCGCCTGCCACGCCGGCGACCAGCCCAGCCACTGCAGGGCCAGGTGCAGTCGGGCCCGGTCGAGGTCGGCTTCGTCGACCGCGCCGTAGGCGGCGACGAGGCGGTGCCGGGCGGCGGCGTCCCACCCGCCCACGAGGGCGGCCAGGTCGACGGCACCCGGGCCGGTGGCCGACATCTCCCAGTCCACCGGGCACACCCGCCCGCCGTCGACCAGCACGTTCGAGGGATAGAACTCGCCGTGGACGACGGTGACCGGCAGGGCGGCGAGCGGGTCGACGACCTCGTCGTAGCGCCGGAGTGAGTGCAGGAGCCGAGCCGCCCGGGGATCGTCCGCCGCCGCCAGCGCGCCGGCGGCCCGTTGCCCCCAGCGGCGGAACCAGTCGGCGTCGTGGCGCAGGAGGTAGGGATTCGCGGTCCTGGCCTCGTCCGCCCGGCCGGCGAAACGGGCGTGGAAGCCGGCCAGCCAGCGGGCCACGCCCTCCCAGACCACCAGGTCGCCGACCTGCCACAGCTCGACGCCCGGCACCTTCTCGACGACCAGCACGTGGTCGGACGAGGTCTCGTAGCTTCGGGGCCCGATGCCGGCGGGCGCCAGCAGCCGGCGGTGGGTTTCGATCTCCCTGCGTGGCTGGTGGAGGAACTGCGGCTTCGTGTGGCCGGCGTCGCCCAGCAGCCGCCCCCGAGCCAGGTCCTTCAGGATCAGCGTGGTCGTGCCGCCGTCGTCGAAGTCGACGAGGACCTCCTCCAGCGGGGCGCTGGTGGCGTAGGCGTACGGGTGCCGCGACAGCGCGGCGATGCGCCGGCCCTCGAAGGCGGGGCCGAGCAGCTCGAGGAGCTCGGTGTCCGTCAGCCGGCCACCCGGTCGAGCAGCGCGCCCAGCACCACGTCGGCGGCGAGCAGGTCACAGGCGATCTGGCGGGCCGCCCTGCGGTGCCCGGCCTCGTCGGCCCGCAGGTCCTCGATGGCGGCCACGACGTCGTCGGCGTCCCGGAAGGCGAAGAGGCCCTTCCCCGTGGGGAGCCGCCGCCCGATGCCGGTGTCCTGGGCGATGACCGGCCGGCCGCTGGCCAGGTAGCAGGCGCTGCGGTCGCTGAACCAGCCCGAGCCGGACACGACGTAGCCGCTCTTGGCGATGCCGAGCTCGGCCTTCGAGCCCTGGACGAATGCCCGGTAGGCGTCGGGGGATCCGGCGACCGCCGCCGGGTCGACCAGGCTCCAGCCGTGCGTCCGGAGGGCCTCGATGTCGCCGGTCTCCGCAGGGTCGATCCCCAGGGCCAGAAGAAACCGCTCCGGCGTGCGGGTGGGTAGGTCGACGAGCGGCCGCAGCGAGTGCGCCTTCTGGCCGTAGTGGACGCCCGCGTGCTGGATCGAGCCGTAGCCCCGCCAGTGGGCGACGGTCGTCAGCGCGTCGTGCATCAGGTGCCCGGCGACCGGCCAGTGGGCGAGGCTCACGGGAGGAAGGGTCGGGATCCAGGTGCGGCCGCAGGTCGGGATGGCGCAGCCCGGGGAGCCGATGGCGTCGGCCACGGTGACGAAGTGGGTGTGCCCGTCGAACCGCATGTCGATGCCCTCGGCCGCGTGCCAGAGCTGCACGAAGGCGGGGTCCAGGTCCAGGTACACCCGGACGGGCACGTGGGCGAGGACGTCGGGGTCGGTCAGCATGCCGGAAACGTTGAGCAGCACGTCGGCACTGTGGGCCGCGGCCCGCAGTGCCGTGCGGGACATGCCGGCCGTCTCGATGCGGCCGGGCTGCACCAGCGCCCAGCGGTCGTCCAGGCCGAAGCGGGCCATGACGTCCCGGCAGTAGGCGACGCGACCGGGCGACAGGTCCTCGACCGGCTCCACGAACAGCACCGCGCACCCCATGTCACCCAAGCCGAGGAGGTACTGCAGGATGGCCCATGTGGCGCCGCCCTGGCCGGGCGTCGCCGCGATCATCCCGCTGACGATGACCGAGGGGGAGCTCACGGCACCGTCGGTAGGCTCGGTGCATGGCAGCGCCGGCGGTCACGATCGCCGGCTCGCTGGCCCAGCGGCCCTTCCGCGGCGGTCACGCCTGGGTCTTCCTCCAGTACCTGCTCGGCTTCCGCCGGCTCGGCTGGGACGTGCTGTTCGTCGACCGCCTGGAGCCCGGCATGTGCGTCGACGAGGCCGGGGCGCCGGCCGAGTTTCGCCGGTCGGCCAACGTCCGCTACCTGGCGAAGGTCATGGACCGCTCCGGCCTCGGTGACCGCTGGTCGATCCGGTACGCGGGCGGGCGGGAGGTCGCCGGCCTGGGCGACGCCGAGGTGCTGGCCCACCTGTCCCGGTCCGCGTTCCTGCTCAATGTCATGGGGTTCCTCGACGACCCGCAGCTGCTGGAGGCCGCGCCCCGGCGGGTGTTCCTCGACATCGACCCCGGCTTCGGCCAGATGTGGAAGGACCTGGGGCTGAGCGACGTCTTCGCCGGCCACGACGACCACGTCACCATCGGCGAGAACATCGGCGCGCCGGGCTGCACGATCCCGACCGCCGGCATCGAGTGGATCACGACGAAGCAGCCGGTGGTGCTGGACGAATGGCCGGCCGTCCCACCGCCGGCGGGCGGGCGGTTCACCAGCATCGGCAGCTGGCGCGGCCCCTTCGGGCCCATCGAGCACGGTGGCCGCACCTACGGCCTGCGGGTGCACGAGTTCCGCCGCTTCGTCGAGCTGCCCTCCCGGTCCGGGGCGGGCTTCGAGGTCGCCCTCGACATCGACGACGCGGACGCGGCCGACCTGCGAAGTCTGACGGAGCACGGCTGGTCGATCGCCGACCCCCTGGTGGTGGCCGCCGACCCCTGGGGGTACCGGGACTACATCCGGTGCTCGGCGGCCGAGCTGATGGTGGCGAAGAACCTCTACGTGCAGTCCGGTAGCGGCTGGTTCAGCGACCGCAGCATCTGCTACCTGGCCAGCGGCCGCCCGGTGCTGGCCCAGGACACCGGCCTGGATGGTCTGCTGCCGGCGGGCGAGGGCCTGCTCGTGTTCTCCACCCTCGCCCAGGCGGTGGCCGGCGTGGGCGAGATCGTGGGCGACTACCGCCGTCACGCCGCCGCCGCCCGGTCGATCGCCGAGGAGCATTTCGCATCCGACCGGGTGCTCGGCCGCCTGCTCGACCGCCTCGGTGTGGCGTGACGCCGGTCGTCGTCGGCGGCGCGCTGGCCAACAAGGCGGGTAGCGGCGGCGAGGCGTGGGTGCGGATGAGCTGGGTGCGGGGGCTGCAGCGGCTGGGCCTCGACGTGTGGTTCGTGGAGGAGGTCGCCCGGGCCGCCGGGGCCGGCTACTTCCGGACCGTCGTCGGCCAGTTCGGGCTGGAGGACCGCGCCACCCTGCTGCACGGCGACGATGCCCTCGCCGGCCCCTCGCTGGAGGACCTGCTGGCGATCGCGCCGTCGGCCGTCCTCGTCAACATCAGCGGCCACCTGACCCACCCCAGGCTCTTCCCCCGCTTCCGGTCGCGGGTCCTGGTCGACATCGACCCCGGCTTCACCCAGGCCTGGTATGCCGCCGGCAACGCCGGCGCCCGGGTCGAGGGCCACGACCTGCATTTCACCATCGCCGAGCGCATCGGCGAGCCGGACTGCGCCATCCCGACCGCCGGCATCCATTGGCGGACGGTACGCCAGCCGGTGGTGCTCGACGACTGGCCGGTCACGCCCGTCGGCGATCCGGGCCGGTTCACGACGGTCGGCACGTGGCGCGGCCCGTTCGGGCCCCTCGAGCTCGACGGTCGGACGTACGGCCTCAAGGTCCACCAGTTCCGCCGCTTCATCGAGCTGCCCCGCCACTCGTCGCACCGCTTCGAGCTGGCGCTCGACATCCACCCGGGTGATGCCGCCGACCGCGCCGCGCTGGTGGAGCACGGCTGGCGGCTGGTCGACCCGAAGCCGGCGGCCGCCGACCCGCTCGACTTCCGGTCCTACGTCCAGGGCTCGGGCGCCGAGTTCTCCGTGGCCCAGGGGGTCTACGTCGACACGAGGAGCGGCTGGTTCAGTGACCGCACGGTCCGGTACCTGGCATCGGGCCGTCCGGCGCTGGTGCAGGAGACCGGCTTCAGCGAGACGTTGCGGGCGGGGATGGGGCTGGTCGGCTTCTCGACGCTGGCCGGGGCGGTCGCCGGCGCCGCCGACATCGTCGACCGCTACGACGCGCACGCCGGCGCGGCCCGGGAGCTGGCCCGGCGCTGCTTCGGCTCGGACATGGTGCTCGGCCGGTTCTGCGACGAGGCGGGGATCGTTGGCTGACATCGGCGGTCAGCGACCGAAATACTCGACGATCTTGCGGTTGTAGTACGGCGGCGCGGCGTTGGGGTCGACGCCGTGCTTCCAGGCGTACTTGTAGCGGTGGGCCTGGAGGAGCAGGTCGACGTGGGGGTCGGACCGGCTGGTGGTCCGCCGGGCGTGGGTCACCCGCGCCGCCGGCACCGGCGTCAGCTCGATCCCGAGCTCCCAGGCCCGGTGCCAGTAGTCGGTGTCCTCGCCGTAGGCCGGGCTGAACTGCTCGTCGAACGGGCCCACCTCCCGGTACACCTCCGCGCTGAGCATGAAGCACCAGCCGGCGGTGCCGCCCTGGTCCGGGCGGCGGAACCCCACGCCGTCACCGTGGTCGGTGTACGGGAAGGCGATGCGTCGCCCGTCGGCGACCGCCTCGTAGAGCGCCTCGTCCCACCCCGGCTCCACCAGGCAGTCGCTGTTGAGGACGGCGACCACCGGGGCCTCGGCCAGCTCGATGCCGGCGTTCCAGGCCGTGGCCACGCCGCGGTTGGTGCCGTACCGGAACACATCCGCCCGGAGCGCCCGCGGGAACGGGGACCCGTTGTCGACGACGACCACCTGCGTCGGCAGCCTCGACACCTCCCAGACGCGTTCCACCGTGCGCTGAGCCATGGCCGCCAGCGTCTCGGTGCGGCTCCACACCGGGATGGTGACGGTGAGCGCGGGCGGCGGCGCGGCGCGGTGGCGCGGCGCCGAGAAGACCCGTGCCGGCACCCGGCCCGGGGCATCGGGCGCCGGCGCCGGCGGCGCCGGCGGGGTGGCGAGGGCCTCGGCCGCGCCCTTGGCGTAGTAGGCCGCGAACAGCTCGCGGTACGCCCCGTACAGCTCCGACTCCCGTTGTGGTCCGAGGGGGCCGGCCTCCAGCTCGCGTGCCCGGGCCGCGAGCGACGCCAGCGTGGGCCGGGCCGCGGCCCACCGCTCGGCGGCCCCGTCGACCTTGGCGTAGGCCCGGATTCCATCGTCGTCGTGGAGCGAGGCGAGACCGGCCGCGGCCCGGCCCTTGGCCTCGATCCGGGCGCAGAACTGGTCGAGGTCGATGCTCCGGGCCATCACGCTGCGGGCCGCGGCGCAGTACACGACGCGCAGGCCGTGACGGGCCAGCCGCCAGCCCAGCTCCACGTCGATCGAGTACGCCAGCCGCTGGTCGTGCAGCCCGTGGTCCACGAGGAGGGAACGCTTGCAGGAGAGCCGGCCCTCCCAGAAGCCGCGCCAGTCGAGCTGCTGGCCGTCGCTCAGGTTCCCGTAGGCGAACAGCACCTTGTCGACGTCGGTCAGGAAGCGCATCAGCGGCGTGACGGTCAGCTCCGGTGCCCAGCCCGTGTACCCGAGCACGGCGGCCCCCTCGTCCGGCGCGAGAGCGTGGGCGCGGAGGTGCTCGGCCAGGAGGTCGGGGGCCGGCCGGTCGTCGTCGTCGAAGAACAGCACCACGTCGGCCCGGGCCAGCATGACGGCCAGGTTCTTGGCCGCCGACCGCCCGGCGTGGTCGAGGCGGGCGGCGACCAACGGGAGCCGGCGGGCGAAGGAGTCGACGACTGCGGCCGTGGCATCGCCCGGCGACCCGTCGTCGACCACCACGATCTCGAACGACTCCCGGTCGACGGTCTGGCGGGCGAACCCCTCCAGGCACCCGGCCAGCAGGTCCGGGCGGTCGTAGGTGGCGATGAGGACGCTGATCCGCGGCGCCGGCGGCCGAACGCCGCGCACCGTCCGGACAGGGCCGTCGGCGCCGGCGACGAAGACGTCGAGCACCTCGGCCCGGCGGGTGGTCCGGATCGGCCCCGACAGCCCGATCGGGGTCTGGTCCACCAGCAGGACCGGCCCGTCGGGGGCTGCCCCGGCGCGGCGGGCGTGGACGGGGATCGGCAGCCATTCGGACACCTCGCGTCCGAGACAGCCCCGCAGCCGCTCGGTCACTGGCGGCCCGGCCATGGGGCCGGCGTCGTGGGCCGGTTGGGCCCGCTCGGCGCCGATGGCGTCGGCCGTGGCCAGGAAGGCGTCGACGAAGCCCTCGGGCAGTACCGCGTTGGCCTCCACGGTGACGACCCAGTCCGTGCCCGGGACCTCCAACTCGAGCGCCGCCGATTCGCCGGCGCCGGCCCGCAGGTCGAAGACGATGACGTGGTCGTCCGCGTGGGCGCGGCGGTACCGGTCGTCGAGGTGCTCGGCCAGCGCCTCGTAGTGGTGCAGCCACCAGAAGGCGGTGTCGGGCAGCACGAGGTGGGTGGCGCCCCTGTCGCGGAGGGCTTCCAGATGGCGGACGGCGGCGTCGCTGTCGGCGGGGTGGTAGCCGGCCCAGCCGCCGTCGGGGCCCTGGGGGAAGTGCCAGCCGGCGCGGTCGTCGAAGGCCAGCAGGTCGTCGTCGCCGCGGCTGACGACGAGCACCACGTCACCCGGGCCCGTGACCGTCCCGACCACGTCGCGCACCCGCGACGTCATGCCTTGATAGGCCTCCAGCCGCGTGCGCCCGTGACCGAAGCCGTCGCCGGCCCGGGTCGGTCGCGGCCGGGCCAGCAGGCCGTCAACCACCTGGTGGAACCGCTCACGCACCGGTCCGAGGTCCTGGCTGGCCCCGGCGTGCGCCGCTCCCGCGTCGGCGATGTGCCGCCAGGTGTCCGGCTCGACCAGCAGCCGGGTGATCGCCGCGGCCAGGTCCGCCGGGCCGTCGGCGACCAGGGCGTGCTCGCCGTCGACGATGTCGAGGCCCTCGGCGCCGACGCGAGTCGTGACGACCGGCGTCCCCGTCATCATCGACTCGACGACCTTGCCCTTGACGCCGGCGCCGTGGAGCAGGGGCACCACCGACACGCGGGCGTGCTCGACGTAGGGGTCGACCGAGGGCACCCATCCGACGGTGTTGACGTGGGGCATGCCGGCGATCAGCGCGTGGATCTTCTCGTCGAAGCTGCTGCCGGCGACGGTCAGGGGGTGCTCGGCCAGCAGGTGGGGATCCATGCGGGGCAGGATGTCGCGGCACAGGAACTCGACCGCCTCCCGATTTGGCAGGTGGCGGAAGTTGCCCACGAACAACATCCCGCGTCGCTCCTCGAAGGGCCGCGTCGAGCGGGCGCCGCCTTCTCCGAGGGCCAGGTGGTGGGCCCGCCCGGGGCCCAGGAAGTCGGCCAGGAGGTCGGTCTCCTTGGCCGAGACGGCCAGCACGCCGTCGGCCGCCTCGTAGGCGTTGAGCTCGGCCGCCATCCGGCCGCCGTACTGCGCGTCGAGCGCCCCTTCGACGCCGAGCTGGCGGCGGGCCTCCCGGAGGAAGTGGACGTCGATCGAGTCGATCAGCACGCGGGTCTTGGGCGACTGCTCCCGGAGGATCGGCATCAGTCGTGACGCCGGCTGCCAGAACGCGAGGAGGGCCAGGTCGAACTGGCCGGCGGCCACGATGTCGGGGGCGTTGGCGTAGCCGGCGAACGTCGGGATGCCGAGCTGGCGAAGCCGCCGGGTGTGCCGGGGGTCGGGCGTCTCGTCGGCGGCCAGGAAGGTCACCGACCATCCGTCGTCGAGCAGGAAGCGCATGAGGGTGTCGACCCGCTCCGAGCCGCGGTCGCGGTCCGGCTCGGGCACCCGGGGCTGTGACACCAGGGCGCTGCGCTTCACTTCAGCTCCTCTCGGACCGGCTCGACGTCGTCGCCGGCCAGCAGGCGGCGCCAGGCCGCTTCGTCGAGCACGTCCGGACGCGCCGGACGGGTCGACAGCGCCGGCCCCCATGCCGCGGCGGTCACCGGCCCGTGCTGGCGCGGGTTCGGCGCCGGCACGGCGCGGACGGCGGCCGCCTCGGGCTGGTACACGACCCGCAGGCCGGCGGCCCACAGGGCGGCGGTGCCGGCCTCGGGCGCGAGGGCCAGGAGCCTCGTCGCCCCGTCGCCGACCTTGTCGAGGGCGGCGGCGGTGACGAACAGCAGACCGAGGCCGGCGCTGACCTCCCGGACGTACTCGTGCCACGGGGCCACGACGTCCGGTGAGCCGGCGGCCACGCCGGCGTAGGTCCCGTCGGAGAACACCATGCCCCCCGCCCCCTCGAGTGCGCCGTCCGCGGCCAGCACCTTGGTGGCGACCGCCGCGACCCGGTCGAACCGGGCCAGCGTGGTCCGCACCGCGTGGATGCAGCCCGGGAGGGGCAGGACGCCCTCCTCGACGAAGGCGACCACGTCGGCACCGCCGGCGACCTCGGGCCAGCGCAGGCCCACGGCGACGTCCACCGCCGGCTCGCCGGCCACCGACTCCCGGAGGGCGGCGAGCCACACAGGATCCGGGTCGGCGGACGTGACGACGAGGCGGACGGACTCGTCTGTGGGTGCGGTCCCGCCGGTCGCCACCAGCTCCACTGCGACAACCTCGACCGGCCGCCTGTCGTCGGCCCCCGCCACCGTGACGACGGCATGGGCCGAGACCCGCCGGGCCTCCTCGATGCGCGCCGGGTCGTCGACGACCACGGCGTCGATGGTGGCGTCCAGGTACGGCAGCTCGTCGGCTCCCCACCAGGGCGGAGGCACGAAGACGTTGCCGCCGGGCAGGTGGCGGCCGAGGTCCAGGCTGGTCCAGTCCAGCACCGACGGCTCGATGCCGGCGCTCCGGGCCAGCCGGCGGAGGACGGCGGCGAGGCCCCGCGGCCATCCCTCCGGGCGGGCGGGCCGTCCCGCCAGATCGACGAGGAGCCCCACGCCCGGCTCGTCGGCCACGACCTCGTAGCGGGTCATCAGGTGTTCGGCGAGCTCGGGGTAGTGCGCCGTCCACCACCTCGCCGTCTCGGGGATCAGCAGGAAGCGGCTCCCGCGCAGGCGCAGCGCCTCGAGGTTGGCGATGGCGGCCACGCCGTGACTGGGGGCGAACCCGGGCCAGTGCCCGTCGGCGGCCTGCGGGAAGTTGGCGGTCCGGCGGCCGTGCAGGTCGAGCAGGAGGGCGTCGTCCTTGGCGACGATGAGGACCTCCTCCGCGGCCGGGACGTGGGTCCGCACCAGGTTGCGACACGCCCGCACCATGGCCCCGTCGGGGCGCCCGTCGATCTCGCCGGCGTGGAGGAGGTCGTCGACGGTGGCTTCCAGCGTGTCGAAACGGGCGGCGACGCCCCGGAGCACGTCCTCGTTGCCGACGGCCTGCAGGGTGGCGACGGCGGCGGCCAGCTCGGACGTGCTCCGCTGCAGTGACTCGATGTGGTCACCTCGCCGGCGCAGGAGGTCGTTCGCCGCGACCAGCTCGACCGCGGCCCGGACGACCCGAGCCGGCGCGGGCGCCGGCGCGGCGGCGACCTCACGGCCGGCCTCCTGGCACAGCCGTTCGTACAGCTCGACGGTGCGGGGATCGATGCCGGCGGCGGCCGCCGGCGTGTCGACGTTGTGGTTCCGCAGATCTCGGTCGACGACGGCGATGTCGGCGGCCGGCAGGCCGGCGAAGACGAGGAGCCGCGCCATCTCCCGGTCAACGTGGTCGAAATGGGAGTCATAGTGCGTGACGATCCGGCGGTCCGGGGGAACGGCGCCGAGCAGGGCCTCGTAGTAGGCGTGCCAGAGGCTGAGGCCGTGGGCGTAGGAGGTCCCGTTCCGGCGCGTCAGCGACATCGCGACCTCGACGGGGTGGCGCACACACACGACGAACCGCAGGTCACCGACGACGTCCAGCCAGAAGTGGGCGGTGAGGGATGTCCGGGGGTCCTTCCAGCCCCACGCGACCATGATCGCCAGCTCGTCCACCAGGGCCGCCGCCCGCCCCCGCAGACCCGCCACCCGGGGGTCGTCGGCGGCCTGGGGTAGGAGGGCCGGCGGGTGGTCCCAGGCCCCGCCGCACGCTTCCAGAAGGTCCTCGTCGAGGGCGACGAAGCCGGAGTGCTCGAAGAACCCGCGGGGGTTGTCCGGCGCCGGCGGGATGAGCCCGGCCTTGTCGCCGATGTACAGGCCACCGAGCGCAAGCGCGTTGGCGACCATCGACGTGCCGGCCCGGTGCATGCCGGTGATGGCGATGGCGGTCACTGCTTCACGTCCTTCAAGTGGAAGATGACGCCGGTGTCCGCGGCCGCGTGGGCCCGCACGTACCGTTCGTCGAGGTGGCGGGCGAAGCCGCGGTAATGGTCGAGCCACCAGGCCGAGGTGGCCGGCACCACCAGATGGGTGGCGCCCTGCCGTAGGGCCGACTCGAGGGCATCGATGGCCGCTGCGTCGTCGGCGGGGTGGTGGCCGGCGTACCCGCCGCCGCCGTCGCCCGGGAAGTGCCGGCCCTGGGCGCCGGGCAACCTCAACAGGGCGTCGTCGCCTTTGCTCACGACCAGGGCGATCGAGCCCGGCGGGACGAACGCCTCCACCGCGGCCCGCACCCGTCCGACCATCGCCTCGTACCCGGCGTCGGGCCGGCGCTCGTGACCCTGCCACGGCTCGCCCCACTTGGCCTCGAACCGCCGGCGGTTGGCGTCGAACAGGGGGCCGTAGCGACCCTCGGCGGCGAGCTGCCCCAGCGACGCCTCGCCGAAGTGGTGGACGAACACGTCGGGGGCGCAGACGACCCGGTAGCCGGCGTCGCGGGCCCGCCGGGCGTAGTCGTCGTCCTCGAACATGCCGATCTCGAACCGCTCGTCCAGCAGGCCCACCGCGGACAAGACGTCCCGGCGGAGGGCGGCGCAGAAGAGCATGGCGACGGGGAGGTCGAACGGTGGGCCGGCGCCGGCGGCCTGGCGCCCGGCCATGGCGATGAGGCCGGCGTAGTCCTCGTAGTCGCACGGCACCTCGGCCTCGTTGCCACAGCGGTTGGTCACCGGGCCGACCAGCCCGACGGTGGGATCGTCGAGATGGCGGACCAGCGCCGCCAGCCAGCCGGGGGGGACGATCGTGTCGTTGTTGAGCAGGACGATGGTCCGCCCCCTGGCCACCGCGAGGCCCTGGTTCGTTCCGCCGGCGAACCCGCGGTTGGCGTCGTTGCGGATCAGCCGCACGTTGGGGTGGCGGGCGGCGAGCACGCTGAGGTAGCGGCGGGTGTCGGCGCCGGAGCCGTTGTCGACGACGATCAGCTCGTGGGCCGGCGCCGGCGTGTTGGCCACGACGCTTTCCAGGGCCATCCTGGTCACCGCCAGGTTGTCCAGGACGACGACGATCACGCTGGCCTCAGGGGCGCCGTCGCCGGCCGGCGCGTGCAGGGAGGCCAGCGGGACGGGGCGCCCGAGCACCGCCCGCTCGGTGGCGGGGTCGAGGACGAGGGGACGCCGGGACACCGGGGTCAGCCGCAGCCCGGGTGGCAGCTCGGCCGGCGCCGGCATTGGCAGCAGCGACGGGCCCCGGCGGGGCGACGCACGGTGCCGGACGGCGATGCCGACGTGGTCGAGCAGCGACGTCAGCACGACGTCGTAGTTCAGGTGGTCGCGCGCGATCTCCAGCGCGGCCCGGCGGTGGCGCTTCGGGTCGGCCACGACGGCCTCGACCGCCGCGGCGGCCCCGTCGAGGTCGGCGAATGCCAGGAGGCCCTCGCCGGCCGGCAGGGCGTTGCCGAACCCGGTGTCCTGGGTGATCACCGGCCGGCCGGCGGCCAGGTAGGTGGCGCTGCGCTCGCTGAACCAGCCCGAGCGGAGGCTGACGTTCTGCTCCTTGGCCGCCGTCAGCTCGCCGCCGGACTGCACGATGAACCGCCGGTACGACTCGATGTCGGAGGAGATCTCCAGCCCGGAGCGCACCCCCCAGCCGTGGGCCTCCAGTAGCCGACGGTCCTCCTCCTCGAAGCTGCTGAGCGCCAGCTCGAACCGGGCCGGCACCAGGGAGGGCAGGTCGAGGATCTTCAGGAACTGGGTGTGCTTGCTCCAGCCGTACCGCGCCCCCTCGAAGTGGACCTCCCGCCAGTGCTGGCGCCAGTTCCCGATGGTCGTGAAGGGCGCGTCGGGCGCCGGCGCCTCGCCGGTGGCCCAGAAGTCGACGACGACGGGCGGGGCGCTGGGCACGAATGGGTACCGCACCGACCACGGCAGCCGGCAGTCGGGGTTGCCGTAGTTCAGCCCCCAGGTGAAGTACGACGTGTGGGCGTCCATGAACTCGATGGCCTGGGCGTCGCCCCGGGCCAGCTCCAGCTCCAGCTCGACCGGGTCGGTGCTGAGCAGGCACAGGCGGCCGGTGGCGGCGTGCTCGGCCAGCGGGACAGTGCCGCCGTGCAGGTTGACGATCAGCGCCGCGTCCCGGTAGAGGCGCTGGAGCTGGGTCGCGGTCATCCCGAGGCAGCGCCCGTCGGCGTGGAGGGCGTGGAAGGCCCACCGGTCGGCCAGCCCGAAGCGCGGCATGAGCTCGCCCAGGTAGGCGGCGGCCCGTTCGCTGCCGTCGTCCTGCTCGTCGAGCACGAACATCGAAGGAGTGCGGGCGTGGGCTTCGACGTAGTAGACGTCGAAGCCGAGGCGCTCGAAGCCGGCGGCGTACTGGGCCACCAGCCAAGCGACCCCGCCCACCGGCATCTTGGTGAGCATCCCCAGCAGCACGATCTTCGGCCGCGACGTCACGAGGCCTTCCCGTTCTTCTGCGCCGCGGCCCGGGCGGCCCGCTCCCTCACCCGCTGGGCCAGCACCCCGTCCCCGAGCGGCGGGGTGAGCTCCAGCCGGGAGGACTGGTGGCCGTTCGCGCTCTTTCTGGCCTTCGCCGCCTTGGCCGGCGCCGGCGCCGGCGGGGTCACCGGGGCCGGGGCGGCGAGCGTCACCGGGGCCGGGGCGGCCGTGCGCCGGCTGCGGCGGGAGCGGATCTGGGTCAGCCACAGCTGGCGGTACATGCCGCGCTGCTTGACCAGCGTGTCGTGCTCACCACGCTGGACGATCTCGCCCCCGCTGAGGACGAGGATCTCGTCGACGTGGCGGACCGTGGACAGCCGGTGGGCGATCATGATCGTGGTGCGCCCGACCATGAGCCGGTCGAGGGCGTCGAGGATGACCTCCTCGGTCCGGGAGTCGATCGACGACGTGGGCTCGTCGAGGATCAGGATGGGCGCGTCGCGCAGGAACGCCCGGGCGACCGAGATGCGCTGGCGCTCGCCGCCCGAGAGCTTGACGCCCCGCTCGCCGAGCATCGTCTGGTACTTCTTGGGGAGCTTGACGATGAAGTCGTGGGCGTTGGCGGCCTGGGCCGCGGCCTCGATCTCCGCGGTCGTGGCACCGGGCTTGCCGTAGCCGATGTTCTCGGCGATGGTCCCGGTGAACAGCAGCGGCTCCTGGAGGACGATGCTGAACTGGGACCGGAGCGACTCCAGCGTCAGGTCGGTCACCGGGTGGCCGTCGAGGAGAACCCGGCCGCCCTGGGGGTCGTAGAACCTCGGGATCAGGCTGACGAGGGTGGTCTTGCCGGCGCCGGTCGGCCCCACGATGGCCACAGAGCGGCCGCGTTCGACGTGGAAGGACACGCCCTTGAGCACGTCGGGCCGGGTCTCGTAGCTGAAGCGCACGTCCTCGAAGGTGACGGAGCCGGCGGCGCGGGGCAGCGCGATGGCGTCGGGCTTCTCGTCGATGTCGAGGGGCGTATCGACCAGCTCCAGGGCATGCTCGAACTCCACGAAGAGCCCCTGGAAGTTGGCGATCGTGCCCGTCAGGGTCTCCAGCGGGTTGTACACGGCGGCGATGTAGGACAGGACGATCAGTAGCTGGCCGACGGTGATGTCCCGCTGGAGCACCCGCTGGGCCCCCCAGCCGAGGACGGCCGCCGTCCCGGCCGCGGTGATGAGGCTCACGGCCAGCTTGAACATGGTCTGGCGCACCGTCAGGTCGACCCGGGCGTCGACCGTCTTCTCGCCCTGGGTGCGGAACCGGTCGTACTCGTGACGCTCGCGGCCGAAGGCGACGATGACCCGCAGCATGGCCAGGGCCTCGTGCACGATCGACAGGTTGAAGCCCTCGAGGCCCCGCACCTTGAGGAGGTCGGGTTCGATCCGCCGGGTGTAGTAGCGGGTCGAGTAGGCGATGACAGGCACCACGGCCAGTGCGAGCACGGCCAGCGACGCGTCGATCGTGAACGCGATCCACGCCATGCCGACGAGGGTAAGGAGGCTCTGGACCAGGTCGGGCAGCGACGTGACGATCGGACCGACCGCGCCGGCCTGGTTGTTGATCCGATACAGGAGGACCCCGCTGCGCGCCTCGTCGTGGTACGCCATCGACAGCCGGTGGGCGTGCCGGAACATGTCGCTGCGGAAGTCCAGGATCATCCGCAGGTTGACGGTGGTCGTGAGGTACTCGTTGACGACCGTGAGGGCGCCGCCCAGCAGGGTGATCAGCAGGCTGGCACCGACTGCGAAGAGGATAAGCCGGCCCTTTCCTTCGCCGACGAGGCCGGTGATCCACCCGGGCGGGCGCCTGTCGCCCAGCACGCTGTCGACCACGAACGCCAGGGGCCACGGCTCGGCCAGGGCCAGGACGGCCAGCAGGGCGGTCAGCCCGACAGACCCGCCGGCCTGCTTCTTGTAGGGGCGAAGGTACGGAAGGGCGCGGGGCAGCAGCGTCCGGCCCCGCCCGAGCACGCTCCCGACCGGGCTCTCGTGCGCGCTCACGCCGGCACGGCGCGGTCGAGAAGGCGGGGGAGCAGGGACCGCGACCGGTACAGGCCCAGGCCGACGGTGGCGAGCGGGGCGGCGCTGAGGACGGCCCCGAGAATGGGGCTCACAATCGCCGCCGCGATCGCCGCCGCCAACGCGGCCGCCACGCGCCGGATGCGCAGACGGGGCCGGATGCGGACCTGGACGAAGCCGACCGGGTGGCTGCTGGTGAGGAGGTCGCCGTCGACGAGCGGCGAGAGCGCCATCCGGCTGTCGTGGTCCTCCCAGCCGCTGGGCACGGAGGTGCGCCTGCCGGAGCGCCGAAGTCCCTCGATGAGGGACGCGGCCAGCTCGGCCCGGGCCCCCACCTCGGGCAACACGAGCACGCCGTGCGGGAGTGCCTGTACCGGGGCCGGCAGCTCGCGGAGGGTGAGCATCCGGCTGGCCTCCTTGCGGGACCGAGCCCGGGCCCAGGCCCGGACCACCGGTTGGAGCAGGTTGTGGGCGGCCACGTTGGCTCGGAAGCGGAGCCGGTGCCGCACCTGCCGGGGTGGGTCGGCGCGGGTCATGTCGAAGCCGGCGAGGCCGATCACCGCGAGGGCGGCGAGCAGCGCCGGCAGCCCGAGCCAGGCGTTCACCAGGGCGAGCGGGAGGCTGAGCATCCACAGCAGGGCGAGTGGCACGCCGGCCTGGTGGACGAGGTCGAGGAAGTAGCCGCCGCCCTGGTACACCGACTGGTAGGCGGCCGCGCCGTAGGACCCGCGGTACACGAGCTGGTGGGTGACCGACGGCGTCAGGGAGTTGTAGATCCGTCCCCGCCAGCGGGCGGTGCCGGCGGGGGTGAAGCGCGCCGGGTGCCGGGCCTCGACGAGGGCCTCGCTCCTCCCGTACCCCCGCTGCTGGCGCAGGTAGGCCCGCAATCCTGACCGCCGGTGGTGCCACACCAGGGCGGCCGGGTGGAAGGCGATGGCCCACTTGCGGTCGAGCAGCTTCCAGCACAGGTCGACGTCGTCCCCGGCCGACACGTACACCGGGTCGAAGCCGTCGACCTCGACCAGCACGTGCTTGCGGAACGCCATGTTGCAGCCGGGGATGTGCTCGGCCCGGTCGTCGGACAGGAGTACGTGGACGGGACCGCCGGGCGCGCGGGCGACCACCTGCGCGCCTTCGCCGTCGCCCGCCGGCGGCACGTTGGGCCCGCCGGCCCCGCCCACGCCGGCGTGCTCGAAGCCCCGGGCCAGGTAGTACGGCCACTCGGGTGACGGGAACGCGTCGCTGTCGAGGTAGGCGACGATGTCGCACGACGCGGCCCGGAAGCCCTCGTTCCGCGCGACCGATAGTCCGCCGTGCGGGATGGAGAGGAGAATGGCCCGGGGGTGGCGCCGGGCGATATCCGCCGTCGAGTCGGTCGAGCCGTCGTCGACCACCACGATCTCCAGGCCCGGATAGTCCAGCGCGCAGGTGTGACGGAGGCACTCGTCGAGGGTGGCTGCGGCGTTGTAGGCGCAGATCACCACGCTCATCGACGGCCAGTCGACGTCGAGGTCACGGATGGTGCGACAGTTCCAGTCGGCCGCCACCCGCAGGGCGGGCCGGGGAGAGCGGTCGGCCCGGGTGAGGCCGAAGTGCCATCCCTCCACCGGCGAACCGCCCACCCACCACTCGTCGGTCCAGGAGAAGACGCAGGACCCCGCGATTCCTCGCTCGACCGCCGTCTCCAGCTGCCAGTGCAGCGTCTCGGCCTGCCGGCGCTCGCCGTCGGCGGTCGGGCCGGCGTCGAGCCCGAGCTCCCCCAGCACCAACGGGCGTTCGCCGGCCAGGTGGTGGAGCCGGGTCAAGTAGTGGTGGAAGTCGTCCTTACGCTCCAGGTAGACGTTGAATGTCACGAAGTCGAGCGACTCAAGCGGCAGGTATTCGGCCGTCGGGTAGTTGGCGTAGGTGACCAGGAGGTCGGGGTCCTCCTCCCGAACGACGTCGACCAGGTCACGCAGGGCGCCGGCCACCGTGTCGGTGCCGAGCCAGCGCAGCACGTCGGCCGGCACCTCGTTGCCGATGGACAGGCCGAGCACCTGCTCGTTGCCGGCCAGCCGGCGGGCCGCGGTCCGCACCTCCTCCCTGGCCGCCCTGGCCAGGCGGCGAAGGTCCCGGCGCCCCCCGCCGAGGAGGTAGCGCCAATCCGGGTAGAAGGCCGCCGCCAGCACGTGCAGCCCCCAGTCCGCGGCCAGGTCGATCAGGTCGTCGGGGGGCGTGGTGTAGGTCCGGACCACCGAGAAGCCGGCGGCCCGCATGGCCTGGAAGTCGCGCTTGATCCGCTCGTAGTCGGGGAACTGGAAGCCGTCCTCGCGGGGGGCGAAGGTGCCGTAGGTCACCCCCCGGAAGTCGAAGCGCCGTCCGGCCTTCGCAAAGAACTTGCCGTCGATCCGGACCCGCTGGTCATCCGGTCCCGACATGGCGTGCCGTCCTACTTCGACTGTCCGTCTCAACCCCGGTGTCCCCTTCGATCGTCGGCTTCCCGGCCGCGCAGACGCCTCTGGCTCAGTGGATCTATCGACAGCGCCGGCCGCCGGCTGAACCGCGAAGAGATCAGAATCTCCTGGGAGCCGGCCAGGCCGGCGTCACCGCGGGTCCCTCAGCCGAGATCCTCCAGGTCCCGGGGCGTGCAGCCGATGCTCGGGGCGGCCGTCACCGGGTTGCACCGGGCCGGGTTGCCGGGTGGGGCGACGACGTACCCCGACGGCGCGGGGACGGGATAGTCGGTGCTGATCAGCTGGGCGCCGGATGCCAGTGCCGCCACGGCCCGGGAGGAGTCGTTGGCCTGGGCCTCGACGCCGGCGTCGTCGGCACGGGTCCTGACGATGTAGCCGGCGGCGACCAGGTCGGCGATGCGGGCGGTGCCCAGGCGGGCGTCGGGCACGCTGGCGATGGCACCCAGGGGGCTCGACGGCTCCGCGTACACGAACATGGCCCGGCCCCGGAGCGAGGTCTCGCCCGACGTGTAGCTCGCCCGGGTGACGAGCTCGTCGGTGTACACGACGACGACCTTGTCCCGGGTCGCCCCCAGGAGCGGCCAGCCGCCCTGCTGGACGGCTTGGCGGAGCGACGGCCAGCTCCCCTGGACGTCGTCGGGCGTGAGGAGCCGCTCCGGCGGGAACACGCTGCGGACCTCGGCATCGACCGCCTGCCCGTCCACCAGCGCGCCCAACTCGTGCTTGGGCTCGAGGAGCACGAACACCGGGAGATGGCCGCGATGGCCGGCCGACCAGTCCCGGACCGCACGGAGGCACTGGACCAGCGTGGGGCAGTTCGTGCCTTCGTCACCCTGCAGGTGGTAGACGGCCAGGGGCGCGCCGGGCGGGGCGTGCACGTCCAACTCGATCTGGCGGACAGACTGCCGTTCCAGTTGGACCGTCAAGGGTGACTGGGTGATGTCCCGCTCGGGCGTGCGGTTCGGCCCCGCCGGCGGGGCCACGTGATAGCTGTTGTGCGTCCCCAGCACCTGGATCTGGTTCAGTCGAAGGGTGTTGTCGAGGCGATAGGCCGGCGCCGGCGGCTCAGCCCGGCCGTCTCCACCACCGCCGCCACAGGCGGCGAGGAGGGCCGTCGCGAGCGCGACGGCGATCCCACCCTTCACGCCGTCAGCGTAGGCTCAGGGCGCGGCGAACCGGACGACGGCCAGCGCCGAAACCGAGTACTGGCCGAAGCCTCGCAGCGTGGTGGGGGTCTCCGCGTACAGGCCGGCGCCGGGCGCCAGGCTGGTGGCGGGGTGGCGGACCAGCGCGACCAGGGCCCGCGGGCCGTTGTTGGTGAGGGTCACGGGGACATGGAGACCCCCGGGGAAGCGCACCTCGCCGCCGGTGTTGTTCCACAGTTCGACCCGCACGGAGGCCACATTGGTCCCCGACGCCGGCGGGCCGGCGTACACGAGGAAGGTGAGAGGATCGTCCGGCTTGATCACGAACGATGATGCGGCGCCGTTCAGGCCGCTCTCGTTCCAGGTGAAGGACGCGGCGTTGTCGGGATACTCGACCCGGGTGACGGACCTCGTCGATCCGGCCGCGTGACTCGCCGTCGCCGGTCCGAGGGACGCCAGAAGCACCAGTCCGAGTGCGACCCGCCGCTTCATCACGCCGATCATGGGTCCTGCCCTTCGTGCGGGGACCGGCCGGCGGGCCCCCAGCAGGCCACTGTCCGTTACCGCATTCTCTCCCACAGTACCGGTAATCGACGGCATCGCGGCCCGGTGGCCCGGTCCGACCGATTGCTCACGACGTTGGAATCCACGGCTTCGTGACCGTGAGCTCCCATGCCGTCGGAGCCGGCTGGGTCCCACCTGACTTGACCGCCTGCCGCGACCCGGACGCCGCGAGCGCCTGGTTCTCCTCATCGGGATCGTAGGTGTGAGACGGTCCATAGCAGGGATCCCGGGACCTCGGCGCCGGCGCGCAGCCCGCCGATGTCGCACGTCGTCCAGGTTCCCTCCCCTCCTGGGCAACAAAGATCGCGAACGCGATGGCGTGGAGATAGACGAACCGCATGGAGCCGGCGAAGGCGGTGACCGAATCCGCGATCCGCAGGTACGTCGGCGTTTCGGCTGGCGTTGTGCGCCTCGATGGCGGGGTGGTGCTGGATGTCGAGCTGGTCCACGTCCGTCTGCTCCTCGTCGCCGGGTTATCCCGGTGAACGGCCGATCATCCTGCCAACGGGGGGCGCTCGCCAGCACTGCGCGTCGTACATCGCCCTCGCTCCCTGAAGGTCGCCGGCCGGCGACGCCAGCGGTGTGCCGACTGCTTGACGGCCTCCGCCCGATTGGCGCACCATCACACGGATGAGGAACCGCAGCCGGCGGCAGCCCCGGCGGAGCGCGATCCGGTGTGCCGGTGCCGCCGGCGTCCTGTTCCTCTCGGCGTGCGGTGGCGGGAGCGACGGTTCGGCCGCCAAGGGAGCCACCACCACGATCGCCGCACCGACCACGACGACGACTCTCGTCGACCTCGCCACCCTCGTGGCCCCACCTCCGCCCGGGTTCAGCCGCATCGTCGATGCTCCCCCCGGACCGTTCACGTTGGAAAATTACGCAACGGACTACTCCCTCGACCCGGTCGCCGACCGGGCCCTCCTGACCTCTGCGGGTTTCGTTCGGGGCTACCAGCAGGCGTACGTTGACGGCGCGAGGTCCCCGACGGTCCTGGCGGTATTCATCTTCGAGTTCCGCGATCCCCCGTCGGCGACGACTCGAGGGCAGCTGCTCAAGGCAGGCCCCGACGACAAGCCCTTCGCGGTACCCGCCATACGCGACGCCGCGGGTGTTTCCTCGTTCGTGCCAGTCGGCAAAGGACGAGAGCGCGCCCACGCCATCGCCTTCGTTCGTGGAACCCGCGTGGTGGTCGTCGCCGCGCAGCACACCAACCTGCAGGCGTCGACCAGCGCCGTCATCGCGTTCGCCAAGACGGAGGCCGCCCTCGTCCCCTAAGCGGGCTCGGTCTACCTTCCCCAGAGCGAGTGCCGTCCGGTCAGCGCGTGACCGACCGGGCGAGGACGCCCGCATCACCCAGCCTGGCGGGCGGCGTCGGCCTTGCCCCAAAGGAACCACACCCCCGGTCCCGCACGCGGGTAGGCGAAGAGTGCCGCGATCCCGACCAGCTTCGTGACCCCACTCAGAGTCTCGGTGCCGGCCACCTGGGTGGCGGCGATGATGAAGACCGACAGGGCAAAGGCGAAGAGCACCACGGAGCCGACCACGGACCAGGTCTCGAGGTTCCTCGTCGGGCTCGTTTCATGAGGGGGTGTTTTCGGATTCTCGCCGACCTGGCCCTCTGTCGTTTGCCAGGATGATGGGACGAGTTGTGACTTGCGGCCTGGCGGACTCGAGCGGGACGATCAGGCTCACCGGCACCTTCGCCAGGATCACGTTCACGGCCAAGACCAACTACCTCGGGCCCGAGGACGGCATCCTCGTCCAGCTCGGTGCCGCCCTGCCTGGCTGACGGCCACAGGGGCGGAGCGCATGTCGCGTGGCCACGCATGGCGCGTAAGCCACGCGACTCATTCTGCTTGGCCGTGACCGTGAGGTCTCATTCGGTCGGCCCCTATCTGGGCGGAACGTTGGCGCCGTCGAGTTGGGCCTGGACGCGGTCGACGCAGCCTTGGGCAGAGCGGAGGGCGCCTTCGATGAAGCCTTGGAAATCGGAGTAGGCCTCGCCGCAGACGTGGATGTTGGCGATGTCCTCCCGGCCGACGAGGCCGAAGGCTTGGAGCCGACGGGCGACCTCGATCGCGTCGTAGCCCGGTCGCCAGGCGTGGGCGGCGCCGCCGAATGGGGGGCGGGACCAGTCGCGGATGCCGAAGGCCAGGACCGAGTCCTCCAAGGCCGTCACACGATCGGCCCCCACGGCTCGGTTCTGTTCGTCCTGGATGCGTTGGACCCAATCGTCGTCCTTGGCATCGTTCTCGGTCCCGAGCACCTCGCGCAGCACGACGTTCAGACGGTCCCGCCAGTCCTCGGCGGCCCGGGCGATCGCCGTCGACAGAGGCTGCTGGGCTCCGGCGCCGGCCGGCACCGGACAATCCGGATACCAGTCTCGGATCTGCTCCATGACGACCATCGCCTTCTCGTTCACCCGCAATGACGTCGGCTGGTCGGCTTGGTCCAGCAACACCCGGACCAGCGCTCGCTTCAGCCCCGCGACATCCGGGCCCGACGCCGCACTCTCGGCCTCCGATCCGCCCTCCCAGGCGAACGGGGCCGACTGCTCGTGGACGTGGGCCAGGAACGGCGCCCAGAACGAGATCGCAGGACGGTCCGTGTAGAGCATCGCCATCCCGACCTCGCGGCCATCCACGGTCTTCGGGCGCTTGAAATGGAGCTCGCGGGCCGGGACCAGGCCGGCGTGGCGTTGGGCGGCGCCGCCCACCTCGTCGCCCACCGTGGCCGGCGCCGCCTGGTCGATACGTCCCCACCACGGGTCCTCGGCCACCAGGAACGCCTTGAGCAGGTCGAGGGTGAGCACCGAGTTGAGGTCGTCGCGGATCTGGTCGGGGAACAGGCCGGCCAGTCGCTTCAGCGGCATCTGGGGCAGGGCCAGGATCAGGTGACCTGCCTCCAGCACGTAGTCCCGACCGGCCCGGCGGTCGCGCACGTCCAACGCCACCGACGTCGGGTGGGGACCGTGCCGGATGCCCCGTACCTCCTGGCCCAGCTCGAGATACACGCGGCCACGCCCGGCGCCGCCACTCCCGCCGCCCGTCGCTAGGCGCTCCACCAGCCGGTCCACCAGCGTCGACACACCCATGGGGTGGGCCTCGGGGTCGACCTGCCACATCATCCCGCCCCGGTCGGAGAGGCCTCGCAGCCAGAAGATCCCCCACTCCAGGGCGCTCGGGTTTTCGTGGACGAGGTGGTAGAAGCGCCCGTAGTCCCGGATCTTGCTCACTGCGGCCGCGCTCAGCACCTCGTTCAGCGCGTTCCACAACCCGACCTGGGACAGCAGCGGGTTGGCGTCTTTCCCCTCCAGCCGAACCCGCCGCAGGACGTCGAGCACCTCCCGCTCGGCCCGCTCGACGTCGTCGACCCGGTCGAGCAACGCCTCCATCTCCGCCATCCGGGCCGTGTACCCGTCGCCGGCCGGCGCCTCGTCGCCCGGCCGCCTCTCGTCCCGGAACAACGTGTGCAGCCACTGCCGGTAGTCGTCGCCGCGGCCGAAGATCCGGGACAGGCCGAGCTTCATCAGGCCCAGGGGGCCGTCCTGCTCCTCCGCCCGCCGCTCGTCATCCCGCAACTCGTAGTGGACGTTCAGCGCCGGGCTGCCGTACGACGGGTACGGGTCGAGGGTGATCCCGTAGTCGCGGCAGAGCTTGTGGAACCGGGGTTGAAGGCCGAGCTCGAAGCGCATCGGGCCCCACTCGGCGGTGAAGCGTCCGAGGAAGCGGGACGACTGGATGCGCCCGCCGGCCCGATCGAGGGCCTCGAGGAGGGTGACGTCGTGGCCCCGGGCGGCCAACTCCAGCGACGCGTAGAGGCCGGCGATCCCCGCCCCGACGACCACGATGCCGGCCGAACCGCGGCCATCGGAACCCATCACGCCATCAACGTAGGTCCGACGCCACCTCTGACACCCAGGTTGGTCCCGGGAACGTGCTCGCCGAACACGCCGCCGACTACCGCTGGGTGACCGGCGGCGGGATGCGGCCCCAGGCTGGCATGCCCTCCCAGTCCTCGTTCGTCGCGAGGGGGGCGTCTCCAGTGCCGTCCGGCCGGATGACCCGGATGTCGCCGCGCAGGACGCTCTCAGGCGACGAGGCGGCATAGGCGATACGCCCGTCGGGGGACCACGTGGGCTCGTCGTCGTCGCCCGCCCGGTTCGTAACCCGGCGGATGTTCGAGCCGTCGGCCTTCACGACGTGGATCTCCCGGTCCGCGGTGACACCGACCCGCTGGCTGAAGGCGATCGTCGAGCCGTCCGCTGACCACGCCGGGCTCTCCTCGGCCGCCTCGTTGGCGGTGATGAGCTGGCGCAGGCCCGAGCCGTCGGCATTCATGATGAACAGCTTCCGCAAGGTCTGGGTGCTCGGGCGAACGAACACGATCCTCTTCCCGTCGGGGGACCACGCCGGCTGGCGATCAGACCCGGGTGACTTGGTGAGGTTTTGCAGGCCGGTGCCGTCGGCGTTGACGACATAGATCTCGGAGTTGCCGTCGCGGTTCGACGCGAACGCGATCTTGTCGCCGGCGGGCGACCACGCCGGCTCCCAGTCGACGGCCGGGTGGACGGTGAGCCGGCGGTCGTTGGCGCCGGTGGCATCGATGACGTGCAGCTCGTAGTCGAGCGACGACTGGCTCGAGTGGCGGGTCGTGGCATAGACGATCTTCGACCGGTCGGGCGAGTACGACGGCATCCCGTCGAACCCGGGGAAGTTGGTGACCCGCGTCTGGCCGGTGCCTTTGGCGGACATCGTGAAGACCTCGACCCCGCCCTCGTCGGCAACTTGGCGTGCATAGGTGATCGGAGGGTCGTTGACCGTGCAGCCGCACGGGACGACGGCCCCGGCAACCGACGGGCTCGCTCCGATACCTAGGGCTGCGACGAGCGTGGCGGCGACGAGTCGGATGCGACGGCCACGGCCGGCGCCCGTGCCGGTGGTGACGGGGTTGGTCCTCATGGCTGGCTCCTCCTCCGTCGCGGCGCGGTCTCGGTCCCCATACGGACGAGCAACCCCGTTCGGTTCAGTACGCGGATCAGTTCGAGAGACGCACCGCACAGCACGCGCCGAGCCGGCGACACGATAGAGCGCAGTGGCGACGGGTGGCTGGTTGGCCGGCGCCCTGACCGCAGACGTTCGCCACGTTCGTGGGGTTCCAGTCCGTGGCCGCCGTCGCCGCCGCAGGCGGCCCCTCCGGCTGCGGACAGGGAGGGACAGGGCGGAGGCGGCGCGAGCTCCGCCCGCCCGCCGGAGCACGATCACTTCGACCGAATGGGGTGAGCGAAGCGAACGAATGAGGTCGACACGCTAGGGGGCAGTGGCGACGGGTGGCTGGTTCGCCGGCGCCGCGTACGGTGCGGCGACGAGGGTGGAGACCACCGGTTGGCACACATAGCCGACGCAGTCGTAGGTCGGCGCGCCAGGCTTGGTACAAACCCAGGCGTCGGTGCCGACAAACCTCGTGCAGGTGTAGCCCTGTAGCTGCAGGACGTAGCGCCCGGTGCTCGCCTGCTGTGCGTGAGCGGGGCCAGTTCCCAGGCCCAGCGCGAGGAGAGCGGATGCGGCGACCGCCGCGGACAGCTTGCTGAGACTGTGTCGAGCCATGGCGATCTACCTTCCGTCGTCGGTTCCGGACAGGGTCGTTTCCTGTCCCGGCGTAGGCGAGGAGGTTGCCGCGCCTCGTCGCCGGTCGTGCATACGGACGGAGTGCCCGAGAGGTTCATCGCCTCGGGCGGTAGCCGGAAACGAGAGCCGGTGTCACGGCCTCGCTGGCCAAGAGCGGCAAGCGCTGGGCAAGGGCTTGGCAAGCGATGCCGTCCACGATGCGCCCAGTCGGATGCTCCGACCGCACGAACCAGTCGAAAGGAACGGGAATGGCCATCGGAACCGAGCAGGAGCGCAAGGGAATGAAGAAGCGTGCATGTCAGATCGTCGTCGCCGGCTCGCTCGCCTTGGCGGCTTTCGGCATCGGTGTGGGACCCGCCTCCGCGTTGATCCAGCGGTCTTCCGGCTGCGTCGAGTGGAACGCGACCCAGGGTTGTGTGGTCACGCAGTCCTGCTCGGTCGACTCCGACAACCGAAGCTGGAGCTGCCTTACCTGGGACACCCGTACCCACACACTCGTCGGCTCCGGCGGTGCCTACTAGGTCAGGCCGAGAAGGCCGGGCCGGGGCGGACCTCCATCCGCTCCCGTAGCGCGATGGCAGGCCGTCACGCCATCGGGCGGGCAACCCCGTCGAGTGACTTCGGGGTGAGCAACCCGGCGACGAGAAAGACAGGGGCAGCGAACATGGCGATGGTCCCGATTGCGGCGAGCACAGTTTCACGAACGGTCCACGTGTCACCGATCAGGGCCAAGTACGCGGTGAAAGTGGACACGAACACCCCGGCGAGGACGGCGCCGATGGTCAGCCGACGGCGCCGGCGGTTCGTGTTCGGAGTGCGAATGGCGACGGCGAGGGTGCTCCGTTGCGCGACGGCCAGGCCGAGACCGGCGAGAAGCAGCACCAGCCCGGGATAGAGGCCGGCGAGCAGGCTCAGCACGCCGCCCGCGGCGAGGAGCACGATGCCGACATTGATGTACGTGGCGCTCAGGCGTTCGTTCACGATGCTCTCCAGTCGGTAGCGGGGAACGGTGACGATCAGGTCAACGCCCGTTCGGGCCCACGCCGCCCGCACGCCCCGGTCGGCGATGAGGTCGGTGAAGTGCTGCACCAGATCGTCGCCGTAATGACGGCGAAAGCCCCTTGGGTAGAGGCGGAGAAGGGATCGGTACACGGAGTGGGGGGCGGACACTCTCAGGCCATCCCCGGGCGCAGGTTGGCGCGAGTGATTCGCACGAGACTGGCGAGGCGATCAGCTTCGGCTGCGCACACGCGCCGGCCGAGCCCGCTCAGCCGGTAGTACCGACGACGCTGATCGTCGTCGGGCCCAGGACGGTGGGGCAACTCTTCGGCCAAGCCCTGATCGACGAGGCGTTTGAGAGTGCCGTAGAGGCTGGCGGGGCCCATGCGCACGATGCCGCCCGACGATCCTTCGACGGCCTGCATGATGGCGTACCCGTGCTTCTCGCCTTCAGTGAGGGCCACGAGCACGTGGAACTGCGCCTGCGGAATCGGGAGGAAGGACGAAGGATTGACATCGGCCACAACCCCAACTCTATCATATTCTGATATATCGTCAAGTGACCGAGTCACTACCGCCGGTGAGGACCTCCTGTGGTTCCGCTCACAGGCCGCTGCATTGACCCGTCTTGCTGGCGGCGCTGTTCACCTGGCCGTTGTTGACAGGCGGAGGATTGTTCCCGGCACAGCCCAGGGCCTTGAACACGGTGTTGGCCTTCACGATGGCCGTACCGACCGTGTTGGTGTCCACGGTCACGTTGCCCGAGATCACGTTGCCGCCCAGCGTCAGGCCTCCGGTGTTGCTTGTGAGCATGACGTCGCCCGCGATCCGGTTGCCGGCGCAGCCATTGGTTGGGTCACCGATCCTGAGGGGTGTGCTGGCCCCGCTCGCGACGACACCCTGGGTGGGAGCGTCGGAGGGGGCGGAGACTTGGGAGTTGCAGATGCTCAGGAACGAGGGGTCGGTGGCAACGACGCCGTTCGTCACCTTCGTGTTCACCAGTTGCAGCGCTCCACCGGCCTGGATCGTGATGGGCCCGACCACCTGGCCGTCGGTGACGACGACGCTCTGTCCCGACGCCACGGTTACCGGCCCGGACACGTTGCCGCTGAGGGTGGACGTGGGCGGGGGCGGTGCGAACGGCTTGATCAGCACCGATTCGCTGGCGGCATTGCACGCTGACAAGGCGGCGTTGTTCTTGCCGTCGCCCGAGTAGTCAGCTGTCCACCTGTACGTTCCCGCCGCCGAAGGAGTGAAGGCGGCAGACTGGTAACTGCCGTTGCCCGCCACCGTCGTCGAGGTCGTGAAGACGACGGGCCCGTTGCAGTTGGCGTCGTCGGGCCCGTAGAGGCGGAAGGCGATGGTGCCGGTGGGAGCGTTCCCGCCGGCGAGGGTCGCGGTGTCGTAGACCGGCCCGCCGAGAAGGGCGGACGGTGAAGCCTGGGTGCTCAGCGTCGGGCTGGACTTCGGAGCGTTCTGGCAGCTGACCTGCCAGGTCACACTGACGGTGTAGCCGTCTGGGATCGACGGGCCCGTCACCCAGTTGAGATGGACGTTCATGATGTCTTGCGGAACGGTGTAGACGAGGGTGCCCGGGAAATTGACTCCGGGCACGCTTGGCGGAGCGTCGAAGGAACCGATCCCCAGGAAGAACGCGGTCGGCACGAACGGCTTGGGTGCCGTGCCGATGGGGAATCCGGCCGAAATGGTGATGACATCGCCGGCCTGTAGGAAGCCGGCCAGGAAGCGGCCCTGGTAGTAGAAGCCATCGCCCGACGGGTCGTTCAGCGCATTGCAGCTGGTCGACGCCTGGGCCGGGCCGGCGGTCACCAACGGCACGATTGTCAGCGCCAGTGCCAAGAGCGTCATTTTTGCGATCGACGGGCGCGACAGTGGCGGGCCGCCACTGCGAGCCCGGAAGTCGGCCGGCGAGGAGGAAGTCGCACGACGGGCAGGGTGTTCGAACCAGGGCACGAGGACCTCCAGTCGTGGACGTCAAAGCCAAGCTCAGGCGTGCCACGTTAGCCCGGCAGGTCGAGCATTCGCCGGAGGTCGGGACGAGGACCGCCGCTCTGACCAGCACGTTTGTCTGTCCGAGTGACACCCCCGGCCCGGGTGCTTTCCTACCAGGATGGGCGATGTAGATTTCCTCAGATTCAGAGTCGTGGATCAGAAGGCAGCACTTCGAATCTGACGGAAATCTGTTGAGCGTCGCTCCGGACCCCGGTGACGTAGAGGTCGAGAAGCCGGCCGAAGCGTGAGGAGTGACACGTCGAAATGAACGCCCCACACCCATCCCTCGGGGCTCTGATCGGCGGCCGCGCCAGCGTTACGCGACATGTCGCCGGAGGCGGTGGTCTCTGAACGGGGCCGGTGAGAGGCGCATACGCATCCTGAACATGCTCGCCGCGGGCACAACCCCAGGGCCGAGACCAGACGGCTTTGCCAGGTCTGTGCCGAGGTGGCGGGGGTGAGGGGCCGCCCAGGCCGTCGTGGCGATGCAGGCCAATGCCGAGCCCGGCCGGCTCGCCCAGGAGCTGGAGACCGGCGGGGACTTCCAGTGCGTCGTGCACCAGGCGGCCAGCCGATCGTGAACCATTGCCTTGCCGCCGCAGGAGGCCCGCGGCCGCGGTTCGAGCCGCGCGCCGTGGAAGCTGGCTTCCGATCGGTGCACGCGCTGCCGATGCGGCTCCGCGACGTGACCATCGGCGCCCTCAACCTGCTCAGGACAGACGAGGGTGCGCTGAACCAGGCCGACGTGGCCGCGGCCCGTGGCGATCGCCAACCGGCGCCACACCGACCTCTTCGAGTCTTTGCAGCGAGACGCCTCCTTCTCCCTGGCCGCCGAGATCCAGCGCTGGCTCCACCCATCGGCGTTCACCTGCGCCACCGGGCAATTCACCTTCGCCGGCTGGCGGGAGCCGGCCAGCCATGTCGGGGGTGACACGTTCGACTACAGCGTCGACCATGACGTGCTGCACGCGTCCATGACCGACGCCATGGACGACCCGATCCCAGGGGGCAGTCGGTCAGGATTCCACCGGGCGGGGGCTCGCCGGGCCGCCCGTCGCGTGGGGCACACCGCGAACCCCTCGTCGGCGCTCGCCACAAATGGATTCCCCCCATCGGAGTGGCTGCTGACTCCGAAGGCCGATGGCAACTTCCGCGCGGCGACAGGATCGCGTCGGCGTTCGTCGTCCTCTACGGCGTGCGCTTCTGGCGGGCGTGCTCTTCGAACCAGCGGAGGTAGCGGCTGACCACCAGGGCGCGCAGGAGGGCGAACCGGTAGTCGTACACCGTGCGGGTGTCGGCGGCGTGCGCCGGCTGGGGCCACTGGCGGACGAGGGCGGTGAGCCGCTCCACGTCGATCACACGCCGCGACATCGGATGGTCCCGGAGGGCGTCGAGCTCGGCCTCGATCTCGGCGCGCGCTTTGCTCATGTGGTCCAGCCAGTCGGGCAGCTGCGAACCCCGCCGCGTTCGCCACAGGATGGAGGGGGGCAGCCGATCGCGCATGGCTTCCCGAGCCGCCGCTCGGTTCACGCCCCGGCGGCGGCGCACCCATTCCGGCTGGGTCATGGCCACGTCGAGCACCCGTCGGTCCGCCGTCGGGTCTCGGCGGTCGACGCGCCACACGGCTTGCGTGGCGGCCATCAGGTCGGCTTGCCCGGCGACGACAGCCCGCATGGCGAACAGCGACACCCGTGCGGAGACAGGACGGCCGACGTCCAGTTGTGGCATGGCCGCCACCAGGTCGACCGTTGAGTGCAGCTGTGGCTGAAGCGCCGTGGCGGACAGCCAGTCCTGCTGGATGTCGGCTCGCAAGCCACGACGTGTCCGTGCCTGCCGGAGCCACGACGGCTGGAAGCGGCCGAGGAGGTCGCCCCTGAGCGTCGACGCCAAGGGCTTGTGCGCCCGGAAGGCCAGGGCCTCGCGTGCCACCTCGCCGAGCTGCCCCCGCCGCAGCAAGGCCACCAGCCAGTCCGGTCCGTCGGCGCTGAACGCCAGATTGCCGAGGTCCCCGCAGAAAACGGCCGCCACGCCGTCCGCCGCCGCCTGCTCGTAGATGGCATCGGTCCACAGCATGTTGCACGGGTTGCGCGGCGGGCCGGCGCCGAGCGCCCAGTAGCGTTCATAGCGGCCGTCGAACAGCGGCGCCGCGGGCACGTGAAGAAAGGTCGGCTCCATGTTGGGGTAGCGCGCCGCGAGGTCGCGCACGAGCGCCGACTCGTCGGCGTCCCAGTTGGGAGGTGTCGGTCCGTCCCACTCCGGTGGCGGCGCTGACGTGTACGTGCGCAGGCGTCGGGGGGCGATCTGGCCTGCCACGGTGGCCGCCACCGACGGTGAGTCGAGTCCCCCGCTCACGAAGGCGCCGACCGTCCCCGCGCCGTGCAGCTGACCGGCGACAGCTTCGTCGAAGGCGTTCCGCAGGCGGGCGGCATGGGCCTCAGGGCCGCCGCGGTCGACAACGTGCTCGGGATCGGGGTCCCACCACGCCCACCGGCGCACGCCGTCGGCGTCGATCCACACGGCGTGGCCTGGGGGCACCCAACGCACGCCGTCGACGTAGGTTCGGTCCGAGTAGGTCAGGGCGAGGATCTCCCGCACCCACTGCTCGTCGAGATCATGGCCCACCGCGGGTAGGGCGGTCAGGGCCAGCGCGGTGGAGGCGAATGCGACGATGCCGTTGCCCTCGTATGTCACGAGCGGACGACTCCCGATGTGGTCGCGGGCGAGGAGGACACCCCCTCTCCGGCGGTCGACGAGGGCGAAGGCGAAGACGCCGACGAGTCGTTCGACACACGCCCGGCCCCATCGCTCGTACGTCGCGGCGATGAGACGGCTGTCGGGCTCGGTCGATTCCACGCTTAGCGCCGGGAGCAGGTCGAGCCGGTTGTCGAGGCGGGCGTCGGCGACCATGACGAGGCTGCCGTCGTCGCTCACGAGGGGCTGGCGGTCGTTGCCGTCCTCGGGCGTCCGGATGCGCAGGGCGGCGCCTATCGCCACGTCGCAGTGGCCGGCGGGCCCCGACCAGGTACCGCCGCCGTCAGGGCCCAAGCCACGAAGCGTGTCGAGGACCGACGCGAAAACGACGGTGTCGACGGGTCGCCCGGCGCAGTGGACCACGCCGCAGATGGCGCTCACATCTCGAGCAAACCCCGATCGGCGAGCGTGCCGAGGAAGGCGCGCACGTCCGTGCTGGCGGTCACCGTGTCGATGCCGTAGCGATCGACGATCCGGGCGGCCAGGTTGTCCTCGGTCGTCCCCTCCGCCAGCAACGGCCACAGCTCGGTGGCCGTCTCGTTCGTGGTGAAGTACTCGCTGTCTTCGATGGACAGGCCGACGACCTCGCCATTGACGCCGCGCCACGCCACCGATCTGGCGTTGAGCCGGATCACGACAGCCGCTTCAGCTGCGCGCGCAGCTCGGACACCTCGGCGGCCAGGGCCTGGATGGCGGCCAAGGCCACACCGGAGGCGTCGAGGTTGTGGATGACACGGTCGTCGCCGCCCACGCCGAAGACGGCGGCGAAGTCCTGGGCCATCGGCCCGATGTGGGTGGCGCGGTCGCCGCGGTACCGCCACCGCTCGATGGGCATCTTGACAACGCCGGCGAGGACGTCGGCGGTGTCAACCGGGCCGAAGTCCTCCTTGAGAGCGCGGTCCGATGGGCTGTCGGCCTGTGTGACACCGTCCGCGTCGACGGTGCCACCAAAGCGCGTGAGATCGACCAGCGGGCCCAGCCAGACCAGGGACGGAGGCTCGTAGTCACGCGCCTCGTTGGCGCTCGACTCCCTTGGGGCAGACTCGTCCGGCATCGCTCCTCCTCGACACACGCAGAGGTCGGTCGAGACTAGCCGCCGCGGTCTCGTGCGGCAGTGCCGATCACGACAGACGCTTCAGCTGCGCACGCAGCTCGGACACTTCCGCGGCTAAGGCCTGGATGGCGGCCAAGGCCACGCCCGAGGCGTCGACGTTGTGGATGACGCGGTCGTCGTCGCCCACGCCGAAGGCGGCGGCGAAGTCCTGGGCCATCGGCCCGATGTGGGGGGCGCCGTCGCCGCGGTAGCGCCAGCGCTCGATGGGCAGGCCGACAACGCCGGCGAGGACGTCGGCGGTGTCAACCGGAGTGAAAACCTCCTTGAGGGCGCGGTCCGATGGGCTGACGTCTGGTCCATCCTGCATGTCCCCACCAATGCCCAGACCCGCGGCCGTGCGATCGGCCAGACGGCCGAGCCATACGAGGGCCGGGGGCTCTAGACACGCGCCATCCGGGGCACGGGCTCCTCCGGCATGGATCCCTCCTTGCGCGCTGGGTCCGGCCCGATCTTACCCGCCGCCGTGTGCTCGCCTTAGGCTTCACTGGCCGTGGAAACCTTGGGAATCGACGCCAGCAAGGCGACCCAGGGTGCCGCCTACGGGCTGCGGTTCGTCGGCCTCGACCCGTCGCCGACGCTCGCCCTCTACGGCGCAGACGACTGGTATCCCGTCGAGGTTGCCCTGACGACGCCGCGGGTCGTCAACATTCGGATCTCGTTCCACGAGCAGGGCGCCACCGCTGGGTATGAGTCGGTGCAGGTGCACGTCGACAGGCCTCGGCGCCGGGTGGAGATCTCGAGTGTCGAGGTTCTCGACACCCGCTCCCTGGCCCACCCGTACTTGGCTCTTCCCGCCGCCCTTTTCGCGCACTGGGCCGGGAGGGAGGCGGTCCACGCTGCGGGCGTCGTGCTCGGAGGGCGGGCATGGGGCCTGGTGGGGAAAAGGGAGCAGGGAAAGAGCACCTTGGCGGGTGCGCTGCTGGCCGCCGGCCACGAGGTCTTCGTCGATGACGTCCTCGTCGTCGACGGTAAGAGCGCATTCGCAGGACCGCGGTGTGTCGACCTGCGCGACGGCGTCCGCGCCCGCCTCGGGCTGCGCGAGCCGACGGAACGGGCGCGCGCCGACACGCGCGACCGCGTCAACCTGCCCCCGACGCGCGGGCAAGCTCCTCTCGGCGGCTTCGTGCACCTAGTGTGGGGTTACGACCTCGGCATTACGCCCTTGGCCATCGACGAGCGGCTCCGGCGACTCATGGGCGCCCGGTCGCTTCCGTATTGCAAGGCCCACGGCGAGGTGATGCTCGACTTGGCCACCCTGCCGGCATGGGAGCTGATCCGACCCCAGCGTTGGGACACCTTCGAGGCGGCCACGGGCCTGCTGCTCGTCACGCTGGCGGCGGCGGCGATCGCGTAAGCCGCGTCAGGCGCTCGATGGCGCCGGGCTGCGCAGCAGCTCGGTGAACTCTCCGCGATGGCAGCGGTCGTCGTCGACCAGCCAGGCGTGGGCGCGGAAGCCAGCGCTCGGCATGGTCACGCCGATGACGAGATCTCGCGGCCGCCCGTGGGACGCGTACCAGCGCTGGCAGACGAGGGCCTGGATCAGGCACGTCTGCGGCCAGCGACGGAGGACGCCAGCCACGCCGACGATCGCCTCGTCGGGCAGGGCCGGCGGCGGCGACAGCCGAATGCGGTCGATCGGAGTCCGCCGCGCCTCGCGTCGGGCCTGCACCACGGCACGAACCGTCCAGAGCGCGGCCCGGGCCTCGGCCGGTGAGGGGCAACGCATGCGCGGAGGATAGGCCCACCTTGTGCCGGTGAACGAGCCCCGCCGCAACTGGTGCAGACCCCACCCACGCCGGGGCCGAAAGCAGCGGGGCGTGTCCAGCAGAGCGAGAGGGTGGCGTCGATGGGTCGCGGGCGCGGTGGACCACGCCGCAGACCGTGCTCACATCTCGAGCAGCGGATGGCGACGGGATGTTGGGACGGTTGACAGGGTGCGGACGACTCTTCCGGTTGAACGTTGTAGAGCTTGCAACCGACGATCGCCAAGCGGCCACCGCCCGGGGGTCACGCCCATCGGGCCCGTGACCAGAGGGCCCGGCCGATGGCCAGCACCGAGGCCGGGACCTGGCGGGCGAGGGACGCCCAGCGAAGAACGTGCGCGATGGCCATCCCCGGCCAACCTCTCGCCGCGATCGGGTAGCGGGCCCGCATGCAGGCGGGCGTCGGGACGATCCGGCGCGCCGCCGTCGCAACCTTTGCCTTCACGCCCGGGGCGCGGGCTGCGATCAGTAGGCCGACAGCCAACGTCGGGGCGCCGGTGGACTGCAGCGTGACGGCCACCGGCGCCCGGCTGGGCAGCGAGAGCGTGTCGGCCAGATGTGCCGTCGCGGGGTGCAGCCGGAGCCCCACGGCCATGGCGCCGTCCGCGTCAAGGTCGCGGGCGAGCGACGCGGCCTGCCGCCAGACGTCGACCGGCACCCGATCAGCGGCGCGGGCAAGGTCCCGGAGCGACTTCCGCCCGCGCCCGCCAGCGCCGTTGTGGGCGGCGTGCAGCGCGACGTGGAGGGCGCGGGCGGGGAAGTCGAGCACCTCTACGTGCCCGCCGCCGAGCGCCAGCGTCTGGGTCTCCGCTGACAGGAGCTCCCAGGCTCGGGCCGGCGGGACGCCCACGCCCCAGACTGTGTGGTGGAGGTCAACGACCTCTGCGCCCCGCGCCCATGCCCTGGCATGCGGCGCCTCCTCCAGTGGCGATGTCCCAGGCATCGCGAGGTCGAAGCCGAGGTCGCGAAGCACGGCTTCCGCGGCGGGCCACCGATCGGGTGCCACCAAGAGGTCGACGTCGTTGTAGCCGCGCGGCGCGCCGTCGCCGTAGAGCCACGTCGAGATGGCCGCTCCTTTCAGGAGCACAGCGCGCACGCCGGCTCCTTGGAAGGCCCCGACGACCTCACCGGCGACGCGATCGGTCCCGAGGGCGAGGGCCGTGAGGCGTCTCGCGTCCACGGTATGAGCGGAGGCGCCGGCCCACGGCGTCATCGCGGGGTCCGCTCAAATGCGGTCCGCTGTTCCGCTGGGGACGACGCGTCAAGAGCCTCAGGCGTCGCCTGATGCTGCGATTCTGTGGCCATCGGTGCCTCCGTGTCTTGCTCTCAGAACCAGTGAACAGCCGGTCCAGTCGAGCCCGCGGATCCGAAGCTCCAAGGAGGCGGCGCCTTCGCTCCAGTCCCATGGGGCCCTAACGCTCAGCCTAGAGCGGTAGTCGAGATGCCGTGTTCGATGGCGTTGAGGTCATGTCCAGGCGCTGGCGCATCGTCCTGGCCACCTTGACGAAGCGCGCCATGCGAGACCGGCTGGGCCGGGTGCACCAGGGGTCGAGGAGTACGGCGGCCTCGACGCGGGTGAGGTCGCCGGCCAGGATGGCCCGGAACTGCTCCTTCATCTCGTAGGCCCGCCAGATGCCGCCCCGGCGGCGCCGGATGCGCCCGAGCTGGGCGGCCTAGGTCTCGGTCAAGTCCTCGGGGTTCTTGAGCAGCGCCCACCGCGATGTCCTTGGCCCAGCGGTCGTTCCACAGCTCCCGGCGAACCGCGTCGAGGGCCTCGCTCACCAGCCTGGGGAGCATGGCCCTCGGCGGTCACGCGCGTGAGGAAGGCCGGGCCGAGATCCAAGACCTCTGATCCCGTCCAGAGGCAGCGTGGTGTGCGCCGATGCCTTCCACCTCGTGAAGGTTGGGCGTCGGATGTCGTCCTCGGCCGGCGGTTCGGGCGCCTGGCCCGGTACGGCCGAAGCCTGCACGCCGCTTCAGTTGCCGCGATACTCGTGCGATGCCATCGGTGCTCTGCCCTGTGCTCGTGGGCCGCAGCAGTGAGGTCAGCGAGCTCCACGCCGCCGTGACCGCCGTTGCCGAGGAGCGCCGCGGCAGGACCCTCTTCTTGATCGGTGAGGCAGGTGTCGGCAAGTCCCGGCTCGCCCGAGAAGCGCTCGACATGGCGCGCCGTCGCCAGTTCAGCGTCCTCTGGGGTCGCGCCACACCCTCAGCCAGCCAAGTGGCCTTCCGTCCACTGACCGAGGCGCTCCTCTCGCAGTTCCGGGACACAGGACCACCCGAAGATCCAGAACTCGAGCCCTTCAGACCGATCATGGCCCGCCTCGTGCCTGAGTGGCGGGGGAATACCAGTGAGCGGGCGGACGAGTCGATCGTGCTCCTCGCCGAGGCTGTGCTGCGGGTCCTCCGCGTCCTCGGCCGTGCGCACGGCTGCCTGCTCGTGCTCGAAGACCTTCATTGGGCAGATCCCGACACCATGGCCGTCCTCGAGTACCTCACGGACAACCTCGTGTCCGAGCCGGTCGCCTGCTTGTGCACCCTCCGGTCCGAGGAGTCCAGCTCGGCGTTTGGGGTGGCCGCCAGCCTCACCGCCCGGCGTGCCGCGTCCGCCATCGAATTGTCACCCCTCTCGGGCTCCGCAGTATCGGCGATGGCTCGGGCCTGCCTCGACCTGGCCAGCCTTCCCCGAGAGTTCGATGCGATCCTCCAGGAATGTTGCGACGGGCTGCCGTTCCTCGTCGAGGAGCTGCTCGCAGGCGCGGCTGGGGCCGGCGTCGTCGTCCAGGCCGATCAAGGATGGACGGTGAAGTCCGGATTCGAGCCAGCCGTTCCCCGGACCTTCGTCGCCACCGTGGTCGAGCGCCTCGGCACCCTGGGTCCGACGGCTCGCGCCGCGCTTGTCGCGGCCGCCGTCCTCGGTAGACGGTTCGACTGGACGCTCCTTCCGAGCATGACGGAGCTGAGTGAGCAGGAGATCGTGGCCGCGCTCGGGCGGGCCACGGCGGCGCAGCTGCTCGTGTGCGAGCAACGAGGGTCCGGCTCGTTCCGATTTCGCCACGCGCTCACCCGCGACGCCGTCGTCGGCCAGCTGCTGCCGGGCGAGCGAGCCCTCCTGGCCCGGTCCGCCCTGACCGCCGTCGAAGGGTCACACCCGGAGCTCGAGGGCGACTGGTGCGATCTGGCTGCACAACTCGCCGACCAGGCGGGCGACCGTGGCCGCGCCGCCGCGCTTCTCCTGCAGGCGGGCCGGCGTTCGCTGGCTCGTGGGGCGCTGGCCACGGCGGAGACGACGTTGGAGAGCGCGCTGGCGGCGGCGGCCGACAGCCCCGAGCTCGCCCTCGACGTGAAGGACGCGCTGAGCGAGACGCTGTCATCGGCAGGCAAGGTCGACCGTGCCCTGGAGGTTGGGAGCGAGGTGGTGGCCCAGCTTCAGTCCGCGTCGGGTCCGACGGAAAGGCTCTGCCAGGTGCACCTGCGCCTGGCAAGAGTGGCCGCTGCCGCATGCCATTGGGACGTCGCCGATACCCACCTCGCTCGTGCTTCCGCGCTCGCTGGTCCCGACAAATCCCTCACGGCATGCGCCGAGGCGATCGGCGCGCACGTCCTCATGGGCAGAGATGACCCGAAGAGGGCCGCCGCCGCAGCGCGCTCGGCGCTGGACGTGGCCGAGCGCGCTGGCCTCCCTGAAGTCGCCTGCGAGGCGCTGGAGGTGGTGGGACGAGCCGAGCGTCTCACCGACCTCGACCGGGCGGAGGCGGCTTTCGCCCGAGCTCTTGATGTCGCGACGGAGCACGGACTCGGCCTGTGGCGCGTCCGGGGCCTGTTCGAGCTGGGAACGCTGGACGTTCTAGCCGGTCGGGAGGTGGACCGGCTCTTGGCCGCCCGAGAGGCCGCCCTTGCGACCGGCGCCCTAGCCGTCGCCGCCCAGGTGGATCTCTACATCGGGGGCTGGTACGCGATGCGGCTCGATGGCGACAAAGTGGTTGAAGCGGCGCGACGTTGCGGAGACACAGCTCGCAAGTTCGGGATGCAACAACTGCTGGCGATGTCGCTGATCTTCGAAGCGGACGGGCTGGCCCGGTTGGGGCGGCGCGACGACATGGAGAAGCAGCTCCAGCAGGCGTTCGCGCTCCGGGGAGACGATCCCGAGGTGTGTGCGATGGTCTGGGCTCATGTCCGTGCCCGGAACTCGCTCATCCAGGAGAACCGCCGGCGGGCAATGCAGGAGCTCGACACCGCGATGCAGTACTTCCGCAGCCTGGCAACCGCGCCGGTGGTCATCGGCAGGGCGCTCTGGGCGCTCCTGCGAGCGGTCGAGGACATGGACGGGGCGGCGGCGTGCGCCGAGGTGCGGGCGTCAGGCGTGACCGTGAACTTCCTCATTCGCGGCTACCTCCACCTGGCCGACGCCGTCCTCCTCGGACGCACCGGTCAAAGGGTGCAGGCCGAGGAGGCGTTTGCCTCCGGCGACGCTGCGCTGGCCCCGATCGCCTGGCACCGCCACTTCGGCCGCCGCCTCGTCGCCGACGCGGCCATCGCCGACGGCTGGGGAGAGCCGGCGGAGTGGATGCAGAACGCTCTCCCGGTCTTCGAGGACCACGGCCACGACGAGATCGCTGCCGCGTGCCGCTCGCTGCTGCGCCGCGCCGGGGCGCCCGTTCCCCGCCGGGGGAACACGTCGGGCATCCCGACCGGTCTGCGCCGCCTCGGGGTGACGGCGCGTGAATCCGAGGTGCTCACCCTCCTGGCCGAGGGGTTACCCAACCGCGAGATCGCCGAACGGCTCTACCTTTCACCGCGGACCGTCGAACGCCACATCGCCAACCTCACGGTCAAGGCCGGCGTGCGGATGCGGTCCGAGCTCATCGCTTTCGCGGCTCGGTCCTCCTAGCACCGGCCTCGGTCCCCGCGCCGCTATGTGGGGGCACGAAGGCGGAAAGTGTCGGTTGTCCCCGATGTGCGGGCGACGCTCTCCGGCGCAGGATGGCGTCGTTCCCGTGCGAGAGGAGACCCGAATGACCGTGACCGCTTCCGAGACGACCACCGATACCCGCGTCCAGGCCATCTTCACCGACGTCCTCGACTCCCTGCTTGGCATCATCCGGAAGCACCAGGTCACCTGGGAGGAGTACCGCGTCGCCACCGAGTGGCTGACCCAGGCCGGCAACCAGGGCTACGAGATCCCCCTGATGCTCGATGTCTTCCTGTCGACGACCGTCGACGACGTCAACTTCGCCGCCCAGGGCGGCACCGAGTGCAACGTCGAAGGGCCGTTCTATGTCCCCGACGCCCAGCTGCTGGAGCGGCCCTACGTCCTGCCCCAGCGCGAGGCTGAGCCGGGCGAGCACCTCGTGTTCTCGGGCACCGTGCGCTCGACCGACGGATCGGCCCTGGCCGGCGCCTTGGTGGACGTGTGGCAGGCGAGCGCCGCGGGTGAGTACTCGAACATCCACCCCACGGTCCCCGAGGGCAACCTCCGCGGGCGCATGACGACCGATGCCAGCGGGCGGTTCGACTTCGAGACCATCGTGCCTCCGCCCTACGCGATCCCCGACGGCGGCGCTACCGCCCAGCTCCTCAAGGCTTTGGGGCGGCACCTCATCCGGCCGGGTCACATTCACTTCAAGGTCAGTCACCCCGCGTGCCGGGCGCTGACGACCCAGATCTACTTCGAGGGCGATCCTTTCATCGACTCCGACGTGGTCGGTGCGGTCAAGGACTCCCTCGTCATCGGCCTCGTGCGCAACGGCGAGGCCGAAACGCGGTGCTCCTACGACTTCGTCCTCACCCCGAACGACAAGCTTTGAGAGCCTGCCAGCGCTGACGACAGCGGACCGAAATTTCCGTAGTGTCCAACACAGCGCCGCGCTGACAGTGGAGGAGCGGTGTTTACCGACGCAGGGCGTCGTGTTCGAATGCAACCATCACCTACCACAGGGAAAGGAGAGGGAAATGCCGCAGCATCAAGGCTTCGGCCACCTGACGCTCACGGTCACCGACCTCGAGCGGAGCGCCGATTTCTACAACCGGCTGTTGGGGTCACAGACCGCGCTGGCCTCCGAAGACGAGCTCGGACCGTTCATCGTCTGCATGGGGCCGGGTTTCATGGTCGGGCTCCGCAAGTGGGAGCAGACGGCGGACGACGACTCGTTCCTGTTCTCGCGCGTCGGGCTCGATCACATGGGCGTGCACGTCGAGAGCAGGGACGAGCTCGAGAAGTGGGTGGCCCACCTCGGCGAGATCGGCGTCGAGAGCTCGGCCATCGTGGAGAGCCCGTTCGGGCTGCACCTCCACGTGAAGGATCCCGACGGGATCGCCATCGAGTTCTTCGCGGCAGCGCAGGGCTAGGGCGACGGTGGAGGTCAAGTGGCTCGGCCATGTGGTGCTGTACGTCAGCGACCTCGATCGGTCACGCCGGTTCTACGGCGACGTACTGGGTTTGAAGGAAATACGGGGTGACACGCCCACTCGCCTCCCAGCCGCCGCCTTCACGTCGGGCCGTACGCACCACGAGCTGTTTCTGATCGAAGTAGGTCCCGACGCGGCGCCTATCCCGGAGGGACGTCGGGTCGGGATGTATCACTTCGGCCTCAAGGTCGGCGAGTCCGACGAGGAACTCCGAGAAGCGCGGGATCGGATCATTGAGGCGGGCGTACGTGTGGTCGGTGCCTCCGACCACACGGTCACCCACAGCCTGTACATCCTGGATCCCGATGGCAACGAGGTCGAGCTGTACATCGACGTACAGCCCGAAGTCTGGCAGGACGACCCTACCGCCATCTATTCGCCGATCAAGCCGCTGCAGCTCTAGCCGTTTCACCCGCCGGGCACTCCCGGGTGGAGAAGAACGTCCGCGCCTCATCTGCATAGGTCGCCTGTCCCCTGGGAGCCGGTGGGGCGTGGCGATACCGCACATCCCGTCCAGGCGGTGGTCGTTCACCCGGGCGAGCAGGAGTTGGCGCCTGTTCCCAGGCGCCAGCCCGGCCCGCCTCCGGGCGGGGAGATGCCTCCAGCCGATCAGTATTGCGAGCTCGTCCGCCGCGAGGTGCCCACTACTTGCAACCGCCGGAGCCCGGACCAGCCCCCCGACCGCCGGCATGGTGGGGGACGTTTTGGGCCGGGCACGCGCGGCGTCTGCAGCCGCCCGGCTGGAAGGATTGCCCGTGGCGACGACTCCGTCCGCTCCGTTGACCCGGAGGGGTACGTTGCCTTCATGACCACGACGGCGGTCGAGTGGGCGGCCACACGCGAGGCGCAGGCCCTAGGTCACCACTGGGTGGGCGAGGAGCACCTCCTGCTGGCCGTAGCCGACGAAGCGGGCCGCGACCGCGACGACCTGGTCACCGCACTGGCCGACCACCTCGAACGGAACGGGCCGCCCGCGCCGAAGGTCGGCGAGGGCTGCATGTCTGCTCCCTCCTACCACATGGTCCGCGGACGGGCGGAGGGCCTGGCGCTGTCGGAAGGGATCGCGGCGCCCGAGGCTCGTCACATGCTGCGAGCTTTGCTCTGGGATCCGCGAGGCTTGCCTGCGTCTTTGCTGGACCGCTCCGACGCCACGGCGGCGCCGTTGCCTCCCAACCCCCTGGTGGAGCCGGCCGAGCGGCAACACCGTGGCGATGGGCTACCCCTTCTTCGGCGCCGAACATGTCGTGCTCGCCCTGCTGACCGGCCAGCCCGATGACCTGGCTGGTCGGGCGCTGAGGGCCTGCGGGCTCGATCACGACTCGGTGGCGTCGAAGGTGCTCGGGAGCTGGACGGGCGGGCTGCCCCCGTGCCCACCGCAGGCCGGGGTCACATCCGCCGGTCCCAATCCTCACAGCCGCGAGCTGATCGGTCAGGCCGAGGGGTTGGCCGGCGGGACCGGCGACGTCGGTTCACAACACGGGCTCATCGCGTTCCTCTGGGGCGATGAAGGGCTGTCGGCCTTGCAGCTGGAGCGGTGGGGCACCACTGGGCCGGCGGTTGTCGAGGCGCTGGAACGACTCGGTGTCCGGCTGCCGACCGTTCCCCGCCCGGAGCCCGATCGCACGCCATGGGGCGAGCCGGTCTTCGTCCCCCTCGAGCGCTACGGCGACGTCGTTCGCGCCCTGAGCGAGCAGCTGGACCTAGGCACGTGGGGCTGCAACAGTTACGACGACCGCGCCTGGGTGGACGCCTACGCGCACATCGACCTGCAGGCGATCGTGGACCGCGTCCTGGCCTCGTAGTCCATGGTCCACATCAGCGGCGGACACGTCACCCGACAAACGTCCTCCCGTTCACTGACGCGCTTCGGGGAGAAACTCGCTCGAATTGCCGGGCTTGCGCTGGCAAGCACCGGTGTGGCCCCTAGGGACGAGCGCCGGGTTTCGGTAGGGCGCCCACAACGCCGGCCGAGGGTCACGGGATGGGGCGTTTCTCCGCCCGCCCGCTGCCACTACGCGACTCCTGCTCAGCCCCCGTTGGCGATGCCACCAAGGACGAGGTCCACGGCGTTGCGGGTCTCGTCGTCGTTGTCGTGCCAGAGGTGGCCGTAGGTGTCGAGCGTCTCGGTGGCCGACTGGTGGCCGAGGCGGCGCTGGACGGACGTGACGGAGCAGCCCGTGGCGATCAGCAATGAGGCGTAGAAATGCCGCAGGTCGTGGAACGTCGCCCAGTCAGGCATGCCGGCGATCGGGCGGGCCCGGTGCCACATCGAGCCGAGCGTGGTACGCCACACGGCGCACCGACCAGCTGGCGGTCAACTCGTACTTGGCGGCGGAGGAAGTCGACCCGGTCCACGGTCAGGCCGAAGCACTCGCCCTGCCGGAGGCCCATCCCCGCGGCGAACACGATCAGGGCCCGGTAGCGGTCGGGTACGGCGTCGACCATCGCCTCCACCTCGCTCACCGACAAGGGGACGACCTCGGCGTCGTTGCACTTCGGCAGGGTGATCCCGATGCAGGGCGATGAGGCGGACGCCGACGGCGGCCTTGAAGATCGTCGCCACCCACCAGTAGGCCAGCTCGACCGAGCGGGGTGCCACCACCGCCGTGAGCCCCTTCACCCACGCCTGCACGTCGCTGCGGCGGATGGCCCCGAGCTGGCGGGTCCCGAGCTGCGGGTAGGCGTGGAGGCGGAGGTAGGTCTCGACCTGCGTGGTGGTCCCGGTGCGGTGGACCTGGACCGACCGCCAGCGCTCGGCGTACTGGAACAGCGTTCGGCCGCCGGCGGGGGTCGACGTACATTCCGTGGGCCAGGTCGCCCCGGATGGCGTCGAGGAACTGCTCGGCGTCGCGCTTGCGGGCGAAGTGGCGGACCTTCTGGGGGCCGGCCCCAGTTCTGAGGACGAAAGGTGGTCACTCTCGGTGACTAGCGGTCAGGTCTGGACACCTAAAACCGCAGTTCAGAGGCTATTTTCGCGGGTTCACGCTGCGTGGTGACGGTGAGTCGGCCTGTAGGCGGGGTTCTGTGCATTGCCGAGGCGATGCGGTGGCCATCCATCTATGCGGCCTACCTGGGGAGTGTGCCTCCGAAGAGGGCACTGGACGGGCATCCGTCCCCTGTTCGGCCTTGCTCCGGGTGGGGTTTGCCGAGCCGCCCGGGTCGCCCCGGGCGCTGGTGCGCTCTTGCCGCACCGTTTCACCCTTACCTGTGCCCTTGCGGGCCATCGGCGGTCTGTTCTCTGTGGCACTTTCCTGCGGGTCACCCCGACTGGCCGCTAGCCAGCACCCTGCCCTGTGGAGCCCCGACCTTCCTCGACCCGGTCAACGCCGGGCCGCGGCCACCCGGCCGACTCACCGTCGGCACCAGTCTCGCGCACTCGCGACCCCGGCAACTGGTGACGGTTCGACCGGTCCTGGCGTGTCCGATCGTCACCAGCTCAGAAGTCGAGGGCGGATAGTTCGGGGATCCACGCCCGGGCCCGTCCGCAGGCGTCACGCCAGCGGTCACGGTCGGGCTCGTCGAGCGGCTCCACGGTCGCCCGGGGCGACCAGGTGGCGGCCACTTCGTCCTCGCCGGCCCACACCCCGACGGCCATGCCGGCCAGGAAGGCGGCGCCGAGCGTCGTCGCCTCCAGGATGGGCGACACCTCGACGGGCCGCTGGCAGGCGTCGGCCAGCGCCTGCACGAACACCGCGTTGGCGCTCATCCCCCCGTCGACCCTGAGGATCGGGATCTCGCAGGCTCCGTCGGCCTCGGCCGCCTCCAGGAGGTCGGCGCCCCGGTGGGCGACGCCCTCCAGGACGGCCCGGACCACTTCGGGCCGGCCGGTGCCACCGGTGAGGCCGACGAGCGTGCCCCGGGCGCCGAAGTCCCACGCCGGCGTGGCCATGCCCAGCAGGGCGGGCACGAACCAGACGTCGCCCGTCGTGTCGCAGGCGGCGGCGATCGCCTCGGAGTCGGCCGCGTCGTCGATGATCCCGAGGTCGTCCCGGAGCCACTCGACGGCCTGGCCGGCGGTCAGCATGAACGCCTCGATGCCCCAGGTGACCCGTCCCCGCCGGCGCCAGGCCACGATTGGGAACGTCCCGTGCGGACCCCGCTCGGTGAAGGCCGGACGGTCCGGGCCGAGGCACAGGTCGAGCATGCCGCCGGTCCCGAAGGTCATCTTGGCCAGGCCTGGCCGGGTGCAGCCCTGGCCGATGAGCGACGCCTGCTGGTCGCCGGCGATGCCGGCGATGAGCGGCGTTCCCGGCAGGGCCCGGGCCAGGCCCACGGGGCCGGAGGAGTCCACGATGCTCGGCAGCACGCCGGGCGGGATGTTGAGCGTGGCGAGCACCGCCTCGTCCCAGCCGGCGCCGTCGAGGCGCATCAGGCCGGTGACGCCGGCGTTGGAGAGGTCGGTGACGTGCAGGGCGCCGGCCGAGAGGGTCCAGGTCACCCACGTGTCGACGGTGCCGAAGCAGAGGTCCCGGCTCCGGTCGGGGTCGGCGGTGTCGAGCAGGAAGGCCAGCTTGGTGGCCGAGCTGCTGGGCGATAGGCGCAGGCCCTGGGCCTGGAGGGCCAGGCACATCATCACGGTGCGCTGGTCCTGCCAGCCGATCCCCGGGCCGACCGGCTCGCCGGTCTGGCGGTCCCAGACGATGGTCGTCGAGCGCTGGTTGGTGATGCCGACCGCGTCGACCGGCCCGCCCTGGGCCAGAGCGGCGCGCGACACGTCCAGCACGGCGGCGGCCAGCGCGGATGCGTCGAGCTCGACGAAGCCGGGCGCCGGCGTCGAGGGAAGCACCGCCCGCCGGTGGATGTGGGTGACGGTGGCGTCGGGGGCGACGATCGACGCCCGGACGCTGCTCGTCCCCACGTCGATGACGAGCAGGCTCACGCCGAGCGTCCCGGGCGCATGACGGCCAGGTAGCCGCCGAAGATGCCCGCCGATGCGGCCATGAGGCCGTTGAAGACCAGGGAGACCGGGTCGGCGACCTCGCGGTCGAGGGCGAGGCGGACGACCGTGATCGCCACGATGAGCACGACGTAGGCCGACAGCGCGGCGAGCGCGCCGTGGGTCAGCGGCGAGTCAGGCTGCCGCCGCGCCGCCACCCGCCCGCCGGCGCCGAGGCCGCCGAGGAGGACCAGGTAGAGCGGCAGGTTGGCGTCGGTGTCGGTGAAGGACGTGATCGTCTGGGCCAGGACGATGGCGCCGGCGGCCACGAGCACGGCCAGCTGGGCGCCGGCCAGCACCGCTCGGCGGTCGACGTTCACAGCGGCCGGCGGCGGGGGAGCACCGGGCCAGTATCGCGGCACGGATGGTTCACGCCGTCGCAGCCAGCCGCTCGGCTTCGGCGCCGGCCTGGTACGTCTCGACCTGCGCGGCTGCCTCGGCGTCGGTCCAACCGAGCTCGGGGGCGAGGAGGCCGGCGACATCGGCAGCGGCGGTTACCGACGCCTCCCGGTCGAGGATCAGGGCGCGGGTCCGGCGGGCGAGGACGTCGTCGACCGTGCGGGCCATCTCGTAGCGGGCGGCGTAGACGGCTTCGGCCCGGAGGTAGGGGAGGCCGGGGACGAGGGGCAGGCCGAGCGACCGGTCGGCGTCACACAGCGCACCGAGGACGCGTGCCTCGGTCCCGTACCGCGAGACGAGATGGTCGCCGGCGGCGCGGGTCGCTCCACGAAGCAGCAGCGTCCCGGTCCGGGATGGCGAATGCCTCCGTCCCAGCGCGGCCTCCACCGCGTCGACGGTGTCAGCGGCCATGGCCCGGTAGGTGGTGAGCTTGCCCCCGGCGACGGTGACGACGCCCTCGGGGCTCCGGCTCACCCGGTGGCGGCGGGAGAGGTCGGCGCTGCGCTGGTTGGGCGCCCCTGCAGCCAGTGGCCGAAGCCCGGCCCATGTGCCGACCACGTCGGCCTGGGTCAGTGAGGTGGTGAGGGCGGCGTTCACGGCGTCCAGGAGGTAGGCGACGTCGCCGGCGGTGCACGTCGGGCTGTCGAGGGGGCCGTCGTAGTCGGTGTCGGTCGTACCGACGTAGACCCGCGCCGCCCCGGGCCACGGGATGACGAAGATCGACCGGCCGTCGGATGGTACGGCCAGCACCACCGCGACGTCGGTGGGGATCCGGTCGGCGGGCACGGTGACATGGACGCCCTTGGCCGGCCGGATCGACGCCGGCCCGCCGGCACCGGTCAGCCCGTCGGCCCAGACGCCGGCCGCGTTCACGACGACCGATGCCCGAACCTCGAGCGAACGACCGTCGGCCTCCACCGACACCCCGGCCACGTGCCCGCCGGTGTGTCGCAGCAGGCCGGTGACGGTCACCCGGTTGGCGGCGACGGCCCGGTGGTCCAGTACCGCGGTGCGGACGACGGCCAGCGTGAGACGGGCGTCGTCGGCCTGGGCGTCCAGGTAGAGGTGGGCGCCGACGAGGCCGTCGCGACGCAGCGCCGACGTGTGGGCCAGGGCGTCGGCGGTCGACAGGCGTCGGTGGAGTTGACCGATGCGGAAGCCGCCGGTCAGGTCGTACAGCCACAAAGCGGAGGAGACCGCCCGCATCTTCGTCCGGCTCCCGTAGGAGGGGTAGAGGAAGGGGAGCGGACGGACCAGGTGGGGGGCGTTGCCGAGCAGGCGCTGCCGCTCGGCCAGGGCCTGGGCCACGAGCCGGTAGTCGCCCTGGCTGAGGTAGCGGAGCCCGCCGTGGACCAGCTTGGACGACCGCGACGAGGTGCCCGAGCCGAAGTCCACGCGCTCGACCAGGGCGGTGCGCAGTCCCCGTGAAGCGGCGTCCAACGCCACGCCGGCGCCGGTGATCCCTCCGCCCACGACGAGCACGTCGAACGTCTCCGAGCCGAGCCGTTCGAGGGCGGTGTCCCGGTCGAACGTCACCCCGCCCGCCCGCAGGTCACGCCTGCTGGGTGAGCTCGGCGTACTTGGTGCGCAGGCCGTCTCGCATCAGGCGGGGCACGTCGTGGCGCTGGCGCACGAAGTACGTGGCGGCCAGCAGCAGGTAGACGACGCCCACCACCACCAACTCGGCGCCGTGCCATCGGTCGGGCACGATCGCGCCGAGCACGAACTGGGCCCAGAACAGCCCGAACAGCATCCCTGCCTCACGGAGGCTGATCGACAGGTTGGTCAAGATGGCGACGGCGAAGATCGACTGCGCGGCCGTGAGAAACAGCTCCTCGCGCTGCTGGGCGACGATGGGCAGGCCGTGCAGGCTGCCGGAGGCGAGGGCGAAGACGACGGGGAGGGTGCCGACCAGCAGGGTCCACTGGTTCACCTTCGACGACACCAGCGTGCCCAGGCCGCCATTGGTGTTCAGGCGCCACGCGTAGAGGCCGGCCACGAGCAGCTCGGGCGCCTCCGACGCCAGCGGCGCCAGCCACTGAACCAGCAGGAACTCGCTGATCCCGAACTCCGCCCCCGTCTCGACGAGTGCCTCGGCGAAGTGCTCGGCGCACAGGAGGATCACCGTCGCCGCGAAAATGAACAGCGCCAGCACCGTGGCCCGGCGCTTGGCCTGGTCGAAGCCCCCGATGTAGAGGGCGGGGCCGACCAGGTGCGGCTCCTCGGCCGGCGCCCGGGAGATCCGAACGGTGTAGACCACGAACAAGCTCACCAGGATGGCGGCGTCGAGGAGGGTGATCGAGCTCTTGAGCGGGAGCGTCAGGGAGTAGGCGCTTGCGATGGTGAGGAACGCCAGCTCGACCGAGTGGGTGCGATCGAGGGTGACCTCCTTCAGGGACGGTCCCGGCGTGGCGCTGGCCGCGTTCTTCCGGCGCATGGCGTACCAGGCCAGGAAGATGACGAGTGACCACCCGATGCCGATCAGCAGCCGGTTGGCGCCGGTCATGTTGGCCAGCGCCAGCGAGCACGGGGACTCGCCAGTGTCGCCGGGCCCGAGGCAGGTCCGCCCGAACTCCTCGAAGGCGTTCCCGCCTTTCCAGGCGAACACCATGTCGACGGCGTACTCGGGAAGTACGGCGATGAAGGCCAGGAGGGCGATGGCCAGGCCGGCGGAGATGTCCAGCTGGGCGACCTCGGCAGCCCACGACAGCATGAATGCGGCGCCGACGATGGCCAGGCCGTAGACGACGGCCATGACGGCGGGGTCGCCGTGGAGGCCGGCGAGCCGGGACACCACCCCGGGCATGGTCAGGGCGAACGCCAACCCCAGCGACGTGCGTTGGCGGCCCGGCCGGACGTCCCGCTCGTCGTGGGCGGCCGTGGTCATCGGGGCATCCTAGGGTGACCGCTCCCGTGTCCCGGCGCGCGGTGACACCGGGGTGCCCGGAGCCAAAAAAGTTGTGTTTTGCAACTCTTTCGTTGGATAATTCATCCGGTCGTGTCCACCGGTTGGGTCGCAGCCAGGTTTGGAACCGAGCCGGGAGAGGAAGGTGAACCGCAATGGATCTGTCGTGGCGTCTTCGAGGCGCGTGCCGCGGGCTGGACCCCGAGATCTTCTACACCGCGTCCGAGGACGAGGGTGTCGACCGGGCCAAGCAGGTCTGCAACACGTGCGCAGTACAGCAGCAGTGCCTGGAATTCGCCCTGGCGAACCGCGAATCCGAGGGGATCTGGGGCGGGGCCACCGAGAAGGAGCGCCGCCGCATCCTGCGCCAGCGCCGCAAGACCGCAGCCGCCTGATCCATTCCCCGGCGTGGACGGGCCCCGGCCCGCTACGGTTCCGCGCCGTGAACCTCGCTGAGCTGGGAGGATGGCCCGCCGTCCTCGGCCCCCTGACCGCCGGCCGCGACCTTGGCGCGGCCGAGGTGACGGCCGCGGTGACCGAGATCCTGCAGGGTGGGGCCACGCCGGCCCAGATCGCCGCCTTCGCGGTCGGCCTGCGCATGAAGGGCGAGACCGTCGAGGAGCTGGCTGCCCTGCTCGACGTCATGCGGGCCTTCGGTGAGCGGGTGGACCTGGCCGCCGGCACCGACGCGGTCGACACGTGCGGCACCGGCGGCGACCGGGCGTGCACGATCAATGCGTCGACAGTGGGCGCGCTCGTCGTTGCCGGCGCCGGCGCCAAGGTGTGCAAGCACGGGAACCGGTCGCAGTCCTCCCAGTGCGGGTCGGCGGACCTCCTGGAGGCCCTCGGCGTCGCCATCGACGTCGCCCCGGCCACCGTGGCCGACTGCGTGGAGCGGGCCGGGATGGGGTTCTGCTTCGCGCCGAAGTACCACCCCGCCTTCCGCCACGTCGGCCCCACCCGCCGGGAGCTGGGCGTGCCGACGGTGTTCAACTTCCTCGGCCCAGTCGCCAACCCTGCGCGCGTCCGCCGCCAGGTCCTCGGGGTCAGCGACGCCAACATGGCCGCCAAGCTGATCGGGCTCCTCCGGACCCAGGGGGCGACGCGGTCGCTCGTCGTGTACGGCCACGACGGCCTCGACGAGCTGTCGACCATCACCACGTCCACCGTGCTGGAGCTCCGTGACGGGGAGGTGCGGACCTACGATGTCGACCCCGCCGCCCTCGGCCTCAAGCCGGCGACGCTGGCGGACATCCAGGGTGGCGACCCGGCCTTGAACGCCGACCTGGCCCGCCGGGTCCTCGACGGCGAGCCGGGGCCGCGCCGGGAGTTCGTCCTGCTCAACGCGGCCGCCGGCCTGGTGGCGGCCGGCGTGGCCGACGACCTGGCCGAGGGCCTGGCCGCCGCCACCGCCTCGGTCGATGAGGGTCGGGCCGCGGCGGTGCTCGACCGGCTGGCGGCCGTCTCGAACGAAGGCGCCTAAGTGCCCTGACCACAAACGTTCGCCGCGTTCGTGGGGTTTCCCGTCCGTGGCCGCCGTCGCCGCCGAAGGCCTCCGGCCGCGGACACGAGGGAGGGACAGGGCGGAGGCGGCGCGAGCTCCGCTCGCCCGCCGGAGCACGATCACTTCGACCGAATGGAGTGAGCGAAGCGAACGAATGAGGTCGAGGCACTAGGGGGTCAGCAACTCTGCGGCTTGGTGACGTCGTGGCAGATGTCGCGCCCGGTGCCTCCGTCACCGATGTCGGTGCCGCCCCCGCCGTAGACGGTGTCGGTGCCCGCGCCGCCGAAGAGCTTGTCGTTCCCGGGGCCGCCGATGATCTGGTCGGCGCCGCCCATGCCCAGGATCCGGTCGTTGCCCCCGTTGCCGATGATCTGGTCGGCGCCCCCGGACCCGCAGATGATGTCGTCCCCCGGCGTCCCGACGATCCGGCCGCTGCCGTAGATCGTGCAGAGGGGCTGCCAGTCGCAGCGCTGGTCGGTGGCGGCGTTGTTCGTGAGCCTCGTGACGCCGCTGCCGTCCGATGCGCTCATGGTGTAGATCTCGCCGAAGCCGTCGGAGCCTCCCGCTCGGCCGCTGTTCCACCCGATCCTAAAGCCGTCGGGCGACCAGAACGGGAAGATGTCGAAGCTGCCCTGGACCGGCCCGGGGTTGTTCGTGAGCTTCGTGCGGCCGGTGCCGTTGGCGTTGATCCGGTAGATCTCCTCGCCGGCCGGGTCGTCGAGGCGGCTGTGGAAGGCCAGCATCGAACCGTCCGGCGACCAGACCGGCCACGAGTCCTCGCCCGGTGAGTTGGTGACGTCCACCAGGCCGGTGCCGTCCGGGTTCATCAGGTGGACGTCGGTGGCGGCGTCGACCTGGCGGGTGCTGATGGCGATCTTGTCGCCGTTGGGTGACCACGCCGGCAGGGAGTCCTCCACCGGACTGGTGACAAGCGGGGTGTCGTTGGTGCCGTCGACGTCGATCCGGTAGATGTCGAAGTTCCCGTTCCGGGTCGTCTGGTAGACGATCTGGTCGCCGCCGGGGCTGAAGTTGGCCGCGCCGTTGCCGTGGCCGGCCGCCGGGCTGAAGGTGAGGCGCCGCACGTTGGTCCCGTCGGAGTTCATCAGGTAGAGCTCGGTGGGCCCGTCCCGGTTGCTCTCGAACACGATCGTGCGCCCGTCGGGGGAGTACCGCGGCCGGGAGTCCGACGCCGGGTTGTTGGTGATGTTGGTGGCCCCGAGCTCGGTGCCGTTGGCGTTGAAGGTGAAGATCTCGTTGTTGCCCGTGCGGTTCGTCTGGCAGGCGATCACGCCGTTGCCGCCGGGGAAGGCGGCACCGGCGCCGGTCGTCCCCCATGCGAGGCCTGCGGCAGCGACCGCCACGGTCGACCCGAGCACGGCAATCCGCCGACTGACCCTTGTCCGCTGTGCCTTCAATTGGTCCCCCGTTCCGCGCCACAGGCGCGATGTCACGCCGTCGAATGCCGTGGGCAAGTGTCGACGGTCCTCCGGCTTCCGGCAATGGCTGTCGTCCGCATCTACCGCGCTCCGGAGGGTTCCCGAGACCGCGACTTGGCCGGCTCGAACCGGGGTAACCGGGGGATGGGGACGCTCCACCCGCCCTCGCAGTGCACGACCCGAACCGAGCGCGATTCGGCCTCCAGCCAGGAGGCCACACATGACAGCTCGTCGACCAGGTGGCGGGGGAGCGGGTCATTGGGGTCGGCATCGGGCTCGCCGGCGGCGTCGAGCAGGGTGAGCTGGCCGTCGTCGCCGGCCAGCCGCCCGTTCGTCAGCACCACCCGGCGGGACCGGACGCCAGGCTCGCCGAGGACCTCGATCTCCATGCGGCCGGCCCGGCGCAGCGAGTCGAGTTGGCGCCCGCGGGTGAGAGCCCGGGCCAGGGCTGCGGCCCGGTCGCGCATGTCGGCCGCCTCCTCGTAGCGGTCGGCGGCGGCGAGGGCCGTCATCCGGGCCCGGAGCGGGTCGAGCAGGATCGCCGGCTCGCCGGTCAGCCCACTGACCAGGCGGTCGACGATGTCACCGTACGCCGACTGGGAGACGGTGCCGGCGCAGGGGCAGGTGGCCACGCCTAGCTGGGCCGGGGCGCAGGGGCCGGCGACCGGCACCTTGGGGACGCGGGCCGTGCAGCGGCGGAGCGGCAGGGCCGACTCGATGGCGTCGGCCACCAGGCGGGCGGCGCCCGTCGACCCGAGCGGCCCCAGGTAGAGACAGCCGTCGCCGGCCCGTGGAGCGCGCACGACCGACAGGCGCGGGTAGGGCTCGTCGAGCGTGAGCTTGAGGTATGCGTACCGGCTCCAGAGCTTCGAGCGGTGGTTGAAGGGCGGCTGGTGGCGGTGGATCAGCCGCACCTCGAGCACCGATGCCTCCAGCGTGCCCGGACAGACGATGTGGTCGATGGCCTGGGTCTCCCGCAGCAGTTGGGAGATCTTGCGCCGGTCGTCGCCCCCGAAGTACGACCGCACCCGGGCCCGCAGGTTGGTGGCCTTGCCGACGTACAGCACCCGCCCCCCCAGGCCTCGGAAGAGGTACACGCCCGGCCGGCGGGGCAGGCTCGACGTCAGCTTCAGCTTGCCCATCTGCGGATGGGCCCGCATGGTGGGTAGCTCGTAGAGGTCGTCGAGGCCGAGCACGCCGAGGTTGCCGGCCCGCTCCAGCAGGGCGTGCAGGAGGTCGCCGGTGGCCAGGGCGTCGGCCAGGGCCCGGTGGGACGGGCGGTGGGGGAGCCGGAGCCGCTCAGCGAGGGTGCCGAGCTGGCAGTTCGGCACCTCGTCACGGATCAGCCGGCGGGCCAGCGCGCAGGTGTCGACGAACCGGTTGGGGATCGGCGGCCGCCCCGTCGACGCCATCGCGGCCTGGAGGAACCGCATGTCGAACCGGACGTTGTGGCCGACGATCACTGCGGAGCCGAGGAACTCCAGGAACGCCGGCAGCACGGCCTCGATCCACGGCGCCGGCAAGACCATGGCCTCGGTGATTCCGGTCAGGAAGGTGATCTCCGGCGGGATGCCGACGCCCGGGTTGACCAGCGTCTGGAAGGTGCCGAGGCACTCGCCGCCCCGCAGCTTCACCGCCCCGATCTCGGTGATGGCGCACTGGGGCGGGGCGGCGCCGGTGGTCTCCAGGTCGAGCACGCAGAAGGTCACCTGGTGGAGAGGGACGCCCAGGTCGTCGAAGCTGCGCTGCACCGGCCCGGACCCTAGGCGAACATATGTTCGAAGGCAAGCACCCTCGACCACCGGTCCGATCTGGCTGCAGTGACGTGCCTCTAGGCACGCCAGTGCAGCCAAAACGGCCAGGACCCGCCGGTTAGAGTGGCATGTCGTGCCTCCCGCCCGCTACCGCTGCGCCGCCTGTGGCAACCTGACCCGCTTCGACGTCACCGTCACCCGCCGCACCAAGGCCTTCCACCACTATTCGCTGGGCGGGGATCTGGTGGTCGAGGACGACGAGGTGCTGGCTGAGACGGTCGAGGAGGTGGCGTGCCGCTGGTGCGGCTCGACCAAGGCGATCGAGACGCTCGACGCGGCCCCGCAGGGAACGGAGAGCTGACGCCGGCGCTCGACAAGCTCCTGCGCCCGGCGATCGAAGCGGTCGTCGCGGTGGCCCGTGCCGGCGAGGAGGACACGCCGGCCGTTGACGCCCCGCCGGCGCTGCGCCCGTTCCTCCACTTCGCCAAGCTGCCGACCCGGGCCGTGGTGGCGGCCCAGCGGGCCGTCGACGCCGACGACGAGTTCCGGGCCAGGGTGGCCGAGACGGTGACCGAGGACGACGTCGGCCGCGCCGGCTGGTTGTGGCTGACCCGCCCGCCGGGTTGGGAGGGCGACCTGCAGTCGCTGGCCAACGGCGTGGCCGAGGCCGGCGAGGCGGCAGCCGACCGGAGGGCGGAGAACGAGGCCCGCCGGCGCCTGGCCGGCGCCGAGGCGGCCACCCAGCGGGCCGAAGCCGCCGCGGCGGCCGCCCAGGCCGAGTCGGCGCGGGCCGCGGCCGCGCTCGCCGAAGAGCGCCGGGCCCGGCGGGCGGCGGCCCAGGAGGCGGAGGAGCTGGCCCGGCGGCTAGAGCAGACCACCGCGGAGCGGGACCGGGCCCGGGGTGAGCGGGACCGGGCGCGAGACGAGGGGAACCGGGCCGTCCAGAAGGCCTCCGAGCTCAAGGACACGCTCGACGAGTTGCGCCGGAGCCCCCCGCCCGCGCCGGCGCCCGAGGTGGCGCCGGCACCGGAGCCCGACCGGGCGGAGGCCCGGGCGGCGGAGGCGGTGCGCCAGGCCGGCGCCGCCCTGTTCGAGGCGGCAGGTGCGGCGGCCGCCATGGCCACGTCGCTCCACCGGGCCGCGGTCTCACTCGGTGGCGGGCCGCCCCCGGCCGACCCGCCGGCCGAACCGCCCCCGTCGCCGGCCCGCCCGACCCGGCCCGCCCGCCCGCCGCGCCGCACCCCTGTCGCCTTGCCGCCGGGTGTGCTTGACGACTCGGTGGAGGCCGCCGACCATCTCTTCCGGGTGCCGGGCATCGCCGTGCTGGTGGACGGCTACAACGCCTCCCAGCTCGGCTGGTTCGAGCTGCCGATCGCCGAGCAGCGCCGGCGGCTGGTCGACGCCCTCACCGAGATGGCGACCCGCACCGGCGCCGACATCTCGGTGGTGTTCGACGGGGCCGAGCCCGTCTGGCCGGCGCTGGTGCCGAGGACGGCCCGGCTGGTCAAGGTCAGCTTCTCGCCGGCCGGTGTCGAGGCCGACGACGTGGTGCTGGGCCGCGTCGGCGACCTCGACCCGTCCCGCCCGGTGCTCGTGGCGTCCAGCGACCGCCGGGTCCAGGACGGTTCGCGGGCCCTCGGCGCCAACGTCATCTCGTCGCCGCAGCTCCTCTCAGCGCTCCGTCGGTGAGGAAACAATCTGTTCATCATCCGGACACTGATCCGACACCTTCGCCGCAGTAGTTTCCTGCCTCGACGGGACAAAGGAGACGCGATGGATAGCGGGAACACCGCTTGGGTGTTGGCGTCGGCGGCACTGGTGTTGTTCATGACCCCCGGCCTGGCCTTCTTCTACGGAGGCATGGTCCGCTCGAAGAACGTCCTCGGCATGCTGATGCAGAACTTCTTCTGCATGGGCCTGGTCAGCGTGCTGTGGGCCCTGGTCGTGTTCAGCCTGGCCTTCGGCAAGGACATCGGCGGCGGGTTCCTCGGCGGCTTCGACTTCGCCGGTATGAAGGACATGGCCAATGCGGCCACCACCCTGCCGGGCTACGTCGACGACTTCGCCCTGTCCGTCCCGCCGCTGGCGTTCGCCGCCTTCCAGCTCATGTTCGCCATCATCACGCCGGCGCTGATCACCGGCGCGGTGGCCGACCGCATGAAGTTCGCGGCGTGGGCGGCGTTCGTCGCCCTGTGGCTGATGTTCGTGTACGCGCCGGTCGCCCACTGGGTGTTCAGCCCCGGCGGCTGGCTGTTCAAGCGTGGTGCGCTGGACTTTGCCGGCGGCACCGTCGTCCACATCAACGCCGGCGTCGCCGCCCTCGCCCTGGTGATGGTGATCGGGAAGCGGCGGGGGTGGCCGGGCGAGGCCATGGCCCCCCACTCGCTGCCGTTCACCCTGCTCGGCACGGGCATCCTGTGGTTCGGCTGGTTCGGCTTCAACGCCGGCTCCGCCCTCGGGGCCAACAGCCTGGCCGCACAGGCCCTGATCAACACCCACATGGCCGCGGCGGCGGCGATGCTCAGCTGGCTGGTCGTCGAGCGCATCAAGGGCGGCCACGCCACCACGCTGGGTGCCGCCTCCGGCGCCGTCGCCGGGCTCGTCGCCATCACGCCGTGCGCCGGCTTCGTCGGCGTCATGCCGGCGATCGTCATCGGCCTCCTGGCCGGCGCCCTCTGCTTCCTGGCCATCCAGCTGAAGTTCCGCTTCGGCTACGACGACGCCCTCGACGTGGTCGGCGTGCATCTGGTCGGAGGGATCGTCGGCTCGCTGCTGCTGGGGCTCTTCGCCGACATCGGTATCAACGCCCTGGGGGCCGACGGGCTGTTCAGCGGCGGTGGGCTCAGCCTGATGGGCAAGCAGCTCCTGGCCGTCGGCGCGACACTCGTCTGGTCGTTCGTCGTGACGTACATCCTGGCCAAGATCATCGACGCCACCATCGGTCTGCGGGTGGCCAAGGACGAGGAGGCCGAGGGCCTCGACGTGACACAGCACGCCGAGGCGGCCTATGCCTTCGGCGACTTCGGCTCCATGGGAAGGCTCGGATCGTGAAACTGGTCACCGCCATCATCAAGCCCTTTAAGCTCGACGAGGTGAAGGAGGCACTACGGACGCTCGGCATCGCCGGCATGACCGTGTCCGAGGTGCAGGGCTTCGGCCGCCAGCGGGGCCACACCGAGGTCTACCGGGGCACCGAGTACACCGTGGACTTCGTGCCCAAGGTCCGCATCGAGATCCTGGCCGACGACGCCGACGCCCAGGAGATCGCCCGGGTCATCGTCGAGTCGGCCCGCACCGACAAGATCGGTGACGGCAAGGTCTGGATGGTCCCGGTCGAGGACGTCATACGTATCCGGACCGGGGAGATGGGGCACGACGCCATCTGAGGTGGACGGAGCCTACGAACGGGTGGTTGCCGTCCGGGGCGACCCCGCGCCGCGGGGGTTCGAGTTCTGCCGTGCCTATTCCGACGCGGTCGACGCCTGGCTGACCGGGGTCTTCTCCGCCGCCGCTCCCGGTGCGGCGGGCGACGGCCTGGCGCTGGTGGCGGTCGGCGGGTACGGCCGCCGGGAGCTGTGCCCGGGGAGCGACCTCGACCTCATCCTCCTGCACCGGGGCGGCGGACGGCGCGACCGGGCGGACCTGGCCCGCCTGGCGGAGAAGCTGTGGTACCCCGTATGGGACCGGGGGGTGAAACTGGGCCACGCGGTGCGCACGGTCAAGGAGGCCCTGGCCCTCGCCGGCACCGATCTCAACACCGCCACCGCCCAGCTCGACATTCGGCTCCTCGTCGGGGACCCCGACCTCGCCACCGAGCTCGCACGACGGGCGGCGGAGCAGTGGCGGGCGACGGCGTCGCGCTGGCTGGCCGCCCTCCGGGAGTCGGTGTCCGAGCGCCACGACCGGGCCGGCGAGGTGGCTTTCCTCCTCGAGCCCGATCTGAAGGAGGGCAGGGGCGGGCTGCGCGACGTGCACGCCCTGCGCTGGGCGGAGGCGGCCCGGCGCATCCTGCTCGAGGGCGATGACGACGCCCTGCACTCGGCGCACGCCACGCTGTTGGAGATCCGCATCGAGCTCCAGCGCCGCACGGGCAAGGCCAAGGACCGCCTGCTGCTCCAGGAGCAGGACGCAGTGGCCGCGGCCCTGGGCGATGCCGACGCCGACGTCCTCATGGGCCGCCTGTCGGCTGCGGCCCGCACGATCGCGTGGACGAGCGACGAGGCCTGGGACCGGATCGGGTCGTCGCTGCGGGGCCCGAGGGGCCGGGTCTCGGCCGCCGACCGCCCGCTGGGCGAGGGGCTGGTGCTGCGGGAGGGCCTCGTGGAGCTGGCCGGCGGCGCCGGCCCGGCGACCGACCCGGGGCTCGTCCTACGGGCGGCGGCGGCGGCGGCCAAGGCGAGGACGTCCCTCAGCCGGCGCAGCCTCGACCGCCTGGCCGCCGAGGCGCCGGCCGACCTGGCCGGCGCCTGGACCGACGAGTCCCGTGCCGACCTGGTGGCCCTGCTCGGCGCCGGCCGGCCGGCGATCCCCGTGCTGGAGGCGCTGGACCAGAAGGGCCTGCTCGTGCGCCTGCTGCCCGAGTGGGCGGCGGTCCGCTGCCGCCCCCAGCGCAACGCCTACCACCGCTTCACCGTCGACCGGCACCTGTGCGAGGCGGCCGTCGGCGCCGCGGCCGACACCGGCGGGGTCGACCGTCCCGACCTCCTTCTCGTGGGGACCTGGCTGCACGACATCGGCAAGGGCTTCGTCCCCGATCGAGGTCCCGACCACACCGTCGCCGGCGAGGCGGTCATCACCGAGATCGCCACGCGGATGGGCTTCCCGGCGGCGGACGTCGCCATCCTCGTCGACATGGTGCGTCACCATCTGCTGCTGCCCGTCGTCGCCACCCGCCGGGACCTCGACGACCCGTCCACCGTCGAGTCGGTGGCCGCCAAGGTCGGCGGCCGGGGCCTGCTCCACCTGCTCCACTTCCTGACCGTCGCCGACAGCGAGGCCACGGGGCCGGCGGCGTGGAGCCCGTGGAAGGCGGGGCTCGTGTCCGAGCTCGTGGCGCGGGTGGACGGCTTCCTCTCGGCCGGCGCCCACGCGGTGGCGGAATTCCCGGGGCCGTTCCACCTCGCCGTCCTCGACCGGGCGCGTGCCGAGGGTCGCCTGGTCGTCGAGGCCGCGGGCCGCCAGGCCACCGTCGTGGGCCCCGACCGCCCGGGCCTGTTCTGCGGTGTCGCCGGCGTCCTCGCGTTGCACGGCCTCGACGTGCTGGCCGCCCGGGCCTGGTCCAGCGACGATGGCATGGCGCTCGAGCACTTCCACGTCGAGCCGGCGAACGGGCGCGAGCCCGACTGGCGGGCGGTGGAAGCGGATATGGTCCGGGCCCTCGACGGCGCCATCTCGCTGGAGGCCCGCCTCGCCGATCGGGCCCGCCAGTACGCCGGCCGCATCGGGGTGCTGGCGGCCACGCCGGCGCGCACGCAGGTGACCGTCCACACCGACGCCTCGGCCACCGCCACCGTGGTCGACGTGCGGGCGCCCGACCGCATCGGCACGCTGTACCGGATCACCCGTTGCCTTGCCGACCTCGGCCTGGACATCCGCTCGGCCAAGGTCGCCACCGTGGGCCACGAGGTGGTCGACGCGTTCTACGTGGTCGACGCCGGCGGCGCCAAGGTGGCCGACGACCGCGTCCCGGTCGTCGAGGGCGCGCTGCGGGTCGTGCTCGACGGGGTAGAGGTCGGCGGCTGACCGGGATCGCCTTCTGCGGGCTCGGCCGGATGGGTGTGCCGATGGCGACACGGCTCGTCGACGCCGGCCACGACGTCTGCGTGTGGAATCGCACGCCTGGGTCAGCCGCGGCCGTCGTCGAGCGGGGTGCCTCGGAGGCGGGCTCGCCGGCCGAGGCCGCCGGCGGGGCCGAGGTCGTGATGACCATGCTCGCCGGCCCGGACGCTCTCGAGGCCGTCGTGTTCGGGCCCGACGGCCTGGCCGAGGGCATGGCCCGGCACGCCGCCCTCGTCGACATGTCGACGGTCGGCCCCGACGCCGTCCGCTCGGTCGAGCATCGCCTGCCCGCCGGTGTCGACATGCTCGATGCCCCGGTGCTCGGGAGCGTGCCCCAGGCGACCGAGGGGACGCTCAAGATTTTCGTCGGCGGCCCCGAGCCGGCGTTCGAGCGGCTTCGGCCGGTCCTCGACGTGCTGGGCACGCCCCGCTACCTCGGCCCGATCGGCGCCGGCGCGGCGATGAAGCTGGTGGCCAACTCGACGCTCGGCGCCCTGATGTGCGGGCTGGCCGAGGCCCTCGCCGTCGGCGACGCCCTGGGGCTCGACGAGGCCGTGATGCTCGACATCCTGGCCGATTCACCGATCGGGACGACGGTGAGGAGCAAGCGCACGATGATCGAGCGGGGGGAGTACCCGCCGAACTTCGCGCTGGCCCTGGCGGCCAAGGACCTGCGCCTGGTGACGGGCGCCGCGCACGACGCCGGCCTCCGCCTGCGCCTGGCGCCAGCGGCCCGGGACTGGCTCGAGCAGGCGGACGCCGAGGGCCTCGGCGGCCTCGACTACTCGGCGGTGATCGCCGAGGTCCGCGGCCGCCCCGCCCGTCCAGCAGCACCGACGTAGGCTCCGGCCATGGAACTCGACGAGGCCCGCGCCTTCCTCCGCGAGCACCATCGCGGGATCCTGGCGACGGTCCGCCCCGACGGTCGGCCGCAGATGTCGGCGGTGTCGGTGGCGCTCGACGAGGCGGGCCGGCCGGCGATCAGCACCCGTGAGAACGCATACAAGGTCCGGCGCATCCGAGCCGACCCGCGGGTGTCGCTGTTCGTCACGTCCGAGGACTTCTGGAGCTGGATCCAGATCGACGGCACCGCCACCGTGCTCTCGCTGCCCGACGCCATGGAGCCCCTGATCGCGCAGTACCGCGCCGTCGCTGGGGAGCACCCGGACTGGGACGACTACCGCCGGGCCATGGAGGACCAGGGCCGCGTCCTCGTCCGCATCGACATGGAGCGCGCCGGCCCTGACCGGCACCGCTGAGATGGAATCACCGGGTCATGGCCCGCCAAGTTCGTCCGATCAGGGCACTCGCCCGGCCCGGCCCTGCGCCGGAGGACCGCCCGCGCCGTAGCCGTCCCCGGCCCCAGCCGATCCGCCGGCCGTCGCCCCTGCGCCTCGGCGCCCGGCTGCGGTCGCTCCTCGGTTCCAGCTCCGACGTCGTCCGCCAGAGCCTGGTCAGCCTCACCCTGAACAGCTCCACCAGCCTGCTCGCCGGCGCGGTGCTGGGCGCCATCACCGACACCTTCGAGCGGTTCCCCGGCCTGCTGGTGCTGGTGCCGGCCGCCATCGGCCTGCGGGGCAATGTGTTCTCCGCGCTCGGCAACCGGCTGAGCACCGCCATCCACCTCGGCAACTTCCGGCTCTCCGTGCGCCGGCAGACCTTGATGGGCCAGAACGTCGCCGCCTCGATGGTGCTGACCCTCATGCTCTCGCTCCTGCTGGCCGTCGTGGCCAAGACCGTCGCCGTGGCCCTGGGCGTCATGAACACGATTTCGGTGCTCGACCTGGCGGTCATCTCCATCGCCGGCGGCGCCATCGCCTCAGTCGTGGTGCTGGTGGCGACGATCTTGCTGGCCGCCGGCTCCGTGCGCTACGGGTGGGACCTCGACAACCTCATTGCGCCGCTCGTGTCCACGCTGGGCGACGTCCTCACCCTGCCGGCGCTCTGGGTCGCCAGCCTCCTCCTCGACATCGACCTGGTGGCCCACGTGCTCGGCGTCGTCGTGGTCGTGGCGGTGATCGTGCTGTTCGTCGTCGCCTGGCGCTCGAAGGCGGACGTCCTGCGACGGGTGGTGCGCGAGTCGCTGCCCATCCTCTTCGCCGCCGCCTGCCTCAGCACCATGGCGGGGATCGCCATCGAGAAGCGCCTGGGAACGTTCTCGACCTATCCGGCCCTGCTCATCCTGTTCCCGGCGTTCATCAGCAGCGCCGGCGCCCTGGGCGGCATACTGTCCAGCCGCCTCTCCACCAAGCTGCACCTCGGCCTCATGGCGCCGGCGACATTCCCGAGCCGGGACGCCCGGGCCGACGGCTACCTGATCCTCCTCCTCGGCGCGCCGGTGTACCTGTTCAACGCGGTCGGCGCCCACTACGTCGGCCGGCTCCTGGGCCAGGCCAGCCCCGGCTTGCTGCAGATGGTGCTGGTTTCTCTCCTCGGCGGGGCGTTCGCCGTCGCGTTCGTGACCGTCGTCGCCTACTACGGCACCATCGCCGCCGTCCGCTTCGGCGCCGACCCCGACACCTACGGCATCCCCCTCGTGACCTCCTCGGTCGACTTCGTCGGCGCCGTCGCCCTCATCGTGGTGATTGTGTCGGTGGGGATCGCGTAGAACGAGGGAACGAATCGGCGGTCCCAGGAGTCGTTGGGACATGGAGGCGGACGCGGTGATCGAGGAAGCCGAGCGACTCGAGAGTCTGCGGGACAGGGCCGACGGCGTGGCCGCGTTGTACCGGCGGGAGTACCTGCCCATGGTCCGCCTGGCCCACCTCATCACCGGGTCGAACGAGGTGGCTGAGGACGTCGTCCAGGAGGCGTTCGTGCGCATGTACAAGAGCTGGGACCGGGCCGACCAGCCGGCCGCCTACCTCCGGAGGATCGTCGTGAACGGGTGCAACTCCTGGCACCGCCGCCGGCGGTTGGAGCGTGAGCATCTGCCCCGGCCCGTCGCCGAAGCGGTGGACCCCGAGGCCCGCGAGCTGCTCGACGCCCTCGCCCGCCTCGGCCTGCGCCAGCGCACCGCCCTGGTTCTCCGGTACTACGCCGACATGTCGGAAGCCGATGTGGCCCTCGCCCTGGGCTGCCGCCCGGGCACGGTGAAGTCGCTCGTCCACCGGGGCCTCCGCCAGCTGGAAGGGATGATCGAACGATGAGTGGTGCTGTGGAGGAGCGGCTGAGGCGGGCGCTGGCCGATCAGGCGGAGACGACCACCACGTCGCCCGGGGCCTGGCGGCGGATCCAGGCGGGGATCGAGGCCGGCGGGCGGGTGCGGCGGCGGCTGCCTGTGCAGTGGCTGGTCCTCGCTCCGGTCGCAGCCGTCGCGCTCGTGGTCGTGATGCTCGCGGTCGTGCTGAACGGCGAAGGTGATCGCCCGCTCAAGGTCACCGGTGGCACCGATGGGCTGTACCTCGTCCCGACCGGCGTCGAACCGCGCTTCCGTCTTGCCGAGGCGACCGACTCCGCACCGTTCAGCCCGCTTCCGGCGTGGGCCTACCGGGCGTTCGGTCGCCGCGCCGCCGGCGGTGCGGTGGAGGCGTCCGTCGTGATCATCGTGCCGGCCGATCGGGCCACCGCCGGCACGATGCCGGAGCCGACCCCGCTGCGGGTCCTCGGTCGTGACGTCGCCGTCGCCGGCGATTCCTTCGGCCAGAGGATCCTGAGCTGGACCCAGGCGGACGGCACCACGGTCGGGGTGACGACGTTCGGACTGTCGCAGCAGGATCTGATCGCAGTGGCCGAGAGCCTGCTGCGGGACGATGCCGCCACCGCGGTGCCGGCGCTGCCTACGGGCTTCGCCCCCCTGGGTGCCGGCCGAAAGGACGGCTTCCCGCTGGCCACCTTCCAGCGCTGGCAGGCCGACGACGGCGCCATGTTCTCGGTCATCGTCGACAGGGATCCGGGCGCGACCGTGGAGGAGCTGGCGCTGTGGCTTCCCGGCAGCCGGGCCAAGAAGGTGCGGGACACCACGGCGATGTACCTCGGCGGCCAGGAGAGCTACCTCACATGGGTCGAACAGCCTGGGATCACGGTGACGGTGCAGGCCAGCGGACTGTCCGAGCAAGAGGTGGCCGCCATGGCGCGGGGCCTCCGCCCGATTGACGACGCGGCATGGGCGAAGCTGGTCGCCCGGGTGGCCCCCACGCCCATCCCGCCGGCGGCCATCGGGCTGCCGCCGGACATCGGGCCTCCCCCGGGCGTCGTCGTGCCCGACCCGAACGCCTACTTCTACATCGTGCCCGTTCGGGCCACGTTGGCGCCGCCGTGCTCGCTCATGCGCGTGGGCGTCATCCTGCCCGAGACGGTCGCCGGCCGGGAGGTGGCTTGCTACCAGGTCATCGCCCCCTTCCTCTCTGCCGCCGACGTCGCCACGGCCGTCGCCCGCGAGGACCGCACGACCGGCACGTGGGCGGTGGAATACACGCTCACGCCCCACGGCGTGGACCGCATGGGCGACCTGTTCCGGGAGGTCGGCGCCGGCGGGCAGTTCGCCATCCTGGTGGATGGCCGGGTGGTGTCCGCCCCCCGGCTGGAGGCCCTACCGGGGAGCAAGGGCATCGTGACCGGCCTCGACGAGGCAACGGCCCGCAGCCTGGCCGAACGGCTGGGCCGCTGACCGGTACGCTGAAGGCCTAGGTGGACGAAAAACCCCGAAATCTGAAGACCATGCTGTCGGAGGCGAAGGACACCTCCGAGCTCATGATCGACCTGGGCTACGCGGCGGTGTACTTCAGCGACGTCGCCATGGCCGAGGAGGTCTACCAGCTCGAGGAGCGCCTGTCCGACCTCGTGCACGAGATGCGGGCCGTCTGCGTGCTGGCCGCCCGCTCGCCCCGTGACGCCGATGCCATGGCGTCGGTCCTGCAGGTCGTCGGCGCCATCGAGCGGCTGGGCAACGCCGCAGTCGACATCGGCCGCATCGTCACCCACCGGCTGGGGATCCCCCGGGCATTGGTCGCCGACCTCTCGACGGCCGAGGAGATCTCCCACCGGGTGCGCATCCGGGAAGACTCCCAGATGGCCCACCGTCCGCTGTCCGACCTGGAGCTGCCGGTCGAGGTGGGCATGCGGGTCGTGGCCGTTCGCCGCGACCGCGACTGGCTGACGGAGGTCGACGGCGACCTCGTCCTGCTGCCGGGCGACGTGCTTTTCCTCCAGGGCGCCGCCGCCGGCATCGCCGAGCTGCGCTCCCTCGCCGGCGCTCCGGTCTGGGAGCCACCGAAGCCGTCGGAGGAGGCGGAGGTCTCCGACCTCGACCGGGCCATCGACGTGCTGGTCGAGATGAAGAACATCTCCGAGGTTGCGGTCGGACTGGCCTACTCGGCGCTGGTGCTCCGTGACCAGGGCCTCGCCGCCGAGGTCAACCACCTCGAGGACCGCCTCGACGAGATGAAGGAGCGCCTCGAGCTCTGGGTCCTTCGGGGCGCCCAGGAGCACCTCGACCCCTCTGCACTGCGCGGCCTGCTCCACCTGGCCCAGGCGGCCGAGGAGATCGGCGACGCCGCCCAGCAGCTGGTGTGGCTGGTGGAGGAGGGCGAGGAGCTCCACCCGATCCTCGCCATCGCCCTGGGCCACGCCGACGAGGTGGTGGTCCGGGTGCCGGTCGCGGACGGGGCGCCGGCCGACGGGGCGTCGTTGCAGTCCTTGTGCATGGAGACCGAGACCGGCTTCTACCTCCTGGCCATCCGCCGTGGCGGCCGCTACCTCTACCGGCCCCGGGCCGGCGTCGTGCTGCAGGCCGGCGACGACCTCATCGCCACCGGCCCCGACGAGGGCCATGCCCTCCTCGCCGAACTGTGCGGCTACGTCCTGATAGAGGACGAGGACACCGGCGAGGACCAGCTCGTGCCGGCAGGGTCGTACCGGTAACGCTGCCTTTCAGGCTGCCGGCCTCCGGCGCCGCCGAAGGCGGCCCCTTCAGGCTGGCGGCGAGGGAGCCTTCCAGTGCGAGGCCGGCCGGCTCTGCCGGCCGGCCGAGCGCAACTGCCTCGCCGAGCAAGCTCCGCTTGCGAAGGCGACTAAAGCCAATCGCGGGCCTTGAACCAGAGATAGCCGGCGATGGTGATGAACGCCATGATCGCCAGCGCCCACCAGAACCCCCACGTCCAGGTCAGCTCGGGCATGTGGGTGAAGTTCATCCCGTAGATGCCGGTCACGAGCGTCGACCCCAGCAGGATGGCGCCCCACGACGTCATCCGCTTCATCACGCGGTTCTGCTGGTTCGAGATGATGGCCAGGTGGGCGTCCACCGCGTTGCCCATCAGCTCCCGGTGATTGTCGACCATGTCGATGGCCCGCAGTACATGGTCGAAGACGTCCTGCAGGTGGGTGATGGCGTTTTCATCGATCCACTCGACCTCCCTGCGGAGGAGAGCGGAGAGGACGTCGCGGGTCGGCACGGCCAGACGCCGGTAGGTGACGAGCCGCCGGCGCACGTCGAAGAGGTTCTGCTGGATCTCCCGCTCACTCACGTGGCCCTCGGCGAAGATTTGGTCCTCCAACTCCTCCAGCTCGTCCTCGACCTCGTCGTTGCGGCTGAAATACCCGTCGACCAGCTCGTCGAGGATCACGTAGAGCAGGAAGCCGACGGTGGCATGCTCGGACCGGGTGCGGTCGAAGCGCTTGCGGGCGCCGTCGACGAACGACGGTTCGCCGACCGCGTCGTCTTCCCTGACCGTGACGAGCCACGTGGGACCGATGAAGATGTCGACCTCCTTGCGCTCCGCGGTGTACATCACGATGAACGCATGGTCGGGGTAGTGCTCGAGCTTCGGCCGCTGGTGGCGCTCCCTGACGTCCTCCATGGCCAACGCGTGGAGCGAGAACTCCTCCTGCACCGCCAGCAGGTCGTCCTCGTCGGGGGCGGCGACGTCGACCCAGACGAGCTGGTCCTTGTCCTTGATCGCCTCCGAGACCTCTTCGGGCTCGACCTGCCGGTAGGCCCCGTCGGGGTAGCAGCGAGCCGTGATCACGCCGGCGCCATCTGCACCGTCCGGCGGACCTGCTCCTGCCTGGATGCGATCGATCCCGTCAAGGTATGGAAGGCCACGTCGGAGCCCTTCAGCAGGTCGGTGATGCGACGATCGATGTCGGCCTGGAACTGCGCGTCGTCGGGGCGCAGGCCGTCGAGCACGATCGGGAACTCGACCGGTAGGTAGAAGACGTGGTCGTAACGTGACCGGAGCTCCATCGTGGCCAGTTCACGCGACTCGTACCAGAGGTGGTTCTCCTTGCGCTGGCCGTCCTGGTGCTCCATGACCCAGTCGGCGTAGGCGAGGACGTCGTAGATCGACCGGTCGGCGACGAAGCGCTCGTGGGAGACCTCGGCCCGCCACTGCTTGAGGAAGATCAGGGTCTCGGTCTCCGCGGTGGCGCTCTGGTCGAGGGGGAAGCCGAGGGCGACGACCTCGCGCGCCACCTCGGGGAGCAGCGGGTAGCCCCATTCGCGGGCGAACAGGTTGGCCAGGGTTGTCTTCCCTGTCGAGAACGAGCCGACGAACGCGATCTTCATATCGACAGTGTGCCTGTTCCCCCACCCCTCGGCGTTGCTTCCCGGTGCCGCCGTGAGGGCTTCGTCAGTCCGCCTTGAGGTCCGCCGGGTAGAGGTAGTAGTTGGCCGCCGACGCGGCGGTGGCGCCCTCGTGGACGGCGGTCGTGATCTGGTGGCCGTGTATGCGGGTGACGTCGCCGGCGGCGAAGACCCCGGGAACGTTGGTCCTCTGCTCGATGTCGGTGTCGATGTAGCCGTTCGAGAACAGGCTCACGCCCAGGTCGACCGCGAGCTGCACCTCGGGCGTGGCGCCCTGGGTGCAGAAGAGTGCGTCGAGCTCGACCTCCAGGCCGCCCTGGGTGAGGACGGAGTGAAGCTGCCCATCGGTGCCCACCGCCCGCTCGATCTTGTCGTGGATCACGGGGATGCCGAACTTGCCCAGGCGGTCCATGTACTTCGGCTCGATCTCGTTCACATGACTGTTGGTGAGCACGGTCAGGCGCTTGGAGAACCGGCTGAGCTGCACCGCCTCGCCGGCGGCACCGTTGGTGTGGCCGATGACCAGGATGTTCTTGCCCTTGCTCGCGTACCCGTCGCACGTGATGCACCAGAACATGCTCGTGCCGACGTAGGACTCCCAGCCGTGGAAGTGCGGGTAGTGGTCGAGGACGCCGGTGGCGATGATGACGACGCGGGCGGTGTACGACCCGAACTGGCCCTCGGCGACGAACAGGTCGCCCTCGCGCCGCATGTCGAGAACCTTGTGGTGCTCGAAGTCGACCTGGGGGTACTCGGCGAGCTGGGCCCGGCCCAGCTCGCGCAGCTTGGCCGCCGGCACGCCGCCCGGGAAGCCGAGGTAGTTGTGGTTGATCTGGTGGTGGGTGGAGCGGCCGTGGCCGGCGTCGAAGACGACGACGGTGCGGTCGTAGCGCGCCAGGTAGATGGCCGCCGAGAGGCCGGCCGGGCCGGCCCCCACGATGATGGAGTCGACGGTCTTGTTTGCCACTGGTGCCGTTCGGTCAGTCCGGGATCTCGGACTCGTCGTCCACCCGGCAGAAGTCGCCGCCGGCGGCTTCGGCGTCGCCCGCCTCGACGAACATCTCGGCGACGCCCTCACAGGCGCCGAGGACGTACACGTCCTCGTTCATGGCGACCTTGGACCGGAAGAACAGCAGCTCGTTCATGCCCTGCCGGGAGATCGACTCGAGCGCGCGGACGTCGAGGATGATCCGGCTCGGGTTGGCGGCGAGGACCCGGTCGAGGTCGCGCCGGACCTTGATGACCTCGTCGGGGTCGAGCTTGCCCCGCATGGTGACGCGCGCCTTGCCGTCGACGATGGCGTAGAGCGAGTCGAACTTGTCGGTCGCCGACACGATGCGCACCTTGACCCGGCACTCCTGGTTGGGCGGCAGCTTGACGGTCAGGGCGTCGGCGTCGAAGTCGGCGTACGGCACGTCGTCGATCCACACCTCGGAGAGGCGGACGCTGCCGGGCGGCAGGAGGTCCGGTGCCACCCGGAGGATCCCGTCGGGGAACGAGACGGCCTTGGGCTTGAAGTGCAGCTCGAGGTCCTCCTCGTTCACGAGAAGGTTGCTGTACACCGCGGAGAGGTAGCAGAGCTCCATCGAGTGGTAGCCCGACATCGAATGGCTGCCCTTGAGGCGCTCGTTGCCCACCAGGTAGGGGATGCCGCTGGCCAGCACGTTGAAGTAGACGCCGCCCTCGTCGTGGTCGAGGAAGTGGGCGTTGTAGAACGCGGCGGACTCCCGGCCGAGGCGGGCGTGCTCGTGGCTCCCGAGCGAGCCGGCGAGGATGTAGTAGGCGAGAATGGCCTGCTCCTGCTGCCACCAGGCCTTGCGGTCATGCCAGATGAAGCGGTGCCACTCCTGGGTGCCCTCCTTGCGCCGCTCGACCACGTCGTACCAGCCGCCCCGCTGCTGGTCGCTGCCCACCGCCGGCATGGTGTCGGCGATCTTGTTGGCCAGGTGCACATAACCCTCGTTCGGCCGCAGGTGGTGGATGCGCATGAGGTTCCAGGCGATCTTCAGGTTGTGGCCGACCACGGCGCTGTCCTGCTGCCAGCCCCACTTGCGGTCGGCGGTCCAGTCCTCGTGGAAGCGCTCCTGCACGAACGGGCTGTGCTCGTCGTCGGGGAAGCGCTCGAGGATGGTGTTGCCGGTCTCGACCAGGAAGTCGGCCAGGTCCTGGCGCCCGGTGGCGATGACCGCGTTGATCAGGTAGGCGGGGGCGTGGTCGCCGACGGAGTTCCAGTTCTTGCGGGCCCGGTTCGACCGCAGGCTGTCGGACCGCCCGTCGAGGGTGACGGGGTCGAGGTGGGAGAAGAACCCGCCCAGCTCGGTGTCGCGGTAGAAGCGGTCGAACAGCATGATCGTCTTTTCGATGTCGCTCAGGATCCGCGGGTCGCCGGTGACCCGGAACGTCTGGGTGGGGCCGGCGAGCGCGTAGATCTGCTCGTACATCGGGATGGCGTCGTAGTCGTCGCCGAACTCGGAGGTGAAGATCTTGCGCTGGCTGTTCCCGGAGACGTCGATGCCGTGGTACCAGTAGACGATGCCCTCGGCGTCGTTCGTGGCCCGCATGTGCTCGCGCAGGTACTCGGTGCCGCTCTCGGCCGCCTCCAGGAAGCGGTCCTCACCGGTCAGCAGATAGGCGGTGGCGAGGCCGTAGACCAGGCGGGAGATGGTGTCGGTCTCCTGCCGGAAGTCGGGGGCGATGTAGTCGGGGGTGTGCGTGCCCGAGAGGGACAGCTTCGTCCGGTAGTTGCGCCAGTCGTAGTTGCCGTCGGGGAACTGGCCCCGCAGGTAGAAGTCGCCGATGAAGCGGGCCTGGTTCACCCACCAGCGGGGCTGCTCGAAGATGAGCTCCTTCCCGCGGGTGGACGGGAAGATGATCGACTTCACCTCGAAGCGAAGGTCGCCCCCTTCGGGGTAGAAGATCCCGTAGGCGAAGAGGTAGCGCTCGGGGACCAGCATGTCCCGTTGCTGGCCCGTGGTGTCGAGGTACGCCTCGCCGAAGTTGCGCATGGCCTGGGAGTAGGTGTTCTTGGTCAGGTAGGCCTCGAACACGCGGCCGTCGCTGGTGCGCAGGCCGAAGGAGTCGGTCTCGTCCTCGTAGCGGGTGACGTAGCCGGCGATGGTGTCGGAGAAAGTGAAGTCAACGTTCGTGGGCATGGCTTAGACCGTTCCTCCTGATTGAGAGACCAGCACGACCGCGGTGCGGCCGAACACGTGGATGGATGAACCCTCGACCGGGATCTCGGCGCCCGCCTCGAGGATGTCTTCGGGCGATGGCTGGGCCGTGTCGACGGCCACGGCCCAGCGCTGACCGTCGATCTGCGGGAGCTCGAATTCGAGCCCCAGGTCGTACATGTTGAGAATGACGTGGAGGTCGGGGTCATCGTGCATCCCGCCCAGGGTGAAGGAGAGGACCCGGCAGAGCGGGTCGTTCCAGCCGGGCTCGTTGAGCCGGCAGCCGTGCCAGGACACCTCGGGCACGCCGCGGGCGTTGACGCCCCCGCCGAAGAAGTCGTCCTTCCGGAGGGTGGCGTGGCGCTTCCGGAAGGCGATCAGCTCGCTGAAGAACCGCACGGTGCCGGCGTGCTCGGTGACCAGGTCCCAGTCGTACCAGCTGAGCTCGTTGTCCTGGCAGTAGGCGTTGTTGTTGCCCATTTGGGTGCGGTGGAACTCGTCGCCCCCGAGGATCATCGGCGTACCCCGGCTGAGCAGCAGGATCGCGGCCGCGTTCTTGATCTGCCGGGCCCGCAGCGACTCGATCTCGTCGTTCTCGGTCGGGCCCTCGACGCCGCAGTTCCAGCTGCGGTTGTCGTCCGAGCCGTCACGGTTCTGCTCGCCGTTCGCCTCGTTGTGCTTGCCGTTGTAGCTGACGAGGTCGTTGAGGGTGAAGCCGTCGTGGCAGGTGACGAAGTTGATGCTGTTGCTGGGCTTCTCCTCCTCGGGACCGAAGAGGTCCTGGCTGCCGGCGATGCGGGTGGCGACGGCGCCGATGATCCCCGGCTCGCCGCGCAGGAAGCGGCGGATGTCGTCGCGGTAGGGACCGTTCCACTCACACCAGCGCTCGCCCGGGAATCGGCCGACCTGGTACAGGCCGCCGGCGTCCCAGGCCTCGGCGATGACCTTGGTCTCCGAGAGGATCCGCGACAGCTCGATGTTCCACAGCACCGGCGGGGTCTCCATCGGCGCGCCACCGGGCCCGCGCGAGAGGACCGACCCGAGGTCGAACCGGAAGCCGTCGACGTGGCACTCCGTGACCCAGTACTCGAGCGACTCGATGATGTACTTGGTGACAACCGGGTGGTTGGCGTTGATGGTGTTTCCGCACCCCGAGTAGTCCATGTAGTACTGCCGGTCGTGGGGGACGAGGTGGTAGTACGCCTCGTTGGCCTGGCCCCGGAAGCTGATCGTGGGGCCATTCTGGTTTCCCTCGCTGCTGTGGTTGTAGACCACGTCGAGGATGACCTCGATGCCCTCCTTGTGGAGCGCCTTCACCATGTCCCGGAACTCCCGCAGGTGGGCGCCCTCTTCGGGCTCCACGCAGTAGGAGGACTGGGGAGCGAAGTGACCGTAGGGGTCGTAGCCCCAGTAGTTGCGCAGGGGCGTGCCGTCAGGTGCCTCGCGCAGCACCTGGGATTCGTCGAAGTCGTAGATCGGCAGCAGCTCGATGGCGGTCACGCCCAGACTCTTCAGGTAGGGGATCTTCTCGATCACCCCACGGAACGTGCCGGGGTGGGCGACGCCCGACGTGGGCGACTTCGTGAACCCCCGCACGTGCATCTCGTAGATGACCGAGTCGGCCATCGGGATGTCGGGGAGCTCGTCGTCCTCCCAGTCGTAGTCGTCGGGGTCGAGGACCATGCTGCGCATGGAGGTCTCGACGTTGTCCTGCGGGCCCACGGCGTCGCCCCGATTCCAGAGCGTGTTGACGTTGCCCAGCGCATAGGGATCGATCAGCACCTTGTTGGGGTTGAAGCGGCCACCGCTCCGGCTCGTGTCCTTGGGGCCGTCCATGCGGTATGCGTAGATCTGGCCCGCGCCCACGCCACTGACGTGGACGTGCCAGAAGTGGAAGCTCTTGTTCACTCCGGGTTCCAGGTCGATGACGGTGTGCGGTTGCCGCGCGTTCTCGTCGGCGAACAGCAGTAGTTGCACCGACCACGCGTACTCGGAGTAGACCGAGAAGTTGACACCGTCGCCGTCGACGGTTGCGCCGAGCGGCTGGGCACGGCCCGCTGTCACGGCCAGCTGGTCTGCCATTCGTTTCGTCCCCTCGAAGATTTCGCCCGAGCCGGCAGGGACGCCAGCCCGCCCTCCATGTCGTTTGTGGACGATAACACCCGGTCCTTTCGTAAGCGCCAGGGTCGGCGCGAATTGGGGCGGCGTTGGGGAATCCGCGCCGGCGCCGGGCCTCGGCCAGGGGCCGAGGGCCGGCGCTAGGCTCGCGTCGCGGACCGACGGCGCGGCCCCTTCGGCCGGAGAGGAGTACTTGTGATCCTGGTGATTGGCGCCGGCGGGAAGGTCGGGACCCCAGCCGTGCAGCGGCTGCTCGACAAGGGACTCGTGGTGCGGGCGCTCACCCGCGATCCGGCGAAGATGGCCGGCGTGTGGCCGGGCGTCGAGGCGGTGACCGGCGACCTCGACCGGCCCGAGACGTTGCCACCCGCGTTCGAGGGCGTTGACGCCGCGCTGGTGATCTCGGCCGGCAACGACATCGCCGGCGAGGACACCAACGCCATCGACGCGGCCACCGCCGCCGGCGTCGATCGCCTCGTGCTCCTGTCGTCGCAGGGGGTCATCGCCAACGTGGCGTCGGGCCCGTTCCACGCCGCGGGGGAGGAGCGGCTGCGGGCGTCCGCGCTGTCGTGGACCATCCTGCGCCCGGCCATCTTCATGGCCAACGCCGCCCAGTGGCGCGACACCATCAAGGCCCAGGGGGCCTTCTACGAGCCCACGGGCACTGGGGCCCACGCCATGATCCACCCGTCCGACATCGGGGAGGTCGCCGCCGAGGTGCTGGCCTCGCCCGGCCACGTTGGGCAGACCTACGAGCTGACCGGCCCCGAGGCCATCACGTCGGCCGACTGCGCCGCCGCGCTCTCCGCCGCCCTCGGCACCGAGGTGCGCCACGTGGACATCCCCGACGAGGCCTTCCGCCAGGCCATGGCCGGCTTCGGCGCCCCGCCGGTGCTCATCGACTCGCTGTCGCGGTACTTCGCCATGGTCCGGGTCGGGGACTTCGCCCATGTGTCACCGGCCGTGGCCGACATCCTGGGCCGTCCGGGCCGGACCTTCAGGGACTGGGCAGTGGAGAACGCCGCGGTGTTCGGCTGATGGGCGGGTCAGTCTCCGCCGCTCGTGGCCGACTCCTTGACCCCTGAGGCCGGCTCGAGCGGTGGAGCGGAGGGCTTCGCCGCCGCCTTGGCCTCGGCCTTCGCCGCCCGCTTCGCCGCCTTGGCCTCCTCCGCGCCGGCTTTCGGGACCCGCAACTCCCGCCGCCACAGGATGATGGCGGCGATGAACACCCAGATCAGGAACACGACGGCGGACGGGATGAACAGGCCGTAGTAGACGGGGTCGGAGAAGTCGTCGAAGTAGGTGAACAGGGCGCCGCTGAACCCGAGGGAGCCGCCGAGGAAGGCGATCCCCGCCAGCCAGTTGGGAAACTCCTCGCTGAGGCCGAAGGCCAGGGAGTACACCAGCGAGGTCAGCCCGAAGTAGAAGAACAGCACCAGGATGAAGACGCCGGTGGCCACGCCCATCACGCCGGCGGCGGCGGTCACCGCGGCGAACTTCTCGTTCTCGGGGGCGGCCTGCCAGACGTGGGAGATGACGTTCAGCCCGAGCCCGTCGACCCCCTGGCCGAGGATGGCGAAGACCGTGCCGATGAGACCGATGACGAAGGCAACCGCCCCCCAGGCCGAGGCCCGGTCGTCCTGGATGGACCGGGAGTAGGCAGCCATGCCAACGAGCATCAGGACCAGCACCATCATCAGGCCGAAGTGCAGGAACAGCCAGGGCCCGAAGTCGAGGACCGTCTTGATCACGCCCACGGCGCTGCCCGGCGGGAGGTGGGGATGCAGGGCGACGAACGGGAGGGCCACGACCGAGCCGACCGTCCCGCCGACCACGCCCATGCGGTAGAGGTGCCGGTCGGTGATGGCCTGGGCCTTCTTCGGCGGCGCCGCCGGGCCCGCGTTCACTGTCGTCATGACGACCTCCCACCAGTTCGGCGCCGGGCCGGACACACGCCCCGTCCGCTCCATTGTACGGACGGCGTGCCGTTTCGGGTGTACACCTTCCGCGAGCTTGCGCTTCACCGCAGCCGGCTGTCAACGGTGCGAACGAACCAGGCGGCAACCTCTAGCAATTCCGCCGGAACGGTGGTATCAACGGATCCGCTGACCACCGGCCGCAGGCCGCCTAGCGGGGAGTTTCGACAATGACGGTTCACGTCACGCCCGAACACGTCGGCAACGCCTACAAGGTGCTTGGCACGGGCGACCGTTCGCTGTGCTCGGAGTTCTGGGCCGAGGACATGGTCTGGCTGGTGCCGGGCCACAACCAGCTCTCGGGCTGGAAGTACGGCCTCGACGAGTTTCTGGCCTTCATGGCCAAGGTCGGCGAGCTCAGCGGCGGCAGCTTCAACATGCAGGTCATCACGATCCTGACCAACGACGACTACTCCTGCGACGTCACCAACAACCAGGGGACCCGTTCGCACGACGCCAGCATGAAGCTGAACATCGACGTGGCTCACGTCCTGCGTTGGCGTGAGGGCAAGGTGATCGCCGGCAAGGGCGGCATCTTCGGCGACGGTACGGCGCAGTACGACCAGTTCTGGTCCTAGGCAGTTCTGGTCCTAGGCAGTTCTGGTCCTAGGCAGTTCTGGTCCTAAGACATCCGTTCGAAAAGCAAGGGAGCGCGGGATGCCCATCATCACCATCCAGACCATCAAAGGCGTGGTGCTCACCAGTGACGAGCAGAAGCGTGACCTGCTCAAGAAGATGACCGACACCTTCATCAGCGTGGTCGGCGAGCTCGCCCGCCCCTACACCTACTGCCTCATCCAGGAGACGCCGCTCTACGAGTGGTCCCTCGCCGGCGTGCCGCTGCCCGACCTGCCTTTCCTGTACGGGCCCGAGTACGCGGCCATGCACGCCAATGCCAACGCCGTCATGCGGGCGTACGTAGAGTCGCAGTCGGCCGGCGGCGGTGGCGGTGCGGCGACCGCGTCGAGCGATCCCGACCCGGCCGGCGGCAGCGATGAGGCAAGCCAGAAGGCCCAGTCGCAATGGGCCACGGGCGAATAGGCCCGCGGGAGTCGTGAGCACACCGGAGGAAGCAAAGGCGGTCGTCCGCCGCTGGAATGACGAGGGCTGGTCGGGCGGCAACTACGACCTGGCCCACGAAATCATCGCCCCGGTCATGACCGTGCACGGGGCCGGCGGGCAGGCCGTGGGCATGGGCCCCGAGGGCCTGATCGACCTCATCAAGACCTGGCGTACCGCGTTCCCCGACGGGCACATGACCGTCGACGACATCATCGTCGAGGGCGACCTCGTGGGCATCCGCAACACCTGGCACGGGACGCAAAACGAGTCCTTCTACGGGATTCCGCCCAGCGGCAAGGAGGTCCACGTGACCTCCGTCGGCCTGGACCGGGTGATCAACGGCCAGGTGTCGGAGGGCTGGGGCGAGCTCGACATGGTCGGCATGATGCAGCAGCTGGGCGCCATGCCGATCGCCGGCCCCGGGGCCGTCGCCACCGGCCGATCCTCGGAGTGGGGAGAGGCCAGCTCCAAGGCGGTCGAGAATCCCGAGGCCACGGCCGACGACTGGCGGACGCTGGCCATCCGCTTCGTCGAGGCCGTCGGCAAGCCCGACGAGGCGCTGCTGGCGGACCTGGTCGACCAGGCCGCGTTCGTCGACCACAACCCGGTGTGGGGCACCACGGACTGGGCCGGCGTGATTGCCGGCGCCCACGCCCTACGGGCCGCGTTCGGTGACCTCACCGTCACCGTCGATGTTCGCAACGTCCCGGTCGAGGGCAACCAGGCGGTCGTCCACTCGCTCCTGACCGGCACGCACACCGGGGACTTCCTCGGCGTCGCCCCAACCGGCAAGACGGTCACGTGGAGCCACACGGACTTCGTGCGGTTCGGCGGCGGCAAGATCATCGAGCGCTGGGTGTCGGCCGACACCCTCACGCTGTTCCAGCAGACCGGCCTCCTCCCTGGCGGCAGTTGATCGAGAAAGGGCTGACGCACCATGTCGGTTGAAGAAGACAACAAGGCCCGCTACCGCGCGTTCGTCGACGAGATCAACAAGGGGAACATCGACGGCGTCGACGAGTTCTTCGCGCCGGACTACGTCGAGCACAGCGCCCCTCCGGGCGCGCCCCCCGGCGTCGAGACCATCAAGATGGTCTTCCGCATGTTCCGCACCGCGTTCCCCGACGTGGTGTTCACCGTGACCGACCTGGTCGCCGAGGGCGACAGGGTCGCCACGTACGTGATCGGCGAGGGCACCAACGACGGCCCGTTCATGGGCGTGCCCGCCACCGGCCGGCATTGCAAGTGGGCCGCGTTCGGGATTAACCACTACGTCGACGGCAAGATCCTGGAGCACTGGGGCCTGCCCGACCTCATGGGCCTCATGACCCAGCTCGGCGCCATCCCGCCCCCGCCCGGCCCCGGCGGCGGCCACTAGCCCCCCTTCTCGAACTGGCTGCAGTTGGCCGCGCCCACGCGGTCAACTGCAGCCAATTCGTTGCTGTGGTTCAGCCGCCGACGCCCAGCTGGCCCATCATGCCGAGCATGTCGACGTCGTACCAGCTCTCGACGACCTTGCCGTCGGCGACACGCAAAATGCCCATCTCGGTGAACTTCACCGTCTTGCCCGTGGGCGGGATACCGAAGAGGTCGCCGTTGTGGGTGCCGCCCTCGGTGAAGCGCGCCGCCACGCGGTCGGGCTCGGCCACGAGGTGGTCGATCGTCATCCAGAAGTCGGGGTAGGCGTTGCGGAACATGGTGGCGATGATCTTCACGCCGTCGGGGCCGGGCGGCAGGGTGGGTGCGCTCGGGCTGGTGTGCTGAGGGTGGAAGATCTCGTCGGCCACGTCGAGGTTGCCCTTGTTCCATACCTCGTCGATGAACCGCTCCATCAGCGCCCGGTTCTCCTCCGCCGTTGACGGCGCCCCGGTGATGTGCGGGCCGGGCGGGATCGTGGACGGGTCGGGGCCCGGCGGCGTGGGCACCACGCCCATCTGCTGCATGAGGCTCATCATGTCGATGTTGACCCAGCCCTCGACCACCTTCAGGTCACGCAGGCGGAAGAGCCGGGTGCCCGTCCAGTGCACCTTCTTGCCGGTCCCGGGAACGCCGAAGAACTCGCCCTCGTGGGTGCCGGAGATGATGCCGCGACCGAAGACCATGTCGCCTTCGGCGATCACGTCGTCGAAGATGAACTTGAGGTCGGGGAAGGGCGTGTTGAACATCGTGTAGGCCTTCTTCAGGCCTTCGAGTCCCGGCTCTTGCCCGGGAACCGGGTCGTGCTCCACGTAGTCCGGGTACACGAGCTCGTCGAGCACGTCGAGCTCGTTCTGGTTGGTGGCCTCGACGTAGCGGGCGATGACCGCCTTGTTGGCAATCTCCGTGGCCTTCTTCGACGCGTAGATGCGGTCGAGCAGGTTTGCCTTCCAGTTGAGGTCTTCGTCAGCGGACATCTTCCTCCTGTCGATGGGCGCGCCGGAACAGGCGCGCCGGAGCGCGCCCGCCGGCGAGAGTCGGAACTAGGCCAGCCGGTCCGGGAGACCCTTGAGCGGGTTGGCCTGCCAGAAGTAGTCGTCGACCCCGTGCTGGTCGGCGGTGTACACCTGCACCTCTTTGATCTTGCCGTCGGCGATCGTGTAGACGCTGCACGTCGGGAAGATGTAGTCGCGGCCGTTCACCGTGCCGTGGCCGGTGTGCTTCTCCACGACCATCGTGTCGCCGATGGTGCCGAAGGACACGTTGTCCACGTTGACGCCGGTGGCGATGAGGGCGCCGAAGAAGGCGATGACCTCGTCCGCGCCGTTCTTGGCGCCCGAGAGCGGGTGGTGGCCCGGCAGCCGCCAGACGATGTCCTCGGCGAAGACGTCAGTCTTCAGCGTGTCCATGTCGCCTCGGCCGAAGCACTCGTACATCTTGTCGACAACTGCCATCGAATCTGCCATGTCGGTCCCTCCAGTGCTTGAACGGAATGTGGGCAAACTGCGCGAGTCGCGCCCCTGCCGCCGTGCCGAGTGTACGCCTCAGGCCCTCATTCGCCTAGGGGCTGGAGAGCACTTTGGCGGCGTACTCGCGGACGCTGGTCATCTCCACGGGGAAGGTGGCGAGCGTCTGGTCCATCTGGATCATGTCGCCCCGCGCGAAGTCCACCATGAGCGCGTTGATCGACTTCGACACCGGGTCGGCGGACCCCTCCCAGGCGGCCACGAGCGCTTCCTCGGGCACGTGTTGCATTTCGAACGGCCGGCCGCTCACCTCCTCGAACGCGGCCACCAGCTCGTGCAGCGTGACCGGCGTGGGGCCGCCGAACTCGATGACGGCCTTCGACGCCGCCGGGCTCTCGAGGCACAGGACGACCATCTTGGCGACGTCGTCCATAGACAGGAGGCTCAGCGGGTTCTCGCCCGAGCCGTAGACGACAGCTTTGGCGTTGGCGTAGTCGAACCCCACGATCGGGGCGACCATGATCTCCATAAGGAAGCCGCAGCGCAGGATCGTGTAGTCCAGCCCACTGTTCATCAGGTACTGCTCCACGACGCGCTTGGCCGCCGTCACCGGCCCGTCAGTCGTCATGTTCGACGAGAACGAGATGTACACGAACTTGGCCACGCCGGCCGTCTTCGCCGCGTCGATCAGGCTGCGCTGCCCGTCCAGGTCGACGGACTGGATGTTGTCGCCGGCCTGGCGGGACAGCGACGCCGAGGCGGTGGAGACGACCGCGGTCTTGCCCTGGCAGGCGGCGTCGAGCGAGGCGGGTTCCTTCAGGTCGCCCACCACGAACTCGGCGCCGGAGTTGCGGAGCGGGGCGAGCTTGACGTCGCCGGCGCCGCGGACCATGGCGGTGACGGCCTTGCCCTGGGCGGCCAGCTCAATGCAGATCTTGCTCCCCAGGAAGCCCGTGGCCCCGACGACCAGATTCATACTTTCCCTAGCTGACGCATCAGGCCGAAGGTGTCCCAGTTGACCCACCCTTCGACGATCTTGCCGTCGGCCAACCGGAAGATGCGGATGCCGGTGAAGACGACGGACGTGTTGGTCGGCGGGATGCCCATCAGGTCGCCGTCGTGGGTGCCCCGGCCCGTCCAGCGGGTGACGACCTTGTCGCCCACGACGAGGACGTCGTCGAGGGTGATGTTGGCGTCGGAGAAGGCGCCGTGGTACATCCGCAGGAAGTCCTTCATGCCCTCCGGGCCGTGGACGGGCTCGGGCCGCGGCGCGTCGTGCCCGACGTAGTCCGCCGCGAACAGCTCGTCGATGAGGTCGAGGTCGCCACCGTTCCAGGCCTGGTCCGTGAACCGCTGGACGATGTCGCGGATCTCGGCCTCCGTCATGCTGGCGGTGGGTAGACGCCGGTGAAGTGGTGGGAGATCTTGCCGTCGCGCAGGACCCAGGCGTCGAACACCTTGGCCTGACCGAAGTTGGTGTTGACCGTGGCCTCGAAGAAGAGGCTGTCGTCGGTCTCCACGAACTTGTCGGTGGACACCACCTCGAGCTTGCCGAGCATCTCCAGGTAGCCCCTGAAGTACACCTTCAAGGCGGCGTTCCCGTGGATCTGATTGTCGAACGACACGAGTGTCGCGTCGTCGGTGTAGTTGTTGTCGATCAGGCCCTCGACGTCGCCCGCCACCAGGTACGCGATCTGCGCCTCGTAGAACCCGCGTTTGGGACTGTCGTCCAGCATCTGCACGCCTCCTCTTCGGGGAGCGGCGATCGTACCGCGCCGCGTTGGCGGATCTAGGCTCGACTATGCACAAGAACGAAGAGAACTTTCGCGCTGCGCTGGAGCTGTTCAACAACCGGGAGTACGAGGCGGCGGCGCAGTACTTCTCCGAGGACCTCGTGTGGCACTACCCCTGCCGCAACCCGCTGCAGGGCGTCTACCACGGACGGGCGGGCCTGATCGACTTCTTCACGCGCCTGTACGACATGAGCAACGGCGCGGTGAAGGCGGACACCCTCTGGATCCTCGCCGACGACACCCACGTCGTCCGGGCGGCGCGTATCCACTTCGAGCCGGGCGGCAAGCTCGTGGAGTGGTACGGCGCCAGCGTGTGCGACGTCGGCCCCGACGGCCTCGTCACGGAGGCGTGGATCTACGAGGACGACATCGAGGTGTCGAAGATCTTCGCGGCCATGGGCCACGGGTAGTTTCGCCATCGGAAGCGAAGCTTCCTCGGCGAGTTCGTCGTGCTCGGTCGGCCGGCGGAGCCGGCGCTCCCTCGCCGTTCTTCTTAGCCCGGCAGCCGCAGAGGCCGCCTGTCGGCGGCGTCGGCGGCCGCCGGGAAGCCCGTTCTGTCCCAGGCGCGCTACTCGGGGAGCGGGGGAGGATCGGCCTCGTCGATGTAGCCCTGGTTGAGCTCGACGATGTTGCCCTCGGGGTCGGCGATCCACGCCACCCGCATGCCCTCGATGAACTGGCTCATGTCGAGCGGGCCGAGGGTGATGCGGGCCTCGTCGCCCATCTCGGCCAGCTTCTCGTCGAGGTCGGCGACGAGGAAGGCGAGGTGCCGGAACCCCGAGTAGTCGGGGCCGGCGCCTTCGACTTTCGGCGCCGGCCGCTCCTCGGTGGAGGAGAACAGCTCGAGGTACACGCCGCCGGCCTGGATCATCACGACCTGGCCCTCGCCCGGCGCGTAGACCCGGCCCCGCGTGAAGCCGAAGTGCTTGGTGTACCAGCGCTCGAGGGCGATGGGGTCCGTGCACGACATGCCGATGTGGTGCAGTACATACGCCAACTCGGTTCCTCCGTTACGTCTCGTCGCCGGCCAGGATGTCGATGATGCGGCGGGCGAACAGGTGGCAGTGGCCACCGGAGCGCCCGGTGATCAGGTCGCCGTCCACCACCACGTCCTCGTCCACATAGGTGGCGCCCATGTTGATGGCGTCACCGTGCAGGTTGTTGTGCACCACCACCCGCCGGCCCTTGATCAGCTCGGGCACCGGCGCCATCAGCCACATGCCGTGGCAGATGATGCCTTTGAGCACCGACGGCTCGGCGAACGCCCGCTTCATGAAGTCGGTGGCCGGCGGCAGCTTGGAGAAGTCGTCGGTGTAGCGCAGCCGGTCCGACACCATGCCGGAGGGCACGATGACCGCGTCGTAGTCCTTGGGGTCGACGTCGATGAAGCTCTCGTTGGCCTGGAACGGCTCCTTGAACTCGTGGCCGTTGAACGTCAGCGACGGCTGGCCCCAGAGGTTGGTGAGGAAGTGGATCTCCGCCCCCTCCTCGGGGAACCGGCGCTGGTAGTAGTGGATCTCGGGCTCGTAGAAGTCGCTCTCGATGAGCACGGCGATCTTCTTGCCGGTCAGTCGGGGGGTCACAGGCTGTACTCGGACTTGAGCATGTCCGACAGGCGCTCGGCGATCATCACGATGGCGGCGTGGCAGTTGCCCGACGGGACGGCGGGCATGACGCTGGCGTCGGCGACCCGCAGGCCTTCGACGCCGCGGACCTTGAGCTGGGGATCGACCACCGCCATATCGTCGGAGCCCATCTTGCAGCTCCCGGACTGGTGGTGGTAGCTGTCGGCCGCCGCGGTCACGAAGCCTCGCAGCGCCTCTGTACCGGACACCTCGGGCCCCGGGACGATTTCCTGCTTGACGAAGTTCGACATCGGCGCGGTGGCGAAGATGTTGCGGGCCACCTCCACCGCGTCGGCCAGCCGGTCGCGGTCGGCGGGGTCGCCGAGGTAGTTCGGATTGACGAGGGGCAGATCGGCCGGGTCGGCGCTGGCCAGGCGGATCCATCCCCGCGACTTCGGCTGGACGACGCCGGGCAGGATGACGACGGCACCGGGGAGCCCGGGCACCACGTGCACGAATGCGATCTGGATGTCGGGTCCCACGTTGTCGGGGTTCGACTTGTAGAACAGCGCTACCTCGGAGGCGTTCTGCTTCGGCTCCGGCAGCTCCTCGGCGACGAGCTGGATGATGGGCACCAGCACGTGGTTGTGGAAGTTCTCGCCCACGCCGGGCAGGTCCACCTTGACCTCGACGCCGACGTCGCGCAGGTGACCGGCCGGACCGATGCCGGACAGCATCAGCAGTTTGGGCGACTCCAGAGCGCCGCCGCACACGATCACCTCCCGACGGGCGGTGTCGGTGACGGTCTCACCGTTCCTGATGTACTCGACACCCGTGCACCGACCGTCGGTGAGGACGAGGCGGGAGGCGAACGAGTCGGTGCTGACGGTCAGGTTGGGGCGGCTCATCGCCGGCGCCAGGTAGCCGGCGTAGGTGCCGACCCGCTTGCCGTCCTTCACGTTGATGTGGTGCCAGCCCACCCCCTCCATCTGGGGGCCGTTGAAGTCGTCGGTGCGGGGGTAGCCGAGCGTGGCGCACGCCTCGATGAAGGCGGCCGACGCCGGGTTGGGGTCGTGCAGGCCGGCGTTGGTGACGGCGAGCGGACCGCCCTTGCCGACATCGGGGTGGGTGTCGTCCTCCTGGTCCTCCTGCTTCTTGAACCAGGGGAGGCATTCGTCGTAGGTCCAGCCCGGACAGCCGTTGGCCGCCCAGCCGTCGAAGTCGGACCGGTGCCCCCGGATGTGCATCATGATGTAGAGGTCGCTGCTGCCGCCGAGCAGCTTGCCCCGGTGCTCGTCGGTCTGGCGGTCGTTGCAGGCAGCCTGGGGCGTGCTCTTGTAGTTCCAGTCCCACTCGGTGCCCCAGATCTTGTACCAGTCGGGGGCGTTGTGGACGATTTCGGGAACCTCCGCGCCGCCGGCCTCCAGCGCCAGCACGGTGACGTCGGGGTTCTCGGTGAGCCGGTTGGCCATGACGGCGCCGCCGGCGCCGGTGCCCACCACGATGAAGTCGTACTCTGTTCCTTCCATTTGGGCCATGTCAGTCTTCGAACTTCTGGTCGGTCATGGGCTTGAAGGGGACGGTGTCATGGATCGTCCGCATGTAGGTGATCTTCCCGTTCTTCACCTCGAAGTAGTTGGCGCCGATGGCGCTGATTGGGACGCCGGCGGCGTTGGCCGATTCGTTCTGCCAGATCACTGCCGCGTGCTCACCCTGCACGATGATCTGCTGGGGGTGCATGAGGAACTTCGAATACACCTTCCGGAAGTGGTCGCCGATGCCGAGGAGGTTCGACTTGCCCTCGACATGGCCGTCGATCTGCTCGTCGACCACGAGGTCGTCGTCCATGATCGTCAGCCAGCCGTCCCAGTCGCCGGAGTTCACGAACCCGTAGTACTGGCCGATGATCTCCCGGGTCAGCACCGGCAGGTTGGACGAGCCGGGCATGGCCACGAACGTGTCCACGCCGTACACCTGGATCATGGGCTCGCCCGTCTTGGGCGATCGCCGCACCTCGTGCGTCTGGCCGGCGTCGAAGCCGATCCACTGGCTCTTGGCCGCCGGCGGTATCCACACCTTGGCCTGCCAGTTGAGGTCGATCTTGACCTCGGCCGACTGCCCGTCGGCGGCCACGGTGACGTCGTTGCGGGTGATCTCGTGGACCTCGTCGAAGAAGGTGTTCACAATGCGGTCGTACCAGTCGCGGAAGGCGTCGACGCCGACCACGGTGGCCTCGGGGAAGCGCATCTCGGCGTCGTCGGCGACGCACGCGACCAGCTCCTCGGCCGGCGCATGGGTGTCGAGCAATTCCAGGTACCACCGCTCCATGAACCGCTTGACTTCGTCCTCGGTGAGAGGGGCGAGATCGGGCATCGAGTCTCCTTGTCTGCGAAGTGTTCGACTGTCGGACTGCGGCCGGGGCCGCTGCTGGACCCTCGTCGGGTCAGGCCTTGTCGGCGCCGGCGATCGTGCGGGTCCCCTTGACCTGGTTGGCGATCACCAGGTCGATGAGGAACGGGCCGTCGTGGCTCAGGGCCTGGGTGATGGCGGGTGCGATCTGCTCGGGGGTCTCCACCCGAACGCCGGGCACACCGAGCGACTTGGCCAGGTCGGCGAAGTGGATGTCGGGGTCGGTGAGGCTGAAGCCGACGGGGAAGCCGTGCTCGGGGATCTCCCGCTCCTCCCAGTACTCCTCGATGTTGAGCTTGAGGAGCTCGTAGCTGTGGTTGTTGCAGACCACGAACTTGGCGGCCACGTGGTGGCGGGCCGCCGTCCAGAGGGCCTGGATCGTGTACATGCTCCCGCCGTCGCCGGTGAAGCCGATGACCACCTTGTCGGGGTGGGCGATCTTGAGGCCCACCGCGCCCGGGATGCCCACGCCCAGGGATCCACCCCGGGTCAGGAAGTAGGAGCCCGGCTCGGTCGGCGTGAGGTACCGGGTCAGCTCGGGCGACGTGGTGAGCGCCTCGTCGAAGATGATCGAGCCCGCCGGCAACTGGCGGGCCAGCTCCTCGGCGAACATCGACGCGTGCAACGGGAGGGCGTCGTGGAACGACCGGTCGCGCGCCTTGGCCGTCTCGGTGTCCGCCGCCTTCGACTCGCCCATGGCCCGGGCCCGGTCGGCCGCCGCCGCCTTCTGCCCGTCGTCCATCATCCCGTCAAGGGCGTCGGCCAGCGCCGCCAGCGTCGGCCTGGGGTCGGCTACCAGGCCCATCGTCACCGGGAAGTTCTTGGCGATCTCGTGGGCGTCGAGGTCGACGTGGATTACCGGCACGCCGGGGCCGAACATACCCGCCAGCTCCGGGAAGACCTCGGGGAAGACGTAGGTGCCGACGATCAGGACGCCGTCCGCCGGCGACACGATGCCCTTGCTGTGGTCGCCGAACATGTGCCCGAGCATCCCCTTGAACTGGGGATGGGCGTGGCTCATGTTCACCTCGGACCAGTCGGCCCCCCACACCTCGGCGCCCCACACCTCGGCGAGGCGGGTGAGCTCGGCCTCGGCTCCGGAGAACGCCACGCCGTCGCCGGCGATGATCATGGGCCGGGACGCGCCGACGAGGTGCTTGGCCGCCCGGTCGGTCTCCGTCGGCATCGGCATCGTGCGGGTGTCGAGGAACGACGTCGGGACGATCTCCTCGGTGTTCACCGCGTCGAGCACGTCCATCGGCAGGGAGACGAACACCGGGCCCATCGGCGGCGTGCACGCCTCCTTCATGGCCCGGCGCAGCACCCGGAGCAGCGAGCCGGGATCGACGACCCGGGTGGCCCACTTGGTGACCGGCGCGGCCATGTCGACCAGGTCGGCCCACATCTGGGCCTCCATGGCGTCGTACTGCACGCCCGACTCGCCGGCGATCACCACCAGCGGGGCGTGGCCCCGCTTGGCCTGGTACATCATGCCGATCCCGTTGCCGAGGCCGACGCCGCTATGGAGCTGGACGATGGTGGGCTTGCGGGTGCCGCGGGCGTAGCCGTCGGCGATGCCGACGACCACAGCCTCCTGCAGGGCGAGGATGTACTCGAGGTCGGGGTAGTCGCTCAGGGCGTCGAGGAAGCCCTGCTCGACGGTGCCCGGGTTCCCGAACATGTAGGTGATGCCATCCGCCATGAACTGCTCGATCATGGCGAATCGACCGGTCTTGGCGGTCACCTGACCCCTCGTCGGCGTAGAAGCCCCGGCAGCGCAGGGTCAGGAATGTGATCGCTCATTCAAACCCCTCTCGTGGTGTTTCGCTCGCAGCGTAGCGACGTCCACTCCGCGTCCTCGCCAGGGTTGGGATACTAACCCTTCGCCGGAGGAATGGATCCGGGCAATCGAGGAGTCGGATGATTCATCACAGCACACGAGACTCGGCGGAAGTGGAGCGTCGGCGGGCCCGGCACTCGATGGCCCGCAAGGGCCTGCGTCACGAGGGCCGCCGGGTGATCGGGCTCGTGGAAGTGGCCGAGGACATGGTGCATTACGCCGTCGCCCTCGTGCTCGTCAGCGTGGCCGTGGTCGTCTTGGTCAAGTCGGTGCTGGACCTCTTCGAGGGCCACACGGAGTTCGCCGAGCTGGTGACCGACGTGATCAACAGCATCCTCTTCGTCATCATCGTGATGGAGATCCTCCGCACCGTGGTCGCCCACTTCGACGACGCCGGCCTCCAGCTCAAGCCCTTCCTGATCATCGGCATCATCTCGGCGGTACGGCACATCCTCACCGTGGGCGCCCAGGCGTCGTTGGGCGCGGCCGAGCACAACCCCAATGAGTTCAGCCACTCCCAGGTGGAGCTCGGCGTCAACGCCGCCGTGGTGATGGCGCTCGTCCTCGGGCTGGTCCTGGTGTGGCGCAGCGAGCGGGTCGCCGGCGAGTCGGAGACCGACACCACCGCCGGCCTCTCCTGATCAAGCTGCTGCAGCTCGTCTGCGGGCTGGGGCTGGTGGTCGCCACCCTGTCCGATGCCATCGGCACGCTCGTCGCGGCACGGGGGCTGACCAGCCGCTGGCGGCCGACCCGCCACTTCTACTGGATCACATGGCGCCTGTGGCGGGGGCTCGGCCGCCACCTGGGCAAGCACCGCGAGGGGTTCCTGTCGGCATACGCCCCGCTGACCCTGCTGACCCTTCTCGGTATGTGGCTGATCGGCCTGCTGATGGGGTGGGCGCTGATCTACTCGGCGACCGAGGCGTCGTTGAAGGGCGACACCGGGTTCGGCAGCCTCGTGTACTACTCGGGGACCTGCCTCTTCACGCTGGGCTTCGGCGACATCCTGGCCACCACGCAACCGTTGCGGTTCGCCGCCCTCGCCGAGGCCGGGTCCGGCGTCGCCACCATGGCCCTGGCCATCTCCTACCTGCCCGTCCTCTACGCGTCCTACGGGCGGCGGGAGTCGCAGCTGCTGACCCTCGACGACCCCACCGGCCAGCGGATCGAGCCGACCGCCCTCATCCGGATCTGGGCGCCCGGAGGCGACACCGAACGGCTCTACCAGTTCTTCGGGGAGTGGGAGGGCTGGACGGCGGACATCCTCGAGAGCCACGTGTCGTACCCGATGCTGGCCCTGTTCCGGTCACAGCACCGTGGCCAGTCCTGGATCACCGCCCTCGGCGTGGTGCTCGACGCCGCCGTGCTGACGTGCGCTGTGGTGCCGGGCGCCGAGCTGCGGGAGCCGTACTTCATGTACCGCCGGGGCCGGCGGGCGCTCAAGGAGATCCTGCGCCGGTTGCCCCAGGCCCCCGAGGCCCAGGCTCCTCTGGAGCGCTGGCAGTTCGACATCGCCTACCAGCGGGTGGGGGCGACGGGCCTTCCGCTCCGCGATCCCGACGAGGCGTGGGCGCTGCTGAACGAGTACCGGTCGAACTACGGGACGACGCTCCAGGCCCTCATCGACTACCTGCTGGCGCCGGCCGGATTCTGGGGCCACTCGGCGGAGGACACCGGCAGCGAGGGGTAGCTTGGGTCAGATGAGCGAGCGGCTGTGCCTGTTGTCCGTGCATGCCCATCCGGACGACGAGTCCTCCAAAGGCGCGGCAACCATCCACCACTACGCGGCCCAGGGCGTCCGCTGCGTGCTGGTCTGCTGCACGGGTGGCGAGGAGGGCGACATCCTCAACCCGGCCATGGACCGGCCCGAGGTCCGCGAGAACCTCCACGCCATCCGGATGGAGGAGCTGGCCCGGGCCACCGAGATCATCGGCTTCCACGAGACCGTGATGTTGGGCTACCGCGACTCGGGCATGGCGGGCGCGGAGTCGAATGCCAATCCGGACTGCTTCGCCCGCGCGCCCGAGGAGGAAGCGGTGGGCCGGTTGGTGGCCGTCATCCGCAGGGAGCGGCCCCAGGTGATCGTCACCTATCCCGACGACCAGCAGGGCTACCCGCACCCCGACCATCTGCGGGTCCACGACATCAGCGTCCTGGCCTTCGACGCCGCCGGCGACCCTGAGGCCTGCCCCGACGCCGGCCCGCCCTGGCAGCCGTTGAAGCTGTACTACAGCGCCTGGGCCCGGGGCCGCATGGTGGCCATCCACGAGAAGTTCCTGGAGCTCGGCATGGAGTCGCCGTTCGACCCCAAGTGGTTCGAGCGTCCGGGGCTCGACGACCGGATCACCACCCAGGTCGACGTCACCGCCGGCGACGACATCCGCAAGGAAGCCCTCCTGGCCCACGCCACCCAGATCGACCCGAACTCGCCGTTCTGGTTCGGCCTGCCGCCGGAGGTCACCTCGGTCTACCCGTGGGACGACTACATCCTGGCCCGCTCCCTCGTCGAGAGCCCGCCGATCTTCCCCGAGGACGACCTGTTCACCGGCATCCGGGCGCGGGTCCAGCCCGAGCTCGGCCGCTAGTCCCGGGTTCCGCACATAGCGGCGGTTCGGGCAAAATGGGAAACTTGTAATTCCTTGCAGGAGATTCGTGGGGCGGCCGCGAATTTTTCTGTATGGCAAGAAAACGCATTGTTCT
>JAHFUP010000154.1 GCA_023265025.1 Acidimicrobiia bacterium | reverse complement strand
GAATCCACCCGAACTTCCCAGTTCCCAGCTCGTTGAAGTCAGTGGTGTAGAAGTGGTCGGTCACGCCGGGGTTCCAATAGCGGTGGAGGGCCAGGGTGCCGGCGGCCGGCGCAGGGTGGATGAGGCACTGGACGCCGTCGAAAACGAAGCCGCCCCGTCCGCCGTTCAGCTCTGCCCAGCTTGTGGTGTAGAAGTGGTCGCCAATTGCGCGGTTCCAGTAGCGGTAGAACGGCGTCGTCGTTGCCCGGCACAGGCCGACGCCCAAGGCGGAGAGCACGGGCCCAATCGGGTTGGCGACGCCGTAACCGGCGCCCTCGAAACCGGCGAAGTAGAGCCCGACGACCCGGTTGGCCCCGTCAACCAGGACAGACCCGGAGTCGCCGGGCCCGCCGAACGACGCCGAGCGGGAGGTGTCCGGCTTCACGCCGACCTGGCGACTCAGCGTGCGGTTCCCGATGCCACCCCCGTAGTCGAGGGTGAGGGTGAGGTCCACCGTGTCGACGGTGCCGAAGGTGAGCCCCGTTGTGCGACCTCGCTTGCGCACTGCGGCACCCACCGCGGCCGGTGCCGTGCCGGCGAGTGCACCCACGCCGGGCACCTGGCAGGCCACACCTCGATGGGTCGCCCATGCCACGGCGCCATCGACCGAGCCGCCGAGGGACCAGCGGGCGAGTGTCCCGACGGCCGACGTTGCGCACGCGCCGCCGTCGAGCCGGCTGGGCTGCGCCACGTCGTCACCGGTACTCGCCTCGCTGTCGACGGCCAGGACGTGAAAGTTGCTCAGCAACATCGGCCGACCGGTCGCGGTGTCGACCACGATGCACCCAAGGGTCCCGGCGAGGACCCGGCCGCCGGACGACCGGCACGGACCAATGCTGACCCCGCCGACGAGGGGGTCGTAGGTTCCCGTGTCGGCCCGGAGGACGACGTCGGCCTCCTCGGCGATGAGAACGTGGAGCTGGAACCGGCGCTCGATGACGTCGGTCGGCCAGCCACCGACCTCTGGCGGGACTTCCTCGTCGGGCGCCACGTCGCGTTTCTTCTCCACCAAGACGCGAATCGCGACGACATCGGTCGGGTGGCCGCCGACCTCCTTGTACCCGATGTCGACGCCGGTCACCCCGGGCCGGGCCAGCAGGTCTGCTTCGACCTCTTCCTTGGTGTGTCGCAGTTCGGGGCTGACGTCCATTGGGCTGACACCTCCGCACGCGCCGGCTGTGACCGAAGGGTAGGCGACCCTGCCTCTTGCGGGCGCGGTGGACCATCATCGGGGTATGCCCCTGCCCCGACGAGCTGGTCCTCGTCCCGCGACCACACCCTCCAACCCCCACACCCAGCTCGACCAGCAGCCGGATTCCGGCGAGCAGCGTGAGCTGCTCGCGGCGGCGGTGTTCGGCCTGGCCGGCGTGGAAGAGCGGCCCAGCGCGATCTCGGTCCCCGGCGCTCGTGCGCTGTGGTTGACCGAGGCCGGCGCCGGCGGCCCGCCCGACGCGTTCATGGTCGGGACGGAGTTCGCCCACCTTCATCCGGGCGCCGACCAGAGTCTCCACATGATGCTCCCCCCGGTGCTGGCCGAGGAGGCCATCGAGGCCGGGTGGGCGGAGCAGCACCCTGTCGCCCGTCGAGGCCTGATCCCGCCGAACGCGGTCATGGTCTACGCGCCCCGTGACGACGCGGAGCGTGAGGTCGTCGAGGGGTTGGTCCGAGCGTCGCACGCCTTCGCCCGCGGCGAGGCGACGTAGAAAGTCGAGTACGGGCGGCCCGTTGTTCGGGCACGCTTGCGTGGTGGCCATCGAGGTTCAGGACCTGTCGAAGGTCTTCGAGACCGGGCGCCGGCGCCACCGCCGGCGGGTCGACGCGGTCGACAACCTGTCGTTCTCGGTCGAGCGGGGCGAGCGGGTCGCCTACATCGGCCCCAACGGCGCAGGGAAGTCGACCTCGATCAAGATCCTCACCGGGATACTCCATCCGACTCAAGGCGAGGCCTCGGTGCTCGGGGTCGTGCCCTGGCTCGACCGGCGCCGGCTGGCGGCGCGGATCGGGACCCTCTTCGGCCAGCGCTCGCTTCTGTGGTTCGAGCTGACGCCCCGTCAGTCCTACCGGATGCTGGCCGCGATCTACGGGCTGGACCGCCGGCGGGAGGAGGCGCGCATCGGCGAACTGGGCGACCTCTTGGAGGCCGGCGACCTGTTCGACATGCCGGTGCGCAGCCTGTCGCTCGGCCAGCGCATGCGGTGCGAGCTGGCGGCCTGCATGCTGCATGACCCGGAGGTGCTGTTCCTCGACGAGCCGACGATCGGCCTCGACCTGCTGGCCAAGCAGCGCTTCCGCGAGCTGCTCGTGCGGCTCAACACCGAGCAGGGGACCACCATCTTCCTGACCTCCCACGACGTGGCCGACATCGAGCACGTCGCGCTGCGGGCCATGGTGATCAACCACGGCTCGCTGATCTACGACAACGAGGTCGTCGCCATGCGCCGCGCCCTGCTGTCGACCAAGCTGGTCGAGGTCGGGCTCAGCCGGCCGGCGCCGGCGCCGGCGCTGGCGGGCGTGACGGTGCTGGAGCACACCGAGACGACCATGAAGCTCGTCGTCGACACGGTCACCACGTCGATCAGGCACGTCCTCGACGACCTCCTCGACGGGCTTCCCGTGGCCGACATCTCGGTGGTCGACCCGCCCCTCGAGCAGGTCATCGCCTCGATCTACGGGCGGTCCGCGGTATGACGAGGCGGCGTTGGCCCGGCGTGACCGCCCGCACCGCGGCCTTGCGGGTCGTCGCCGAACGGGGCGGCATGGGTGTCACCCTCGTGTTCTACGTCCTCGTGGTGGTCGTGCTGGCCAGCCTGTGGCGGGTGGCCGTCGGGGCCAACGGCGGGAACGTCGCCGGCTACGGGGCGGCCGCCATCACGTGGTACGTCGTGACGACCGAGGCGACCGTCATCGCCCTCAACAACCGGTTGATCGCGGACACCGGCCGCGACATCGGCTCCGGTGCGGTGGCCGTCGAGCTCCTGCGGCCGGCATCGGTCCTCGGGGTCAGGGTGTTCTCGGAGCTCGGGCGCTGCCTCCCTCGCCTGGTCGCGTGTGCGGTGGTCGGCGGCGTGCTGGCCCTGGTGACCGCCGGCGCCCCGCCCCGGCCGGCCACGCTGGCCCTGGCCGCCCCGAGCCTGGTCCTAGCCGTGGCCTGCAACATCGTCGCCCAGCACGCCTTCGCGGCGACGGCGTTCTGGCTCCGCGACGCCGGCTCCGCCTGGTTCCTCTACCAGAAGCTGATCTTCATCCTCGGCGGCATGCTGATCCCCCTCGAGGCGCTTCCCGGTTGGCTGGAGCGGACGGCATCGCTCCTGCCGTTCCGGGCCATGTCGTATGCGCCGGCCAGGCTCGCGTCCGGCCATCTCGAACCGGTGCTCCTGGTGCAGCAGGTGGGCTGGCTCGTCGTGCTGGTGGGACTGGCGGGTGCCGCGTTCCGCGCCGGCGAGCGCCGGCTCCAGGTGGTCGGCGGATGAGGGGATTGGCGGCCACGTTCCGGAACGCCCTGGCCGAGGTCAGGTCGAACCGGGCGTCGTTCGTCTCCCAGATATCGGTCATGGTGCTGAACGACATCGTGTGGGTGTTCTTCTGGGTCCTGTTCTTCCGCCGGGTGGGGTCCGTCCGGGGCTGGGACGGGAGGAACATCCTGCTGCTCCTCTCCGTGCTCACCGCGGCCGGCGGCATCGCCCTCGGGGTGCTGGCCAATGCCCGCCGCATCGGCACAATGGCCGTCGACGGCCAGCTCGACGCCGTCCTCGCCCTGCCGGTGCCGCCGCTGGCCCACGTGCTCCTCCGGCGGGTGGAGGCGACGAACGTGGGCGACCTGGTCTTCGGTGTGGTGCTCTTCCTCTCCGCCGGCTCGCCGACACCCGCACGTGCCGCCGTCTTCGTGTTCGCGGTCGCGGCAGCGTCGGTCCTGTTGACGGCCTTCCTCGTGCTGGCGGGCTCGCTTGCGTTCTTCGCCGGTCGGAACGAGGCCGGCGAGCTGGGCTTCCACGCCATGATCGTCCTCGGGGCCTACCCGATCGACATCTTCGCCGGCGCGGCCAAGGTGCTGCTCTACACCGCGGTGCCGGCGGCGTTCGTGTCGTCGGTGCCGGCGAGGCTGATCGAGGACTTCGACGCAGGTTCGGCCGCGTGTCTCGTCGCTGTCGCCGGCGTCTTCGCCTTCGCCGCCTCGGCGAGCTTCACCCTCGGGCTCCGCCGGTACACCTCGGGGTCTGTCTGGACCCGCTGAGTGTCAGTCGAGATGATCGCCGACCCGGATGCGCCCATCGTCACCGCACGCGACCGGTTGCACGCGGACAACGGCCTCGACCGGTAGCGGGCCGTAGATGTGGGGGTACCCGTTCTCGGTCCGGACCTCCGCCTCCAGCTTCGAGGTGTCAATGGTCAGGAGGATGACGTCGGTCAGACCGCGGTAGAAGCGGTCGGCGACTCCCTGTACCTGGTCCCGGAACGAGCAGTGGATGAAGCCCTCCTCGTCGAGGGATCGGTCGACGGTCGAACGGCGGTATGGCGTGCCATCGGCGACCGCCGCGTCCCATGGTGCCCGTCTCGCCAGGTGATAGATCACCCGAGGAGCAGGTCGAGGTGTTGGGCCAGAAGCTGCAGTCCCCGCCGGGGGACCCCAGGATCGGCGTGGGCCTTGGCCAGGACGATGGAGCCTTCGAGCACGGCGAGGAACTGGTCACCGAACAGCCCGGCATCGAGCACGCGTCCCCGGGACTCGGCGGCGTCCGTCACCAGGCCGGCGACGACGTCCCGCAACGCGGCGAACATGGTCGACAGCCGGGCGCGCAGGTCGGGGGACGACTCGGCCATGTCGAGCGAGAAGCTGCCGATGAGACAACCGGAGATCATCACCGGTCCGGTGCAGATGGCGGCGGCGTGGGCCATGAACGCCTGCAACCGCGCCACCGGATCTTCTACATGCGACCACTCGCCGTCCCCGAAGGCGGCCACCACGTCGGCGAAGTAGGCCTCGAGCGCGGCCACGCCGAGATCGTCCTTCCCTTGGAAGTGATGGTAGAAGCTGCCCTTCGTCACGCCGGCCAGCTCGCAGATCTCCTCCACCGTGGTGGCCGGGAAACCCTTCGACAGCGCCACGCGCCGCATGGCGTCGATGAGCGCGATCCGGTGGGACGGCGGGCGAGTACCACTCACGAGTGCTGCCGACCATAGCCGTCGGTCCGAGGGCTCGAACGAGCGGTTGTCAACCATACCGACTAGTTGGTATGGTACAAGCCCAACGACAGAGAGGGACGCAATGGCCTACGAGTTCGGTTGCCGGCACGCCGGTTCCGCCTGCGATTGGAAGGGGCGCGGTGCGACGGAGGAAGAGGTGCTCGAGAAGGTCGCCGAGCACGCCCGCAAGAAGCACAAGGTGACGGGGGCCACGGACACCCTCGTCCGCTACTTCAGGTCCACCCTGCGCCAGACTTGAGGTCGGTGACGCTGACCGAGACGATCGAGGGCTGGGTCCGGGATGCCGAACGGATGAACGGCAGCCCGGCCCAGGGTGTGGTCGTCACCGACGAGCTCCTCGCCTGCCTGGTCGAGGAGCAGTCGTCCCCGACTCCCGCCGTCGCCGGGCTGGCGGTGCTGGCCATGGCGTCGGAGGGGACGACGGTCGGCGACCTGCCGGCGCTGAGCGAGATGGTCGAGATTCCCGGGCCCGACCGGGTGAGCGTCTACGTCGGCCATCCTCCAGGGACGGGCGCCTTCCCGATCGGCCTCGACCCGGCCATGCCGGTGGTTTTCGTACCGGTCCCGCCGGCGACCCT